>NZ_CAWNZA010000007.1:0-103342 GCF_963878885.1 Pseudomonas sp. R9.37 | reverse complement strand
GGCCATCCATGGCCCAACACGGCTAACCCGGCGTCCTGCCGGGTTACCCACGGATTCAAGCCTGCGTTCGGCCAGCGTGGTTGACGGGGCCTGTCAGATCAAGATCAAAAGCAGAGCACGGCGGCCTGGTAGCCGACCTGAGTGGTTGAAGCAAAAGCGGATCAACAGCACAGCAACACATCTTTTTCTGATGCACTGAGCTCCAAATGTGGGAGCGGGCTTGCTCGCGAAGGCGGTGTGTCAGCTACACATGTGCTGAGTGACCCACTCCCTTCGCGAGCAAGCCCGCTCCCACAAGTTGACCGAGTTCAGCCGCCCGCACCGCACTGCTTGGCTTTTCTGTGGGAGCTGGCTTGCCTGCGATGCAGGCACCTCGGTGTATCAGTAACACCCAATCGATGCCATCGCAGGCAAGCCAGGTCCAACTTACGCGACCTGCCGGGCCTGCTCGCGCTCTGCGACCAATTGGCGGGTGAGTGGGATCAAGCGCTTGCCGTAATCAATTGCATCATTGAGCGGATCGAAGCCGCGAATCAGGAAGGTGGTAATCCCCAAATCGTAGTAATCCAACAGGGCTTCAGCGACTTGTTCGGCGGTGCCCACCAGTGAGGTGGAGTTGCCTTGGGCGCCGAGCAGTCCGGCAACTGCGGTCCACAACCGCTTATCCAGCCGCGAGCCTTGCGCCGCGGCTGCCAGCAACCGGCGTGAGCCTGCGTTCGGCCAGCGTGGTTGACGGGGCCTGTCAGATCAAGATCAAAAGCAGAGCACGGCGGCCTGGTAGCCGACCTGAGTGGTAGAAGCAAGAGCAGGGCAGAAGCAGAACGACACACTTCTATCTGATGCACCGAGATCCAAATGTGGGAGCGGGCTTGCTCGCGAAGGCGGTGTGCCAGCTACACATGAGTTGACTGACCCACCCCCTTCGCGAGCAAGCCCGCTCCCACAAGTTGACCGAGTTCAGCTGCCAGCACCGCACTGCTTGGCTTTTCTGTGGGAGCTGGCTTGCCTGCGATGCAGGCACCTCGGTGTATCAGTAACACCCAATCGATGCCATCGCAGGCAAGCCAGCTCCAACTTACGCGACCTGCCGGGCCTGCTCGCGCTCTGCGACCAATTGGCGGGTGAGTGGGATCAAGCGCTTGCCGTAATCAATTGCATCATTGAGCGGATCGAAGCCGCGAATCAGGAAGGTGGTAATCCCCAAATCGTAGTAATCCAACAGGGCTTCAGCGACTTGTTCGGCGGTGCCCACCAGTGAGGTGGAGTTGCCTTGGGCGCCGAGCAGTCCGGCAACTGCGGTCCACAACCGCTTATCCAGCCGCGAGCCTTGCGCCGCGGCTGCCAGCAACCGGCGTGAGCCTGCGTTCGGCCAGCGTGGTTGACGGGGCCTGTCAGATCAAGATCAACAGCAGAGCACGGCGGCCTGGTAGCCGACCTGAGTGGTAGAAGCAAAGCAGGGCAACAGCACAGCAACACATCTTTTTCTGATGCACTGAGCTCCAAATGTGGGAGCGGGCTTGCTCGCGAAGGCGGTGTGCGAGCTACACATGAGTTGGCTGACCCACCGCTTTCGCGAGCAAGCCCGCTCCCACAAGTTGACCGAGTTCAGTTGCCAGCACCGCACTGCTTGGCTTTTCTGTGGGCGCTGGCTTGCCTGCGATGCAGGCACCTCGGTGTATCAGTAACACCCAATCGATGCCATCGCAGGCAAGCCAGGTCCCACTTACGCAACCTGCCGGGCCTGCTCGCGCTCTGCGACCAATTGGCGGGTGAGTGGGATCAAGCGCTTGCCGTAATCAATTGCATCATTGAGCGGATCGAAGCCGCGAATCAGGAAGGTGGTAATCCCCAAATCGTAGTAATCCAACAGGGCTTCAGCGACTTGTTCGGCGGTGCCCACCAGTGAGGTGGAGTTGCCTTGGGCGCCGAGCAGCCCGGCAACTGCGGTCCACAACCGCTTATCCAGCCGCGAGCCTTGCGCCGCGGCTGCCAGCAACCGGCGTGAGCCTTCGTTCGGCGGTTCCCGTCGCACGAATCCGTTCTTCTCAGCCAGCGCCGTGGCCTGTTGCAAGATCGTCTCGGCGCGCGCCCACGCCAGTTCCTCGGTCTCGGCGAGGATCGGGCGCAACGACAAACTGAAGCGGATCGTGCGCCCATGCTTGGCCGCTTCGGCACGCACCTGAGTCACCACTTCTCGCACTTGCTCATAGGTTTCACCCCACAGCGCATACACGTCGGCATGTTTGCCCGCCACCGCAATCGCTGCCGCGGAGGAGCCACCGAAATACAGCGGAATGTGCGGCTGCTGCGGTGACTTCACCGTCGAGTGCGCGCCTTCCACCTGGTAGTACGTACCCGCGAAATCGAAGGGCTGCTCGCTGGTCCATTCCTGGCGCACCACGCTGAGGTACTCGTCGGTGCGCGCGTAGCGTTCGTCCTTGCCGATGTGGCTGCCATCGGCGCGCAGTTCGCGGTCATCGCCACCGGTGATGATGTGCACGGCGGTGCGCCCGCCGTTGAAAACATCCAGGGTGCTGAACTGGCGCGCAGCCAGCGTCGGCTGGGCAAAGCCTGGGCGGTGGGCGATTAGAAACTGCAGCTTTTGGGTCACGCTGGCGGCATGCGCGGCGATCAAGGTGCTGTCCGGGCTGCTGGAATGGAAGGCCACCAGGGCGCGGTCGAAGCCTGCCTCTTCGTGGGCGCGGGCCACGGTTTCGACGTAGTCCGGTTGCAGGGTCGGGCCGCTGCGCGGGTGGATCTCAGAGGCGTGATGGCCGCCGATATAGCCGATGAATTCAATGCTCATGGTCAGTCCTTGTCAGGTACGGGATCAACACCTCCTCCGGGCGTGGGGTCGGTCACTCGGCTCAAAAGTAAGGGCAGGCGCCGGGTCTGTAAAATGCCTGTTGGTTCTAACCTAAGTATTAAAATATGGAATTATCATTCGATTTATTTATTAGCAACGTGCATTAAAAGGCGAGCTACAAGCTCAGCCGAATCTGCGCGCACAGCCCACCGCCCGCGCGATTGCTCAAGGTCAGTGAGCCACCGATCGCCACCGCCAGTTGCTGCGCAATCGCCAGGCCCAGCCCGGTGCCGCCGGTGCCGCGATTGCGTGAGCTTTCTACCCGATAAAACGGCTGCATGACGCGCACCAGTTCGTCCTCGGCAATCCCGGGTCCGCGGTCCAATACGCTGATCGACAGCTGCCCATTTGGCGTCGAGCCGACCGCCAGTTCTGCGCTGCCGGCGAATTTCAGCGCGTTGTCCAGCAGGTTCACCAACACCCGCCGCAAGGCGTGAGGGCGGGTGTCGAGCACCAGCGCACTTTTACCGGTGATGCTGACCTGCTTGTGCATGTCCTGATAATCAAACACCAGGCTGTCCAGAAACGCGTCGAGGTTGATGCGATGGCTGGCTTCGGTAGCGCCGTGCACGCTGCGCGCGTAGGCCACGCCTTCACGCACCAGGTGTTCCATTTCCCCCAGGTCACTCCAGAGTTTGTCGCGCTCGGCGCAGTCTTCCATGAACTCGGCGCGCAGTTTCATGCGGGTAATCGGCGTTTGCAGGTCGTGGGAAATGGCCGCGAGGATCTGCATGCGTTCCTTGAGGTATTCAGCGATGCGTTGTTGCATCTGGTTGAACGCCGCCGCCGCATGCGCCACTTCAGTCGGGCCGTGTTCGTCCAGCGGCGTCGGATGGGCGTTGGGGTCGAGGGTTTCTACCGCGCGGGCCAGGCGCGTCAGCGGGCGAATCGCCAGGCGCACCGCCAGCCAGGTGCAGCCGAGCAACAGCGCCAATTGCAGGATCAGCACCACCGGCAACCAATACGCCACGGGCAGGGCCGCCGGGCGCACATCCAGGGTGATCGGGTTGCCGTCAGCCAGGGTCAGGTGCGCCTGGAAGTGCTTCTGCAGGCCCGGAATGGTGCGAAAGGTCAACGCGTACTGCTCGCCCAGCGCATCCGCAATCGAGGTGGCGGCCATCGGCACGTCGTCACTGCTCATCGGCTCACCGGTCTCGCCGGCATTGAGCAGGTAATGGTAGTTCTGGCGGTCGATACGCGGCAGCCAACTGGCGCGCTCGTTGGCGGGCAGGCGGTCGAGAATTGCCACCGAGGTCGACACATCGTTCTCCAGGTTGCCGAGCATCGCGGTGCGCGCGCTGATATAGCGCTCGTAGAATTGCGCGCTGAACGACAAGCCATGGGCGCACACCAGGCTGATCAGGAAGATCAGTGACAACTGCGACGCCAGCGTGCGCGGCCAACCCAACCGCCATTTCATTGCGTGGCTCCAAGGATTTCCACCGCCAGGGAAAATACGTAACCCTCGCTGCGCACGGTCTTGATATACGCCGGTTCACGTGCGTCATCCAACAGGCGTTGGCGCAGGCGGCTGACCAGCAGGTCGATGGAGCGGTCGAACAGATCCGCGTCACGACCCTGGGTCAGGTTGAGCAGTTGGTCGCGGTTGAGCACGCGCTGCGGGTGATCGAGGAACACCCGCAGCAGGCGGTATTCGGCGCCGCTCAAGGCCACCAGCGTGTCGTCTTCGTCGAGCAGGTGGCGGGCGGTGGTGTCCAGGCGCCAGCGCCCGAAGCGGATCAGCCGCCCGGTTTCACTCACCACCAGGTTCGGCGGCAGCATGCGCGTGCGGCGCAACACGGCGTTGATCCGTGCCAGCAGTTCGCGGGCGGAGAAGGGTTTGACCAGGTAATCGTCGGCGCCCATTTCCAGCCCGATGATGCGGTCGGTTTCATCGTTGCGCGCGGTGAGCATCAGCACCGGCGTGGCTTTGTGCTTGCCCACCCGCAGCTCGCGGCACAGCTGCAAACCGTCGTCGCCGGGCATCATGATGTCCAGCACGATCAGGTCAACCGGGGTGGTGTCGAGGAAGCTGCGCATCTGACGGCCATCGGCGACCACCGTGGTGCGCATGCCGTTTTTCTTCAGGTAATTGCCCACCAGTTCGCGGATCTCGCGGTCGTCATCGACGATCAGGATATGGTCGACATGGTCCATGCTGCGTTCCTCGTTAAATGCTCATGGGCCGCAGTCTAGCCATCGCCGCAGGCTTTGCCTTGTGCCCTTTGTATTGCAGTGTATCTGGCGATAACGAGATACACAGCGAGGCAAAAAAACCGACAGGCTAGCGTCCGGCGTCGTTCACCCGCACGCCTAAGCTAATGCTAAAAAGGTATTTATTAAGGTTTTTTAAGATCGTTTAGCTTGGTTGCTCCAACCCAAGACGCTTATGGAGTGAGCCGCCGATGCTGCAATCAATCACCACCTTGCCGCTGCTGGATCTGTCGCACCTTGACGGCACGCCTGAGCAACGCGGCGACTTTCTCGATGCATTGCGCTCTGCTGCACGGCAGGTCGGTTTTTTCTACCTGACCGGTCACGGCATCGACCCGGCGCTGCTGGCTCAGGTGCAGCAGCAGGCGCGCGCATTTTTTGCCTTGCCCGAGGCCGACAAACTGGCGGTCGGCATGCTCAACTCCGCGCACTTTCGCGGCTACAATCGCGCCGCGTCGGAGATCACTCGCGGCCAGCCAGACCTGCGCGAACAGTTTGACGTCGGCGCCGAACGCGAGCCGTTGAGTGAGGCTGAGCACCCGGCCGCGTGGGCCCGTCTGCAAGGCCCCAACCAATGGCCTGTGGCCTTACCCGAACTCAAACCCTTGGTGCTGGCCTGGCAGCAGGCAATGACGCACATGTCGTTGCGCTTGCTACGCGCCTTCGCCCAGGCGCTGTCGCTGCCTGAGCACGCTTTTGACGCACTGTACGGCGACCAACCCAACGAGCACATCAAGCTGATTCGCTACCCCGGCCGCCACGCGCAACAAAGCCGCCAGGGCGTGGGCGCACACAAGGACTCCGGCTTTTTGAGCTTCCTGCTGCAGGACGAGCAGGCCGGGTTGCAGGTGGAAGTGGAGGAGGGCCGTTGGATTGATGCGTCGCCACGCCCCGCAACCTTGGTGGTGAATATCGGCGAACTGCTTGAGCTGGCCAGCAACGGTTACTTGCGCGCCACCGTACACCGCGTGGTGTCGCCGCCGCTGGGTAGCGAGCGCCTGTCCCTGGCGTTCTTCCTCGGCGCGCAGCTGGATGCGGTGGTGCCGGTGTATGACCTGGCCCCCGAACTGCTGCGCGATGCCCACGGCCCCACCAGTGACCCGCGCAACCCGTTGCTGCGCGATGTCGGCTGGAACTACCTCAAGGGCCGCCTGCGCTCGCACCCGGATGTCGCCCAACGTTTTTACGCCGACGCCACACTTCCCCACGCACTGTCCGCCTGATCAGGAGATCACCATGTTGAAGAAAACCGCACTGACGTTGGCGGCATTGCTGGCCTCATTGAGTGTGTCGGCCGCCGATGCGCTGCGTGTCGCCGCCGACCCGATTCCCCATGCGCAGATCCTCGAGTATGTGCAGAAGCTCGACCCGAGCCTGAACCTGAAAATCATCGAGATCCCCAGCGGCGTGAACTCCAACGAGCTGCTGGCGCACGGTGATGTCGACGCCAATTACTTCCAGCACCTGCCATTCCTTAACGCCCAGGAACAGGCCCTCGGCCAGAAGTTTGCCGTGGCCGCCACCGTGCATATCGAGCCGTTGGGCATCTATTCGCATCGCCACACAAACTTCGCTCAGGTGCCGGACAAAGGCACGGTGGCGGTGCCGAATAACGTCACCAACCTCAGCCGCGCCTTGTACCTGTTGCAAGCGAACGGCCTGATCACGCTCAAGCCGGGCTTCAATGACGCGTCCAAGGAGCAGGCCACGCCCAAGGACATCGCCGAGAACCCCAAGCACTTGAAGATTCTGGAGATTGAATCGCCGCAAATTCCGCGTGCGCTGGACGATGTGGACCTGGCGGTGATCAATGGCAACTTCGCTCTGGAAGCCGGGTTGGTGCCGGCCAAAGACGCCTTGGGCCTGGAGAAAGCCGAGGGCAACCCGTACGCGAATATCCTGGTGACCACACCAAAACTGGTCGATGACCCGCGCATCAAGCAGCTCGCCAAGGACCTGCGCTCGCCGGAGGTAGCCACGTTTATCAGCGAAAAATACGCGGGCTCCGTGATCCCGGTGGCGGCCAAATGATCGTCGTCGAGGGCGTCAGCAAAACCTACGCCGACGGCCAGCCGGCGGCGCTGGATAACGTGTCGTTGCAGATAAACGACGGGTCGATTTTTGGCATCGTCGGCCGCAGCGGGGCGGGTAAAAGTACCTTGTTGCGCTGCCTTAACCTGCTGGAGCGGCCCACCTGCGGGCGCATCCTTTTGGATGGCCAGGACCTGACCCAACTGAGCGACAAGCAACTGCGCGAGCAACGCCAGCGCATCGGCATGATCTTCCAGGGCTTCAACCTGCTGCATTCACGCACGATGGCGGGCAACGTCGCGGTGCCGCTGGAAATCGCCCAGGTGCCCAAGGTCGAGCGCGCGGCGCGGGTGGCCGAGTTGCTGGCGTTGGTGGGTTTGAGTGACAAGGCTGGGGCGTTTCCTTCGCAGCTTTCCGGTGGGCAGAAACAACGTGTGGGCATTGCCCGGGCATTGGCGGCGCGTCCAGCCTATTTGTTATCGGATGAGGCCACCAGCGCGCTGGACCCGCACACCACCGCGTCGATTCTTGAGTTGTTGCGCGACATCAATCGGCAGTTGGGCGTGACCATCGTGTTGATCACCCATGAACTCGACGTGGTCAAGGCCATCTGTGACAGCGCAGTGTCGCTGGCCGATGGCCGCGTGGTGGAAAGCGGCACGCTGCTGCAGTTGCAAGCCGACCCGACATCGCGCCTGGGCCGTTCGTTGGCGCCAACCCTGCCCGTGGTGAGGGCCGTATGAAAACCGACTGGAACGAGATTGTTCAACTGCTGCTCAACGCCACCGGCGAAACCCTGTACATGGTGCTGCTGGCGGGCCTGTTCACGCTGTTGATCGGCTTGCCGCTGGGCGTGGTGCTGTTTATCAGCCGACGCGGCGGTTTGCTGCCTTTGCCACGGCTCAACCGGGCGTTGGGCGCCGTGATCAACCTGGGGCGGTCATTGCCGTTTGTGGTGATGCTGATCGCGTTGATCCCGCTGACGCGCCTGATCGTCGGCACCACATTGGGCAGTACGGCGGCCGTGGTGCCGATCACGATTGGCGCTTTTCCTTTTTTTGCGCGCATTGTCGAGACCGCCCTGGATGAAGTGGACAAGGGGCGCATAGAAGCCATCGTCGCCATGGGCGGTGACGTGCGCCATGTGATCCTCAAGGTGCTGCTGCCGGAAGCCTTGCCCGCGCTGGTGGCCGGGGTCACGCTGACGCTGGTGATGCTGATCGGCTTTTCCTCCATGGCTGGCGCGATCGGTGGCGGCGGCCTGGGCGACCTGGCGATTCGTTATGGTTATCAGCGTTTCAACAATCAGATCATGGTGGTCACGGTCATCGTGCTGGTGGTGCTGGTGCAGGGCGTGCAAAGCCTGGGGGATCGCTGTGTGAGGCCGCTGGCGCACCGCCGATAAACGGTTATGTACTAATGAATTTTTAATATTTCTAGTTATATGCGCGGCTGGGTAAAGTCACCGTTACTTCTTTTATCTCGCCGCCGGGAAATTGTTCATGAACCGTCCCCACGGGCAGCCCACGCCGATCCTGACCTTGCCCCAGGGCGAAAAAGACCCGCTGTCGATCCGTGCCAAGGCCCTGGTGTTTTCCGACCCGCGCTCGTTGCAACTGCTCGATTATTTGAAACGCGTCGGCCCCAGCGAAGCGCCGGTGTTGATCAATGGCGAAACCGGCACCGGCAAGGAGCTGGTGGCGCGCTACATCCACAGCGCCAGCGGCCGCACTGGCGCGTTTGTGCCGGTGAACTGCGGCGCGATCAGCGAGAACCTGGCCGAAAGCGAGTTTTTCGGGCATGAAGCCGGCTCGTTTTCCGGTGCTTCCGGGCGGCGGATCGGCTGGTTTGAAGAGGCCGATGGCGGCACCCTGTTCCTGGATGAAATCGGCGACCTGCCGCTGCCTCTGCAGGTCAAGTTGCTGCGTGTGCTGCAGGAACAGGAGGTGGTGCGGGTCGGCTCGCGCAAGCCGGTCAAGATCAATATCCGCCTGGTGACCGCCACCAACATCGACCTGGAACAGGCGGTGGAGGCCGGCAATTTTCGTCTGGACCTGTTTTACCGCATCAACGTCGCGCAGGTGCAGGTGCTGCCGCTGCGCGAGCGGCCGCTGGACATCTTGCCGCTGGTGGAGCACTTTCGCCGGCTGTACAGCGCCAAGCTCAAGATCGCCGAGCCGATGCTCTCCGAATCCGCCACCCAGGCGCTGCTGGAGTACCCGTGGCCGGGCAATATCCGCGAGCTGGAAAACGTCGTGCACCTGGCGCTGCTGGTGGCCGGCGACAAGCCGATCATGCCTAGCCACCTGAAGTTCTCCGCCGGGCTCAGCGCGCTGCACGCGAGCGCCAATAGTGGTGCGCCGCGCATCCCGCAGGAGGTGATGCGCGAGCAGCTGTTGAGGTTATTCGAGGTGCCGGGAGACACCTTGCTGCACGATATCGAGGACCTGATCGTGCGCGAGGCGTTTGCGTTTTGTGGCTTCAACCAACTGCGCACCGCGGACTTGCTGGGGATCACCCGCAACGCGATGCGCACCTTGCTGGTCAACCACGGCATGCTCAAGGGGCGCGCACGGCCTTGAGCAGCAGTGTCTCGAATAGCTGCTGCGCGCGCGGTTCATCACTGTGGGCGACATTAAAACGCATCGCGTTGAGGTGCGCCGGGTCATAACCGAACAAGGCGCCCGGCGCCAGAACCATGCTGTGTTTCAACGCGTGCTGGGCCAGCAGTTCGCCGTCCACCGCCTGCGGCAGTCGCGCCCAGATAAACATCCCGCCCTCATACGCCATCGGCAGCTCGCACCCGCAACGCTTGAGCCATTGCTCGACGCGTCCGCCGGACTCCATCAACCGTTGCACCATGCGCTTGCGATGCCTGGCGTAGCTGCCTTCGCTGAGCATGCGATAGACCAGTTGCTCGAACAGCTCTGAGGTCACGCCACCGCTCATCAACTTCATGTTGGTCAGGTTCGCCGCCAGTTGCGGCGCGGCCACCACATAGCTGACGCGGGTGTTGGCGCTCAGAATCTTGGAGAAACCAGACAGGTACGTGACCTGGTCCAGCCCGGCGAGAGCCGCCAGGCGCGGGGGCGGGCTGGGGTGCAGGTCGCCGTAGAGGTCATCCTCGACGATATGGCAGTGGTATTGCTGAGTCAGTTGCAGCAGGCGAAACGCCTGGCTGGGGCTGAAGGAATGGCCGGTGGGGTTATGCAGCACGCTGGTGGTCAGGTACAGACTGGGGCGATGTTCGGCCAGCAGTGCTTCAAGGGCGGCGAAGTCAAAGCCGTCGGGGCGGCGCTCGATGGTCACTACGTTGACGCCGTGCAAGGCCAGGTTGGCGTGGAAGTTGAAGTAGCACGGCGCGTCCAGCAGCACGGTGTCGCCGGGGCGGGCGAGCAGGCGCATGAGCATGTCCAGGCCTTGCACGGTGTTGGGCGTGGTGATGATTTGTTCCACCGGCACTGACAGGCCTTCAGCGTGCAGCTTTTGTTGCAGCGCCTGGCGCAGCGGCAACAGCCCGGCCGGCGCGCCCAGCCCGGCGATGCGCAACGACGGCGCGCGCACCACACTGCGCAGGGCGTGGCGGAGGGCGTCGTTGTTCAACCAGCCCTCCGGCAAGTGCCCGCTGCCGGGACGCAGCTCGCCGCCGGCGGTGACCAAAGGACGGCGCAAGACGCTGAGCAGGTCTTGGGGCAACAGGTCGACCCAGGTCATCGAGGCGGGGCGGGCACTGTCCATCGCCACGAAGTAGCCGCGGCCCTGGCTGGAGGTCAGCAGGTTACGCCCGCGCAGGCGGTCCAGCGCTTCATTGAGGGTGAATTTGCCCACGCCCAGGGTCTGGGTCAATTCACGCACCGACGGCAATTTGCTGCCCGGCGCCCAGTCGCCGTGCTCGATGGCCTGGCTGAACGCGTCGACAATCTGCTGAACCTTGGGCGTGCCGTCAACAAAGGCGATGGCGGGTACAAACATAAACCTTCCTGGTATTTGCCGGTTATTTTACCGGTGATTGTTACCGGTAAAGTTCGGCCGGATTAGGCATTACTTTACCTGCCCTGTGCAAGGCTGCCGCTCTAGACTGCGGGCCATCAATGACAGGGATTACGTGATGGACAGCCAACTGATCAACCCCGGCGCGCCGTTCTGCCTGGGTGTGGCCCAGCATAAATACCTGGGGGCCGAAAAGGGCCTGCAAAGCGCCATTGAAGGGGGCTACAGCCACTGGTACATCGACGCCAGCCTGTTAGGCGAAAGGGTCGAGGACTGGACTGATGCGCGCATCGCCAGCCTGCAGGAGAAGATCGCCGCCAGCGGTGTTCAGCCAATATTCCACAGTAACTTCAAGGCGCCGCTGGGCAGCGATGTCGGCGCTTTTCGTGCGGCGGCGGTGGAGTACGTGGAAAGAGAGGTCGATGTCGCCAGTCGTTTGGGCGCGCCATTGATCATCCACGGCGGCTGTATCGTGGGTCCGCAAAGGGTGCTGGAGGCCAAGGACATCGCCCTTGAGCATTACCTCAAATCGGTCAAGGAGCTGGCGCAGTACGCCGAGGCCAAGGGCACGGATATCTACCTGGAGAGTCTGTCCAACTACGTCAACTACCGGATTTTCACCCACCAAGCGCAATTCGCCTTTGTGTTCGAGCACCTGCAAGCGCACAGCAATGTGTACTGCTTGCTCGACGCCGGCCACACACACATCGACAGTCGCTTGCCCGCGCAAGCGATGCGCAAGTACCCCGCGCTGATCAAGGGTATTTCCTTCAGCAACCACAAGGAGGCGCACGACGCTTACAACTGCGCGTACGCCGAGGTGCTGCGAGCTATCGTCGAGACGAACTGGAAAGGCCTGGTGGCCTTTGAAACCTGTCACCACAGCGCGCAGGCCGCTCTGGCCGACCTGGCGCGCACCTTCGCCGTTGTTTCTGCCAACCCGGGTCTGGGCTCATGACCAGTACGTTGACGCTTTCTTCGTTTCTCTATTTTCTGCTGTTTTGCGCCACCATGACCTTCAGCCCCGGCCCGATGACCCTGCTGCTGTTAAGCCTGGGGTTGAAGGACGGCCTGCGCAGCTCGATCCCGGCGCAGATCGGCGCCAGTGTGTCGTACCTGATTTCGATCCTGATCTTTGCCGTAGGCTTCTCGCAATTGATCAAGGGCAACCTTGCCATCACCCAGACCCTCCAGTGTGTGGGTGTGGCCTACATCCTCTACCTGGCCTACCGGCAGTGGACCAGCAGCGGCGTATCGATCAACCGGGACGGTGCCGCGCAGGGCGCGCGCAGCCTGTTCGGCAAGGGCTTGCTGACCGGGTTTTCCAACCCCAAGACCCTCATCATGTTCAGCGCTGTGTTCCCACAGTTTGCCGGAGCGGGAGGGCACAGCCGCGCGGCAGATATCGCCATCCTCGGGCTGACGTTCCTGTTGCTGCAGTTTGCCAGCGGCTGCCTGTATTGCTATTTCGGCCAACGCATCAAACACGTGCTGGAAACCCCCAGGCGGAGGGTGTTGCTGCAACGGGTCACGGCAGTGCTGTTGCTGGGTGTGGCGCTGATGCTGGCGCGCGGTTTTTCGCACTGAGGGCGCGATTCGCAGGTTTATGAGCGGTAGTGGCGATTTGACGTTGCCCTGATAGACTCCAGGCATTCATCCAGGATCACACCAAGCCATGTCAACCGCCGGAGGAAATGGACTTCCGCTCGCTTCACGGTTGTATAAGTCGCGCACGCTGGGGCTGACGCTCGGTTTTGTGTGCGTGGTGTTTGGCATGTACCCCCTGCATCCCCCGCTGTGGGTGTGGGCGTGGATGCTGATCAACGCCTTTGTCTGGCCGCACATTGCCTATCAATGGTCGCGCCGCGCCAGCAACTCACTGCGCAGCGAACGCCGTAACCTGCTGTTTGATTCCTTTTGCGGCGGGTTCTGGGTCGGCGCCATGCACTTCAACCCGCTGCCCAGTGTCACCACGCTGTCGATGATGACCATGAACAACGTCGCCATTGGCGGGCCGCGCTTCATGCTGGCGGGCTGGGTGGCGCAGGCCTTGGGTGTCGGCGCGTCGTTGCTGGTGTTCGCCCCGGCGTTCATCGCCGTCACCACTGAAACCCAGCTTTACGCCTGCTTGCCGATTCTGATGGTGTACCCGCTGGTCCTGGGCTGGATCTGTTATCGCCAGGCCGTGACCCTCGCCCGGCACAAACGCGAGTTGCTGGCGCTGAGCCGCACCGACAGCCTGTCCGGCCTGCTTAACCACGGTGCCTGGAAGGACCACCTGGAGATCGAATTCCAACGCTGTCGCAGAGAGCAGGTGGGCGCGGCCATTGCGCTGATCGACATCGACCATTTCAAGACTATCAACGACACCTACGGCCACGTTACCGGCGATATCGTGCTGCGCCAACTGAGCAAAGTGCTGCGACAGAACCTGCGCACCACCGACCTTGCCGGGCGCTATGGCGGCGATGAGTTCTGCGTGATCCTGCCGGACATGCCCCTGCACCGCGCCACCGAAGTGATGGACGCCTTGCGCGACCGCTTCAACGCATTGGCGTACACCCAAGACCCGACACTGCGCGCCAGCCTGAGCATTGGCCTGGCGCCGTATCAACCTGCGCACGCGGATTCGACCAGTTGGCTCAACGACGCCGACCAGGCGTTGTATGAGGCCAAGAGCAGCGGGCGCAACCGTGTGAGTTCAGTGCAAGGGAGTTGGTTGCGATCGGTCTAGTGGGGTAGGGTGTTGGCGCACCCCCCAACAAAAAAACAAGGATCGGTCCATGCTCTTCACCTTCTCCCGTACCCTCCTGGCCGCGACCCTGGCCATGTCCTTCGCCGTGCCGGCCTACAGCGCTGAACCCCACAAACAGATCCAGACCGGCGCCGAACAATACAAGGCCCCAGCGCTGAAGCTGCTTGAGCGTCTGGTGAATATCGATTCGGGCTCCGGCTACGAGCCCGGCCTGACCCAAGTGCGCGACATCGCCGTAGAAGAATTGAAGCAGCTCGGTTTCAGCATCGAGCTGGTGCCGGACAAAGCGGCCAACAACAGTCACGTGATCGCCACCCTCAAAGGCACCGGCAAAGCCAAGATTTTGCTGATGGCCCACATGGACACGGTGTTCAAGGAAGGTTCGGCCGCCGAACGCCCGTTCCACATCAAGGACGGCCGCGCCTATGGCCCCGGTGTGATGGATGACAAAGGTGGCATCGTCGCTGGCATCTATGCGCTGAAGGTACTGAAAGATCAGGGTTTCAAGGACTACGCACAGATCACCTTCCTGCTCGATGCCAGCGAAGAAACCGGCTCCGACGCTGCCTCCGAACTGATTCGCACCACCGCCAAGGGCCACGACGTCACCCTCAACCTCGAGCCCGGCCGCCCAGCCGACGGCCTGGTGGTATGGCGCAAAGGCAGCGCCACCGCCGTGGTTGAAGTCAAAGGCAAAGCCGCCCACGCCGGCGTCGCCCCGGAACTGGGCCGCAACGCCGCGATGGAAGCGGCGCACCAGATCCTGCAACTGGGCAAACTGGGCGATGAAGAGAAGAAAACCACCATCAACTTCACCGTGCTCAAGGCCGGCGACCGCGTCAACGTCATCCCCGACCAGGCGACGGCCAAGGCAGACGTACGCGCGGCATTGCCGGAAGAGTTCGACCGGATCGAGAAGGACCTGGCCCGTGTTTCGGCGAATAAGTTGATTGCGGACACCGAAGTGAAAACCAGTTTGCTGCGCGGTTTACCGCCAATGCCGCAGACGCCGGAGTCGGACAAGCTGGTCGCAATCGCCCAGGGGATTTACGGGGAGCTGGGGCGTAAGTTGACCATCGAAGGCAGCGGCGGGGCAGCGGATGCCAGTTTGTCTGCCGGGGTTGGGACACCGACGCTGGATGGGTTCGGGATTGTCGGTGGCAACATACATACCCCAGAGGAATATGCGGAAGTGGAGAGTGTAGCGCCGCGAATTTACTTGCTTAGCCGGATGATTATGGAGCTTTCGAAGCGTTGATTGGTGCGCTGGGTTCACTCATTTTTTGAGGGTGAACCTCGCTATCCGGTGAGTAGGCCTGTTGTGACTAGCGGTTTTATTGTGGCGAGCAGGCTTGCCCTGCGTTGGGCTGCGCAGCAGGCCCGAAACTGGCGACGCGGTTTTGGCTTAAGAGGCGCGTCGCCCTTGTTGGGGCTTCAGTCCCAAGCAGGGCAAGCCTGCCCGCCACAGTATTTCTAGGCGCGTCAGTGATGCCGGTGGCATTCACCATGTGGATTGGTCTTCGAGGCTGGCTTTTTGAAGGTCGTCTTTCCAACACTCATTCGTCAACCTTTAAATGTCCTCGAAGAAACCTCTTGGGTTCTCCAGAGTGCTCCATCCCCAGGGTAGGGAGCAGTAAAGTCCAGGCGCTGGGCTAAGCGCTTGCGAGAAGTTATAAGTGTGTCCTCAAGCGTGGCGCCTAAAGTGTCGATTAAAGGTTTTCGATGTCGGTAATTCAAGTCTGAGCTTTCAGGTCGTCTGGGTTTGGGATGTATCCTTTACCACTGCCTTGCAATTGCATGCGCACTATAGGGTTTCCGTAATAGTCTTCCCCTGTAAAAGGCTCCAGATTAGGGTCTGCTCTTGTGGTGGCTTCATTCAGGGCCGCGAGTTGCATTCTGTGACTTTCGAATTGAGTGCTCATTTACATAGAATTATGTTGCCTTTAGATAGAGTGTTTAGAGAGGTCGGTCTTGTATTGATTTTTTCTTAGGCTGCTTCTCTCTCATAGTGTTTAAGGCGTTCGAGTGGCACCCTCATAAAGGCTATGTTGTCGATGATTTCATCTTCGAAATAGGTAATAGATAGAAGGCAGATTCGAAATTTTCGTCTGTGGCGCAGCCAGTGCTCCAGCGAGGTGATGACCGACTGATAGGTGGCATATAAGGCCTTGATGTGTTCTTTAGAAACGTTGGGGTAAAAATTGACTCGGTACTTCTGGTTACGATCGCACTCGGTGATTTTCAGAATGCCGCTGGGGCCGATAAATTTTTTGATGGGGTCGCCCAGGGGTCACTGTTGGGGTCGATGGTTTGCAACATCACTGGCGTGTTGCCGATGGGTACAAATCGAGAACTCTGACGTAGCTTTCCGCCCAGAGCTCGTAGGTATTGAGGCAGCGTTTGAAATCGCTGAGAACGGATTCGACGTCTCGCGTCTCTGAATCATTGCGGCCAGTACCAGAAGGCCAATGTGTTGGTTGGTGGCGACGATCAAAAGACAGCCCCATTAACTGGGGCTTTAACGGAAAAAAACCATCTGCAATCCCTCGCACTGTGTGATCAGGCGAAGGACTTTGCCGAGGTTTTCAGGTGGTATCTGTAGAGCTTATCCGGGTGTTGCCTGTGATGTTTCGGTAGCCCTTGCCTGTTCTCGCCCAAGCACCAGACTGCACAGCGCTGGCAGGAACAACAGCGTCAACACCGTGCCCACCAGTACCCCGCCAATCAGCACGTAAGCCAGGGACGACCAGAACACCGACAGAGTGAGCGGGATAAACGCCAGCGCCGCTGCCAACGCCGTCAAAATCACCGGCCGTGCGCGGCGCACGGTGGCTTCGATAATCGCTTCGCGAATCGCCATGCCGTGCTCCTGGTTCTGGCGGATCTGATCGGTGAAGATCAGCGTGTTGCGCATCAGGATGCCGCCAATCCCGATCAGGCCCAGAATCGCGTTGAACCCGAACGGCTGGTTGAACAGCAATAAGGTCGGCACCGCGCCGATCAGGCCCAGAGGCGCGGTGGCGAAGACCATGAACATCACGCCGAACGAGCGCACCTGGAACATGATCACGGTGAGCGTCAGCAAAATCATGATCGGGAACAGTGCGGCCAGCGCGACGTTGGCCTTGGCGCTTTCTTCCACCGGGCCGCCGATGTCGATCTGGTAACCGGCAGGCAGCTTTGCGATCAGCGGTTGCAGGTCTTTGTGCACGGCCATTTCCACGTCGGGCGGTTGTACGCCGTCGATGATGTCGGCGCGCACTTCCACGGTGCTCGCGCGGTTGCGGCGCTTGAGGATCGGTTCTTCCATGACCGCTTGGAAGTGCCCGACCTGGGCCAGCGGCACTGAAGTGCCAGCGCTGTTGGTCAGGGTCATATTGTTGAGATTGCCGAGGTCTTCGCGCTGGTTGCCCTGGGCGCGGGCGACCACGGAGACGGTGCGATTGCCTTCGCGCACCTCGGTGATCGGGTTGCCGCTGAGCAAGGCATTGAGCTGCGATTTGACCTCATTGGGCGTGAAGCCCAGCAGGCGCAGGCGGTCCTGATCAAGCACCAGGCGGTAGCCGCTGGTGCGCTCGCCCCAGTCGAGAAAGGCGTCTTTGGTCAGCTTGTTGGCGGCGACAATGCGACGCACCTCTTCGGCCACGCCGCGCAGTACATCCACGTTTGGCCCGGACACACGAAACACCACCGGAAACGGCACGGGTGGGCCGAACAGCAATTGCGTTACACGCACACGCGCAGCCGGGAATTCACCGGCCGCTATGCGCTCACGCATGCGCAGTTTCAGCGCATCGCGGGCATGCGAGTCCGGGGTTTGCACAATCAGCTTGGCAAACGCCGGGTCGGGCAACTCGGGGTTCAGCGACAGGAAGAAGCGCGGCGCGCCGCCGCCCACATAGGTATCGACCAGGCGGGTCTGTGGCTCTTGCAGCAGGGCTTTCTCCAACTGCGCCGCCACCGCCTCGGTGCTTTTGAACGCGCTGCCGGGCGGCATGTACACCTCAAGGATCAGTTCGGAACGGTCAGAGTTGGGGAAGAACTGCTTCTTCACCGCGCCCATCCCCAAGCCGCACAGCACAAAGGCCGCCACCACCAAGCCCGTCACCCACCAGCGCCTGCGCACACAGGCTTGGACCACATCACGCAGTCTCTGGTAGTAACGGCCGGCGTAGATGGCGTCGTGGCCGCCCGGCACCGGTTTGATCTGCGGCAGCAATTTCACGCCCAGGTACGGCGTGAACACCACCGCCACCAGCCACGACGAAATCAACGCAAAGCCGACGATCCAGAAGATATTGCCGGCATATTCCCCGGCGCCCGAGCGCGCGAAACCCACCGGCAGAAAGCCGATGATCGTCACCAGCGTGCCGGTCAGCATCGGCGCGGCGGTGGAGCTCCAGGCAAACGTGGCGGCATGAATCCGGTCAAAGCCTTCCTCGAGTTTCACCACCATCATCTCGATGGCGATGATGGCGTCGTCCACCAGCAAACCCAGGGAAATAATCAGCGCGCCCAGGGTAATACGGTCGAATTCACGCCCGGTCAGCAGCATGATCACAAACACCACGGACAAGGTCAGCGGGACTGCGGCGGCCACCACCAGGCCCACGCGAAAGCCCAGCGCCAGCAGGCTGATGACCATCACCACGGCCAGGGCGACGAAGAATTTGAGCATGAATTCATTCACGGCCAGGCTGATGTTTTTCGCCTGGTCGGAGACCTTGGCGAAGTTCACGCCCAGCGGCAGATCGGCCTGGATTTTGGCTTCCTGGGCCTTGAGGCTTTTGTCCAGCTCCAGGCCGTTCCAGTGCTTTTCCATGATCACGCCGAGCATCAGCGCCGGGTCGCCCTGATGGCGAATCCGGTAGCTGGGCGGGTCTTCATAGCCACGGCTGACGGTGGCCACATCGGCAATGCGCAGCACACGGCCGTTGACTTCCAGCGGCACGTTTTCGATCAGCGCGAGGCTGTCGAAGGCGCCGTCGATACGGATATAGGCGCGGGCGCCGGCGGTTTCGACGAAGCCCGATGGCGCTACGGCGTTCTGCGCGGCGAGGGCGGCGAAAATCTGATCGGGCTTGATGCCCAGGGTTGCCAGGCGCTCGTAGGAAAACTCCACAAAGATCCGCTGGGCCTGCTCGCCGAGGATGTTGACCTTTTTCACGCCCGGCAGGTTGAGCAAACCCTGGCGCAGTTCTTCGGCCATTTGCACTTGCTGGCGATGCGGCAAGTGCTCGGCTTCCAGTGCGTAAAGGGCGAAATACACGTCGGAATATTCATCGTTGAAGAACGGCCCGATCACGCCTTTGGGCAGTTTCGACGCTTCATCGCTGAGCTTTTTGCGGGTCTGGTAGAACAGATCCTGGATTTCACTGGGGCGCGTGGACTCTTTGTAGGTCATGCGCATCGACACAAAACCCGGCTGGGCGATGGTCTCGACGCGGTCGTAGTAGTCCAGTTCCTGCAGGCGTTTTTCCAGGCGGTCGGCGACTTGCTCCTGCATTTCCTGGGCGGTTGCGCCGGGCCAGGCGGCGGTGATGGTCATGACCTTGACGGTAAATGATGGGTCTTCGGCGCGCCCCAGTTGGCCGAACGAGAAGATGCCGGCGGCGAGGATCGCGATGATCAGAAACAGCGTGACTGCGCGGTGTTTCACCGCCAGTTCGGAGAGGTTGATGCCGCGCATGCTCAGTGGTCCTGTTTACGGTTGAGGGCCAGTGCTTGGGCGGGCAGCAGGCGCACCACGTCACCGCTGTGCAGCAGGTGCGCGCCGAGGGCGACGATGGTCTGGCCGGGTGTGAGGCCGCTGTCGAGCAGGGCATCCTCCTGGCCGAGACTGGCGACCTTGACGGGGGCGAAGCTGACGGTGTCGTCTGCGCCAATCAGCCACACGCCGGTGCCTTGCCCGGCGTCTTGCAACGCGCCGATGGGCACGCGGGTTTGCTGGGCCTGGCCATTGCCTTGCAGGCGAACGGTGATGGTCGAGCCAAGGGCGAAACGGTCAACGGCGCCGTGCAATACGTAGCGCGCGCGGTAGGTGCGGGTGGTCGGCTCGGCGCTGGCGGACAGCTCGCGCAAGGTGGCAGTCACGGCCTGGTCCGGCGCGCCGAAGGGGAACGCCAAGGCTTTTTGTGAGGCGTGGTCGCGTTGGTTTTCGGGCAGGTTGACGATGGCTTCGCGAGCGCCGTCATGGGCCAGGCGCGCGACGATCTGCCCTTCGGCGACGACTTGGCCGCGGTCCACGCGCACATCGGTGATGATGCCGTCGCCGTCGGCCTTGAGCACCGAGTAGGCGCGGCGGTTTTCGATCTGGCTGGCGTCCGATTGCGCCGAAGCCAGCTCAGCCTCGGCGACGCGCAGGTTGGTCGCCGACTGGTCGAAAATCTGCCGCGACACGGCGCCGGTGCTTGCCAGGCGTTGGTAGCGGTTTTCATCATCGCGGCGCTGGCGCACTTGCGCCTGGGCCGCGTTCACGCGGTTCCTGGCCGAGCGCAGTGCCAGCTCGAAGTCGCCGATGTCCAGCACCAGCAGGGTGTCGCCACGGGAGACATGTTGGCCGGGGTCGACCTTGCGGTCTATGACCTTGCCACTGACCCTGAAGCCCAGGTCGCTTTCTGTGCGCGCAGCCACTACGCCGGTGTACGCGCTTTGCTGGGTGCCGGCGGCTTCGACTTTGGCCGCGAGCACGGGGCGGGGCGGCGGCACTTCGGCGGCGGTGTCGGCCTTGCTGTTGCAGCCGCCGAGGAGGATCAACAGGGCTAAAGGCGTGAGAAGACGCAGGGGAAGAGGGATCATGACGGGCTCCGGGCTAACCAGTGAATAAAAAATTATGGACATAATTTTTTACGCATATTATGGTCGAAATATAAATTAATCCAGCCCCCGGATATTCCCCATGGCAAACGCCCCGGCCCCCTCGCAAAGCATGTTGTTTTTCCTGGTGGCCCTTACGGCGCTGGGTGAAGTGTCGACGCAATTGATCATCCCGGGCCTTGGCGACATCGAGCAGGCGCTGGCGGCGCCAGCCGGTTCGGCGCTGATGGCGTTGTCGGCGTTTGTTGCTGCATTCGGCCTCGGGCAATTGTTGTTCGGGCCGTTGTCGGACCGTATCGGCCGTCGTCCGGTGCTGATCGGCGGCCTGGTCCTGTATGTGCTGGCGACTTTCTCGATGCTGCTGGTCAACGACATTGGCCAATTCATTGCCGCCCGCGTGTTGCAAGGCCTCGGCGCCTGCGCCGCGCTGGTGTTGGCGCGTACCGTGGTGCGTGACGTGTGGCAAGCCGAAGCCGGGCCGGCCCTGGCGCTGACCATGATCGGCATGCTTTACGCCATTGTCGTCGCGCCGATGATCGGCGGGCTGCTGATCAAGCTGCTGGGCTGGCACGAGCCGATTGTTGTGGCCCTGATCATTGGCAGTGTGGTGCTGGCGTTGGCTGTGCTGTTCTTTCGCGAGAGCAACCACTGCCTCGATCCCACGGCCGGCCATTGGCGTACCCTCGGCGGGCACTACCTGGATTTGCTCAAGGGCCGTCAATACCGGGCGTACGCCGTGGCATTGGCCTGTACCTATGGCGCGATGTTCTCGGTGATTGCGGGTTCGTCGGCGGTGTTTATCAACCTGCTGGGTTTCAGCAGCCTTGAATACGGCATCAATTTTGGCGTGATTGTGTCGATGCTGATCGTCGGTTCCACCTACACCCGGCGCAACATCATGCGCCTGGGACCGCAGCGGATTGTGGCGACGGGCGTGACACTGGTGGCCATCGGCGGCGTATCGGCGGTGCTGATTTACCAGCTGTTCGGCCTGTCGGTGCTGGGCCTGGACATTCCGGTGGCGCTGGTGACCCTGGGCGGTGGCCTGGTGCTCCCCGGCTCGGTCACGGGCGCGGTGATGCCCAACGCTCACCGCGCGGGCCTGGCCGCTGGCCTGATGGGGTTTTCGCAGATGTTTGGTGCGACCTGCAGCGGCCTGTTGCTGAGCCATTTGCGCGATGGCAGTGCCACGCCGATGATCGTCATTGAGGCCAGCTTTGCGGTGTCGGCGTTTGTCGCGTTCCACTTGTTGCGCCAACGTCCGGTCAAGGGACTGTCCTATACGTAGGACGATCAGGGCTGCTTTTGCCGGCTAGTGTTCAGAGGCCGACGGACTTAGGGTGTAGGCACTTTGGAGGTACACCATGAAAAAAATCATCGGCATCTACACCAGCCCCCGCGCCCATTGGGTCGGTGACGGCTTTCCGGTGCGCACGCTGTTTTCCTACGACGCGATGGGCAAGCACATCAGCCCATTCCTGTTGCTGGACCACGCCGGCCCGGCCGATTTCACCCCCACCGAACAACGTCGCGGTGTAGGCCAGCACCCGCATCGCGGCTTTGAAACCGTGACCATCGTGTATGACGGCGAAGTCGAGCACCGTGATTCCACCGGCGCCGGTGGCACGATCGGACCCGGCGATGTGCAGTGGATGACCGCCGCGCGAGGCATCATTCATGAAGAATTCCATTCCGAAGCCTTTGCCCGCAGCGGCGGGGCGCTGGAAATGGTGCAGCTGTGGGTCAACTTGCCGGCCAAGGACAAAATGGCCGACGCCGGTTACCAGACCCTCGTCGACGGCGACATTCCGGTGCTGCCGTTGGCCAACGACGCCGGGCAATTGCGCCTGATCGCCGGTGAATTTTCCGGTACTCAAGGGCCGGCGCGTACGTTCACGCCGATTGACGTGTGGGACTTGCGGCTGAACGCCGGTAAAGCGGTGGCGCTGGACTTGCACGCCGGGCGCAATACTGCGCTGGTGATCCTGCGTGGCACCGTGCTGGTCAATGGCGAGGAAGTGGCACGCCAAGGGCAACTGGCGTTGTTCGAGCGCGACGGTGATCAACTCACCCTGGAGGCCAACGACGACGCCAAGGTGTTGCTGCTCAGCGGTGAACCGATCGATGAACCCATCGTCGGCCACGGCCCGTTCGTGATGAACACCGAGCAGGAAATTCATCAGGCGTTTGCTGACTACCAGTCCGGTCGTTTCGGACAGATGCAGGCTTGACTGTCGAGCGCAAACCCCTGTGGGAGCTGGCTTGCCTGCGATAGCATCACCTCGGAGCAACTGATACACCGAGGTGTCGGTATCGCCGGCAAGCCAGCGCCCACATTTTGTTTTCCAGCATTCCCGATTCATGCGATCTTCTGAGCATTCGCCCTGGAGTCGCCTGGATGCCCTCATTTATTGCTGATCACCCGATGTTGTGCGCCGTGGCGCTGATCTTTATCGACATTGCCGTGTGGCGGCTTATTTCCGTCAACCTCGCCAACTGGAAGCTGGCGGCGCGGTTGGCGATCTTTGCCGTGTACAGCGCCGTACTGTTCAACGACGGCATGAACCCCATGCAGCTCGCACCGTACACCGACAACACCGCCTTGCACCTGTCGGCTACTGCCTTGCAGATTGGCTGGTGGCTGTTCGCCGCACGAACCCTGACGGTATTGCTCGGTGCGGTGATGATGCAACGGGTCGGCCATGGCGGGCGCTTGCTGCAGGATTTGATGGGCGCGGTGATCTTCCTGATCGCGATCATCGCCGCCATGGCCTACGTGCTCGACCTGCCGGTCAAGGGCGTGCTCGCCACCTCCGGCGCGGTGGCGATCATTGTCGGCCTGGCGTTGCAAAGCACTTTGAGCGACGTGTTTTCCGGGATCGTGCTCAACACCACCAAGCCGTATCAGCTGGATGACTGGATCTCCATCGACGGCACCGAAGGCCGCGTCACCGATATCGACTGGCGTGCCACGCGCCTGCAGACCTCCCAGGGCAGCATGGCGGTGATCCCCAATTCTCTGGCGGCCAAGGCCAAGATCATCAACTTCTCCCGCCCCGCCGACATGTTCGGCCTGGCCGTCAGCCTGCAAGTCAGCCCGCATGCGCGTCCGCAAATCGTGATTGAGGCGCTCGAGCGCGCCATGCAAGGGTGCCGACCGCTGCTGGTCAACCCCGCGCCGAGCGTGGCATTCAAGACCTCCGCCAGTGGCGGCGTCGAGTATGAAATCAGCGGCTTTGTGCCAGCCATGACCCTCAAGCGTGAAGTGCGTAACCAGCTTTACGATTTGGCTTTCAGGCACCTGCAGGCGGCGGGTGTGGGGTTGCTGTCTGCCACCGAAAGCGGCGCGCCGCCGGCGCTGTCCGGCGCACGCGCATTGCTGGAGCGCTCGTCGATTTTCTCCACGCTGCGCCAGGAGGAGAAGGACACCTTCAGCCAGAACATGACGCTGCACACTTACCGTGCTGGCGAAATGATCCTGCCGGCGGGGGAGGTCAGCGATCATTTGTTTATCGTCGAGTCCGGTGTGGTCTCGGTGATGCTGATCAAGGGCGGTCACAAATTCGAAGCCGGGCGCATGGGGCCGGGTGAAGTGATTGGCGAGGCGGGGATTCTGTCCGACCAGGCGGCGCTGGCGGACTTTTCCGCCAAGACCTTCTGCACCCTGTACCGCATCGAGAAGGAATACCTCAAACCCTGCCTGGACGCGCGGCATGACATCAGCGAAGCGATGAAGGCGCTGCTGGATTTTCGCGTGCACGCAGCGCAGGCCATGACCCAGGAATCGCCGGTGGTGCCAGTCAAAAAAGGCTTTTTGCAGTGGTTGCGCAGTCGCGGGTTGTAAGCGCTCAGGGCGCCATCGCGACGCGGTAGCGCTGGTCAAAATCATCCGCCAACTGCGCCAGCGTTACATCGCCCAAGCGCGCGATCAATAGCGCCTGCGCCTGGTCGAATGCGTCCGTGAGGGCCGCGTTTACGGCCTGTTCCACCAGGCATTGCGGGTGGTCGGTGGACAGGCCAATGGCGAAAATCGACGGCGTGCCCAGCGCGTTGTGAATATCCAGCAAGGTGATGTCGCTCAAGGGTTTGCCCAGCGTCCAGCCGCCCTGATGGCCTTTTTCCGAGCGCACATAGCCCTTTTCCTTGAGCAACCCCAGGGTGCGTCGCACCACCACCGGGTTGGTGCCTAGCATCTGCGCGATGGTTTCCGAGGTGGCGCGCTCTTCATGGCGGCCCATATGGATCAGCACATGCAGCATGCGCGAGAGGCGGGTGTCGTTTCTCATCAAATAATCCCCAGTCGAGTCGGCGCAAAGTATCGTTTGTAACCTGAAAAGTTGCGAGACGCTTGACGCGGTATTTTTACGTAACTTATGGTGTGTCGTGAAAGCGCACGGATAACCGTGCGCGCAACACACGAGGTCACGTTCATGGTGCACGACGTCATTATTGTGGGCGGCAGCTATGCCGGCCTGTCTGCAGGCCTGCAGTTGGCGCGGGCGCGGCGCAAGGTGTTGATGATCGATGCCGGTCAGCGGCGCAATCGCTTTGCCGCCACCTCCCATGGTTTTCTCGGTCAGGACGGCCAGTCACCCGATGTCATCGCCGCCGAGGGCCGCAGCCAACTGATGGAGTACCCGACGGTAACCTGGGTGCAGGACAGCGTGATCACAGCCGTCGTGCAGCAGGGCGGTTTCAGTGTGCGCACCCAGTGCAATGGCGAGTTCAAGGCCAGACGCCTGATCCTCGCCACCGGGGTGGTCGACGAATTACCCGCCATCGAAGGCCTGCAGGAACGCTGGGGCACACGCGTGTTTCATTGCCCTTACTGCCACGGCTATGAACTCGACCAAGGCCGCATCGGCGTATTGGCCACCTCCGCGCTGGCGATGCACCACGCGCTGATGCTGCCGGATTGGGGCACCACCACCTTGTTCACCAATGGCGTGTTCACGCCGGATGCCGAACAGCAGGCGCAGTTGGATCGACGGGGAGTTTCAGTGGAAAGCACAACCGTCACGCGCATCAGCGGCGAACGCGCCGACCTGGAATTGGCAGATGGCCGCGTCATTGCGCTGGACGGTGTCTTCACCCTGTCGCGCACCCGCATCAGCCCGTTGGCTGCGCAATTGGGGTGTGAATTGGCCGACGGCCCCACGGGCGCCTATGTGCACACCCATGAAACGCGCCAGACCTCCGTGACCGGTGTGTTTGCCTGTGGCGATACCTCACTTGCCGCCGGCTCCGTGGCGCTGGCGGTGGGCGAGGGCGTGCGCGCCGGGGTGGGCGCGCACTTTTCGTTGATCAACGGGTGAGGTAGACCGGGCTGGCGGTGGACAACGAAGCTTTCACCGCGTGGGTCATGTCGGTGATCAATGCTTCTTCACGGTCTTCGCTCAGGGCTTGCAAGGTGATCGCGACCACTTCATGGGGCGTGCTTTTCGGTGCCTGGACATCGGCCACCATGTCGGTGTCGATATAGGCCGGGTGCACGCCGATCACCAGGGTATTTTGCTCGCGCAGTTCACCGCGCAGGCCGTTGGTCAGGCCCCACTGGGCGGATTTCGACGTGCTGTAGCCGCCGGAGCCGGGCGGGCTCAGCCAGCTCAATACCGAGAGGATATTGATCAGCGCGCCGCCGCCTTGCTTGGCCAGGATTGGCGCAAATGCGCGGCTCAGGCGCAGGGTGCCGAAGGTGTTCACTTCAAAGTGCTGCTGCAGGTTCTCGACGCTGTCGTCGGCGAGCAACGAGCCGTACTTCAGAAAGCCCGCGTTGTTGATCAACACGCTGACGTCGGTGCACTGCTCGGCGGCGCGCTGCACGCTGGCCGGGTCGGTGATGTCCAGAGCAATCGGCGTGCTGCCGGGAATGTTCACGCTGGCCGGGTCGCGCGCCGCTGCATACACCTTGGCCGCGCCCGCTGCCAACAGCGCGGTCACAAAGGCTTTGCCCAGGCCACGGTTGGCGCCGGTGACCAACACCACTTTTCCACGAATATCCATGATCAGCTCCCGCGATAAATTAGGTTTAATAATGAAACCGTTTTTATCCTGAGCCTGTTGGTCCTATAATGCAACCGAATATTTCTGATTGCTGGAGGCCCGACGATGAAACGCAAATGCCTGGAAGGCGACGGCTGCCCGGTCGCCCGTGCGTTGGATGTGGTGGGGGATTGGTGGACGCTGTTGATCATCCGCGACGCGTTTGCCGGGGTGACACGCTTCGGCGATTTTCAGAAACACCTGGGCGTAGCGAAAAACATCCTCGCCACCCGCCTCAAGGACATGGTCGAGCAAGGCCTGCTGCACACCAGTGAGGTCGGCGCGCGCAATGAATACCAACTGACCGACAAGGGCCGCGCGCTGATGCCGGTGCTGG
This sequence comes from Pseudomonas sp. R9.37, assembly GCF_963878885.1. NCBI lineage: Bacteria > Pseudomonadati > Pseudomonadota > Gammaproteobacteria > Pseudomonadales > Pseudomonadaceae > Pseudomonas > Pseudomonas sp. R9.37. The sequence goes on along the minus strand of NZ_CAWNZA010000007.1, from coordinate 76,291 downwards.
TCACGCTGGCTCAATGGGGCGAGGCGCACACCGAGCCTGAGCATGTCAGTGCGCGCGTGCTGGATGCGCGTTCGCTCAAGCCGCTGCGCAAGGTCGAGATCGTGTCTGAGGATGGCCGGGTGCTGGGCCTGGAAGACATCGTTACGCAAGCGCCGGTGGCTTGATGCGGCGTAGCCGCTGGACTTTACAAGAACGCTTCCCAGTGGTGAGCGGGTTAACGCCCCGTCCGGTGTACGGAGGTCTTCCAGGAGAGGAGACACGCCATAATCACCGACTTTGAAAGCAAGACCAGCTCCCAGGGGCTGACCTTCAAGCTGTACCGCGGCGAGGACGCTGCGCTGCTGGCGTTCGACCTCGCGCAAGACCTGGCGCCGCCCGCCTTCGTGGGCTTCAGCATCGAAGTGCGCTACCCCGGCGCCAACCACTGGGGCGCAGGTCAAGCGCCTGCATTTTTCCAGCCAGCAGCACAACAAAGTGCTGATTGTGCGGCGCGCGGGCAAGGCCATACGTGTGCTCGGCGGCTCCACCAGTTTCGCCCTGCGCGGCCTGTATATTCAGGCCAACAACGTGCTGCTGTTCGACGATGAAAACGTGGCCGGAAAGTGTGCCGAGGTATTCGACGCCTACTGGACCGCGCCCGCGACCTTGCGCAAGCATCCGCTTTCACCGCAGTGCTGGGAGGTGCGCGATCAGCCCGGCTCAAAAGTCTCACTGTGCTTTGCGCCCCACGCCGACGGCGCGCTGTCCCTGAACCCTATCGCCACCAGCATCGGGCAAACCAGCAGTTCGGTGTTGTATTCCATCGTGTTCCTCAGCCAGATCAACGGCAAAGTGCGTGACGCCCAAGATCGCCGTGGTGCACCCCATCGAGGCGTTGCGCCTACTCGATCACTTCCACTTTCGCGTCAATGCCGGCCAGCCCGGCGCGCTGCACGCCTTGCGCCTGGCCAAACCGCCGACTGCGGGGGAGAAACCCTGGTTCGATGCCTGCCATCGCCCCGGCCATGTGAAGGCGCGGGACCGGGAATTGTTCGTGAAGTAACCAGGTTCAGCCGTCCACCAGTTGCTGAAACAGCGGCGTCAGCAAGTCGATCAACACCTGCGGGTCGGCCTTGGCCAGCGCCGACAGTTCGAGCATCCGGCGCATCACTTGAAAGCCTGACACCAGCGTCATCACCAGCGCTGCGCGCTCTTCGCGATGCGCGCCCTGGAGCGCGGCGGCCATGGTCGCCTGGTGGCCTTTTTCGACGTGCTCGCGGCCAATCGCCGTCGCGCGCTTGCTCGACGCCGAGTGCAGCATGATCAGGAAGCCATCCAGCGGCGTGCTGCCCGCTTCGGTGATGCTGACCAACGCGGTGGCGAGGGTGCGGCCGAGGGTTGCCGCGCTGAGGTTGCCTTGCGTCAGGGCGCGCGGGCTGGCCAGCGCCTCGGCGATCACTTCGGCAAACAGCTGCTCCTTGGAAACGAAGTAGCGGTTGACCAGCATTACGGTCACCCCCGCGCCTGCGGCGATTTCTCCCAGCCCGGCGCCATCGTAGCCTGATCGGGCAAACGCCTTGCGCGCAGACGACACGATGGCTTCGCGGGTGACGGCGGCATCGCGCCGGCGAGGAATGGGGTTGGGCATTGGCGTCCTGACGTGGCTGGGAACTGTGGGCGCGCAACCGGTGCGCGCCGACAGGGTACAGGGTCTATTTGCTGTCGAGGAAGTCCAACAGCGCGGCATTGAACAACGCCGGGTCTTGCAGGAAGGCGAAGTGGCTGGTGTTCGGCAGAATCAGCAGGCCGGCACCCGGAATGGTCGCGGCGATGTACTCGGTGTGTTCGCGCTTGATCGCTTCGTCATGGTCGCCGTCCACCACCAGAATCGGGGTCTTGATGCTCGCCAGTTGCGCGTCGGTCCAGTTCGGTTGGCTGGTCCACATATGGCTGATCTGCTCGACAAACGCGTCGTACTCTTTGGGCGTCGGCGACAGCTTGGCGTACTCCTTGCCAGCGCGTTCGATGAAGGCGGCGAAGGTCGGGTTTTTCTCGACCGCGTCTTTGACGCCGGACGTCTGGGTGTTGGCGGCGAAGGCGAACACTTTGCCGATGCGGTTCGGGTGGCGCAGCGCCAGGTCAATGCCGATGATCGCGCCGTCGCTCCAGCCGACGATATCGGCACGCGGGATTTTCAGGCTGTCGAGCACGCCCACTACATCATCCGCCATCAAGTCGTAGCCGTAGGGTTTGTCATTCCGCGAACTGCGCCCGTGGCCACGGCTGTCGATACTGATCACCGTGTGCTTGGCCGCCAGGGCCTTGACCTGGTTGCCCCAGTAATCCGAATTGGACAAGCCACCGTGCAGCAACACCACCGGCGAGCCGTGGCCGGTGCGTGTGTAATAGACCTTGATGCCATTGACGGCGGCGTAACCGGTTTTGGCACCGGCCACCGGTGCTGGGGTGGGCGGCAGGGTTTCCCAGCGTTCGGCAGCGTGGACCGCAGAGAAAGACAGCATCAGGCAGGCAACTGCCAGCAGGCGACGTGACATGGCGAATCCTTTTTTGCAGTGAGAAGGCGCTGAACTCTAGCATCGGCGTCGGTGTTGAAAATATGCATTTTTGTCTATCGAAACTCACCGAATGAGAGAAAAAAATGCAGTTATATCAATGGAATAAAACCGTCTAAGTGCTCAGGGTGATTTTCTTCAATACCACGCACGTTCAGCGCTTTACCGTGGTGCCATCTTCGCTTGGCACAACAAAAAGGAATCGCAATGAGCTTGATCCTCTCCATGGCCGCCTTCGCCCTGGCCACCTCCATCACACCGGGCCCCGTCAACGTGGTCGCGCTCAGCGCCGGCGCGCGCTTCGGCTTTGCCGCCAGCCAGAAACACGTGTTCGGCGCCGCCGTCGGCTTCACCTTGCTGCTGGTGCTGATCGGCCTGGGCCTGCATGAAGTGTTGGTGCGCTGGCCGATCCTGACCCAGTTGATCCAGTGGGGCGGTGTCGCGTTTTTGCTGTACATGGCCTGGAAGCTGGCGGTGGACGATGGCCGGCTCGACGCTGATGGCACCGCCACCGCGCCGTCGATGCTTTACGGCGCGATCATGCAATGGCTCAACCCCAAAGCCTGGCTGGCCTGTGTGGCAGGGATGGGGTTGTTTGTGGCGGACGGCGATGCGGGCCAAGTGTGGCTGTTTGCGGCGCTCTACCTGGTGATCTGCTACCTGTCGGTGGCGTGCTGGGCATACGCCGGGACGTTCTTGCGACGCTACCTGAGCAACCCGCAAGGCGTACGCCTGTTCAACCGCTCAATGGCCGCGTTGCTGGTGGCCAGTGTGGGTTATTTGCTGATGGCTTGAGCAAGTCGCGGTATTGCCCCGGCGTAGCGGCGAAATGCTGTTTGAACGCGCGCTGAAAATGCGCCTGGTCAGCAAACCCTGCCGCCAGCGCCACGTCAGCGATCAACTCGCCGTTGCGCAATTGCGTTCGGGCAAACTGGATACGCCGGTTGACCAGAAAGGCATGCGGCGTCAGCCCGTAATACTGCTTGAACGCACGGATCAGGTACGACGGCGACAGCTCGGCCGCCAGGCAAATCTCCTCGAGCTTCAACGCCTCGGTGCAGTGCGCGCGGATGTACTCGGCGGCGCGCTCCAGCTTGTGGTTGACCTCCCGCACTGGCGTCAACGAAGGGTTTAAACGCTGTTGCACCTCGGTAAAAAAACTCACCAGCGCGCTCTGTTTTTGCAGCAGTTCGGAGTGCTCATCCAGCAGCATTGCGTACAGCTCGATCAAACCGTTGAACAGCACCGGATCGCGGGTGTAAGGCGTGTTGAACGGCCGATAACCCTGATCGGTACTGAATCCCAGCTGGTATTGCAGGTCGGTCAGCCAAGGCGTGTCGAGGTAAATCATGTGATACGACCAAGGCTGGTCGTAGATCGGATTGCACGCATGCACATCGCCGGGGTTCATCAACACCACCGTGCCGGCGCTGATCTCAAACGTCTGCGCGCCGTAGTGATAATAACTGCGCCCGGTGGTGATCGCACCGATGGAAAAATGCTCGTGGGCGTGACGGGTATAAGTGACCTTGCGCCCATCGGCGATGGTCCGCGCTTCGATGAACGGCAAACGCTCATCACGCCAGAAGCGCGGCGCTTGTGCGGGGTCAGCGGAGGTGTTCAGCGACATGGCGGTGGCTCCATCCCTTGAGGAACGAAGGGCGATCATTACACAGACCGCCAGGGCCGTCAGCAACGCTGAGCTATACACGCAGCCGTCGGCATCACGAGTGTGTTGGTAGGTGTAGCCGGTCGGCAGGTGCCAGCCGTCGAGTACTCCACCCGACAGTTCAGCCTCAAACCCCTTGTGCGCAAAATGGGAGTGGCTTGCGGGTGGAATACGCCGGCCAAGGTCCATTTATGCTAAAAACCCTGCTCACGCCGTTTTCAGCCCTAGAGCCGCACATGACATCGTCTTCGTCCATCCAGATTCGCGCCGCCAGCCCCCAGGATGCCTTATGCATCGGCGTGCTGGGCATGCAGGTATTTCTCGACACCTACGCTACCGAAGGCATTCGCAGCGCCATCGCCACCGAAGCGCTGCAAGCCTTTGCGCCGGCTACCATCTCGCGGCTGATGACTGAACCAGGCAGCGCTCTGGTGGTGGCAGAAACCAACGGCCACCTCGTCGGTTTTGCTCAAATCAAACTGCGCGCCGGGCACGCAATGCTTCCATCCTCCAACGTTGCCGAGCTACAACGCCTGTACATCCAGGAGCGCTTTACCGGCCGGGGTATCGGCTACCAACTGCTGCAAGCGGCCGAGCAACACGCAGCGCTGGCCGGGGCTTCACTGTTGTGGGCCACGGTGTGGGTCGGCAATGAACGGGCACTGGGTTTTTACCCGCGCCGCGGCTACGAACTGCTGGGCTCGCCGACCTATACGTTCCAGGGCGAAACCCACGAGAACCGGTTGTTTGGCAAAACCCTGAGCGCCGGCGGGTGAATGATGAGCGAGGATGGAGCAGCCTTTGGTCTAACCGTCGCCTACCTCAGGTGCGCCTTGGACGTCGGCGTTATCGATGTGGCCGCGGTCATTCAATGGGCGGATGCGACACTGGCGACACTGCAGCATCCTCCCTATGCGCTGATAGAACTCGCGCTCATGAGCAGGTCGAGTCGCGAGGAGGTCATGTGGCAGCTATTGCAAGTCGCCACGCCGGCCATGGTCGAAGACGAAATGCTGCCTTATGTGCTGTCGGTTGCGCACAGCCGACTTCTTGGTGACCCCACCTTCGGGCGACGCCTGGCCGAGGGCATCTACCGTCTATGGGCCCGGTCAGGCTACGACTTACCCGGCACCCTGCAGGCGTGCGGGTATTTTGATGATGCGTACAGCCTGGCGGATAGCGGGGTGCATGGGCATGCCGAAGTCATCGACCGCGAGCTATTCGAATTTACGCAACACTTTGCCGGCCTCGACTGGCAAACCCTCAAAGCGCCTTAGACAAAAACACCCGGCTGCTGCCCGCAGGCAAGCACGGCACCTCACCAAACCGCACCCACCCCTGCTTCTGGTAAAACGCCGGTGCCTGAAAACTGAGGGTATACAGCACCGCGCTCAAGCAACCCCGGCGCCGGGCTTCGTCTTCGAAGGCTTGCAGCAATTGGCTGCCCAGGCCCGAGCCGCGCAGGGCATCGGGCAAGTGAAACAGGTCGAGGAAGGCCATGCCCAAAGAGGTTTTGCCGGTGATGCCGCCGAGGATCTGCCGAGTGCCCGGATCCCTGACCAGCACCGTCAGTGGCTGGCGGTCGTTGGCACCGGTGATGGCTTCATTGAACGCGGCGAGACCGTTGCCGAGCAGGCGCTCGGCGTCGGGGTTGGGTTGGTCGCTGATTTCAACAAGTGGCGGTTGCATCGTGCTGAGCTCCAGTGGGCGCGCCTGCCAATGAACACTTAGCTGGGCTTTTAGGCGTTTTTTTATCTGCTTGATGGCCGGGGCCGCTGCCTGAGTTGCTCGCTTGGGGACGCGAATGGCGTTACTACTTTGGGTGAGTACGCAGTAAACCGAATCTTGCGGCCAATCCTGGCGTTGCTTGGTAATCAGGCTGGTTGGACACAACAACAGCACGTCGCCGAACGAAAATAACGGGAAGGCCGACACCACGGGTTGGCCGCGCCGCTTTTCGACACTGCCCCAGACCATCCGATCAAAGTCTTCCTTGGCATAGGTTTTCGTCAGCATGAAATTGGCTGGTTCAGGGTCTCGAACTTTCATGACTAGCGCTGCCGAGTAAACAATTGCAGCAGGGCTTCCCGGCGACATCATAATAACGATCAAGCCGATGCCCACTGTTGCTATTACGCTAAACGCGATGCGATTGAACAGATCAGCTTTACTGACATAGAAAATGATTACAGGCAGTAAGGCGACGCAGGCGGCGAACATTGAGATCGTCATCAAGCGATTGACAGCCTCTGGCGTGTCTTTCCCGATATACGCCTTGATGATCAGAAGCGTGGGGAATACGGCGGATATCACTGTGCTGGCGAGCAGCAGCGTAACCATCAGCATGAACCAGAACCGTAGCGGCCAGCTCGTTGAATTGCCCGGCCCGGCGTTGTCTGCGCAGGTGCAAACCGCATTCCTGAACGAGGGCATTAACAACGTCCAAAACAGGGCGAAGAGGAGCCACGCCAATGCCCAACTACCTTTCCAACAATTACTCAGCAGCGGCTCTTGGAAATTCAGCCATAGAAAACCGAGAATACCCACCAGCGCAGGCACCAAAATGACGCCAGTTAGCTTGGGCTGCAGGGGCGGGGCGTCATTGAACATAGATACCGTAAGCCCGAATAACACCGTCGTCGACAACAGGATCAGCATGTACGCGGCGAGCATTCCTATGACAGTGGCAAGCCAGGGGACCAAGGCTGATTTTGCCTCCAATGCAGCCGCGATTAAGTCGGGGCGCCCAACCGCAGTCGCGTAGGTCGATAGCGTATAAAACCCCAACAGCGCGCCAAGCCCGGTAAAGATAACGCTGAGCGGTGCCCAGAACGTCAGCATGCGCTTGAGATTCTTTTTAAGAGCTTGTTGAAAGGTGAGCGGTCTTGCGCTGGTCACGTGGAGGTTCCTTCCCCGGGTCAAAAATACGGGTTGCTGAGAGTGGTTGAGTCTTTTGTTCGGGATTGACGTTCGGCCCAAGGGTCGCGTCGAGAGAGCGGATAAGTAAGGGGCTGATCCGAGTTAATTCGGCGAGCCCAATGAGACGCTGGGTGAGGTATATGGCGGCAATTATAAAGCCATCACCATCTCATGCCACGCCATCCCGCCATGGTCAGAAGGCGAAGGCTGCACATAGCTGTAACCCATGCGCGTGTACAACGGCACATGCTGCTCCTTGCACATCAAGTGAATCGTCTGCTTGCCCATGGCCTGCATGCGTTGCACAAACTCGGTCATCAACCGCTTGGAATAGCCCTTGCCCTGCTGCGCCGGGTCAACCACCACCGACATGATCACCACATTCGGCGCCTCGGCCGAATGCCCCACCAACTCCTTGAACGCCTCGTCCGACATCACCACCTGATGGGCGCAGCCAGAGTTGATAAAACCCACCATCTCGCCATCCGCCTCCAGAATCAAAAAGCCTTCGGGGTACTGCGCAATGCGCGTAGCGATTTTCTCCAGGGTCGCGGCCTCATCGCCTTCGTAAGCGCTGATTTCGATTTCAAAGCAGCGCGCGGCATCGGCGGGGAGGGCGTTACGGAAGGTGAGGGCGGGCATGGGTATTTCCTGGGACGTTAAGCGAAAGGCCACATCATAAAGAAACATCAAGGGTCTGACACGGATTGTGGCGAGCTGCCTTGTTGCAGTACGCCGGCCCATTCAATGCCGCGCGCGGGCTTTTTGTGGCGAGCGGGCTTGCCCCGCGTTGGGCTGCGAAGCAGCCCCAGTCAAAACAAACGCGGTACGCCAGGCAAATTTTAGTGGCTGTTTCTGGGGCTGCTGCGCAACCCAACGCGGGGCAAGCCCGCTCACCACAAAAAAGGTGGGCTTGAACCGACCGGCGAAAACCAGAAAACCCGCAGAAGCGGGTTTTCTCACAACTCACCTGAACACACGGGGTTTCTATCGAGCGCTAACATTACCGGACGGGCCAACTATTTTTCTGGCCATCACGGACATCTATAACAGTGAGACGGTATGAATAATCAACTCGCCATTTTGATCAGCGACTACCAGGCAAGTGTCGGCGTCGCGGTGGCCATGATGCAGCGGTCTGGCATCCCGCTGCCCGCGACGAATGTGGATTGGGTGGTAAATGACATTCCTCAGCACGGCGAGCTTGAAGGCGGCGTTCGTTACTTCAAGCACGGCTACGGCTGCGCGGTCAGACTCCCCACAGGCACGGTGGACTTCGACTTTGGGGCCCACGGTGAGATCGATGGTTTCGACGTGTGGCGACTTGCTGATTTTGCCGGTGACAAGTTGTTGGCGTACGGTTTTGCTGATGAGGATGCACTCAAAAAGTGCTTTGAGGCAGAGGTAGCAGCCGGTGCTCTTACGTATTGCGGGTACATCCTTTACTACTTGGCGGATGCCACCTGACAACTCATGTCGACACAGTCCGTTCGAAGTTCTCAGACCAAGCGCCGGTCGACGCAAGGCCGGCTTCACCTGGCCCGCCGCGGGTGGTTCTACGCCGCTCATAACCTTGCAGTGCGAGGGTCAGCTTCAGTTAAAGGCCACGGGGCGGGCAAATACGTTCAATTACCCACCCGCCTCATGACTCAGAGAACGACCGATTGATCAGAGGACAACAGCTTCCTGACCTCGGCAATGATCAAATCGATATTGAAGGGCTTTGGCAGCACAACATCAAACAAGTCCGATCGCTGCATGCCAATGTGCGCCTGAGCGCCGCTCATCAAAATGATCGGTAAATGATTGCCTGCGGGAAGGGCGCGGACAGCGGTGGCGAACTCCTGGCCGTCCATGACCGGCATCATGAAGTCGGTGATGATCAGGGCAGGGCGTTCTCTGTCCAGCACCTCGAGTGCTTTTCGACCATTGCTGGCCGTTACCACCATGAACCCCTCATCCTCCAGCGCGAAGCTGAGAATATCAGCGATCAAATACTCGTCGTCGACGACCAGAATGGTGGTCATGTTAGTTCAACCCACTCGAAAGCTTAAGAAATTGAACCAGGTGATGACTCAGTGACGACTGAAGGTTCATGACTTGAAGCCTTTCTCAGAAAAACATTTTGATCTTGGATGACGACCTCGAATCGAGAGGGGTCATAAGCGCTATCTCGTACCTTAAGAATGGATAACGTCCTGCTTAGTTCATCGCGATTCTCAGAGAACCGCATCAGCATCAGGTTATCGACGATGCTGGACAGGTCGGAACTGGGTGCGCTGACCTCGGAGCCAAACAAATCGCGCATTTCCCAGGATGCAAAAACCGTAACGCCCCTGGACCGCAACTCGTTCATCAGCGCACTGAAGAAGTCGGTAATGCGCGCCGGGTTGGTCGAGACTCGCGTCATGCCACTGAGGCTGTCGATGAACAGGCGCTTGATGCCCTTTTCCTCAACGATGCTCAGCAATCGTGCTCCCAGCCCATCCAGCAGGCCTTCGGTGGTTGGCTGCCAGGCAATGCTCAGCGCGCCGCTGTCTTCCATGGCTTTGATATCGATACCCAGTGACTGGCCTTTGAGCCGCAACCGTTGTGGGCTCTCGTAGAAGCCAAAGTGCAGCCCTGGCATATCCACCGTCGACTCGGACAGAAATTTCAGACCCAGGGTCGTTTTACCAATCCCGGAGGGCCCTATGACCAGAGACACACTGGAACTGTAAAGGCCTCCGCCCAATATGCCGTCCAGTGATCCGACGCCACTGGCAATGCGCGTCATGTCGGCGCTGTCCGGGGCGGACGGGTGGCTGTAAAGACTTTCGAGGCGAGGGTAAACCACCAAGCCATGGTCGGTGATTTCGCACTCATGAAGACCGGTCATTGCTCCGCTGCCGCGGGTTTTACGCAGTTGGATGCGACGTGCCGAGCGAGTGCCATACAGCTCTTCGCCCATCTCGATGACGCCATCTACCATGGTGTGCTCAGGGCTTCCGTCATCAAGTCGGGAGCTGGTAAGAAACAGCACCGTGCAACCGGCGAAAGCGGCGTGCCCTTGCAATTCTGAAATGAATTTTTTCGTGTCTATGGGCGAATCGGCTTTAGAACGCGCGTTGAGCAGCCCGTCTACTACCATCACCGTGGCTTTTTGGCGGCTTATCTCACGCCGAAGCAGCTTGACTACTTCATCCAGCCCGTCGTTTTCCAGCGTGTCAAAGGCGCTGACAAATTGAATTTCGGCACCGACTTTGGATGAATCAAAAAAGCTCAACGTAGAAAGAAATTGAAAAAGACGGTCATGTGACTCTGCCAGCAGCGTGGCGACCAGAACCCGGCCCCCATTATTCGCATGATGGAACCCCAGCTGGTTGGCAAGGATCGTTTTTCCAGACCCTGGGCGTCCTTGAATAATATATGAAGCACCCTCGACCAATCCGCCCTTGAGCAGAGCATCGAGCCCTTCTATTCCGCTTTGAAGGCGTTTTAGCTTTTCCACAATGCGACCCTGATCCGAAAAACAATCTGTTTAAACCAAGCTACTGGGTGGAATGCTACTCCATTTCGGCTCGGGAGCCATTAGGGTTAAATGGAAAGTTGTCGCGCAAGTCGCCGTTGTTATGTCGCAAGAACCCCTCACGAGTGGCAACTTATGGCCCAAAGCAGACTAAGCAGCGCGCTACGTTTCAGCGGCTTTGTCAGACTAAGCCAGCCCTCGAATCGAACTTGGGTCATTATTGGCCACAACACGTCAACGGGCTGATCAAACGCCACGCACGTGCGCGCGTGCACAGCCTTCACGCGCGTAACCGCAGCCCAAACGAAAAAAACCACCCATACCGCAGCTGCAAAGCCACGATAGGGATGGTTCCACCCATTACTCTAAGAATACTTCAGCCTTTTACCTCAAATGCCACCCACCAACTTGCCCCCGTCCATGCGTCGCTTATACGCACTGTCGCGACTTGCCAACCAGAAATACAACGGCGACGTCACCACCAACCCCACCACCCAGGACAAATCCGCGCCATTGATGTGTTCGGAAATCGGCCCTACATACAGCGGCGTATTCATAAACGGAATCTGCACTGCAATCCCGATGGCATACGCCAGCAGCGCCTGTGGGTTGTACTTGCCGTAAATCCCGCCATCCACGCGGAAGATCGAGGCAATGTCGTATTTGCCTTTGTGAATCGCATAGAAGTCGATCAGGTTGATCGCCGTCCACGGCACCAGTACCACCAGCAGCACCAGCACCATGTCGACAAAGTGGCCGATAAAGTCTTTGGAGGCGAACACCGCCGCAATCGCGCAGGCGGCGAGGACGAGAATCGAGATCACCGCACGGCTTTTGGCGGTAGGAATCCAGCGATACGCAAAGGTCTGCACCAAGGTGATGATCGACAGTACCGCGCCGTAGAGGTTAAGGGCGTTGTGGCTGATCACGCTGAGCAAAAACAGCACCAGCATCAGTGGGCCAATGGCGCCGGTGGCGAGTTTGACGGCGTCCATGGTGTCCATGCCGACCGGGGTGGCGAGCACGGCGACGGCGCCGAAGATGAAGGCCAGGCTGGAGCCAAGGACAGAGCCCAGGTAGGTGGTCCAGAACGTCGACGCCACGCGGACGTCGGCCGGCAGGTAGCGCGAATAATCCGACACGTAAGGTGCGAAGGCGATTTGCCACAGCGCCGCGAGGGACACGGTGGCCAGCCAACCGGAAATGTTGAAGCTGCCGCGGGTCAGAAAATCCGTGGTCTGCACATGGGTGAAGATATAGCCGAAGCCCAGCACGATGCCGGCGCCGAGCACCCAGGTGCCGATGCGGTTGAGCACGTGGATGAAGCGGTAGCCGATGATGCCGATGATCCCGGAACCGATGGCGCCGATGACGATGCCGACCGGCACGGGCACGCTGTCGACCACGCCGTGCAGGGATTTACCGGCCAGCACGATGTTGGAGGCGAAGAAACCGATGTACATGACGCCGGCGATCACCACCACCAGCAGGGCGCCGAGCGAGCCGAACTGGGCGCGGCTCTGGATCATTTGCGGGATGCCCATTTGCGGGCCTTGGGCTGAGTGCAACGCCATCAGCACGCCGCCGACCAGGTGGCCGACGAGGATGGCGACGATGCCCCACACCAGGTTCAAGTGGAACAGTTGCACGCCCAACGCGCCGGTGACGATGGGCAGCGGTGCGATGTTGCCGCCGAACCACAGGGTGAACAGGTCTCTTACCTTTCCGTGGCGATCTTCCGGGGGCACGTATCCAATCGTGTGTTTTTCGATAAGCGGGGCGGAGGATGTTGCAGTGGTAACCATGACGAGCTCCAAGGCAAGGTGAGTACGTTGACGTACTTCGCTGTGCGACGCGTGGGCGACGCTTTGTTGTTGGAGTGATCATCTGCAATGGACGCAGGGAGGTAAATTAGTAAGTTTGTTGCTATAGACCTTAAAAAAAGTATCTCGCCGGATTTTTTGCTCCGGTATGTTGCAGGGGCTTGGATCAGTGTGAAAAAGCCGATTTTCGCGCACTTGTTTGGGGCGAAGTCCCACGTTTCTGGAGGTCCCGATGGCTGCCTATAACCTGCGCCAGCTCAGATATTTTGTTACCACGGCCGAGTGCGGCAGCGTCGCCGAGGCCTCGCGCAAGCTGTATATCGCGCAGCCGTCGGTCTCCACCGCGATCAAGCAGCTGGAAGACAGCTTTGGCGTGCAGTTGTTTATTCGCCATCACGCCCAGGGTGTTTCACTCACGCCCAGCGGCGCGCGGTTTTATCGCAAGGCGCTGGAGCTGTTGCGGGTCGCACATGAGTTCGAGCAGAACGCCTTGGCCGACAATGATGTGGTGGCGGGGCAGATCGACATCGGTTGCTTTGAGACGGTGGCGCCGTTGTATTTGCCGCGTTTGATCGCGGGCTTCAAGGCGCGCTGGCCCGGGGTGGAAATCCGTATTCGTGATGGCGAGCAGCAAGAACTGGTGCAGGCGCTGACGGCGGGCAGTATCGATGTGGCGATGCTGTTCGAGCATGACCTGGGCGGCACGATTGAAACCACGCCGCTGATGCCGCCGCAACAGCCGTATGCCTTGCTGCCGGCGGATCACCGTTTTGCGCAGCAGGCCAGGGTATCGCTGGCGGACTTGGTGCTGGAGCCCATGATCTTGCTGGATGTGCTGCCGAGCCGCACCTACTTCGTGAGCATCTTTGAAGAGCGCGGGCTGACACCCAATATCGTGTTCAGCTCGCCGTCGATCGAGATGGTGCGGGGCATGGTGGGCAGGGGGTTCGGGTTTTCGATCCTGGTGACCAAACCGTTTACCGAATACACCTACGATGGCCAGAAGGTGGTGTGTGTACCGTTGGCAGAGACGGTGACCGGCTCAGGGCTATCGGCAGTCTGGCTGCGTCGCGCGCCGCTGACCAAGCCGGTGCAATTGTTCGTCGACTACTGCCGCGAAGAGCTCGCGCGGCTGCTGGGTTAGCACGGCGACATTTCTGCGCCCAGGCGCGCGACCAATTGTGCCAGGGTCGGCGCGCCCCGGTGGCCGCCAAACACTTCGCATTTGATCGCGGCGGCAACGCTCGCGGCGCGTACGCGCTCGGCCAGCGTCCAGCCATGCGCCAGGCCGTACGCATAGGTGCCATGCCAGACATCCCCGGCGTTGAGCGTGTCGATTGCGCGAATGTGGGGTGTCGTGAAGTGCTGCACCGCAGTGCTCGACCCTTCGCGCTGCCAGATCAGCGAGCCGCGTTCGCCTAGAGTGACGCCGATCACCTTGGCCTCGCAGCGCGACGCCAGGGCCAATAACGCCTCTTCGGGCGGGACGTTGCCAGCCAGCAACTGCAAGGCCGGTTCGGAAAACAGCACATGATCTGCCAGGGGGATCAGCGCGTTAAGGTCTTCCACGGCTGCGACGTCGGCATCCAGCAGCGTCGGCACGCCCAGCCGCCGGGCGGCGCTGAAAGCTGCGTGAGCCCCCTGCAGCCAGCGCATGTCGGCCATTACCGCCGCCGCGCCAGCGATGTCGTCGAGGGGCAGCCAGGCGGCGTCGGCTTCCAGTGTGGGGTCGATGAACGGCACGACGAGCCGCTCGCCGTCACGGTCCACCAGGATGGTCGAGAACGGCGTGCGCCCGCCGGGCACCTGGCGAATCCATGCGGTGCAGACGCCGGACTGGCTCAGGTCATCGATGAGCATTGTGCCGGTGGCGTCGTCGCCGATACGCACCCACAGGGCAACCGGACCACCCAGGCGCGCAATGCTTACCGCTGCGGCGGTGGCCATGCCTGACGCGGCCTGGACCGCCTGGCGGGGGAGAATCTTGGTACCGCGCGACGGGATGTGATCCACGCTGAAGATGGTGTCCCACAGCGCGCAACCCACGCAGATGACACGGTTATCCGCCATGGCGCGGTTCTCCCGGCAGTGTCGCCTGCGGGGTATCGAGCGCGCGGATTCTGGCGCGAAAGTGTTCGGTACCCGCGACGATTTTATCGAGCACGGCGTCCAGGGCCCAATGGCGTTCGCGCACGTCGTAGTCGATCACCCTGCAACGTATGGACGCGAAGGTGCCGATTCGCTGGTGGTAGATTTTTGCCAGGGCCGGGTAGCCCATGCCTTCTGTGGTGGCCGCCAGCACCAGAAAGGTCGCGAGCTCTTGCGCCAGTGGCGGGTGTTGTGCGCCATGCAGGCGCAGCCACTGATACAGGTCGGGGTGGAAGTTGGTAAACACGCCATTGAAGCCCGCGGCCCCGGCTTGCAGGGCGTCCCAGGCGATCGCCGCATTGGCGTTGAGAATGCGCAGCGACGAGCCCTGCGCCAAGGCAACGCGCCGCTTGACCACTTGCAGCTCGCAGCTCACGTCCTTGAGCATGATAAAGCGCTGGCTGTCGATGCAGGCTTGCAGCTCCTCGTCGCTGAGCAAGCGCCGGTAGGGCGCCGGGCACTCGTAGAGGCCCAAGGGCACGTCAACGGGCAGGCGTTCGAGCAGGGTGTGCAGGTTATCGAGAAACACCTTGCTGCCCTGGCGTTGCGGGTCAAGGTGGTTGGTCACCAGCACCACGGCGTCGGCGCCACTGGCGGCCATCGCATTAAGCTCGTGCACTTGGGTCTCGAGGCAGTCGCTGATATGGCCGGACACCGCCACCGGCACCCGCCCGGCCACTCGCTCAACCACATGCCGGGCAAGTTGCATGCGCTCGTCGAGGCTCAGCCATTGCATCTCACTGGACTGCGCCACTGCGAACAACGCGTCGCAGCCAAGGCCCAGGTACCACTCGATCAAGCGGTCGACGCCGGGGAAGTCGATGTGGCCAGTCTCGTCAAAGGGCGTGAGCATCACCGGCACGATGCCTTCGATGACAGGTTGGGCAGGGCGGGGCATAGAGGCGTCCTCTGGATGAATGTTCATGGGTGAGCCGCCGCGGCGGTGACCGCGCAGGCTGGCGGGGTGTCGGGGATGGGGTGGCGTACCAGGAACAGGTACGACAGGGCGCCGATCATGGCGATGGCCGCGCCGGTCAGCAGTGCGGGCACGAACGACCAGGTCTGGGCGATGTAGCCGGTCATGATCGGCGCGAGTGCGCCGCCCAGGAAGCCGCCGAAGTTCTGGATCGCCCCCAGTGAAGCCACGCGATTGGCCGGCGCGACGGCGGTGGCCAAAGACCAGGCGCACGCCGAGGACGCGTTGGCCAAAAAGATCACTACGCAAATGCAGGCCACGGCGATGACATTGCTCTCTACCAGCGCGGCCGGGATGGTGAAAATCACCATGCCCACCATCGCGACGACCATCGCGTTGCGGCGTCCCAGCACCGCGGTTTCGCTGCGCCTGGTGATGCGGTCGGACACCCAGCCGGCGACCAGCGCGCCGATAAACCCGCAGAGGAACGGAATCGCAGCAGCCACGCCGCTCATCTCCAGGCTCATGTGCCGGGCGCTGCGCAGGTAGCCGGGCAGCCAGGTCAGGTAGACCCAGTTCAAGTACACCGAACCCATGAAGCCGAGCATCATGCCCCAGGTTGTCGCGTGGCAGAACAGTGCGCGCCAGTCAGCGAACGTGACCTTGGGAGTGGTGACGTGGGGTTCATCGCTGTACAGGTAGCGACGTTCTTCCTCGGTGAGCGTGTCCTTGACCGGGTCGCGATAGACCACCAGCCAGACCACCGCGACCAACAGCCCGGCGGCGCCGGTGAGGTAGAACGCCCAACGCCAGTCGAGTGCCGCGATCAGCGCCGAGAGGCACAGCGGGGCCAGCGCGATACCCAGCGGCGAGGCTGAATTGAAGATGCCGGTGGGCGTGCCGCGTGAGCGCAGTGGAAACCAG
This sequence comes from Pseudomonas sp. R9.37, assembly GCF_963878885.1. NCBI lineage: Bacteria > Pseudomonadati > Pseudomonadota > Gammaproteobacteria > Pseudomonadales > Pseudomonadaceae > Pseudomonas > Pseudomonas sp. R9.37. Next base: position 59,832 of record NZ_CAWNZA010000007.1, on the reverse strand, counting down.
TTGCTCACCACCCGCGCGGCAGACGGGAATTGCGGCGACTCGCCGATCCCCAGCAGCACGCGGGCGAGCAAGAACCAGCCGAAGCTCGACATCAGGCCGCCAGCCGCCTGGGCCAGGGACCACAGCACCAGGCCGCCGCCCAGCAACCAGCGTGGCCCGATGCGGTCGACCAGGGCGCCGACGGGCAGTTGGCAAAGCGCATAGCTCCAGGAAAAAGCCGAGAGCAGGATGCCCATTTCGCCCAGCGACAGATCAAGGTCGGCGCGCACGAATTCATTGGCAACGGCCAGCGTGCCGCGGTCCAGGTAGTTGATGATGCCGCTGAGCACCAGCAGGCTGAGGGCGAGGGTTTGCTGGCGCCGAATGCGCGGTGGCGCAACGGGGTGTGCAGGTGTCTGACTCATGATGGATGTCTCTTTTTATTGTTTTTGACAGCGTGCGCTGACCCGGCACGTTGGCCCGGCTTCCCGGCTGACGTGGCAGCACATGGCATTATGTAATCGTTTGTCATCCCGACAAAAATCGTCCCTGGTTGCACGAACCTTTAACGCGGAGTGCCCAATATAAACAACGTATGTTGAAAATGTTTATTTTTTGTCTGGCGCTTACATCCTAGATTTTCAGTTTGCTGGCTGTCAACGATTCATTGACTGCGCCGAGGTGCCCGCTTAGGTTGTGCGTAACGCTTACTTTTTGACATGAAGCCACCTATGCCCGCTGCAATCACCACGCCCCGCGACACGCCTCATGCGCCCATTTCCCAGGAACCGGTGCTCGCCGATGTCGCCCGGATCGCCAATGTGTCGACCGCAACGGTTTCGCGCTATTTGAATGAGCCGCAACGCGTCAGTGAAAAAACCCGCGCCAAAGTCCGCGCGGCCATCGACCAACTGGACTGGGTGCCCAACGCGGCGGCGCGTTCGTTGGTTTCCAGGCGTTCGTACACCATCGGCGTGATCGTGCCGACCCTGGAACACGAGAAATTTCACCAGCAGTTGCAGGCGTTCCAGAACCGTTTGGGTGCCCAGGGGCTGGCGGTGTTTGTCGCCTGTTCGGCGTATGACCCGGGCGAAGGTTATCGTCAGGCCAGAGGTATGCTGGCGCGTGGCGTCGATGCGCTGGCACTGCTTGGGGATGATTACCCCGATGCGTTATTTGATCAGCTGGATGCCAAAGGCACGCCGTATGTGGTCACCTTTGGCAAGCGCGCCGGTGCACGGCATCCCTGCGCGGGGTTTGACCATGGGCAGGCCTACGCAATGATTACCCGGCGCCTGTTGGCGCTGGGGCATCAGCGTTTTGGCATCATTTTCCAGTCGGTCACCGACAACGGCCGCATCCAGGCCCGGCTACAGGCCGTGCACGCCACCCTGGCCGAGCAAGGGCTGGCCCTGCGGCCTCAGCATCAGGCCATTCGCGCCCAGAGCCTGAACGAGGGGCGCGTCGCGTTTGCCCGCGCCAGCCTCCAACACATCATGAGCCAACAACCGGCGCCCACTGCGATCATTTGCGGTAACGACATGCTTGCCATCGGCGCATTGCTGGAAGCCCAGGCGCTGGGCATTGCGGTGCCCGACCAATTGTCCATTTGCGGGTTCGACGACATCGAGATCGCTGCCCACAGTCGGCCTGCCTTGACCACCGTTCAGGTGCCCGACCGGCAGATCGGCGAACTGGCCGCGCAGTACCTGATTGATCGTCTCGCCGGGCTTGCCTGTGAGGCGCCGTCGATGCTGGAGGTGCAACTTATTGAGCGCGAGTCGACAGGCGCGGCGCCACGCCAGGATTGAACACACCCTTGAGGGTGAGAGGGGACTTGCTCCCCCTCACCGTTGCTGTGCGGGTTTGACAGCCTGGCGGCTCAGGCGCGAATCGAGTCCAGCATCCGTTGCAACATGGCATCGCAGCCTTGCAACTGCGCCACACTGACAAACTCATCCGGCTTGTGCCCCTGGTCCATGCTCCCGGGCCCACACACCACCGTGGGAATACCCACCGCATCAAACAACCCGCCCTCGGTGCCGAACGCCACGGTGCCGAAATCCCGCGAACCGCTGAACGCTGCGATTAGCTGCGCTGCCTGGCTGCGCTCATCGGTCACCAGCCCCGGATACGCTGACAACTCGGTAAACCGAATCGCACTCTGCGCACTCACCGCTTGCATACGCGGCAGCACCTGCTGTTCGGCGTAGGCCCGCAGCGCTGACGCCACGTCGCCTGGGTCCTGCGACGGCAAGGCGCGAATCTCAAAATCAAACCGACAGTCTGCCGGCACGATATTCAGCGCCTTGCCACCCGAGATCATTCCGGTCTGCACCGTGCTGAACGGCGGATCAAAGCGCGAATCCTGTTGCTCGCGCAGTCGCTGGCCGATCCGCCCCAGCTCACCGATCAACTCGGCGGCATGCTCAATCGCGTTCACGCCAGACGGCGCATACGCCGAATGGCAGGCCTCGCCATGTACATCGCAGCGCATCGCCAATTTGCCCTTGTGGCCGAGCACCGGTTTGAGTTCGGTCGGCTCGCCGATGATGCACAGCATCGGCTTCACCGGCCTCTGCTCCAGCACCGCCAGCAAGGCGCGCACGCCCAGGCAGCCGACTTCCTCGTCGTAAGACAGGGCGATATGCACCGGCAGGCGCAAGTCGGCTTCCACCAATGCCGGCACCAGCGCCAGCACACAGGCGATGTACCCCTTCATATCCGCCGTGCCGCGACCAAACAGCTTGCCGTCGCGCTCGGTCAACTCAAACGCCGGCACGGTCCACGGCTGGCCATCCACCGGCACTACATCGGTGTGCCCCGACAGCACAATGCCCGGCACCTGCGTCGGGCCGACACTGGCAAACAGGTTGGCCTTGCTGCGCTGCGCGTTGTAGACCAGCTCGCTGGTGACCCCGAATTCGGCCAGGTAGTCGCGCACGAACGCGATCAACTGCAAGTTGGATTCGCGGCTCGTGGTGTCGAAGCCCACCAGCGTCTGCAGCAATTGGCGGCTGGTGCTCATCGCTCGTCCCCGGCCACGCCGTAGCCGGGCGAGCGGTCGGGGGCGAGCGCGCGGTCGATGTAGTCCTGTACTTGTGGGCGGTAGGCGTCCCACAGTTTTTGCAGTTCGCCGATCGGCTGTTCATCGGCCCAGTCCACCCGCAAGTTGATGATCGGCCACGTCAGTTCGCCCACCACCACCAAGGCGGCAGAGTGCACCGGGCCGGCTTCGCCACCGGCGGCGATGGCCGCGTGCATGGCGGCCAGCAGGCGGTCGGCGAGTTGGCCTTCGCCTTGCTCGAAGGCCGTGACCATCGCCTCGATCACCGCGCGGTCAGCGAGCATATTGCCCGCCGCCACGCATTGTTCGCCCGACACCGCGTGGTGCGTACCGAGGGTTTCGCTGCCGCTGAAATGCACGCTGCGGCCCAGGTGATCAATCGCCGTCAGTTGCCGGTACTGGCTGTAGCCGTTGCGGGTCAGGGCCTTGTCGACGGCCTCGGCCGGCGCGAGGCCGTGTTCGAGCAGGTCGAGCACGTCCGGGCCCAGGGCCGGCAGCGTGATGTTCTGGGTCGAGACCGCGCCCACACCGGGCCGCAGCCACGGGCAGCGCGCACCCACGGCGATACTCGATGAGCTGATGGCGATGCCCAGCTGGCCGGTGTCCGCGCAGCGCGCGACGATTGAAAAGGTCATGTGCGGCTCCTTATTCGGGGATGACGGCGATCACGTCAATTTCCATCAGCCACTGCGGCTGGCCCAGCGCCGACACCACCAACCCGGTGGAAATCGGGAACACGCCTTTGAGCCACTTGCCGACTTCCTGGTACACCGGCTCGCGGTAGCGCGGGTCGATCAGGTAGGTGGTGGTTTTGACGATGTGGCTCAGGTCGGAACCAGCTTCTTCAAGCAGTTGCTTGACGTTGCGCATGGCTTGCTCGGCTTGCGCGCGCGGGTCGCCGAGGCCAACCAGGTTGCCGTCAAAATCAGTGCCCACCTGGCCGCGCACATACACCGTATTGCCGGCGCGCACGGCCTGGCACAGGTCGTTGTCCAGGCTCTGGTTGGGGTAGGTTTCCTTGGTGTTGAACATGCGGATACGCGTGTGAGTAGGCATCAAAAAACTCCAGAAAAAAGTGATCAGGCGCTGACAGGTGAGGGTTGAACAATCGGTGCGGGTTCACGGTACTCAAGGTATTGGCGCTGGATGGCAATGTGGTCGGCCACGTACTTGGCGTCATGCCAAACGCCCCAGATAAAGGACGAGCCACGGCGCGATTGCCAAGGCAGACCGAGGAAGTAAATCCCCGACTCGGGGGCCACGCCGCGCTGGTGCTGCGGCTTGCCGGCGGCGTCAAAGGCATCGACCTTCAGCCAGCTGTAATCCACGGCAAAGCCGGTGGCCCAGATGATCGAGGTGATACCGGCCTCTACCAGGTCCAGCTCCAGGATCGGGTGTTTGATGCATTCGGCGTCGGGAAACACGCGGCGTGCTTCGGGCTCCATCGGCAGGTCGAGGCCATTGCGCTCGATGTAGGCATCTGCCGCGTCCAGCAGGGCCAGGTAGTTCTCATCGCCTCGTTTCAGGTTGTCCACCAAATTCGCCTGGAAGGTGGCGGTACTGCCGTTGAAGGATTGGGTGAGGCCGACGAGGGTCATGCCTTGCTGGGCCAGCTCGCGAAAATCGATGGTCTTGCCGCCGTGGGCGCCGCTCACTGCAATGGTCACGTGCTCGCGGCCAGGCTTCATCGCGGCTTGATCCCATTCGCCCAACACGCCCAGCCACCAGCAGAAATCGCGGTTGCGGTAGGCACGCGGCGGACGGTCGTGGGCGCCGACCGACAGGTACACCTGGCGGCCGCAGCGCTGCAATTCATCGGCGATCTGCACGCCGGACGAGCCGGCACCCACGACCAGCACGGCGCCGGCGGGCAGTTGCGCAGGGTTGCGATAGTCGGCGGAATGGATCTGGTGCAGCGCGATGTCTTTAGGCGCAATTGCTGGAATCACCGGTTTCTGGAACGGCCCGGTGGCCGCGACGACGCGGTTGGCTTCGATGACGCCTTCGCTGGTGTGCACGGTAAAGCCCGGGCGGCCGACATTGCGCACCACAGAGGTCACCTCCACGCCGGTGCGGATCGGCGCGTTGAATTTGCGCGCATAGGCTTCAAAGTAATCGGCCACGCGCTCTTTAGGCGCGAAACCATCGGCGGCGACGTCATCGAATTCAAGGCCTGGAAAACGGTCATGCCAGGCCGGCCCATTGGCCACCAACGAATCCCACCGCCCGGTGCGCCAGCGCTCGGCGATGCGGCTGCGCTCCAGCACCAGGTGCGGCACACCGTGCTTGCTCAGGTGTTCGCTCATGGCCACGCCAGCTTGACCGGCTCCCACAACCAGGGTGTCTGTTTTTGTTATTGCTTGCGTCATGTGTCTGTCCTTGCGTAATGCAGTTGGATTCAGCTTGGGCATGGCGTCAAGGCTAGGGGGAGGGCGATTTTTAATAAAATATTATTAAGCTGGGAACAGAGCATAAATATCGGATGCAGAGCGGCTGACACGATCGCGCTGAATGGCGCAGAACCGATGTGGCAGCGAGCTTGCCCGCGCATGGGGTATTTCAGTCAATATAGCTTTCACTGAGCCATCGCTTTCGCGAGCAAGCCCGCTCTCACATTGGACAGACGCCATGCCTACGATCCGTGTAATGACCCCCGCCGACTACGACGCGGTCCTCGCCCTGATGCAAAACACCCCGGGCATTTCCCTGCGCGACGCCGATTCCCGCGAGGCCACCGAGCGCTACCTGGCGCGCAACCCCGAGATGAGTTTTGTCGCCCACGCCGCCGGCCGGGTGATCGCCTGCGTGATGTGCGGCCATGATGGCCGGCGTGGCTATCTGCAACACCTGCTGGTGCTGCCGGACTATCGCCGCCAAGGCATCGCCCAGGCACTGGTCGAGCGCTGCCTCGGTGCGCTGGAGCAACTGGGCATCGGCAAATGCCACCTCGATGTGTTCAAGACCAACACCCATGCCGCCGCGTTTTGGCAAGGGCAGGGCTGGACGCTGCGAACGGACATCGACCGTTACTCCTTCACGCGCCCCGGCAACGAAAACGCCTAGCGCTCGGCGCAGTACTTGACGGCCGCTGCCGCGCGCGAGGGCACCTTCAAGCTGCGCAGCAGCGACGACACGTGAATGCGCACGGTGAATGGCGAGATCGCCAGGGCTTTGGCGATTTCCTTGTTGGTCTTGCCTTGGGCGATCAGGCGCAGCACTTCTTGCTGGCGCGCGGTGAGGGTGGGGGTGCCCAGGGGCAGCAGGCCGGAGGGCGCGAACTTGACCAGCACTTCGCCGTCGCGAATCGCCAGGAGCGCCTGGCCGATTTCGTCCGGGGTGATGTTCTTGCCGATAAACCCGTCGGCACCCAGCGCCATGACCTGCTCGATCAGCGCCGGGTCATCCACCATCGACACCACAATCAAGGTGCTGCGCCGCAAGTGCTGGCGCAGCTCGGCCAGCTGGCTCATGCAGGTCAGGCCGGGAAAGCGCAGGTCGAGGATCAGTGTGTCGATATCGCTGCCGTCGCGGGTCAATGCGTGCACCGCGTCCAGGTCGCCGGCCTCTTGCACCACGGCCTCGGGCAGCAGGCGCTGCACGGTGCGCAGCATGCCTTCGCGAAACATCGGGTGGTCGTCGGCTATGATGATCCGGCCGGTCATGGTGTGCTCCTTCCTGGGGCAAGCGAGTGCTGTGCCATGCTACTTTAGCACCGCGCCACAGGGACGCTTCTGGCGCGTTCCGGACAGATCGATTGCCGCACAAGGACGTCATCCATGAGTCATGAGACCAACTCCGAACTCGATCAGGCCAACCTGCGCATCGTGGTGGCCGCCATCGCGATTGTCTACATCGGCGCGCTGGGGTTCTTTCCCGGTCAGTCGGTGGACACCTACGTGCCGGTGATCCTGTACATCGTCGCGTTCCTGCTGGCCTCCATCGCGCTGCGCCAGGTCATAGCGCGCTGGCCCGGGCATTACCCGACGCGGCGGGTGCTGGGCATGATCCACGACTACACCGGCACCTCGTTCGGGCTGGTGGTGGGCGGTGAAGCGGCATTGCCGCTGTATGCCGTGATGGTGTGGGTCAACCTGGGCAACGGCATGCGCTACGGCTCGCGCTACCTGGCGATTGCCACGGGGCTGGCGTTGCTCGCGCTGCTGATCGTGTACCGGCTGACGCCCCTGTGGCAGGCGCAACCGTTCATGGTGCTGATGCTGATGATCACCAGCACGGTGATCCCGGTGTACGCGCATATTTTGCTCGAGCGCACGCGCAAGGCGTCCGAAGAAGCCATCGCGGCCAACCTGGAAAAATCGCGGTTCCTGGCCCAGGCCAGTCACGACCTGCGCCAGCCGATCCACTCCATCGGGCTGTTTACGGCGTGTTTGCGTGAGGCAAAGCTTGGGCATGACGAGCAGCGGTTGGTGGACAATATCGACCGCTCGCTGCTCAACGTGTCGCAGCTGTTCCGTTCGATTCTCGACCTCTACACCCTCGACAACGGCAGGCTGTTGCCCAAATACCAAGTGATTCACCTGGGCGAATTCCTCGCCGACCTGGTGCACCAGCACGCCGAGGCGGCGCACTGGGCCGGGGTGCAACTGCGCCTGCGGCCGTGTGCGTATTGGGTGCAGGTCGACCCCGCGATGTTGGCGACGATGGTGCAAAACCTGCTCTCCAATTGCTTCAAATATGGCGCGCAGCGGCCGGTACTGATCGGCGCGCGCATTCGCAACGGCGGCGTGTCGCTTCAGGTGCACGACCAGGGGCGGGGCATTGCCGAGGAGCATCAGGCGAAGGTCTTCGAAGAGTTCTATCGGGTACGCCAACTGCGTGACAAGGACGTCGAAGGCGTGGGCCTGGGGCTGTCCATCGTCAAGCGGCTGGGGCAGTTGATGGGCGTGCACGTGAGCCTGCGTTCTCGGCTGGGCCATGGCACCTCCGTGAGCCTGTACGGCCTGGCACTGGCGAGGGCGCCGCGCCAACCGGCGGCGCGAGACGACCCGCGCCAGGCCGGCTTGCTGACGGGTCTGAAAGTTTGCCTGGTGGAAGATGACCACAACGTGCTGTTGGCCACCCAGGCCTTGCTGGAGCGCTGGGGCTGCGAGGTGCAGGCCGAATCCAGCGGGCAGGGCCTGGTCAGCGACTGCGACATCGTCGTCGCCGACTATGACCTGGGCAACCACGCCACCGGCATCGAGTGCATCGATGCCCTGCGCCAGCAACGCGGCTGGGCGGTGCCGGCGCTGATTCTGACCGGGCACGACGTGGAAAAAATCCAGGCTGCCCTGCATGACCGCAAGATCGCGATTCTGTCCAAACCGGTGCGGCCTGCAGAGCTACGCGGCACGCTGCGTGACCTCAGCCAGCCAACCGTCACTGCATGAACGGTGCGGCCTGACCGCCTTTGGCGCCTTTGGGCATGCACCAGGCGCTGGGTTTCATCAGGCCAAAGCTGGCCACGGTGAACAAGCCGCCGCTGGCACCGCTGGGCACGGTGCAGTTGTAATCACCAGACGCGGTGCTGGCGATGTAGTAGGTGGTCATAGAGTCATTGCGCACGTTGGAGATACGCTTGACCGGCTCACCGAGGTTGGTTTCCGACAGCGTCTTGAGATGGTCTTCATTGGGCTTGACGTTGCTGCAACCGGCAACACCGATAATCAGGGCGCCAAGCAGGGTGAGACGGGTAACGCAGGCGTGCAGGTTCATGAGGGTTCTTCCTTGGGATTGTCAGGGTTTTTCCAGCGCGCAAGGCACCCTCGCGCAACAGGCGTGCGGTGCCGGGGGGAGCGTTGGAAGTGCCGTGGAATATAGCGCCGCCGGGCAAAGGGGTCGATTAGCACAAGTGTGCTAATGGCACGATGAGGTCATGGACGGAGAGAAGCATGCTGCAGATTAAACGCGCCACCCAAGCGGACGCCCGAGCGGCGTTCGACATTCGCCTGTTGGCCATCCGCAGCCAATGCATCGGCGCCTACAGCCGCGAACAGATGCTGCTGTGGACCCGCGGCCGCGCCGAAGACGGCTACAGCGCGCTGATGGACAAGCCGTTTTACCTGGGCTGGGTGAATGGCGAGCCCGTGGTCACCGGGATGCTCGACCCGGACAACCACGAAGTGGGCGCGCTGTTTGTGCTCCCTGAATTTGCCGGACGCGGGTACGGCAAGGCAATGCTTGATCACTTGGAAAACCTCGCACGGGCACTGGCCATTGAGCACGTCGTGCTGGATTCGACGCTCAACGCGGCGAGCTTCTACAGGGCGTGCGGTTATGCGGGCGACAAACAAGCGGTGTATCACTCGCCGTCGGGGCTGACACTGGCGTGTATACCGATGACCAAGCGACTGGTTGCCGAGGACGCGAATAGCTGCGGCTAACACCGATGATCGGGGACGGGCTTGTAGGGGCGTGCGCAGGGTATCGACCGAAGCCTCGGCAACATCTGGGCATGGACGCGGTCCGTGTGGGAGCTGTCGAGCCCCGGCGAGGCTGCGAATGCGGTGGTTCAGGCGACAATTATTTCGGCAGTGCCGCCGCCTTCGCAGCCTCGCTAAAGCTCGACAGCTCCCACAGGGGATCGGGGGAGGGCTTGAAGGGGCGTGCACAGGGTATCAACCGAAGCCTCGGCTACCTCTGGGCATGGACGCGATCCCTGTGGGAGCTGTCGAGCTCCGGCGAGGCTGCGAAAGCGGTGGGTCAGGCGACCGTTGTTCCGGCAGTGCCGCCGCCTTCGCAGCCTCGCTAAAGCTCGACAGCTCCCACAGGGGATCGGGGGCGGGCTTGAAGGGGGCGTGCGTAGCCGATCAGCCGAGGCCTCGGCGGCGTCTTGGCATGGGCGCGGTCCGTGTGGGAGCTGTCGAGCCCCGGCGAGGCTGCGAAAGCGGTGGGTCAGACGACAGTTTTTTCAGCAGTGCCGCCGCCTTCGCAGCCTCGCTAAAGCTCGACAGCTCCCACAGGGGATCGGGGGCGGGCTTGGAAGGCCGTGCGCAGTCGCTCGATAACCTGTTTAACCGAGTCCCCCTGAACCGCCGGCGGCGTTGGGCTTTCGCCGAACTCGCGCCATACAAAAAGCGTCAACTCGGCCCCGTCGGTCAGCGTCTGCGCTGGCTCCTGGGTGCCAAAACGTTGCAGCACGCGGTATCGCGGGTCCTGCCAAAACGCCTGCTCGACCCAGTCGTACACCGGGATGAGGTGAAAGTGCAGCGGGAAGCCGGGCATGTGCCCGTAGCGGCTGATGTACAACCATTTGGGCTGCAGTTGCGCCTCGATCACCCGTTGGGTTTTAGCCAGCAAGCCCCCCAGCTCAGCCAGCGCGGCTTCCGGCATGTCGGCGAGCGAGTCGATTGGTGCCTTTGCACCCAGCATCAGGTAGCCCGGCAGCTTTGACGCCAGGTGATGATTGAGCCGCCAGTGCTCGGTTTCGTGAAGGATGAAAGCGGGGTCGATCGGCATAAGCACGCGTCCATGAGAGCCGGGCGAGCAGGATAACAAGCGCGAGCTCCTGTATCCCACAAAAGCCGGCGATCTGTGTCTACCGCTGCGCGTGGCGGGCGGATAGGGTCGAGCCACGTTAAATAATGACCGAGCCCACCATGGAACTGACCGCCGTCCCGTTTGCCACCACCGACTGGTCCACCCTCGAACCTGAACTGCACCCATGCGTCACCGGCAATGCCCTGTGGCGCACGTGCCACTTCGGCACCACCCGTGTGCGCATGGTCGAATACACGCCCGGTTACCTGGCCGATCACTGGTGCTGGCGCGGGCATGTGTTGCTGTGTCTGGAAGGGCAATTGCACACGCAATTGGAAGACGGCCGCCAGTTCACCCTCACGGCCGGGATGAGTTACCAGGTGGGCAATGACATGGAAGGGCATCGCTCATCCACCCTCACCGGCGCGAAGCTGTTTATCGTGGATTGAGCCTCACCCTTTGCGATACACCCCAGCAGACGCCCGCGCCAGGTCAATAAAGTTCTGCAGCGGCGCCGACGGGTTGAACGCGCGCCGCACCAGGGTAATCGGCGCCAGCAGCTTGGGCCTGGCGTCGCTGATCCGGCAATACACCACACTTTCGCGGTGCACATCGCGCATCGACGCCGGCACCACCGAGATGCCTTCGCCAGCCGCTACCAGGCTGACGTTGGTCAGCATGCGTTCCACCTCAAAGGCGATCTTCGGTTCGAACCCGGCGTTCTGGCACGCGGTGATCAGGTTGGCGTACATGCCCGGCGCGCCGGGGCGGCGGACCAGGATGAAGCGTTCGTCCTTGAGCGCGATGAGCGGCAGGGTGCTGCCAGGTTCTTTGAGCAAGGGATGCCCGGTGGGCAGGGCGAGCAGCATTTCTTCGTTGAGCAGACGGTGGAATGTCAGGCTTTGATGGGTGCTGACCGGCGCGCGCAGGATGCCGATGTCGATGCGTTTTTCGATGGCGTCCTCGGTCACTTCCCGGGCGCTGCCTTCGTTGATCGACAGTTCCACGCCGGGGTAGCGCTCGCGGTAGGCGCGGATGATGCGCGGGATCAGCGGGTGAGCGGCAGCCGAGCTGGTAAAACCGATCACCAGCGTGCCTTCGATGCCCTGGGCAGCACGGGAGGCCTTGAGCGCGCCGTGCTCGACGCGGGCGAGGATCACGCGGGCTTCGTCGAGAAACACCAGGCCGCCGGCGGTGAGGTCGACGCCCTTGGGATGGCGTTTGAACAGGTCGAAACCCAGTTCCTGTTCGAGGGCGCGAATCTGTTGGCTGAGGGGCGGTTGCTGCATGTTCAGGCGCGCGGCGGCACGGGTGAAATGTCGCTCTTCGGCCACCATGATGAAATAGCGCAGATGACGAAGTTCCATGGTGGTGTATCCCGTGACAAGACTTTATTATTTGCGGCCAGAAGCGGCCAGGCGGTCAATATGCCGAACGCGGCGGTTAACGACAATAACAATAAATAAAAACAGGCAAGAGCGCTGATGTCGATCCGATACGCCAGCAACACAAGCCTGTCTATTTTGATTGCCATCGCACTTGGCATAACGGTGGGTTGGGCGTATCCGGAGCGGGCAGTTGACCTGAAACTGCTCAGTGACGGCTTTATAAAGTTAGTCGCTTTATTGATGCCGTTTCTGCTGTTTGTACTGGTGGCCACCGGGGTTGCGGGTATCCAGCGCGCGCCCGGTCAGCGGCATGTGGTGCGTCGGATCATTGTGTATTTCCAATTGATGTCCTGCGCTGCGCTGTTGGTCGGCATGGCGACCGGCTGGGCGTTCAACCTCGGGCATGGTGCCTTGCCCGCGCCGCCTGCACCTGCACTGGGGATGACTGAGCTGTCCCTGCTGTGCGCGTGGTCAACGCTTTATCACGTGTTTACGCAAAGCCTGGTGCTGCAAGTGATGCTGGCGGCGATCATCTGCGGGCTGGTGCTGGGGCGTGGCGGCGTCTTCGCCAATCGCTGCCTGAGCGGCTTGGAAACCGCGGTGCAAGGGTTGTTTTATCTGTTGCGGATTATCTTGCAATGGGCACCGTTGGCGGCCTTTGGCGCCATGGCGTTTGTGGTGGGAAAGTATGGCGTTAGTTCGGTAGTGCCCTTGATAAAGTTTGTGCTGGTTATTTATATAACCTGTGCCTTATTTGTGATGATTGTGTTCGCGGCTATCACGCGGTGGGTGGGTATAAAGTTGCCCAGCCTTATTGTTTATTTAAAAGAAGAATTGTTATGGGTGGCCTTCACCGGTTCTTCCGTGGCAGCACTTGCTGGTTGCGTGAGCAAACTTGAAGCGGCAGGTTGTGACCGTCAATTAGTGCGGCTTGTTTTGACCACCGGCTACACCTTCAACCTGGCCGGCACCAACCTGTACCTGACCACGGCCATCATGTTTCTGGCGCACAGGGGCGGGGTGGAAATGGCAGTGCCGCAATTGGCCGCGGTGTTGCTGGTGTGCCTGATCACTTCATTAAGTTCGACCAGCGTGGCAGGTTCGGCGCTGTTCACCTTGATCGCGACCTTGAACATCCTGCAATGGGTGCCGCTGGAAGCGGTGGGATTATTGCTGGGAGTGGAGCGGTTGATGAAATGCCGCTCGCTGACGAACGTGCTGGGCAACTGTGTGGCATGCCTGGCGATATGCCGGTGGCAGAAGTCGATAGATCCTGAGATGTTGCGCCGGCAAATGGCGATTTTAAACTGAACCCGGCGCAAAAAGGTGGAAGCGAGCAAGCCCGCTCTCACCTTTGGAATGCGCTTCAACCGTTGGTGTTGGCCAGTTTGTCGAACGCCGTGTCGAGGTTTTCTTCGGCGCCTTTGAGCTTTTCACGTCGCTCCTTGAGCCACTGCTGATCCCCCTCCAACGTCTTGCGCGCCTCCACCAGCATGCGCTTGACCTCCTGCGGTTGCGGGCCGCCGGTGCCTTTGCGCGTCTGCACCATGGTGGTCGGCGACAGCGCGGCTCGCAAGCCCGCTTCATCCAGCGGCAAGGTGTTCGGTGTCCACTTGTACGTGTCCGCCGCCTGCCTATACAGCTTCTGCGCATCGGCGTACGCGAAGGTCTTCGGCGTTGTGCCGTTGCTGCGCGCTTGGGTGACGATCAACGAGGCAAAGCTGTGACCGATGCGGAACGGCACCTTGTATTGGCGCTCCAGGGTGTCGGCCAGCTCCATCGAGGTGGTCCATTCCGATTCGAGTTCTTCCAGCGCGCGCTGCGGGTTGATCTGCAGGGCGTCGAGTACCGCGTTCATGGCCTCGAACATTTCGGTGGTCGAGCGGAACACGCCGAGTGAGTCGAAGGCAAACTTGTAATCGGTCATGCCCGTGGTGACGTTGTGCGCGCGCAGCGTCACGGCCTGGGCCAGGCCGACCACGTCCGAGGCGCTTTCACGTGCACGCATCAGCAAGCCCGGGTTGCGTTTTTGCGGCATGGCGCTGCTGGTGTAGGTGGCTTCTTCATCGAGCAACAACCACGGGCGGATCTGGTGATACTGGGTATGAATGTCGCCAATCATCGCGCCCACGCGAATTGCCGACGATGACGCCAGGTTGGCCGCCTCGATGGGAATGTCGTAGGTCGAGACCTGGCTCGAATCCAGCGAGTTCTCGCGCACCCCATCAAAGCCCAGCAGTTCAGCCAGGCGCTCGCGGTTCAGCGGGTAAGCCGAGTTTGCCAGCACCGCAGTGCCCATCGGGCTCTGGTTCAAGCGGGCGTACAGCTCGCGGATGCGCTGGCCATCGCGGTCGAAGGCGGCTTCAAACGCCAGCAGGTAATGCGCGTAACTGATGGGCATGGCCTGCACGCCGTTGGTGTAGGCGGGCACCAGGGTGTCGACGTTCTTGTCGGCAATGTCGAGCAGGCGCAGGCGGGTGGCGTTCAGTGCCTCGCTGTAGGCCAGCACCTGGCTGCGCAGGACGGCCAGGCGGTAGGTGGCGAGCATGTCCTGGCGGCTGCGGCCGGAGTGAATCAATGAGGCTTCAGGGCCGATCTTGTCGGTCATGATTTTTTCCAGCTGCAGCACATCGCTGGGGCGCTTGCCGCCGGGCTGGTCGGCCTGGGCAATGGCGTAACGCACGCCACCGGCGAGCTTCTGGCCCATGGCCGGCGCCACGATGCCTTCTTCGGTGAGCATTACGATCGAGGCCTTGTTGATGCGGTTCAGCCAGGCGAATTGAGTCTGGGTCGGGTCGCCCTTGGCGTTGTGCCCGGTTTGCGCGCTGTCGGGGGTGGCACCGACTTTGGCCGCCTGGGCCGCGCATTGTTCGGTAGTGGCGCAGGGCAGTTCGCCGGTGTTGGCCGCCTGGGCACCGACGCTGTGGAACAGGGCGAAGGCCACAGCCAGGTGAAGCAGACTTTTGAGGGCGCGGGGAGATGTGTTCACAGAGGTACCCGATTATTGTTGGAATTATGAGCCGTCGAACGCGGTGAGGCGCGCGCGTCAACATCAGGCTATCGGGTCTGTTTGTAGATTGAAAATATATAGAAAGTGTTGAGGGCAGAGCTTTTGGATATGGCGTTGGCGTGGGCTGGCAAGGGCTTGTTGTGTTGGGCCGGCTTATCGTGGCGAGCGGCCTTGGGGTGGCGAGCGGGCCTGTTGTGGCGAGCGGGCTTGCCCCGCGTTGGGGCGCGAAGCGGCCCTGAAACCAGGCGCCGCGTTATTGCTGATGGATTGCGGTGGATTGACTGGGGCCGCTGCGCAGCCCAACGCGGGGCAAGCCCGCTCGCCACGCTAAGCCCGCCATCCGCCACAAGCCGTTTGCCACGCTAAGCCGGCTCGTTGCAACAAGCGCGGCTCGCCACGAGGTGGCTTAGTGCATCGTGCTGTGGTCCATACCGTCCAGCCCACGGGCTGGCGCTTTGACTTCAATCGACTGTTTCTCGCCTTTGGCGTTCTCCACCGTCAGCGTCAGCGGCACTTGGTCGCCTTCCTTGATTTGCCCGGTCAGGCCCATCAGCATCACGTGGTAACCATTTGGGTCGAGCTTGACCGCTTTGCCCGCGGGCAGGGCGACCGAGTCCACCGGGCCCATGCGCATCACGTCGTCCTTCATGCTCATCTCATGGATCTGCACGTCCTTGGCCACCGGCGACGCCACGCTGAGCAGTTTGCTGTCGCTGTCGGCGGTGACGGTCATGAACGCGCCGCTGGACGGCTGGCCCGGCACAGAGGCGCGAACCCACGCGTCGGTCACCAGCACCTGGGCACTGGCGTGCGCCGCAAGGCCCAGCAGGGACAGGCCGATCAGGGTGCGCTTGAGGTGTTGAACAGCAGTCATTAGCAGACCTCCATGACGGTGAGCAGGTCTTCTGCGCACTCTTTAGCGGTAAGGGATGCCGACAGGCCCAGGCGCAGGTTGCCGCGGGTGTCGAAGACGAAACTGGTGGCCGTGTGCGACAGGGTGTAGGTGTCGCCGGCGGGGATCTTTTCATAAAAGATCCCGAACTCCTTGGCGGCCACGGCGATTTCTTCCGGGGTGCCGTAGAGCGCTTCAAAGCTTGGGTCGAAGGCCTTGACGTACTTGTCGAGAATCGCCGGGGTGTCGCGCTCGGGGTCGAGGGTGATGAACACCACTTGCATGATCTGGCCGTCGCGGCCCATCAGCTTCTTGGCCTGGGCGGCGCGGGCCAGAGTGGTCGGGCACACGGCGGGGCACTGGGTAAAGCCGAAGAACACCACCGGCATCAAGCCACGGAACGAGCTCAGGGTGACGGTTTCACCGTCGGTGTTCTTGAGCTTGAAGGTGCGGCCCATGATCTTGTCACTGAGGTCCTTGCCGTACTTGAAGTTCAGCTTGGGGCTGTAATCACAGCCGCCCAGCAGGCTGCCCAGGCCCAACAGGCCCATACCGGTCAGCACTTTGCGGCGGGTGAATAACGTACTCATCAACTGTGCATCCTGTGAAACGCCTGGATGACTCTGCAACGGCATAGCAGGCTTTGAAAAGGAGTAACGATGCGGGCGCACAGTCTACCAACCCAGGCCAGCCCACGTAATCTGCGACGTTCTGCCACAGGGCGCGCCGTGCTTCATCCCTTTGGCGCTTCAGTGGTAGAGTCGCCGCCATGAAATTGAGCCACCCCGACCGTTCGCTGATCGCCTGGGCCCTGTACTTCTGCGTGCTGATGAACCTGTTCGTCTGCGGTTTGGGCCATGGGCAGATGCTTGGCGAGCAGCTCAACGGCATTGGCGGTGCGTTCTGCTCGGTGGACGGCAGCCAGGCGCCACTTTCCGACAAAGGGTTGGGTTACCCGTCTTCTGGCAACATCTCGAACTACTTTGCCTGCCCGGTATGCGCTGCCGTCACCGTGGCCATCGTGTTCCTCATCGGGCTGGCCTGGCTGTTGGGGCTCGGGCACGCCCCACGTCCTGCCCATGAGCGGCGCAACAAGGCGCCGCCGCGTTATTCCTGGCCCTCGGCCAACCCTCGCGCTTCCCCCGCATTCTGACGTGTGCCTTGGGTCTCCTGTGTTCAGGAGGCGTTCTATCGTCACGACTGTGAGTGTATTTGATGATTTCTGTATTGCCTGCAGGCGCCAGTCGCCTGGTCAGCAAGGCATCTCGGCGTATGCGCGCCGAACCGACGCTGCCTGATTACCCGAGCAATTCGCGCTGCTTCGTGCACCTGGATGCGCGTTTATTGCCGTATTGGCACACCTTGTTCGATATCTGCCCGGCCTTGCTCAAGCTGGATCCTCCGGAAGGGTTGAACCTGTTTCGCAGTTTCATGACCTGGGCCTATCACAACCAGCCGCCGCTGGATTGGACGTACCACCTCAACGTCTGCCGCTGGCTGCTCGCCTCGGGGTATCGATCACAGATTGATGAGGAGCCCATCGAGGCTTTCATGGCGGCCGCGGCGGCGCGCTGGATCACTGCCGATCAAAGCCAGGCGCAGGGCGTGGTTCTGGGGTGGCGAGGGGCGAGGATTTTCGATTGGAAGGGCAGTGGGTTGGAAGGCGTCGAACATCAGCCATTGCCAGCGCCGCTGGATGACTTTGGCTGGTGCCCGTTGAACCATCAGGGTGATTTCAGCGGTTGGTTGCCGGTGCCCTGAGTCCCTGGGAGGTCGCGGCGGGTCCCAGGCCACGCCGTGGCCTTGGGAGCAAGGTAGGTGGCGAGGCGTTTCACCTGGCCCTTGTGAGTGGCTAGTTGCTGCCGCTGCTGCGCGGCGTCTTTTTCTGGGGTTTTTTCGCGTCGGGTTGCTTGTGTGAAGTCCCGCTCGTCGAGGCCTTCTCTTTGGATGGCGTTTCCGTTTTTTTGTCGCTGTCGGAAGGGCTGCTCGGATAGGTGCCTGGCGGCAGGGCAGAACCTGCTGCGCTGTTACCGCTCAGTGAATTCGCGGCGGGGGCGACGGCATCGCCAAAGGCGGCGAAAGCAGGGCTTGCCAGCAGCGCTGAGACGCCGACGACGAGCAACATCCTGTGGGAAATACTGGTCTTCATGACTCAATCCCCTTGCGTGGGCCGAAGCCCGGGAAACCCGGGCCCCGGTGGTGCTTCAATCAAGACTTCTTGGCGCCGCCGCCGGAGCTGTGGGCTCCGCCTTTTTTGCCGGCTTCAGAAGCTTTTTCACGGTCGTTGGCAAAATTGCCGCCGGAGCCTTGACCGCCACTTTTCTTGGCCGTGTCTGGCTTGGCTTTACCGCCTGCACCTGTCGTGGTTTTTCCGCTGGTAGCCATTTCAAAATCCCTCTTCAATGAATGAATCAACGGTGTCGCCTAATTGGGAATGCGTAATCGAAATCAAAGTTTGAAATAGTTCGTGGCCATGCGACGAACGGGCATCAGGCCGCGATCGGCTTGGCGCCCTGGGCTTTCTTGTGCGCAGCTTTCATCGCTTCCATTTCTGCGCCAAGGGCTTCGAGCACGGTCTTGCCCAACAGCTTCTTGGCCTGCGGGAACATCTCGGATTCCTCTTCTTCGATGTGGTGCTCCAACAGTTCCTTGACCACTTTGACGCGCCCGGAAAACTCAGTGGTGGACGGCTCGGTCTGTTTCAGGTCGGGCAGCACCAGGGCATCGACGGTGCGGTGCTCTTCCTTGGCTTCGTGGTACATGATGTCCTGCTCTTTACCGCCAGCCTTGCGGAAGGCCGGGTAAAGGATCTCTTCCTCGAGTCGGGTGTGCAGGCTGATTTCCATCTCGAGTTTGGCCAGCAATTCAGTGCGTTTCTTGACGCCACGCTCGGTGGACTCGCTCAGTTGGGTCAGCAGCGCTTTGACGCGTTCGTGGTCAGCCTTGAGAAGGTCGATTGCATTCATGGTGAAACCTCACGGATAGCATTCGGGCATGTCGAAGTGCACGCCTCGTGCCCTGGAGGTTGCATCAGTTGTACCAACTTGAATAAATTTAATAAATCTATATTAATCAATTAGATAGGAAGATATGCAAGGCAACGAATTCGTGCAGCTTGCATGGTTGGGCAGGCAACAGATTGCAATACGCCGCCTCTATGCGCCGCTGACCTTCCAATGCTTGATGTCTTCGGCGAACACCACCTGTTGCACCTCGTGGGCGATGCCATAGGCCAGCGATTCATGCGCAGCGATGACTTTTTCCTCAGCCGACAGGCACTTGAAAATGTCCAGCTGGGTCTCGGCTCGAGCGGTCTCCAACTCATAGATTTTCACGTAGCGCGCCAGATCGTTATCCAGGCTCGACAGGTATTCACGCAGACGCTGGTGATCGACTGAACTCTGGCTGAAATACCAGTTCATCGGATGGATCAAAAATCGAGAGTGTGGCGTGGTGATGCGTCGGTTCGCCGCCAGGAACATGATGATGCCCATGGACTCGATGTTGCCCGCGTTGATCGCGCACAAGGGCACCGGCAACGCCTTGAGGAAGGTGTAGAGGGTAAAGCCGAAATTGGTGCTGCCACCGGTGGTCGACAGGTTCAGCAGCAGGGAACTGGCGCCTTCGCCGATAGCGTCCAGGCAACAGTCGCGAAAGCGCTCGGTGGTGCTCTGGTCGATCTGGCAGTGAAAGTGGATAACGTGCTCGGTCATCCTGAACCTCCTTAAATCAGTGCAGGCGAGGTGATTCAGTCTTGAGTCTAGAAGGTCACGCAGGATTAGCTGCAACCGTTGGGCGTGAGCCCTTGCTGAAAATCGAATGGAACCCTCAGGCCATCTGCTTGACCTAATGCATAGACCTCAGGAGGTGAGCTATGCAATTGGAAACTATCTGGATCATTCTGGCCGTGATTTTGCTGATCCTGGAACTATGGGCGATTAACGTCGTACTGCGCAGCACCGGTGGCTGGGAGACCAAGGGGCTGTGGTTGATCATTCTGATTTTCGTGCCGCTGTTCGGGCTGATTGTCTGGGCCTTGTTCGGGCCAAAACGTGAAATGGCCGAGCAGCGTAAAAGCTGAGTCCATTGAAGACCGCAAACAGGCGCCCATTGGGCGCCTGTTTACGTTCAAGCGGGTGGTTTAGCCCGCAACAGCTTTAGCAATCGCTTCGTTGAACGCCGGCAAGTCATCCGGGGTACGCGAGGTGATCAGGGTCCAGCCATTGGCCTTGCATTCCTTGACCTGGGCATCCACCCAACCGGCGGCTCCAGCGTTTTCAAGGTCGATCCGCACGCTTTTGTACGAGGTCAGGGTCTTGCCCTTGATCACGCCAGCGTCGATCAGCGTCCATGGCCCGTGGCAGATCGCCGCGATGGTTTTGCCGGCCTTGACGAAGTCATTGATCAGGCGCAGCGCGGCGGCATCCTGGCGCAAGGTGTCAGCGTTGACGGTGCCGCCCGGGATAACCAGGGCGTCAAAGTCGCTGCTTGTAACCTGAGACAATTGCACGTCGGATTCCACGGTCTTGTCCTTCTCGGTGTCACCGACGAAGGTCTGAGTGGTGCCGCCTTTGCTGGACGCGTGAGTCACCGTGGCGCCATAACCGCGCAGCGCTTCCAGTGGCTTGACCAGCTCATCGCGTTCGATACCGGTATTGGAAGTGATGATGAGGATTTTCTTGCCGTTGAGTTGCGAACTCATGGTCGAGTGTCTCCTGGGTCAGGGATGGTTTTAGTGGTCGTGTTTGGCTTGCAGCTCCTTGGCCATTTTCAGGTGGGCTTCAAGGGTCGGCAGGGTCTTGGCGGCGAAGGCCTTCAGCTCGGCGTTGTCCGAGGAAGCGGCTTCTTTCTGGAACAATTCGACGGTTTTTTCGTGAGCGGCGACCTGGTTGTTGGCGTAGGCCTTGTCGAACGACTCGTCGCGCATTTCGAGAATGGCTTTTTTGGCCTTGTCGGTCAGGGCGGCGTCATCGGGGACTTCGATATCCAGCTTTTTCGCCAATGCCGTCAGTTCCTGATTGGCTTTGGTGTGGTCGGTGACCATGTGCTGAGCAAAAGTCTTGACGTCGGCCGAGCTGCTTTTTTCCAGAGCCAGCTTGCCGGCTTCCACTTCGGTGATACCGCCCTGGGCGGCGTCGTCGACAAAGCTGTTGGACGTTGCGGCCATGGCCGTGGAAATCGAGCCTGCAACCAGCACAAAGGTCAGGCCCATTTGTTTCATCAGCAGAGTAGTCATGGTGGATCTCCTTGAAATCGACAGTGGCGTGATGCCGTACCTGACTGTTGAGGGGGCGCCTCGGCAAAAGGTTTAAATTAATTCGCGGTTTTTTCTCCGGTGGTCATGCACGCCAATTTCCTTGAACTATCGAAATTCGACAGGCTCTGCTGCATAAGCGCCTGCTATTTTTTGTGGGCCTTCAACTGTTTGGAGACAGACTGTGACTGCCGATAAAACCCCAACCCCGATCAGTTCCGAACACGCCCAAAAAGGCACCGACAAAGCCGACAAGGGCCACACGCTGGAACGCCCGAACCCAAAAACTGAAAGTGTCGACAAGGTGCTGACGCCCACGTCGATCAAAGACATCGAACGCCAAACGGACGCCATCAACGAGCAAGCCGCCAAGGCTGAGCGCAAGTTGGGCCACTGAACATGGCCAGGTCGATTACGGCTGCGCAGTTGGGCATCGAATTAAGGCCTGAAGACGACGCCAGCCTGTTCAAGTGGTTTATCGCCAGCTTCCTGATGGGCAAGCGCATTCAGGCGCCGATCGCTGCCCAGGCATATAAGGTGATTGTTGAAGAGCAAGGCCGCGATACCGCGCGCAAGTTGCAGCACTGCACCTCCAGGGAGTTGGTGTCGATGCTTGGGCGCGCGCATTACGTGCGCTATGACGAAACCACGGCGCAGCGTTTGCTCGACCTGAGTGCCAAATTGAATGCCGAGTATGGCGGCAAGATCAGCCATATTCGCAGCGCCAGCGAAGACCGTGAGGCCTTCGAAAAGCGCCTGGGTGAATTTGCGGGAGTCGGGCCCAAGACCATCGAGATTTTCATGCGCGATGCCGCCAAGGTGCTGTTTTGACGGCAGCGCTGTATGTGGGTTGCGCGGGGTGGAGTTTGCCGCGTGAACAGTGGGCGGCGTTTGCGAGCGAGGGTACACACCTGCAGCGTTACGCGTCGCGTTTCAACGCCGTGGAAATCAACAGTTCGTTTTATCGCCCGCACCTGCCCAAGACCTATGAGCGCTGGGCGCAATCGGTGCCGCCGGCGTTTCGTTTTTCGGTCAAGGTGCCCAAGCGCATCACCCATGAATTGCGCTTGCAGCGCTGCGAAACCGCGCTGGATGAATTCCTTGAGCAGTGCCTGAGACTGGGTGAAAAGCTGGGCTGCCTGCTGATTCAATTACCACCGTCTTTGGGCTATGACGCGGCGATTGCTGCGCCGTTTTTCACGGCGCTACGCCAACGTTTTGCCGGTGCCGTGGTTCTGGAACCGCGCCATGCCAGCTGGCTTGAGGCCGAGGCGTTATTGCAGGATTTACACATAGGTCGTGTGGTCGCCGACCCGCCGGTCATCGACGCGGGCATCGGCTGGCAGGGCGTGCAGTATTGGCGATTGCACGGCTCGCCGCGTATTTATCACAGCGCGTATGGGCCGGAACGCGTGCAGGCATTCTCGCAGCAACTGAGCCACTATGTTGCGGCAGGTATTCCCACCTGGTGCATCTTCGACAACACCGCCAGCGGTAATGCCACCGCCGATGCCTTGTACCTACTCGACCTCCACGCGCAGCACTTCCAGCCCTAACTGCTCATAGGCATCGACACTCGGTACGTGCCACTCGGTGATCAGCGTATGGATGCGGCTGCACGGGCCCACCACAAAGGGTTCCACCGCGCCGAGCTTGTCTGCCATGGTCACCGCCACCACATGGGAGGCACTGTCGAGCAACGCTTGCTTGACCGCCACTTCGTCGAAATGCAACGAGCTGATGCCCACTTGCGGATGCAACGCGCACACGCCGGTAAACAGCAGGTCGGCCTTGATGCTTTGGATCAGGCGCACGGTTTCGTGGCCGCTGGTGGACAAGGTGGCAGGGTTGAGTTGGCCGCCCGCCACAATCACTTTCACATCCGGGTGGTCGGCCAGGGCGATGGCAATCATCGGCGACGGCGTAACCACCGTCAGGCGGATCGCGCGTGGCAGGGATTGCGCAATTTGCAGCGTGGTCGAGCCGGAGTCGAACAGCACGATCTGGCCATCTTCCACGCGATCGGCGGCCAGGCGCGCAAGGTGGCGTTTGACCTCATTGGTCTCGCCCACACGGGTGAAGAAGTCTTTGCCGGTGTCTTTGGGCCGGGGCAGGGCACCGCCGTGCACGCGTTGCAACAGGCCGGCGGCGGCCAGTTCACCGAGGTCGCGGCGGATGGTGTCCTGGGACACGGCAAAGTGATCCACCAATTCGGATGCGGTCACTTTGCCGTCGCGCTCCAGCAGCAACAGGATCTTCTGTTTGCGCAACGAAGGCAGGTCAATGGCTTGATGAGTGTTTTGCATGTTTATGCGTCTTTCTGCGGGGTTGTGCGAGATTAGGCGTCTGCCGATATAAACGCAATGACTGGTTGCGCGGCTGATCGGCGGTTACTCTCTGGGCTCAGTTCAGGGAGAGGTGACCTAGATGTCGTTGATTACAACCATCGAAGACTTACGCAAGCTGGCGCAAAAACGTGTCCCACGGATGTTCTACGACTACGCCGATTCCGGCTCCTGGACTGAAAGCACCTATCGGGCGAATGAAAGCGATTTTGCCCGCATCAAATTTCGTCAGCGCGTGGCGCGCAACATCGATCAACGTTCGATCCGCGCCCGCATGATCGGCCAGGACATGGCCATGCCGGTCGCGCTGGCGCCCACGGGGCTTGCGGGCATGCAGCACGCCGATGGCGAAATCCTGACTGCCCGCGCCGCCGCCGCTTTTGGCCTGCGCTACACGCTGTCGACCATGAGCATCTGTTCTCTTGAGGACATCGCCGAACAGGTCGGCCAGCCATTCTGGTTCCAGCTGTATGTGATGCGTGACCGCGGGTTTATCGAGCAATTGATCGAGCGCGCCAAAGCCGCGGGTGTGGATGCGCTGGTGCTGACCCTCGATCTGCAGATTCTTGGGCAACGCCACAAGGACTTGATCAACGGTTTGTCGGCGCCTCCCAAACTGACCCTGCCCAATATCCTCAACATGGCAACCAAGCCGCGCTGGGTGATGGGCATGCTGGGCACCAAACGCCGTGGTTTCGGCAATATTGTCGGCCACGTTAAAGGCGTGGCGGACATGAGTTCGCTGTCGTCGTGGACCGCCCAGCAGTTCGACCCGCGCCTGAGCTGGGACGACGTGGAATGGATCAAGAAATGCTGGGGTGGCAAGCTGATTATCAAGGGCATTCTCGATGTCGAGGATGCACGGCTGGCGGCTAACTCCGGCGCTGATGCATTGGTGGTGAGTAACCACGGTGGGCGCCAGCTGGATGGTGCACCGTCGAGCATCAGCCAACTGCCGGCAATTGTCGAAGCGGTGGGCAATCAGATTGAAGTGTGGCTCGACGGCGGCATTCGCTCTGGCCAGGACGTGCTCAAGGCGATGGCACTGGGCGCCAAAGGCACCATGATTGGTCGACCGCACCTGTATGGTTTGGGCGCCATGGGCCAAGCGGGCGTGACCAAGGCCCTTGACATCATTGCCCGTGAGTTGGATGTGTCGATGGCGCTGTGCGGCTATAACGATATACGCGATGTGAATCGCGATATTTTGCTGCCCGGCACCTTTCCCGAAGGGGTTTGCTGAGCAAAAAGATCGTAAAAAAGTAAAAAGAGTTGTCCACGAAAACCGTGGGTATCTCTGTGGATAACTTTGCGAAGGCCCGGCGGGGTTGGCGATTTAACCCTCGGTTAATATTTGATCAACTTGCGGCGCGGGCCAGTATGGGCAGGGTTTACGCTTGACAGCCAAGCGCGGACCCAGTGCCGAAAAGTACTTTCAAGAGTCGCCGTTGCGACCTGTGGAGTGCGTCACCACCTGTGCGGGCATCTGCGCTTGCATCAGTTTTTCCAGCGCTTGCCCATAGTTGCGCCCGGCCAGGCTCATGCTGTTGTTATGCGTGGCGCCAGGCACCAGCAGCAACCGTTTGGGCTCTTGAGCGGCGTCGAACAGTTGTTGGCTGAAACGCGGTGGCACGTAGGGGTCGGCCAGGCCGTGCACCACCAGCAGCGGCATGTGCACGCCGGCAATCTTGTCGATGGAGTCGAACTTCTGCGACAGCAGCCAGCGCACCGGCAGCGAGGTATTGGCCACGGCCGCGGCCGCGTCCCCCAGCGAGGTGAAAGTGGATTCGATCACCAGGCCGCGCACGGGCACCGGCGTCTGTTGACTCAACTGCGCTGCCAGGTCGATGGCCACCGCGCCACCCAGCGAGTGCCCGTAGATCAGGCGTTTGCTCGGGTCTGGCTGCAGCACCTGAAAGCGCTCCCAGGCGATGCGGGCGTCTTCATACACACTGGTTTCCGAAGGCAAGTCGCCGTGACTCTGGCCGAAACCGCGGTAGTCGATGGCCAGCACCGAAAAGCCCAGTGCGTGCAGTTGTTCAATGCGAAACAGCTGGCCGGTGAGGTTCCAGCGCACGCCGTGCAGGTACAGAATCGCTGGAGCATCCTGCTTGTCGGCCGGGTACCACCAGCCATGCAGGTTCTGGCCTGACTTGAAACTGGCGGGTTTTATATCGAATTCCTGCACGGCCTTGGGCAAGCCGGTGTACCAGCCGGCGGTACCCGGCTCAATGCGAAACACCAGCTCGCGCTCCTTGTGTTGAAGCACCGCGCAACCTACCGGCAGGCCGATGATCAGGATGGCCATGCACAGTAGGGGAAACCAGCGCAGGCCCAGGCGAGACAAAAAACGAGATGACATGAAGGTTCCAGGACAAAAGCGAAGCTGGGGTTTTACCAGATGGCTTTAAGGGGCAGGAATTAATTCGACAGCCGTGAATGGGGATTGCTTGCAAAGTGTTACAGCATTGAACAACGCCTGCCTGGGTTGTTAGGGTGGCGGGCTTAACAGGAGAGTATGCACATGGATTTCACAGGCAAAACCGCCATTGTCACCGGTGGCGCACGCGGGCTGGGTCTGAGCTATGCACGGGCGTTGGCGACCCGTGGCGCGCGGGTAGTGATCAGCGATATCGGTGCCGATAGTGACGGCGCCGGCAGCGATGGCTCAGTGGTGCTCAATGCGGCGCAGCAGTTGCAGGCGCAAGGGCTCAAGGTGCTGGGGCATGGCGGCGACTTGTCTACGCCCGAGGGGTGCCGGCAACTGATCGGGTTCGCTATCGAGGCGTTCGGTCAACTCGATATCCTGATCCACAATGCCGGATGGGTGGGTTATCAGAACATCGAAGACCTGGATGCCGCGTTCCTCCAGCGCGCCATGGACATCAACCTCTACGCGCCGCTGTGGTTGTGCAAGCATGCGTGGCCGCACCTGCTGCGCTCATCGGCGCCGCGCATCATCCTGACCACCTCCGACCGCGCCCTGTACGCGCAATACGAGCAGACCGGCCTGGTAGCCTATAGCGCCGGCAAGATGGCGCAACTGGGCATCATGAATGCCCTGAGCCATGAAGGCGCCGAAGCCGGCATCAAGGTCAATGCGATTTCGCCGGTGGCCAAGACGCGCATGTGGGGCGTGACCGGGGAACCGGACGAACTCAAGCCAGAATGGGTGGCGCCGGGTGTGCTGTTTCTTGCCTCGCAGCACTGCCAGGACACGGGATACATCCTGCGGGCCAGCAATGGCCAATTCACGGCGACGCGGTTCACTGAGAACCCTGGGGTGGATTACCCGCGCGATCTGGCACGGATCAAGGCCGCCAGCGCTGAAGAAGTTGCGGCCGCGTGGCCGCGCATCAAGCAACCGCTCGCTCAGGCCGTGACTGCTTCCTGAACCCGATACCCGCGCGCCTGTTTGCACAAGCGATTCGCTTGACGCTGACATTGGCGCCGCGACATGCTCGCGCTCCTTTGAGCAGAGGCCAGACCATGGACAACAGCCCCGTTCGCATCACCGCCGAAGAAACCCTGTCGAACAATTGGTATCTTCTGAAAAAATACACCTTCGACCTGCGCCGCCAGGATGGCAGTTGGCAAGCCCAGACCCGTGAGGTGTACGACCGCGGCAACGGTGCAACGATTCTGCTGTACAACCGCGCACAGCGCACCGTGCTGCTGATCCGCCAGTTCCGCATGCCCACGTTCGTCAACGATTACCCCGGCTACTTGATCGAAGCGGCCGCCGGCTTGTTGGACAACGCCACCCCCGAAGAGCGCATTCGCCTCGAAGCCGAAGAAGAAACCGGCTACCGCGTCGGCTCCGTGGAGAAAATCTACGCGGCGTTCATGAGCCCCGGTTCGGTGACCGAGCGCATTCACTTCTTTATCGGCGAGTACCAGGCAGCAGACCGGGTCGGCGACGGCGGCGGGCTGATCGACGAGGGTGAAGACATCGAAGTGCTGGAGCTGAGCTTTGAACAGGCGCTGGCGATGGTGCAGAGCGGTGAGATTGTCGATGGCAAAACCATCATGCTGTTGCAGCACCTGGAATTGCGCATGCTGAAAGAAGGGTGGTGATGCGCGATGCGCGCGTGGGCGTTGCTATGGGTGCTGGCGGCCGGCAGTAGCAGCGCCGCTGACGCGTTTTACACCTGGGCTGACCCTGTGCCGCCAATGCCCGGCAAACTGCTGCGCAGTGAAGCATTGACGCCGCAGCAGAGCCTGGCGTCGGCCGGGCTGAACCTGCGGATCCTGTATTCCTCCACCGATGGGCTCGACAACCTCACGCCTGTCGCGGTCTCCGGTGCGTTGTTCGTGCCCAAGGGCCCAGCGCCTGCGGGTGGCTGGCCACTGATGGCATGGGCTCACGGCACGGTCGGCAGTGCTGATCGTTGCGCGCCTTCGCTGAATCAGCGCAGTCCACGGGATACGCGCTATCTCAATGACTGGCTCGAGCAGGGCTATGCGATTGTTGCCACTGATTACCAGGGGCTGGGCACGCCCGGGTTGCACCCTTATGGGCTGACGCGTCCCTTGGCGTATGGCGTGCTGGACAGCATCCGTGCGGTCGGCGCTGCGCCTGTCAACGTGTCCAGGCGGGCAGTGGTGTTCGGGCAATCCCAGGGTGGCCGCGCGGCGTTCGCCACGGCGGTAATGGCCAAGGACTACGCGCCGGATGTGGAGGTTGTCGGGGTGGTGGCGACCGGTACGCCTTATGCCTCTGCGCGCGCCCAGGGCCACAGCCCAGAACTTGAAAACGCACGCCGTTCGGTGGTGCCGACGTTTGCCTATAACCTGTTGCGCCTCAGTACGGTGGCGTTGCTGGACCCTTCGTTCGTGCCCGCCGACTACCTGGCTGAGCGGGCGCTGCCGGCCTTCAGGGCGAGCCAGGATGAGTGCTTGCATGCCATCGAGCAGCGGGTGGTGGCTGACGGGTTGACCTTCAATAACAGCTTCAAGCGATCGCCCAAGGCAGCGTTGGATCGGGTGGGGCGTGAAGCGGCTTATCCCACGTTGAAAACCGATATTCCGGTGTTTCTCGGCACCGGCGGTAAAGACCGAGATGTGTTTGTGCCGGGCCAACAAGCCTTGGTCCGGGATGCCTGTCAGGCAGGGGATCGGGTGGAATGGCATTTCTATCCAGCGCTGGATCACTCCGGGGCGGTGAATGGGTCTTTGGGTGATTCGACAGGGTTTGTTCGGCGGGCGTTTGCGGGCGAGGCAATCAAGGGCAATTGTGGGCGATGAGTGGTGGGGATGGTGGTCACGGCTGTTTGCCGCTCCCGCAAACAACAAATCCCGCCATGTGGCGGGATTTGTCGGGGTAAAGCGCGCTACACAATCAGCGTGATCAAGCCGGGAACAGCTCGCTCAGCTTCATTGCCAGCATCATGTCGCCTTCGGTGCGCAGTTTGCCGCTCATGAAGGCCTGCATGCCATCGGTGTCGCCGCTGACGATGCCTTCCATGGTTTCGCCGTCGGTGACCAGCGTGACCTGGGCGTCAGGGTTTTCGCCTTCGAGCAGTTCGCAGGTGTTGTTCTTGACCACCAGCGAGAAGTTCTGGGTGTCGTCGATACGGAAACCGAACACCAGGTCCAGGCCGTCGGCAGCGGCTGGGTTGAATTTGGCTTTCATTGCTTCTACAGCTTTGGCTACGTCAGTCATGGTTTCGATCCTTAAGGGTAGAGTCCAGTGACCTTGGGGTCACGGTTGGCCGCAGTTCATCGGAAAGTGATGAGCTGCGGCGCCTTCAACAGTTGCAAGTGGGTATGACTGTTGAAGGAAGCCAGCGCCACCTCGCGTCCACGGAATTTCAGCTGGTTGAGCGAGGTGTTAACAATTTGCCAATTGAGTTCGAACGCCTGGGCGGCAGGCATGCGGGTAATCAAGTGAAGCAGGGCGGTGATCGTGCCGCCGGAGGTGAACACGGCGATCTTGTCAGTGTTCTGGGCGGTTTCGAGAATCCGTTGCAGGCCGCCTTGTACGCGTTCGACAAACCCCAGCCAGCTTTCCAGCCCCGGTGGGTCATAGGTGCCGGCCAGCCAACGCTCGATGATCAACGCGAAGATGCGCTGGAATTCGCTGCGGTTGTGCGCCGCATTGCGCAGGATCTCCAGGGCTTCGGGCTCGGTGGTCAGCAGGTCGGGGAGCAGGGCGCGGATGATCGCGTCGGCGTCGAATTCGTTGAAGGCGCTGTCGATGTCCAGCGAAGGTACCGGCAGGCCACGGGCTGCATATTGATCGAGTACGGACGTGGCAGTGTGCTGCTGGCGGCGCAGGTCGCCCGCTATGCAGCGATCGAACGTGAGGCCCAGGTCTGCCAGATGGCGTCCGAGCACTTGCGCTTGTTCCACGCCGACGGGCGACAGGACGTCATAGTCGTCTGCACCGAAAGAGGCCTGGCCATGTCGAATCAGATAAATGCTGCCCACGTCCGTTTTCCCGGTACGTTGAAAGTCTGGCGAGGTTATGAGGATGCCGGAGAGCTGTCAATGAAAAAACATACGCTTGTTTTAAAAGCCCGTTAGAGCCCGCTTGCTGGCGGTTTGATCACTGGCTCGAACGCGGTGCCGTCGGTATGCTGGGCCCATCCGCGCCTGGCGCAGTGCATTTTTAAGGAGACATATGGATTTTCTGGCCGAATACGCGAGCTTTCTGGCGAAGACCGTCACCCTGGTGGTCGCTATTCTGGTGGTACTGATCAGTTTCGCGGCGCTGCGCAGCAAAGGTCGTCGCAAGTCCGCCGGCCAATTGCAGGTCAGCAAGCTCAATGATTTCTACAAGGGCCTGCGTGAGCGCCTGGAGTCGAGCCTGCTCGACAAGGACCAGCTCAAGGCCCTGCGCAAAGCCGAAAGCAAAACCGAAAAAAAGAAAGGCAAGAAGAAATCCGAGGCCAAGCCACGGGTGTTTGTGCTGGATTTCGACGGCGACATCAAGGCCTCGGCCACCGAGAGCCTGCGCCATGAAATCACCGCACTGCTGAGCCTGGCCACGCCGAAAGACGAAGTGGTGCTGCGCCTGGAAAGCGGCGGCGGAATGGTCCACAGCTACGGCCTGGCCTCATCCCAGCTGGCGCGTATCCGCCAGGCGGGCGTGCCATTGACCGTGTGCATCGACAAGGTCGCGGCCAGCGGCGGCTACATGATGGCGTGCATCGGCGAGAAGATCATCAGCGCACCGTTCGCCATCCTTGGTTCTATTGGCGTGGTAGCGCAGTTGCCCAACGTCAACCGCCTGCTGAAAAAACATGACATCGATTTCGAGGTGCTGACGGCCGGTGAATACAAACGCACCCTCACCGTGTTTGGCGAAAACACCGAGAAGGGCCGCGAGAAGTTCCAGGAAGACCTGGACATCACCCATCAGCTGTTCAAGAACTTCGTGTCGCGCTATCGCCCTCAGCTGGCAATCGATGATGTCGCGACCGGGGAAGTGTGGCTGGGTGTTGCCGCCCTCGACAAGCAATTGGTCGACGAGCTGCAAACCAGCGACGAATACCTGGCCACCAAGGCCAAGACCGCCGAGGTGTTCCACCTGCACTATGCCGAGCGTAAAAGCCTGCAAGAGCGGGTCGGCCTGGCGGCCAGCGGTTCGGTGGACCGAGTGCTGCTGACCTGGTGGAGCCGGTTGACCCAGCAGCGGTTCTGGTAATTCCAGACTGCAGGTCAACCCCTTGTGGGAGAGGGCTTGCTCGCGAATGCGGTGGTTCAGTTCAGATGTGTTGACTGACACAGCGCATTCGCGAGCAAGCCCGCTCCCACATTCAGTTCTGCGCTAGCACAACGGGAATCGGCTTTCGCATCAGCATTCCCACCACCAACGCCCCCAGCAATCCCAACACTCCCGCCACCCACAACACCGCGCTGAACCCACCCACAAACGCTTGCCGTGCCAGCGGTTGCACCACCGCCCGTGCCGTCTGCGGCAACACACCCATCGCTGCCTGCATATCACCGGCTACCACGCGCGAGGCAATCGCCGCTGCCTGCGCCTGCCACTGCGGCTCGATACTTGCGCGCAGCAATTGCTCGCTGTGGCTGCTCAGCAATGCCCCGTACACGCCGATAGCCAACATGATCGCGCTGAAGCGCATCGTCGTACTCATGCCTGATGCCATGCCCGCACGGTCCCGAGGCACGCAAGCCATGATGTTTTTCTGCGTATCGCCATTGAGCAGACCCGCGCCGGCGCCGGTCACGGCAATTGCCAGGGCGAAGGGCACGTAGCCACCCACATTGACCGCCCAGGCGCTCAGCAGGTTGCCGCAACCGACCAACGTCAAACCGCTCGCCATCATGGTCGCCGGTGCAAAGCGCCCGGCCAGGCGAGCGCCGATCCGTGGGCAAATCAGCATGGTCAGCGCAAACGGCAGCATCCCCAGGCCCGCGGCAATCGCACAGAAGCCCAAACCGTTTTGCAGGTAGAACGGCAACAGCGTCATCATCACCTGGGCGCAGCCGGCATAGGCAAACATCCCCAGTAATGCGCCGATAAAGCGCGGGTGGCGAAACAGCTGCAGGTCCACCATGGGCCGTCGCTGCACGCGCTCGACGAGCACAAACACACCCAGCAGCACGGCGCCGCCAATAAGCCGCGCATAGGTCAGCGGGTTGTCCCAGCCGATGCGATTGGCCTCGATCAATCCCCAGATCAGGCACAACAGGCTGGCACTGAAGGCCAGGCTGCCCCACGGATCAAGCCGCGCCGATTGGGTATCGCGGGATTCTGCAATCGCACGCAGCACCAGCGCCATCAGCCCCAGGCCCACGGGCAGGTTGAGGTAGAAAATCCAGCGCCAGCCCAGGTACTGAGTGATCAAGCCCCCCAAGGTCGGCGCGGCGGTCATCGCCACGCCCATGCACGCGCCCCAGAACGCCCAGGCTTTGGCGCGCTCCACTTCATCGTGAAACGTATGGCCGATGGAGGCCAGGGCGGAGGTCAGCAGTAACGCCGCGCCGACGCCTTTGACGGCGCGGGCGATGTCCAGAAACAGCGCATTCGGTGCGGCGCCACAGCCCAGGGAGGCCAGGATGAAAATGCTCAAGCCCCAGACCAGAGTCTTCTTGCGCCCAAAGCGGTCGGCGAGGCTGCCGGCCGGCAATAACAACGCGGCAAACGCGAGCATATAGGCGCTGACCACCCACTCGATGTCAGCAAAATTGGCGCCCAGGTCACGCGCGATGCTCGGCAGGGTCACGGCGACAATATTGGTGTCGAGCACGATCAGCGCACAAACGCCGGACGCCGTGAGCAGCGTCAAGCGCGGACTGACCCGGCTCATGGCTGAATTACCCTGCAGGCAATAAGGAAATGGCAGTTGACGATCATCGCGTAGGCTCTCTAGTGTTCAGGTGCTGTGAGCTTATCGCCAGCGAAGACCGGTCTTGTTAGCTGGTCTGAAGCACTTCATTACCTTTGAGCTAATCCTGCAATGGACATCCGCCATTTCCGCTACTTCCTCGCCGTCGCCCGTCAGCGCAACTTCAGCCGCGCCGCCGAGCAGTTAGGCATCGCCCCGCCGACCTTGAGCCGGCAAATCCAGGACATGGAAGCCAACCTGGGCACGCGCTTGTTTGTCCGCCAGCAGCGCGAAGTCAGCCTCACCGAAGCCGGTGCGGCGTTGCTGGTTGAAGCCGAAGCCACGGTGCGCCAATTCGAATTCGCCCAGCGCAGTGCCCAGCGCGCCGGGCGCGGCGAGATTGGTCATATCGAGTTGGGCTACGTGGCCTCAGCGGTGTATTCCGGCGTGTTGCAGCGCCAGATGCGCGCGTTCAGCCAGGCATTTCCCGATGTGAGCGTGAACGTGCGCGAATGTGCGATGGCGACATTGCCGAGCGCGGTGGCGGACGGGCGCTATGACATCGGCTATATCCGCTCGCCCATGACCCTGCCCGATGGCGTGGACGCCGTGCGCCTGGCCAGCGAAGGCTTTGTGTTGGCGCTGCCGCAGGATTCCTGGCTGCTGGGGCTCAAAGCCATTGGCTGTGAGCACCTGCAAAACGAGACCTTTATTCTGCCGGAACAAATCAGCGGCACCTTGCACGTCGCCGCACAGGGCGGTTTTGCCCCGCGCCTGGGGCCACAGCCGGGTGGCTTGGTGGCGGTGATGGCGTTGGTGTCGTTAGGGCAGGGCGTGGCGGTGGTGCCGGCGTCGATGGTCGGGCATGTGAGTTTGCCGGGCGTGGTCTACCGCAGCATCAAGGGCAGCGAGGCCTCGTCGTGGCTGTCGCTGATTCATCGCCGCTTTGAGAAAGCACCAGCGGTGGTGCGGTATATCGAGCAGGTCAAGCAGATGACTAAGCTGCAGGCTTGATCGCGGCGGGTTGGGGGCTGTGCGGGCTAACCGTGTGTCCGGTACGGTGGGCGACATGATGGGTTATGACTTTATCGACATACACGGACAGCCGGCGGTCAACGCCATCCAGGGGCGGGTGATCGGCCTGACGGTGCAGGCGCTGTTTCGCATCCCGGACGTGGTGGCGATTGCCAGTGAGAACACCAAGGCGGCGGCGACGCTTGGCGCGTTGCGCTCGGGGTGATTAATACCCTTGCAACCACGGTGACGAATGCGCATACGATTTTGGCGCTGGATGATGCGACGCGTAAAAGCTGACACGACGCAGAGCAACCTGTGGGAGCGGGCTTGTGTGGGAGCTGGCTTGCCTGCGATAGCGCCACCTCGGTTTTACTGACGCATCGAGTTGCCTGTGTCGCAGGCAAGCCGGCTCCCACATGGGTTTTGTGTTGGCTTGTGTACAGATTTTGTAATAGTTTTGCGTTGTAGGAAATTTAGGTTTCGATTGTACGATTCAAGTCCTTTTCCACTGCAGGACTTGCATGAACACCCTCTCGGAGCCTCCCAGTCGTCTTTCCCCAAGACATCCGCTGTTGCTGTTCCCGCTGAATCACCCCGTATTCCGATGGCTGCCCTTGTCCCGGTCCACTGACCGCGCTTTGCCGTGTCCGGCATTCAGACATCTATAACGAGGCTCTATAAATGGAATGGTTAGCGGATCCAACGGCCTGGCTCGGCCTGTTGACCTTGATTGTGCTGGAACTGGTACTGGGCATCGACAACCTGGTGTTTATCGCGATCCTGGCGGACAAGCTGCCGCCGGAGCAGCGCGACCGGGCGCGGTTGATCGGGTTGTCCCTGGCGTTACTGATGCGCCTGGGCCTGCTGGCGAGTATTTCCTGGATGGTCACCCTTAGTCAGCCGCTGTTCGAGGTTTTCGGCAAGGGGTTTTCCGGCCGTGACCTGATCATGTTGTTTGGCGGTGTGTTCCTGTTGTTCAAGGCCACCCTGGAATTGCACGAGCGCCTCGAAGGTCATGTGGCCCAGCGGGCGGGCAAAGCCACCTATGCGATGTTCTGGCCGATCGTCGCGCAGATTGTGGTGCTCGACGCGGTGTTCTCCCTCGACGCGGTGGTGACCGCCGTGGGCATGGTCGATGAGCTGGCGGTGATGATGATCGCAGTGATCGTGTCCATCGGCCTGATGATTGTCGCGAGCAAGCCGCTGACGCGTTTCGTCAACGCGCACCCGACGGTGATCATGCTGTGCCTGAGTTTCCTGATGATGATCGGCCTGGTGCTGACTGCAGAAGGCTTGGGTTTCCACGTGCCCAAGGGGTACTTGTACGCGGCGATGGGCTTCTCGATTGTGGTGGAGCTGTTCAACCAGCTTGCCCGCGCCCGTCGCAAAAAGTCGGTACAGGGCACGTTGCCGGTGCGCCAGCGCACTGCGCATGCGGTGATGCGTTTACTGGGGGGTCGCAGTCTGGCCGTGGAGGGCATGGATGACGACGTTGCCGACTTGATGGGCGAGCCGGATGCGACCCAGGGCCCGCTGTTTGACCGACGCGAGCGCGTGATGATCAGTGGCGTGTTGCAGTTGGCCGAGCGCCCGATCCGTAGCTTGATGACGCCGCGGGCCAAGGTCGACTGTATCGATCTGGCGGACGATGCCGACACTATCCGCCGTAAATTGATGCATTCGTCCTACTCCCGGCTGCCGTTGATCCGCAACGGTGCTGTCGATGAGCCATTGGGCTTTGTGCACAAGAAGGAGTTGCTCAAGGAATACCTGGCCGGCCACGAGCCGAACCTGGAGCACCTGGCGCGCCGCGCGGTCAACCTGCTGGAGAGCTTTTCGATCCTCAACGCCCTGGAGCAGATGCGCCAGGCATCCACCCATATTGCGTTTGTGATCAACGAATTCGGCGATTTCATCGGCGTGCTGAGCATGACCGACATCCTTGAATCCATCGCTGGTGAATTGCCGGATGCCAGCGAAATCGAAGGGCCGGATATCGTCGAGGAGGGCGCAGGCTTTCGCGCCAATGGCGCCTTGACCCTTAACCAGGTGCGCCAGCGCACCGGCTTCAAGGCCGTGGCCACCGACGATTACCAGACGCTCGCAGGTTTGGTGATGAGTCTGCTGGACCGCTTGCCGCGAGTGGGCGACAGCCTGGAGCACGAAGGCTGGCACCTGACGGTGGCGGCAGTGGAGGAGCGGCGGGTGACGCAGGTGCTGCTGATACCTACGGCGCGTAGTCTTTGAACACCTGATCCAGAAGTGCTTCCTGTTCATCCGGCGCGCCAATGCCCTTGAGGTTTTCGACCTCAAGGGCATTTTTGTAGACCACCAGGGTGGGGGTGCCGTCCACGCCTTCGATTCTCGGCGTCCGGGCGGTGTCCAGGATCATGCTCTTCACTCGGCCGGCGTATTTTTCGGCGATGCTATTAAAGCGTGGGTGAACTCCCAGGCACGCCTGGCAGGACTGAGAAGTAAACAGCACGATCACCAGCGGGTGCTGATTCAGAACCTGCTGGTAGTCGCTGAGGGTATCAATCACCGCATTGGCAGCACCCATGATGATCTCCTTGTGCACCTGGCCGAGGGGGCCTGCCGGGTACGCTAAATCGCGAGATCACCACCGTCTACTGTCAACCTTCACAGGTAGACAGGCTCATGCATCGTCGGCACGCTCGGTTCGTTCACGCGCCTTGCGCGCTTGGCTCGCGCATTTCTTGTATTCCTCATTGTCCCTGGACGCCTTCGCCCGACGATAGCCATGGTGGTTCTGGCTGGTGTAATCGGTGCTGAAGGCTTCCTTGAGCTTCTGCAGTTCTTCCTTGCATTCACGGCGATCATTACTGGCCGAAGCCGTACCGGCCGCCAGACAGCCCAGCAACACCACCATAAGGCTTACCTTCATCACGCCACGCTCCCGTACACAGACCTCCCACCAGCCTAGCCCAGCACAAAAAAACAACCAGAGCCTCGCCAAGAAACGCTGGTGACGAGCAGACCTGGCATGGCAGACGGGCGACTTGTGGCAGATGGGCCATGTGACAAACGGGCCAGTCGTGGCAAACAGGCTAGCTGTAGTGAGCAAGCTTCCTGTGGCGAGCGGGCTTGCCCCGCGTTGGAGTGCGAAGCGCTCCCAAGCCAGCCGCCGCGCTATACCTGAAAAACCGCGTCGCCAGGTTTTGGGGCCGCTTCGCAGCCCAACGCGGGGCAAGCCCGCTCGCCACAAGAAGCCCGCTTGCCACCACGAGAAGCCCGTCTGCCATCACACGCCCGCCTGCCACACCAAGCCCGCTTGCCACAGAAAACACCCACGCCCGAGCACCGCCACGGTGCACGGTAACGCTACCGTGGTGCGCCGCATCCAACTGTCACCGCCGTGTGTGGCCTTGCGTAGCAACACATTCCCGGCTGCTGGCATAGCGCCTTACCCCAGCTCAATATCTATCCAATTGATTTAGAACAACTTTACCCGCGTCATGTTTTTCTGCGACTGCGTGTGGCACACTTTCTGCTGTCTATTCCGTTGTTACATACTAAGTTCCGGTATAGCGGAATACACAACTCCTGGAGTGCTTGTCATGCATCACCGACCTTCCGTGTTTAAAGCGTGTGTTTTTCTCTTCGCCGCATCGGCTTCCCTCGCAAGCGTTGTGCACGCGGCGGACAGCAAGCTCGATGATGTGCTCAAGCGTGGGCATCTCATCGTGGGTACAGGCAGTACCAATGCGCCGTGGCACTTCCAGGGAGCGGATGGCAAGTTGCAGGGTTTTGATATCGACATCGGCCGCATTGTCGCCAAAGGCTTGTTCAACGACCCGAGCAAGGTCGAGTTTGTGGTGCAGTCTTCCGACGCACGTATTCCCAACCTGCTGACCGACAAGGTCGACATGAGTTGCCAGTTCATTACCGTCACCGCCAGCCGTGCGCAGCAGGTTGCCTTTACCTTGCCGTATTACCGCGAAGGCGTGGGCCTGCTGTTGCCGAACAACAGCAAGTACAAGGAAATCGAAGACCTGCAAGCCGCCGGCGACGGCGTCACTGTGGCCGTGCTGCAAAACGTCTACGCCGAAGAGCTGGTGCACCAGGCGCTGCCCAAGGCCAAGGTTGACCAGTACGACAGCGTCGACCTGATGTACCAGGCCGTGAACTCCGGCCGCGCCGATGCTGCCGCCACCGACCAGTCGTCGGTCAAGTACCTGATGGTGCAAAACCCAGGCCGCTACCGCAGCCCGACCTACGCCTGGAGCCCGCAAACCTACGCGTGCGCGGTCAAGCGTGGCGACCAGGACTGGCTGAACTTCGTCAACACCGCGCTGCATGAAGCGATGACCGGCGTGGAATTCCCGACCTACAAGGCCTCGTTCAAGCAGTGGTTCGGCGTGGATTTGCCAGAGCCAGCGATCGGTTTCCCGGTTGAGTTCAAGTAAATCGTAAACCCTGGGGCGTCGCTGACGGCGCCCCAATCAGGTACTGCCGACCATGAACTATCAGTTGAACTTTGCCGCCGTGTGGCGTGATTTCCCCAGCTTGCTGGCGGGGCTCGGCCTGGGCCTTGAGCTGGCGCTGCTGTCGATCGCGATTGGCTGCGTGATCGGCCTGATGATGGCGTTCGCCATGCTGTCCAGACACCGCGCGTTGCGCATCATCGCCTCGGTGTACGTGACGGTGATCCGCAATACGCCGATTCTGGTGCTGATCCTGTTGATCTACTTTGCACTGCCGTCACTGGGGATTCGTCTCGACAAAATCCCGTCCTTCATCATCACGCTGTCGTTGTACGCCGGTGCCTACCTCACCGAAGTGTTTCGCGCCGGGCTGCTGAATATTCCCAAGGGTTTGCGCGAAGCCGGCTTGGCCATCGGCCTGGGTGAGTGGCGTATCCGCGCCTACATCACCGTGCCGGTGATGCTGCGCAACGTCTTGCCGGCGTTGTCGAACAACTTCATTTCGCTGTTCAAGGACACCTCGCTGGCCGCGGCGATTGCCGTGCCGGAGCTGACCTATTACGCCCGCAAGATCAACGTCGAAAGCTACCGGGTGATTGAAACCTGGATGGTCACGACCGCGCTCTACGTGGCTGCCTGTTACCTCATTGCCATGCTGCTCCGTTACCTGGAACAGCGTCTGGCGATCCGTCGTTAAGGAGGGTTTCCATGTACGAGTCCCCCAGCTGGTTGCATGAGTTGTGGATCGCCCGGGACACCCTGTGGGCGGGCTTTCAGGCCAGCGTGTATGTGTCTGCGCTGGCGATTATTTTCGGTACGCTGATCGGCATCGTCGCCGGGTTGATCCTGACCTACGGCAAATTCTGGATGCGCGCGCCGTTTCGTCTGTATG
The DNA here is from genome assembly GCF_963878885.1 of Pseudomonas sp. R9.37. NCBI lineage: Bacteria > Pseudomonadati > Pseudomonadota > Gammaproteobacteria > Pseudomonadales > Pseudomonadaceae > Pseudomonas > Pseudomonas sp. R9.37. Next base: position 20,765 of record NZ_CAWNZA010000007.1, on the reverse strand, counting down.
TCGACCTGATCCGTGGCACGCCGGTGTTTGTGCTGGTGCTGGCGTGTTTCTACATGCTGCCGGCGCTCGGTTGGCAGATCACCGCGTTCCAGGCCGGCGCCGTCGGGCTGACGCTGTTCTGCGGCTCTCACGTGTCGGAAATCGTGCGCGGTGCGCTGCAAGCCATTCCCCGTGGGCAACTGGAAGCGGGCAAGGCAATTGGCCTGACGTTCTACCAATCCCTGGGCTACGTGCTGTTGCCTCAAGCGCTGCGCCAGATCCTGCCGACCTGGGTCAATTCCTCCACGGAAATCGTCAAGGCCTCGACCTTGCTCTCGGTGATCGGCGTGGCCGAACTGCTGCTGAGCACCCAGCAAGTGATCGCGCGCACCTTCATGACCCTGGAGTTCTACCTGTTCGCCGGGTTTCTGTTCTTTGTCATCAACTACGCCATCGAGTTATTCGGGCGCTACATTGAAAAGCGGGTGGCCTTGCCATGAACCAACCTCAAACCAACCAACCGCTTTTGAACATTCGCGGCCTGCGTAAACAGTACGGCCAGGTCGAAGTGCTCCAGGGTGTCGACCTGTCCATGCAGCGCGGCAACGTGGTGACGTTGATCGGCTCCAGCGGCTCGGGCAAAACCACGCTGCTGCGCTGCGTCAACCTGCTGGAAGAATTCCAGGGCGGGCAGATCACCCTGGACGGCGAGTCCATCGGCTACAGCGAAATCGCCGGCAAGCGTGTGCGCCACCCTGAGCGGGTGATTGCCCAGCACCGCGCGATGACCGGCATGGCGTTCCAGCAGTTCAACCTGTTTCCGCACCTCACCGCGTTGCAAAACGTCACCCTCGGCCTGCTCAAGGTCAAGAAGATGGGCAAGGACGAAGCCGTGGCCCTCGCCGAAAAATGGCTGGACCGTGTCGGCCTGCTGGAGCGGCGCAATCACTTCCCCGGCCAGTTGTCCGGCGGTCAGCAACAGCGCGTGGCGATTGCCCGGGCGATTGCGATGAACCCCAGCTTGATGCTCTTCGACGAAGTCACCTCGGCCCTTGACCCGGAGTTGGTGGGCGAGGTGCTCAGCGTGATCAAGGGCCTGGCGGAAGAGGGCATGACCATGTTGCTGGTTACCCACGAAATGCGCTTTGCCTACGAAGTGTCGGACAAGATCGTATTCATGAACCAGGGCCGCATTGAAGAGCAGGGCAGCGCGAAGGACATCTTCGAACGCCCGCAATCGCCGCGCCTGGCGGAATTTTTGAAGAACATTCGTTTTTAAATCAGGAGCAACTTTATGAGCATTACTCGTTACGGCACCGGCAGCACCGCCGGCGGTGGCCAACCGCGTCCTTTCGCACGTGCAGTGGAAGCGGACGGCTGGCTCTACGTCTCGGGCCAGGTGCCGGCGGTGGACGGTGAAATCATCAACGGCGGCATCATCGAACAAACCCGCCAGACCCTGCGCAACGTGGTGGCCATTCTGGAAGAGGCCGGTTACGAGTTGAAAGACGTGGTGCGCGTTGGTGTATGGCTGGAAGACCCGCGCGATTTCTGGAGTTTCAACAAGGTGTTCGGCGAGTACTTCACCCCCGAACACGCCCCGGCGCGCGCCTGTGTGCAGGCCAACATGATGGTCGACTGCAAGGTTGAGATTGATTGCGTGGCCTACAAGAAAAAAGGCTAAATGCCCCTCTCTTGAAATCCACTGAAGATCAAATGTGGGAGGGGGCTTGCCCCCGATAGCGGTGTATCAGCAACACCTGTATCAACTGACACACTGCAATCGGGGGCAAGCCCCCTCCCACAGGGGATCTCTGCCAGACCCTAGAATTTCGACCGGACCGAACTGCCATGACCGAAGACACCATCAAACGCCGCGCCAAAGGACTGGACCGTGCATTCGATATCCTCGATTTTCTCAAGGAAATCGGCCAGCCCCTGCGCCCGAATGATATTGCCAGCGGCATCGGCAGCCCAAAATCCACGGTCTACGAATTGGTCGCCTCGTTGCTTGAGCGGCGCATCCTCGAAACCGTGGGCAAGGACGGCCACGTCTACCTCGGCCGCCAACTGTACTTCCTCGGCCAGGCGCACCTGCGCCACTTCGACCTGACCCGCGAGGCCGATCACGCCCTGCAGGAAATCGTCAGCCAGACCCACGAAACCGCGCAGATGTGCCTGCTCAACGGGCGCAAATACACGGTGGCGCTGATGCGCGAGGGCGAGCGGCATTTCCGCATCTCGTCGGACATCGGCGAAAACGCACCGATCCCCTGGACTGCTTCCGGGCGCCTGTTGCTGGGGCACTTGAGCGACCAGCAGATTATCGACCTGATCGACTACGACGATTTCATCCTGCCGGACGGCCAACGCCTGCCGCTGGAGACGTTTCTGGCGCAGATCCGCCAGGCTACGCTCGATGGGTTCTTCTCCTTCGACAGCGTGGCCGACACCTTCACCCATTGCTTCGCCGCCCCGGTGCGGGACGCGCAGGGCATCAGCATTGCGACCTTGTGCATCGTTGCCCCACGGGCCGACGCGATCAAAAACTACAACGACTATCGCCGGGTGTTGATCGACAGCGCCAACAACCTGGCCCGACGCATCAACGAATAGGAGTTTTTATGACTGCCCTCAACGCCGTTGAAAAAGGCGCCGCCGCCGTTGGCGCCCACCTGGTCCGCGACGTCAGCTTGCCGGCCCTGGTGCTGCACCGTGACGCCCTGGAACACAACATTCGCTGGATGCAGGACTTCGTCAGCAACAGCGGCGCAGAACTGGCGCCCCATGGCAAAACCAGCATGATGCCGGCGTTGTTTCAGCGCCAGATCGAGGCGGGCGCCTGGGGCATCACCCTGGCCAATGCGGTGCAGACCCGCGCCGCCTATGCCGGGGGCGTGCGTCGCGTATTGATGGCCAACCAATTGGTCGGCGCGCCGAACATGGCGTTGATTGCTGATCTGCTGGCCGACAAAGACTTCGACTTCCATTGCATGGTCGATCACCCGGACAACGTCGCCGACCTGGGGCTGTTTTTCGCCGCCCGTGGCCTGCGCTTGAACGTGATGATCGAGTACGGCGTGGTCGGTGGCCGTTGCGGCTGCCGCAGCGAGCAGGAAGTGCGCGACCTGGCCAAGGCGATCAAGGCCCAACGGGCGCTGGCCCTCACCGGCATTGAAGGCTACGAAGGCGTGATCCATGGCGAGCACGCCATCAGCGGCATCCGCGACTTCGCCGCCAGCCTGGTGCGCCTGGCGGTCGACCTGCAAAACAACGGCTCTTTCGACCTGCCCAAACCGATCATTACCGCCTCGGGTTCGGCCTGGTACGACCTGATCGCCGAGTCCTTCGAAACCCAAAACGCCGCGGGGCGTTTCTTAAGCGTGTTGCGCCCGGGCAGTTACGTGGCCCACGACCACGGTATCTACAAGCAAGCGCAATGCTGCGTGCTCGACCGTCGCAGCGACCTCAACGAAGGCCTGCGCCCGGCGCTGGAAGTCTGGGCGCACGTGCAATCGATGCCCGAGCCAGGCTTTGCGGTGATCGCCCTGGGCAAGCGCGACGTGGCCTACGACGCCGGTTTGCCGGTGCCGCTCAAGCGCTACCGGGCTGGAATTGTGCCGGCCGAAGGCGATGACGTCACCGCCTGCATCGTGACGGCGGTGATGGACCAGCATGCGTTCATGACGGTGGCACCGGGGGTTGAGTTGCGCATCGGCGACATCATCTCGTTCGGCACCTCGCACCCTTGTCTGACCTTCGATAAGTGGCAAGTGGGCTGCCTGGTGGATGAGCAGTTGCAGGTGATCGAGTCGCTGCATACCTGCTTCTAGACCACGTCGCGCCTATCGCCGGCAAGCCCGCTCCCACAGTTGATTGCATTTCAAATGAAGGCATGCGGTTGAATGTGGGAGCGGGCTTGCCCGCGAAGAGGCCCTCCAGAACAGCGAGAGACCAAGGCATGAACCCACAACCGCGCATCGCCCTGATCGGCGAATGCATGATCGAACTCCAACACCGCGCCGACGGCAGCCTCCAACAAAGCTTTGGCGGCGACACCCTGAACGCAGCGGTGTACCTGCGCCGCGAGCTGGGCGACATCGGCACGGTCGACTACGTCACCGCCCTGGGCGATGACAGTTTCAGCGACGCCATGTGCAAGCACTGGGCCGAAGAGGGCCTGGGCCTGGGCAGGGTCCAACGCTTGCCCGGGCGATTACCGGGGTTGTACTGCATCCAGACGGACGCCAACGGTGAACGCAAATTCCTCTACTGGCGCAACGAAGCCGCCGTGCGCGACTGCTTCACCACCCCGGCCGCCGAGCCGATCCTGGCGGCTTTGCCGGGTTATGACGTGGTGTATTTCAGCGGTATTACCCTGGCAGTGCTGGGAGAAATCGGGCGTACGCGGTTACTGCAAGCCTTGATCGAAACGCGCAAGCGCGGTGGCAGGGTAGTCTTCGACAACAACTACCGGCCGCGTTTATGGGCCAGCGTCGAGGCGGCGCGCGCGGCGTACCACGCCGTGTTGGCCGAGGTGGATATTGCCTTGCTGACCGAGGACGACGAGCGTGCGTTGTTTGGGTACGCCGACAGCGAGCAGGTGTTTGCGGCGTATCCGGCGATTGCAGAGGTGGTGCTCAAGCGCGGCGCGGATGCGTGCTTGATCCGTTGTGACGGCGAGCGTTTTGCGGTGCCGGCGTTGAAGGTCGAGAAGGTGGTGGACACGACGGCGGCGGGGGATTCGTTTAGTGCGGCGTATCTGGCCAGTCGGCTGAAGGGTGAGCCGCCGCAGGAGGCAGCGTTGGCTGGGCATCGGTTGGCGAGCCGAGTCATCCAGGTGCCGGGGGCACTGATTCCGAAGTAGCGGGTACATGGCCGCCTGCGGCGGTTCGCGGGCAAGCCCGGCTCCCACCGTTGACTGCACTCCTTCAGCAGGCCGCATTCCTTCAGTGGAAATGCAGTCAGGTATGGGAGCTGGCTTGCCTGCGATTGGCCAGTCGGCTGAAGGGTGAGTCGCCGCAAGAGGCAGCGTTGGCTGGGCATCGGTTGGCGAGCCGGGTCATCCAGGTGCCGGGGGCACTGATTCCGAAGTAGCGGGTACATGGCCGCCTGTGGCGGTTCGCGGGCAAGCCCGGCTCCCACCGTTGACTGCACTCCTTCAGCAGGCCGCATTCCTTCAGTGGAAATGCAGTCAGGTATGGGAGCTGGCTTGCCTGCGATTGGCCAGTCGGCTGAAGGGTGAGCCGTCGCAAGAGGCAGCGTTGGCTGGGCATCGGTTGGCGAGCCGGGTCATCCAGGTGCCGGGGGCACTGATTCCGAGGTAGCGGGTACATGGCCGCCTGCGGCGGTTCGCGGGCAAGCCCGGCTCCCACAGTTGACTGCATCCCTTCAGCAGGCTGCATTCTTGAGTTGAAATGCGGTCAAGTGTGGGAGCTGGCTTGCCTGCGATAGCGGTCTCAAGCCAAACACTTAATCCCGGTAAAACACCTGCACCAGGTGATAGCCAAACTTGCTCTTGATCGGCCCATGCACCACCTTCAACGGCTTCTTGAATATCACCGCGTCAATTGCCCCGACCATCTGCCCTGGCCGCACTTCACCCAAATCACCGCCGCGCTTGCCGGACGGGCAGGTCGAGTATTTCTTGGCCAGCACATCAAACGCTTCGCCCTTGGCGATACGCTGCTTGAGCTGTTCGGCTTCTTCACTGGTTTTCACCAGGATGTGACGGGCTTGGGCTTTCATGTTGTTACCTGGCAACGGTCAAACGTAAGGGCGCGCGATTATGCCTGAACTCATTCATCGACGCTGATCATGCTGCGGATTTTGGTCGCCAGCAGCTCAACCGAGAATGGCTTGGCCACCATGTCCATGCCGTCCTCCAGGAAGCCCTGGCGCTCGGCGGCTTTTTCGGCGTAACCGGTCATGAACAACACGCGCAGGCCGGGCCGGTGCTGGCGGGCGATTTCTGCCAATTGGCGGCCGTTCATGCCCGGCAGGCCGACGTCGGTGACCAGCAGGTCCACGCGCAAATCCGACTCCAGCAGCGGCAGTGCCGTGCGTGAATCCGCCGCCTGGTGGGCGGTGTAGCCCAGTTCAGCCAGCACATTGACCACCAGCATGCGCACCGCGGCGTCATCCTCGACGACGACCACCGCTTCACCGGCCAGTGCCAGCGGCGCTTCACTCAGGTGCTGCGGGAGGTTGCTTTCCAGCGCGGTGCCATGCAGGCGCGGCAGGTACAGGCGCACGCAGGTGCCCTGGCCGGGTTCACTTTGAATGGTCACGTGGCCACCCGATTGCTGGGCAAACCCGTAGATCATCGACAGCCCCAGGCCGGTGCCCTGGCCGATGGGCTTGGTGGTGAAGAACGGGTCGAAGGCCTTGGCCAGAATCTTCGGCGCCATGCCGCTGCCGTTGTCACTTACGCCGAGCATCACGTAGTCGCCGGCCTTGACCGGTTCGAGGGTGGTGATGTCGGTGCCGTCCAGGTAGCTGTTGGCGGTTTCAATCACCAATTCGCCGCCGTCGGGCATTGCGTCGCGCGCGTTGATCACCAGGTTCAGCAGGGCGTTTTCCAACTGGCTGGCATCGGTATTCACCGGCCAGATGTCCTTGCCCAACTGCACCTTGAGTGAGATATGCGCGCCTTTGGTGCGGCGGAACAAGTCTTCCAGCGACGCCACCAGCGTGTTCGGGTCCAGCGGGCGGCGGTCGAGCGACTGGCGCCGGGAGAACGCCAGCAGCCGGTGGGTGAGGGCGGCCGCACGGTGAGCGGAGGAGACCGCCGCGTCGGTAAACCGGCCGATCTCATCGCTGCGCCCGGCGGCGATGTAGCGCTGCATCAGGTCCAGGCTGCCGATAATCCCGGTGAGCATGTTGTTGAAATCATGGGCGATGCCGCCAGTGAGCTGACCCACCGCTTCCATCTTCTGCGCATGGCGCAGCGCATCCTCGGCGCGCTCGCGTTCGAACATCTCGTTTTGCAGGCGCTGGTTGGCCTCGGCCAGCGCCTGGGTACGCTGGGCGACGCGTTCTTCGAGGTTCTCGTTGAGGTGGCGCAGGGCTTCTTCGGTGAGTTTGCGTTCGGTCTCGTCGATCACGAAGATGTAAAAGCCATTCACCGAGCCGTCATTGCTAAAGCGCGGCAAGTACTTCATCAGTGCATGGCGCGGCCGGCCGTCGTGGTGGGGCGTCACGGTCATGAAGCTGCACGCCTTGCCCTTGAGCGCGGCCGCGATCTTGTCTTCGCGCCCGGCATACACCTCATCGCCGAGCACTTCGCGGATGCTCTTGCCGTACAACTCCTGGGGCGTCATGCCGTACCAGTCGAGGTAAGCGCTGTTGTTCAGGCGAAAACGTTGTTCATGGTCGACGTAACCGATCAGCACCGGCATGGCGTTGATGATCAATTGCAGTTCGGTCTGGCTTTGGCGCAGGGCCTGCTCGGTGTGTTTGCGCTCGGTCAGGTCCAGCGCTGCGCCTAAAAAGCGTGCCGGGCGGCCTTGATGATCCTTGTAGCAGCGCCCGCGCGCGAACACCCAGCGCACCTGGCCGTCGGCTTGCAGCAGGCGGTATTCCTCGGCGTACTCGGTGCCGAAGGTGATGCAATGCTTGATGCTGCGCGCCACCATGCCACGGTCTTCGGGGTGTACGCCTTGCAGGTAGTCGCTGATGGGCAGCAGGCCGGCGTCACTCGGGTCGACGCCGTGCAGGTGGGCGAAGTGGGCATCGGCAATAAAGCGGTCTTCGCCGATGTCCCAGTCCCAGGTGCCGACCGCATCCGTTGCCGCCAGCGCCAGTTGCAGGCGTTGCTCGGTGCTGTGCTGGGCCTTGAGGCTGTCTTCGGAGCGCTGCTGCAGCTCGAGGGCTTTGCTGCGCCGTTCGTTGGTTTCGATGGCGGTGACCAGGATACCGGCCACCGTCCCGCTTTCATCGCGGACCGGGCTGTAGGTCAGGTCGAGCCAGATCTCGGTATCGCGGTGGTTGCGTTGCAACACAAAGCGTTGCTCGCTGAACGTGCGCACCTGGCCGCTCAGCACGGCGTCGTAGACAGGCGCGGTGAAGCTGGCCAATTCCGGCCAGGTCTCATGCGCCGGCTGGCCCAACGCGCCAGGGTGCTTGTTGCCCGCAAGCCGCGCAAAGCCGTCGTTGTAAAGCTGCGTGAGCAGGGGGCCCCACAGCAGCAGCATTGGCATCGGTGAGTGGACCACGATGTCGACCGCTGTGCGTAGACTTTGCGGCCAGTCGTTGGCCTCACCGAGGGGGCTTTGCGCCCAGTCCAGCCGCGCAATCAATGCAGCGGCTTCGCTACCGGTGGATGTTCCATTCATGAAAAAGCCCTACACCTGACACTTTGAAGTACAACAAAAGCCGATTATCCCGCGAGACGGGAGCGGCTGACTACCCCTCGAAAAATAGCATGCATTGGGACTTTGTCTTCAATTGAGTGCTTTTGCGCTGAAACCTTTCATCATTCGGCCAGCTCAGGGCGCTGGCGAAACTGCTCCAGCGCTTGCGGATTCGCCAGGGCGTCGGTGTTCTTCACCGGCTCACCGTGCACCACATTGCGCACCGCCAACTCGACAATCTTGCCGCTGATGGTGCGCGGAATATCGGTGACGGCGAGGATCTTCGCCGGCACGTGGCGCGGCGTGGTGTTGGCGCGAATCACCTGGCGAATCTGCTGCTCCAGGGCCTGATCCAGTTCGATACCGTCTGTAAGGCGCACGAACAGCACCACGCGCACGTCATCCTGCCAGCGTTGGCCGATGGCCAGGCTTTCCAGCACCTGCGGGACTTTTTCCACCTGGCGATAAATCTCCGCCGTGCCGATGCGCACGCCACCGGGGTTGAGCACCGCGTCGGAGCGGCCGTGAATCAGCCAGCTACCAGTCGGGCATTGCTCGGCGTAGTCGCCCTGGGCCCACACGCCGGGAAACTGGCTGAAGTACGAGGCGCGCAGTTTGTGCTGCTGCGGGTCGTTCCACAGGCCAATCGGCATGGCCGGAAAGTGCCGGGTGCACACCAGTTCGCCTTTTTCGCCGATCACCGCTTTGCCCTGCTCGTTCCATACTTCGATGGCCATCGCCAGGCTCTTGCACTGCATCTGCCCGCGACGTACCGGCAGCACCGGGTTGCCGATCACAAAGCAGGAGACGATATCGGTGCCGCCGGACATCGACGACAGGCACAGCTCCCGCTTGATCTGGCGGTACACGTAGTCGTAGCTCTGCGGCGAGAGCGGCGAGCCCGTCGAGATCAGGCCTTTGAGGCTGTTCAGCGAATGGCTCAGGCGCGGCTGCACGCCGGCTTTTTCCAGGGTGGCGAGGAATTTGGGGCTGGTGCCGAACACGCTGATTTTCTCGGCGTCGATCAGGTCGATCAAGCGTTCCGGTCCGGGGTGAAACGGTGAGCCGTCGTACAGCACCGCCGTGGCACCGAGGGCCAGCACCGACACCAGCCAATTCCACATCATCCAGCCGCAGGTGGTGTAGTAGAACAGGCAATCTTCGCGCGACAGGTCGGCGTGCAGGCCGTGTTCCTTGAGGTGGGTGAGCAGCACACCGCCGGTGCCGTGGATGATGCATTTGGGCACGCCGGTGGTGCCGCTGGAATAAAGGATGTACAGCGGGTGATCGAACGGCACCGCGACAAATTCAGGCTCGCCGCCGGGGGTGTAGAAGTCATCCCACAGCGCCACCCTGGCCTGGGTCTGATAGTCCGCGACGCGCGCTTGAGGCCGCGCGTAAGGCACGATGATCAATTGTTCGAGGGACGGCAGGCGCGCGAGGATTTCATTCAGTTTGGCCGTTTGGTCGATGCCCTTGCCGGCGTAGCGATAGCCCGCGCAGGTGATCAATACCTTGGGTTCGATCTGGCCAAAACGGTCGATCACGCCTTGGGTGCCGAAGTCCGGCGATGAGCATGACCAGATCGCGCCGAGGCTGGTGGTGGCGAGCATGCCCACCAGGGTTTGCCAGGTGTTGGGCATGCACGCGGCCACGCGGTCGCCCACGCCGACACCGGCCGCGCGCAGGCTGTGTTGCAGGCCGGCGACGTGTTCGGCCACTTCGGCGTAGGTCAGTTGTTCGCGCTGGCCATCCTCGCTGATCGCGACCACCGCCGGGTGACCGTCGCGACGGCGCAGCAGGTGTTCGGCAAAGTTCAGGGTGGCGCCGGGAAACCACTGGGCGCTGGGCATCTGAGTGCCTTCGATCAGCGTCGCGGTGGGCGGGCTGCGAAACTGCACGTCGAAGAACGCGACGATGGCCTGCCAGAAGTCGGGACGCTGGTCGATGCTCCACTGGTGCAGGGCGGGGTAGTCGGCCAACTGCAGGCTGTGGCGTTGGTTGATGAAGCGCCGGAACTGGTCCATCCGCGTGTTGCGGATGCGCTCGGGGGAGGGTTGCCAGAGGATGTCGGACATGAGGAAGTCTCTTGTTCTTGTACAAATCTTGCAGCCAACACAGGTCGAAACTGTGGGGGCTGGCTTGCCTGCGATAGCGGTGTATCTGTGACAAATGAGCCAGCTGGCCCACCGCTATCGCAAGCAAGCCAGCGCCCACATTCGATCTTCAGCGTCTGTTTTTATTGGGCCAGCCAGCCGCCATCGATATTCCACGCGGCACCACGCACCTGGGCGCCCGCCTCACTGCACAAAAACAACACCAACTCACCCAACTGCGGCGGCGTCACAAACGCCAGCGATGGCTGTTTCTCCGCGAGCAAGTCGTGCTGCGCCTGCTGCGGGTCCACGCCTTTGGCTGCGCGGTCATCAATCTGCTGTTGCACCAACGGCGTCAGTACCCAGCCTGGGCAGATGGCGTTGCAGGTGACGTTGCTGGTGGCGGTCTCCAGGCCCACCACCTTGGTCAGGCCGATCACGCCGTGCTTGGCCGCCACATAGGCCGCCTTGCCCACCGAGCCGACCAGGCCATGCACCGAGGCAATGTTGACGATGCGCCCCCAACCCTTGGCTTTCATGCCCGGCAAGCTCAAGCGGGTGCTGTGGAACACCGACGACAGGTTGATCGCGATAATCGAGTCCCAACGCTCGGCCGGGAAGTCCTCCACCGCCGACACATGCTGAATGCCGGCGTTGTTGACCAGAATGTCGACGCCGCCGAACTCGCGCTCGGCGTAGGCGATCATGTCGGCGATCTGCGCCGGGTCGCTGACGTCCGCCGGGTGATGGCCGACCTTGCCGCCCAATGCCTGTACCTGGGCGATCACCGCGCTGGCGTCGCCGAAGCCGTTGAGGATCAGGTTGGCGCCGGCCTCTGCCAGGCTCAGCGCGATGCCCAAACCGATGCCGCTGGTGGAGCCGGTAACCAGGGCGGTCTTGCCGTTCAATGTCGTCATGAAAACCTCACACAATGCCGGTGGCGTAAAAAGTACCGATCACCACGAACACCGCAAGGGTCTTGATAATCGTGATGCCGAAAATGTCTTTGTAGGCTTCGCGGTGAGTCAGCCCGGTCACCGCCAGCAGCGTGATCACCGCGCCGTTGTGGGGCAGGGTGTCCATGCCGCCGCTGGCCATGGCCGCGACCCGGTGCAGCACTTCAAGGGGGATATTGGCCGCATGGGCCGCTGAAATAAAGCTCTCGGACATCGCTGCCAGGGCGATGCTCATGCCGCCCGACGCAGAACCGGTGATGCCGGCCAGCAGGGTTACGGTGATCGCCTCGTTGACCAGCGGGTTGGGAATGCCCTTGAGCCAGTCCGCCAGCACCAGAAAGCCCGGCAGCGAGGCGATCACCGCGCCAAAACCGTATTCCGACGCGGTGTTCATCGCCGCCAGCAGCGCGCCGCTGACCGCGCTTTTGCTGCCTTCGGCGAGCTTGCTTTTGATCGCCGACCAGCCGAACACCAGCACCATGACGATGCCCACCAGTAACGCCGCCTGCACGGCCCAGATCGCGGTGAGCTTGGCGATCTCGGTGGTCACCGGCGCGCTCATGCCCGGCAGGCTGAGGCTGTGGGTCTTGCCGTACCACTGCGGAATCCAGTGGGTGAACAGCAAGTTCATCACGCCCACCAGCAGCAGCGGCGACAGCGCGATCCATGGGTTGGGCAGCGCCAGGTTGTCCGCGGTTTCCGGCTCGTTGCGCAGCTCGGTGCCATAGCCTTCGCCGGCACGCTGGGCCTTGTTGCGCTGGCGCGCCAGGTAGAGCATGCCGGTGCAGAACACGAACACGGTGCCGATCAGCCCCAGCCACGGCGCGGCCCAGGCGGTGGTGTTGAAGAAGGTGCTGGGGATGATGTTCTGGATTTGCGGCGTACCCGGCAGGGCGTCCATGGTGAACGAAAACGCGCCGAGGGCGATGGTCGCCGGAATCAGGCGCTTGGGAATATTGCTCTGGCGAAACATCTCTGCCGCAAACGGGTACACCGCAAACACCACCACAAACAGCGACACGCCACCGTAGGTGAGCAGGGCGCAGACCAGCACAATCACCAGCATCGCCTGGCGCGTGCCGAGCAAACGGATGGCGGCGGCCACAATCGAGCGCGAAAAGCCCGACAGCTCGATCAGCTTGCCGAACACCGCGCCGAGCAGGAACACCGGGAAATACAGTTTGATGAAACCGACCATTTTCTCCATGAACACCCCGGTAAACGCAGGGGCGACGGCGGACGGGTCGGTGAGCAGTACGGCGCCGAGGGCGGCGATGGGGGCAAACAGGATCACGCTGTAGCCACGGTAGGCAGCCAGCATCAGCAGCGCGAGGGCTGCCAGGGCAATGATCACACTCATGGTGTGTCTCCAGATCGAATTGTTATTTTTGTGGGGTGAGGCGTTGGAGAGGGGCTATAGCTAGATGTGTGCCAGTTTATTAACTTCTTGAAATATAAGGATATTTATTGATTTATGATCGGTAATTCCGAAATTACTCTCTATTTAGAGACAGGTGAATACCCAATGTGGGAGCGGGCTTGCTCGCGAAAGCGGCGTATCAGTCGGCGCATGAGTTGCTGAACCACCGCTTTCGCGAGCAAGCCCGCTCCCACATCCGATTGTCTTTATAGTGAGAATCGAGTCTCTTTATTGAGACTGGGCAATGCCGAGCGCCACCATCTTTTTGTACAGCGTCGACCTGCCCAGCCCCAACCGCTTGGCTGCCTCCACGACGTTGCCTTCACACGCCGCCAACGCTGCCTCAATCACCTGCCGATCAAACCGCTCCCGCGCCGCCGCAAACGTCTCGCCCTCGACGGTTGCTACGGCGCCATGCGCCACCGGGCTGAACGTGCCAATCGCGGCGCGAATCTCGTTGGCATCCAGCACCAGGTCATCACTCAACAACGCCGCGCGCTCCAGCACATTGCGCAGCTCGCGAATATTCCCCGGCCACGCATGCTGTGCCAGCAACGCCAGGGCCTCGCGGTTCAGTTCATGCTGGCTGCGCAGCTCCTCCAGAATCGCCTCGCTCAACGCCGGAATGTCATCCAGGCGTTCGCGCAACGGCGGCACCTGGATCGGCAGCACATTCAGCCGGTAATACAAATCCGCGCGAAACTCGCCACGCTTGATTGCCGCTTCCAGGTCCATGGACGTGGCCGCAATCACCCGCACATCGCTGTGCAGCATTTCGTTGGAACCTACCGGCTCGTATTCCTTTTCCTGCAACACCCGCAGCAGTTTGCTTTGCAGCGGCAGGGGCATGTCGCCGATCTCGTCGAGAAACAGCGTGCCGCCCTGGGCAATCTGCAGTTTGCCGGGACGGCCTTTGCGGTCGGCGCCGGTAAAGGCCCCCGGCGCAGTGCCGAAGAATTCGGCTTCAAGCAGATCCGCAGGAATCGCCGCGCTGTTGATGCTGACAAAAGCTTTGTGTGCACGCGGCGAGGCGCCGTGAATCGCCTGGGCCAGCAATTCCTTGCCGGTACCGGTTTCACCCAGCAGCAACACCGGCGACTGCGCATTCGCACTGCGCCGCGCCCGGCGTTTGACGTCCAGGCTGGCCGCGCTGGTGCCGATAAAATGCGCGAAGTTGTATTTGCTCTGCCGCGAGCGCAGCAGCGAGCGGGTGGACGCCAGCTCCTGCTGCATGCTCAGGTAGCGCTCGATCAGTGGCGAGAGGTTGCGCAACTCGTCGAACAGCGCAAAGCCAATCGCGCCGATCACCGCGCCAGCGTCATCGTGAATGGGCAGGCGCATCACCACCAGCGGGCCTTTGGGCGTGTCCTGGATGTCCAGCAAAATCGGCTGGTCGTTGCGCACCACCTGGCGGAGCAGGCTATTGGAGATCACCTGCTCGCACGGTTGGCCGATGGCTTCGTCGGCGCGCTTGAGGCCGAAGCGCTTGGCGTAACGCTCGTTCATCCACACGATATTGGCGTCGCGATCGACAATCACCGTGCCTTCGCTGGACTGCTCGATGATTTCGAACAGCGACTGGATGGCCAGGCCGCGAACCTGTTGGTAGTCCTTGAGGCTGTCGCTGATGTTCATATTTATGCCGTCAACACAAATGGAGGGTGGAGTCGCAACCCTGTGGGAGCGGGCTTGCTCGCGAAAAAGCGCTGTAGCAGTGCCGCAGGTATTGCCTGACACGCCGCCTTCGCGAGCAAGCCCGCTCCCACAGGGGAGAGCGTGCTCCTACAAGGGGATGTGCGCCGCTGCCAGCAGCTCTTTGGTGTACGGATGCTGTGGCGATTCGAACACGTTATGGCTCGCGCCGCGTTCCACCACCTTGCCGTCCTTGACCACAATCATGTCATGGGCCATGGCGCGCACCACGGCCAGGTCATGGCTGATAAACAGGTAGGTCAGGCCGTATTTCTCCTGCAACTCACGCAGCAACGCCACCACCTGCTTTTGCACCGTGCGGTCCAGCGCCGAGGTCGGTTCGTCCAGCAGCATCAGTGCCGGCTTGAGCACCAGCGCGCGGGCGATGGCGATGCGTTGGCGCTGGCCGCCGGAAAATTCGTGGGGGTAGCGGTGGCGGCTGGTGGGGTCGAGGCCCACGTCCTTGAGCACCTGCACCACTTGCGCGTCGCGCTCGGCCAAGCTGCACGGCGCGTGCACTTCCAGGCCTTCGCTGATGATCTGCTCCACCGACATACGTGGGCTGAGGCTGCCGTAAGGGTCCTGGAACACCACCTGCATCTGCTTGCGCCACGGGCGCATTTGCTGATTATTCAGCGGGTCGAGCGCTTCACCCTGGAAGCGGATGCTGCCGGTGGAGTCGAGCAGACGCAGGATCGCCTGGCCCAGGGTCGATTTACCCGAACCGGACTCGCCGACAATTCCCAGGGTCTTGCCGCGCTGCACGCTGAGGCTGATGCCGTCCACCGCGCGCAGGTAGGTCTTGCGCCGAAACAGCCCGCCGCTGAGGGGGAACTGCACCGTCAGGTCATCGACCTGCAACACCGTTTCGCGTTCATCACTGCACAGCGCATCGCCGGCAGGTTCGGCATCCAGCAACAGGCGGCTGTAAGGGTGTTGCGGTGCGTTGAACAGCGTCTGGCAGTCGGCCTGCTCGACAATCTCCCCGGCGCGCATCACGCACACGCGCTGGGCAATGCTGCGCACCAGGTTGAGGTCATGGCTGATCAGCAGCAGCGACATGCCCAGGCGTTGTTGCAAGGATTTGAGCAGCAGCAGGATCTTGCGCTGCACGGTCACGTCCAGCGCGGTGGTCGGTTCATCGGCGATCAACAGTTCCGGCTCACACGCCAGGGCCATGGCGATCATGACGCGCTGGCGCTGGCCGCCGGAGAGCTGATGCGGATAGGCCTTGAGGCGCTCCTTGGGCTTTTGGATACCCACCAGCTCGAGCAATTCAAGGATGCGCGCCTGCGCCGCCTTGCCCCCCAGGCCCTTGTGCAGCAGCAGGGTTTCGCCGATCTGTTTTTCAATGCTGTGCAGCGGGTTGAGCGAGGTCATCGGCTCCTGGAAGATCATCGCAATGCGGTTGCCGCGCAGCTTTTGCAGGGTCGCCGCCGACGCGCCGATCAGCTCCTGGCCGCGATACTTCACCGAGCCCGTGGTGTGCGTGCCGGCTTCGGGCAGCAGTTGCAGGATCGAATGGGCCGTCACCGACTTGCCCGAGCCCGACTCGCCGACCAGCGCCAGGCATTCGCCCTGGCGCACGTCCAGGCACAGGTTGCGCACCACGGTCTGGCCGCTGAAGGCGACACTGAGGTCGCGGATTTCAATGAGGTTCATAGGCAGTCACTCATGAGCGGGGGTCGAAGGCATCACGCAATGCCTCGCCGATAAAGACCAGCAACGACAGGATCAGCGCCAAGGTGAAGAACGCCGTCAGGCCCAGCCAGGGCGCCTGCAGGTTCTGCTTGCCCTGGGCGATCAGTTCGCCCAGCGACGCGCTGCCTGCCGGCATGCCGAACCCGAGAAAATCCAGGGCGCTCAAGGTGGAAATCGCCCCGGTCAAAATAAACGGCAGGTAGCTCAAGGTGGCGGTCATGGCATTGGGCAGGATATGCCGGCGAATGATTTTGCCATCGCCCAGGCCCAGGGCACGTGCGGCCTTGACGTATTCCAGGTTGCGCCCGCGCAGGAACTCGGCGCGCACCACGTCCACCAGTGCCAGCCAGGAAAACAGCGCCATGATCCCCAGCAGCCACCAGAAATTCGGCTCCACGAACCCTGACAGGATGATCAGCAGGTACAGCACCGGCAGCCCGGACCAGACTTCCAGGACGCGCTGGCCCAGCAAGTCCACCCAGCCGCCGTAATAACCCTGCAAAGCGCCGGCGGCAATGCCGATGGCGGCGCTGATGGCGGTGAGCGCCAACGCGAACAGGATCGACACGCGCGCGCCAAAGATCACCCGCGCCAGCACATCGCGCGACTGATCATCGGTGCCCAGCCAGTTCACCGCCGAGGGCGGGCTGGGGGCAGGGCGGCTCAGTTCGTAATTGGGCGTGTCATCGCTGAACGGGATCGGCGGGAACAGCATCCAGCCGCCGTCCTGCTTGATCAGCTTTTGCACGTAGTCACTGCGGTAGTCGGCCTGGAACGGCAGTTGCCCGCCGAACTGCTGCTCGGTGTAACGCTTGAACACCGGGAAATACAGCTCGTTTTTGAAACTGAGCACCAAGGGCTTGTCGTTGGCGATCAGCTCGCCGCCCAGGGTCAGGATAAACAGGCCGATAAACAGCCACAGCGACCACCAGCCGCGGCGGTTTTTCTTGAAGCGCTCGAAACGCCGACGCGCCACCGGAGACAAATCAAGCATCAGGCGTTCCTCGCGGCGAAGTCGATACGCGGGTCCACCAGGGTGTAGCAGAGGTCACCGATGAGTTTTATCAAGAGGCCAAACAGGGTGAAGATAAACAGCGAGCCGAACACCACCGGGTAGTCACGGGACACGGCGGCTTCATAGCTCATGCGGCCCAGGCCGTCGAGGGAGAAAATCACCTCGATGAGCAGGGAGCCGGCGAAGAACACGCTGATGAACGCCTGGGGAATCCCCGAGATCACCAGCAGCATGGCGTTGCGAAATACGTGGCCATACAGCACGCGTCGTTCGCTTAAACCCTTGGCGCGCGCAGTGACCACGTATTGGCGGGTAATTTCATTCAGGAAAGAGTTTTTGGTCAGGATGGTCAGCGTGGCGAACCCGCCGATCACCAGCGCGGTGACCGGCAGCACCAGGTGCCAGAAGTAGTCGGCAATCTTGCCCACGGTGCTCAGCTCTTCGAAATTCTCCGAGACCAGCCCGCGCACCGGGAACCAGTTCAGCGACGTACCGCCGGCGAACACCACAATCAGGAACATCGCAAACAGGAACGCCGGCATTGCGTAACCGATGACGATGGCAGTGCTGCTCCACACGTCAAAACTGCTGCCGTGGCGCACCGCCTTGCGAATTCCCAAGGGGATCGACACCAGGTAGGTGATCAACGTGGCCCACAGGCCGAGGGAAATTGTCACCGGCATCTTTTCCAGGATCAGGTCGATCACCGTCGAGCCGCGAAAGAAGCTGTTGCCGAAGTCCAGCTGCGCATAATTCTTGAGCATCAGCCACAGGCGTTCCGGGGCGGGCTTGTCGAAACCGTATTGTTTTTCGATGTCCTTGATCAGTTTCGGGTCCAGGCCGCGGCTGGCGCGGGAGCCGCTGATACTTTCGCCGGAGCCGCCGCCGATGCCGCCGCCGCCAATCCCTTGCAAGTGCGCGATGGCCTGTTCAACCGGGCCGCCGGGTGCGGCCTGCACGATGACGAAGTTGACCAGCAGGATGATCACCAGCGTCGGAATGATCAGCAGCAGGCGCCGCACGATATAGGCAAACATCAGCGGGCCCCTCCACGTTTTTTCAACTCGGCGTTCATTTGTTCATTGGTCAGTGGCGTGGCGCTGATTTCCCACCAGGTTTCCAGGGCTTCGTCGTTCTTGGCCTCGATCGCCGGCCGGCCGAAGCGGTTCCACCACGCGGCCGAGGTGCCGGGCGGGTAATAGTTTGGGATCCACAGGTAATTCCATTGCAGCACACGGTCCAGGGCATGGGCGTAGGTGAGCATCTGCGCCTGGGTGGTGGCCTTGACCAGGCCGCTGATCAGCGTGTCGACGGCCGGGTCTTTGAGCACCATGTAGTTGTTGGCGCCGGGGTCGTAGGCCGCCTGCGAGCCGAAGTAGTTGTACAGCTCCAGGCCCGGCGAGGTCGTGACCGGGAAGCCCACGACGATCATGTCGTAATCACGGGCCATCATGCGGTTCACATACTGCGAGGAGTCAATGCGGCGGATATTCAGGGTGATGCCGATCTGTGCCAGGTTGCGCTTGTACGGCAACAGCAGGCGTTCCAGGCCGGGCTGGGCATTGAGGAAAGTAAACTCCAGCGGCTCGCCGTCGGCGTTGACCAGCTTGTCACCCTTGGGTTTCCAGCCTGCCGCTTCCAGCAGTGCCAGGGCTTGCAACTGTTTGTCGCGAATCATGCCGCTGCCGTCGGTGACCGGCGCCTTGAACACCTGGGTGAACACCTCAGCGGGCACCTGTTCGCGCAGCGGTTCAAGAATGGCCAGTTCTTCCTGGGTTGGCAGCTGGCTGGCGGCCAGCGGGCTATTGGAAAAATAGCTCTGCTGGCGAATGTACAGGTTGCGCATCATCTGCCGGTTGGCCCATTCAAAATCCCACAGCATCGCCAGGGCCTGGCGCACGCGGCGGTCCTTGAACATCGGCTTTTGCACGTTGAACACATAGCCCTGGGCCGGTTGCGGCATCTCTTTGGCCAGGTGCGCACGTTGCAGGCGGCCGTCGTCCAGCGCCGGGCCTTTGTAGCCGATGGAATAGCCGGTGGCGGAGAACTCACGGTTGAAATCGTAGGCACCGCCGCGCAGCACCTGACGGGCCACTTCGGTATCGCCGAAGTACTCCAGGCTCAGGTGATCGAAGTTGTACAGGCCACGGCTGACGGGCAAGTCCTTGCCCCACCAGTCCGGGTCGCGGGTGAAGGTGATGGTGCTGCCGGAGTCGATCTTGCTGACTTTATACGGGCCGCTGCCGAGCGGGGCTTCGTAGCCGCCGCCGTTGGCGAAGTCGCGGGTTTTCCACCAGTGCTCGGGAAACACCGGCAGGGTGGCGATATCCAGCGGCAGGGTGCGGTTTTCATTGCTGGAAAAATCGAAGCGCACCTGGCGCTCGTTTTCGACTTCGACGTGCTTGACGTCGGCGAACAGGGTGCGAAAGCGCAGGCTGCCCTGGGTCATCAGCAGGTCGAAGCTGTAGCGCACGTCTTCGGCGGTGATCGGCTTGCCGTCGGCGAAGCGCGCCTTGGGGTTCAGGTAGAAGCGCAGGGACAGGCCGTCGTCGGCGCGCTCCATCTTCTCGGCGACCAGGCCGTAGACGGTGTAGGGCTCATCCAGGGAGCGCTGGGCCAACGGGGCGTAGAGCCAGCCGTCGACCTGAGAGACGCCGATGCCTTTGTCGATGTACGGCAGCACATGGTCAAAACGCCCGATCTCGATTGCCGAGCGCCGCAGGCTGCCGCCTTTGGGGGCGTTGGGGTTGGCGTAGTCGAAATGGGTGAAGCCGGCGGGGTACTTGGCCGGTTCGCCGTAGACCGTGAGGTAGGTCTGCGGGGCCGCGATCACAGCGGTACTGGCCAGCAGCAGGGCCAGGGCGGAGCTGCAGAATTTTATGGAAAAAGCCAATCGCATTGTCAGCCTTGAGCGCCGGGTGAAGAAGAATAGAGATGTGTACGTTATCGGCTTAAGCCTTGCCAGTCATCACATGCACAACGGCCCACCAAAAGGCGGGCCGTTGTTTATAGCATCAGCACAGACTGGATCAGTCCTGGCGGCTGGTGACTTCCAGCAGGTGGTAGCCGAACTGGGTCTTGACCGGGCCTTGCACGGTGTTGACCGGGGCGCTGAAGACGACGGTGTCGAATTCTTTGACCATCTGGCCTGGGCCGAACGAACCGAGGTTACCGCCGTCGCGGCTGGACGGGCAGCTGGAGTTGGCTTTGGCGATTTCTGCGAAATCGGCGCCGCCTTCGATCTGGGCTTTGAGTTCGTTGCACTTGTCTTCAGTGGACACGAGGATGTGACGGGCGGTGGCTTTGGCCATGGGGAATAACTCCTTGAATAAAAAGGGTGAGCGTACCGGATTCAGGCGGTTATTTGTTGGCAAAGTTCCGTTGGGTTTGGGTGGGGGGGTATATCCGTTGCTGCGGTCACGGCCGCTGGCGGTTCCGCTCTTACAGCGGGTCACTTTTGGCAAACGCCCCAAAAGTAACCAAAAGGTCTTTGCCCCACCACTCGGCACCTCGCTTAGGCTCGGTGTGCCCTCACTCCGGCTTGAATCCGTG
>NZ_CAWNZA010000006.1:0-105083 GCF_963878885.1 Pseudomonas sp. R9.37 | reverse complement strand
TATCGCTATGACGATGTTGGGCGACAGGTTGCGCGTGAGGATGAGCATGGGGCGCTGACCCAGTATCAGTGGGACAGCGTCGGCCGGTTGATTCTTGTCGTACTTCCTGGCGGCGCAACGCGGGAATTCAGCCACAACCCCTACGGAAAAATCACCTCTGAACGTAATGAACTGGGCCACGTCACCCGCTACGAATACGCCGACGGCCTACACCTCATCAGCCGCCGCATTAATTCTGACGGCACCCAGGTCAACTACCGCTACGACAACACCCGGTTGCTGCTGACCGAGATCGAAAACGAAGTCGGTGAAACCTACCAACTCGACTACCACCCCAACGGATTGATCAAGCAGGAAACCGGTTTTGATGGTCAGCGTACGGCTTACGTCTACGACCTCAACGGCAACCTGCTGGAAAAGACCGAACACGGTGACGATGGTAGTCAGCTAGTCACCCGCTACGAGCGAGACCCTTCCGGCCGCCTCGTACGAAAAACCCTGCCCGACGGCGAAGTTGTTAATTACGCCTACGACCGCCAAGGCAACCTCCTCAGCGTCGACGACGGCCATTGGGCGTTAGCCTACGAATACGATGCCCAAAACCGCCTCACCGCCGACCACCAAGGCTGGGGCACCTTACGCTACGGCTACGACGCCTGTGGCCAACTGAAAAACCTGCGGCTGCCGGATAACAACCGCCTCACCTTCAACCACGACAAAAGCGGCCACCTCGCCACCGTCGAGCTGAACGGCAAAACCCTCACCTCTCACCTGTTCAAAACCGGAAAAGAACGCCAACGCCAACAAGGCCAGCTCCTCAGCCACTACGACTATGACGACCAAAACCGCCTGCACGCCCACGCAGTCACTCAACAGGAGCACAAGCTCTACCGCCGCCACTACGACTACGACAAATCCGGCAACCTCACCCGCCTGCTCGATACGCGCAAAGGTGAACACCACTACCACTACGATCCCCTCGCCCGCCTGACTCGAGCGGATCACTCGCAAGACGTGCAAGAGCGCTTCGGCCACGACCCGGCCGGCAACCTGCTGATGCAGGACCGACCCGGTCCGGACATCGTGGCGGGAAATCGGTTGGTGATTCAGGGCGATCATCATTATGACTATGACGCGTTCGGCAATCTGATCCGCCAACGGCGCGGTAAAGGCCATCAACTTGTCACCGAATATCGCTACGACTGTCAGCACCGCCTGATTGGTATCACCCAGCCAAACGGGCAAACGGCTAGCTATCGTTATGACCCGTTTGGTCGGCGTATCAGCAAAACCGTCGACGACCTAATCACGGAGTTTTTCTGGCAAGGCGACAAGCTGGTTGCGGAGCATCACGCGGACAGGCATCGCAGCTATATCTACGAGCCGGACAGCTTTCGGCCCTTAGCACTGCTGGAAGGTTTTGGCCCGAAAGACACCCAGCCCTTCCACTACCAGCTCGACCACCTCGGCACCCCGCAGGAACTCACCGCCCCCGACGGCGAAATCGTCTGGTCAGCGCATTACCGCGCCTACGGTGAAATAGCCCGTCTAGACGTCGGGAAAATAGACAACCCGCTGCGCTTCCAAGGCCAATACTTCGACCCAGAAAGCGGACTGCACTACAACCGACATCGCTATTACAATCCGGATATCGGTCGCTACCTGACACCCGACCCTGTGAAGCTGGCAGGTGGGATCAACGCGTACCGGTACGCGCCCAATCCTACAGGGTGGGTTGACCCACTAGGACTAAGTTGCAAGCTTGGAGACTGCCCCGATTCAACGGGCAATCAGAAAAAAATTGCGTCTGCTGGGATATTAACGACACACGAGAAGGCAGGGGGGCACCTAATTAGAAAGCATGTCGAAAGGACAGATGAACAGCTACTGGCAAGATTCGAGTCAGAACCTAATATTCCAGCGTCATCTACGTTCAAAACTCTCGAGGAGGCTGAAGCTATAGTTTCTAGAAGCTTGGCGAACCACCAACAAAAAATAATAAACTTTATAAACGGAAACAAGAGCAAACTCATAATTAAAGACAGCTCAAGCCAACCCGTAGGAGTTAGCATATTAAAAGACACTGAAAAATCCATACCCGTCTATAGTTTTTTATTGGTTTTAAAACGCGCTCCAAAGATGCCAGATGGCTATTTATTGCTAACCGGATACCCAGAAAAATGAATGATCAAATCACAGAGCTCCAACAGTTTCTTGGAGCCTATTTCAACCAGGACTGGGCGGAAGAACACTCATCCGCTGATGAGGTTATCGAGTCATTTCTACTGGACTCATCTTGGGATGTAATCATCACAGTAAAACAGGAAATCTTAGAGCTGATAAGCTCTTATAAAAATGAGTTAGGTCTTCAAGAAAAATTATTGTATGAATATAGCTGCTACTACTACTATCCGAACCAATGGGCATCCGGACCGCTATGGCTGAATCATATAGTCAACAAATTCGATGAACACTTACTTAAAACAGTCAAATAAAAAATGGTAGTTTTTGGGCTGCTCCGCAGCCCAGCGGAAGCAAGCTAGCTCACCACCAGAGAAAGATGCTTCTCTGAAGAACAGCCTAAAACCTGCGGCGAGCAACCTCTCTCACCACAGGATCACAAGGCCAAATCAAATCCCCGCCAACGCCAAATCCATCGCAAAGTAAGTAAAAATCAAATCCGCACCCGCACGCTTGATCGACCCCAACGTTTCGCGCACCACCCGCGCCTCATCAATCGCCCCTGCCTGGGCACCAAACTTGATCATCGCGTACTCACCACTCACCTGATACGCCGCCACCGGCAAACGCGAGGCTTCGCGGATGTCGCGGATGATGTCGAGGTAGGCACCGGCTGGCTTGACCATCAGCGCGTCTGCGCCTTCCTGCTCATCGAGCAGCGATTCGCGCACGGCTTCGCGACGGTTCATGGGGTTCATCTGGTAGCTTTTGCGGTCGCCTTTGAGCGCGCTGCCGCCGGCTTCGCGGAACGGGCCATAGAGGGCCGAAGCGAATTTGGTGGAGTAGGCCATGATCGGAATATGCGTGAAGCCCGCATCGTCCAGGGCGCGGCGGATCGCTTGGACTTGACCGTCCATGGCGGCGGACGGTGCGATCACATCAGCACCGGCGCGGGCGGCGGCCACGGCTTGCTTGCCGAGGTTGACCAAGGTCGCGTCGTTGTCGACGTGGGCGCCGTGCATCACGCCGCAATGGCCGTGGTCGGTGTATTCGCAGAAGCAGGTGTCGGACATCACGATCATTTCCGGCACGGCGTCCTTGATGATCGAGGACATGCGCGAGACCAGGCCGCGTTCTTTCCAGGTGTCACTGCCGTTGGCGTCCAGGTGGTGGGACACGCCGAACGTCATTACTGACTTGATCCCGGCGCGGGCATAGCGCTCGATCTCAGCGGCCAATTTCTTTTCAGGAATACGCTGCACACCCGGCATGCTGGTGATCGGCGCAAAGTCGTCGATTTCTTCTTCGACGAAAATCGGCAGTACCAAATCGTTGAGGGTGAATTCGGTTTCCTGGAACAAGCCACGCAGCTCCGCAGAGCGGCGCAGGCGGCGTGGACGGGCTTGGGGGAACTGGCTGGTCATGGCTGTCCTGAATAGCGGCAGAAATAGTTGGGGCGAAAGCTTATGCCCCTTGGCCCCGGCAGCACAAACGCCAAGGGGCCAACAGTGTATTGCGCAGCTCGTAACAATTCATTGATCTAGAGCTGTACTCGCCCTTCGATGCACACCGCAACCGCACCACCGACCCAGATTTCATCGCCATGGCGCTCCACCCGTATACGCCCGGCGCGCCCCATGGCCGTGCCTTGGCTGACCACGTAACAATCGGGCGCCAGCCCCTCGCTCAACAACCATTGGGCGATACCGGCATTCAGGCTGCCAGTGGCGGGGTCTTCCTGAGCGCCGTCGCCGGCGATAAAGCCGCGGACTTCGAAGTGCGTGTCCACGGCGTCGCGCGCCGGGTCACAAGCTGCAATGACGCCAATCGCCAGACCGTGCAGTTGCGAGTAGTCCGGGCGCAAAGCAAGCACTTGGTCACGATCGGCCAACATCACCGCCAGCCAGCCCGCGCCATTGTCGACCCATCGACTGCTCACGATGGCTTCGGGCGCCAGGCCCAAACCCAGGCGCACGCGCTCAAGCAGCGGTGCATCCACCGGGCCGGTGCGCAACAACGGCGGCGCAATGAACGCCAACTCGCCGCCTTCACGACGGACACGCACCAGGCCGATTTCGCACTCCTGGATAATCTCATCGCCCTTCGGCACGCCGCCCGCCTGCAACCAGGCATGGCAACTGCCCAGCGTCGGGTGCCCGGCGAACGGCAGCTCTGTGAGCGTGGTAAAAATTCTTACCCGATAGTCAGCCCGAGGATCACGCGGCGTCAGCAAAAACGTGGTCTCGCTCAGGTTGGTCCAGTTAGCAAAATCGGCCATCTGCTGGTCAGTGAGGCTGTCGGCGCCCAGCACCACTGCCAGTGGGTTGCCCTTGAGCGAAACGCTGCTGAATACATCCAGTTGCTTGAAATCAAAAGTCGGCATGCTTCAACGCTCTCGGGTCACGCAGGTATGTTCAAACCACGAATTACCGCCGGACGTGCGACAAAGCCGTCCAGCGCGCGCAGCACATTAGGAAAGTCGGCGATGCCAACCAGATCGCCGGACTCATAAAAGCCGATCAGGTTGCGAATCCACGGAAAGGTGGCGATGTCGGCGATGCTGTACTCGTCACCCATGATCCAGGTGCGGCCCAGCAGGCGTTTTTCCAGCACTTCCAGTAATCGCCGGGACTCGGCGACATAGCGATCACGCGGTCGTTTATCTTCGTACGCCTTGCCGGCAAATTTGTTGAAGAACCCGACCTGGCCGAACATCGGGCCGATACCGGCCATCTGGAACATCAGCCATTGAAGGGTTTCATAGCGGGTGGCCGGGTCTTCGGAAAGCAGCTGGCTGGTTTTTTCCGCCAGGTAAATCAGGATCGCACCGGATTCGAACAACGCCAGCGGCTGACCGCTCGGGCCGTTGGGGTCGATGATCGCGGGAATCTTGTTGTTGGGGTTCAGGGACAGAAACTCCGGGGACAACTGGTCCTGGGTCTCGAAATTGACCTTGTGCGCCTCGTAGGGCAGGCCCAGCTCTTCAAGCATGATCGACACTTTGACGCCGTTGGGCGTGGGCAGCGAATACAGCTGCAAACGCTCCGGATGCTGGGCGGGCCATTTGCTGTTTATCGGGAAAGCGGCGAGTGCATTCATCGGGAAATCCCCAGGCGGAAAGCCCCCATGATAGCCACCCCACCGCCGTCCTGCATGGGTCATCATTGCGCAACATAACCACGCTATCGTGCGCGCAGGCGAACCAAAATGCCGATATGCACTCTTAAGTGCGCCATTACGGTGAAAGGAGACACCCTGTTACAACGACACGGAATAACCGCAGGACGCCGGATGCGTCGCTGGGTCCCGGCTTGTCCGCCTTAATCCGATGCACTGAAGACTCGAACCTAATGACAATCAAGCCTCTGTGCCTTGCGCAACGCCTTAAACGTTATTCATACATCATGTTGCCGCTGCTTTTGGCAGGCGGCGCCATCGGCCTGAGCCTGGAGTCGCGCATCAGCAGCGCTGGCCCGGTGGATGGCGTGCAAACCCTGGTATTTCTGCGCCACGGCGAAAAACCCGTCGGCGGCCTCGGCCAGCTCAATTGCCAGGGCCTGAACCGCGCGATGAACCTGGCCACCGTGCTGCCGGAGAAATTCGGCAAAGCCAATTTCGTGTTTGCGCCCAACCCGACGCGGAATGTCGAGGAAGGCGAGCACGATAATTCCTACAGCTACATTCGACCACTGATGACCATCAGCCCCAGCGCGATCAAGCTGGGCCTGCCGGTGAACATCAAATTCTCGGCCAACGACACCAGCGCCCTCGCCGACGAACTGGTGGAAGACAAGTATCACAACGCGATCATCTACACCGCCTGGTCCCACGGCTACCTGCCGGAATTGATCAACAAAGTCGCCAGTGAGGCTTCGGGTGAAAAACACACCATCACCGACGATTGGTCGGGCAGTGACTTCGACACGCTGTATGTGCTGACGCTGACCTGGCACAACGGCAAGGCGTCGCTGCTGAGCCGCAACTACAAGCAAGGCCTGGATAACGGCCAGCAGACATGCCCGGATGCAACTCAGGTCAGCGCAGATATCTGAAGCCGGCGCGGCACAAGCGTATGATGCGTCGCTATTGAATCATCTGCGGATCAGCACCATGCCCAACCTCCTCTCCACCCAGCCCAACCGGGGCTGGTCGTTCTGGTGGAAACCAGCGCTGTTCCTGCTGGTGGCCTGCATCGGCCTCTACTACGTGAAATGGTCGCCCTACTACCTCAAGGCATTCGTCGCGGCGGATAACCACAGCATCGGTGCCTCGATTCTCAATGACCAGCAAACCGCGCCCCTGACCGCCGCGCTGGCCTACGCCCAGGTGTATTTCCTGGCGATCTGGAAAGCTGCCGTGCTGGCGGTGATTCTGGGTTCGCTGCTGCAAGTGTTGATTCCCCGCGACTGGCTGCTGCGCCTGTTTGGCCGTGCCGGGCTGGGTTCGACCCTGCGCGGTGGGCTGTTCGCCCTGCCGGGGATGATGTGCAGTTGCTGCGCGGCACCTGTGGCGGCGGGCATGCGCCGTCAAAACGTGTCGGTGGGTGCGGCGTTGGCGTTCTGGATCGCTAACCCGGTGTTGAATCCGGCGACGCTGGTGTTCATGGGCTTTGTATTGGGCTGGGGCTTTACCGCATTGCGGCTGGTGGCGGGGATTGTGCTGGTGGTCGGGGTGTCGTTGGTGGCACAGCGCATTGCCCGGCCCGATCAGGTGCCCGAAGCCGCATTGAACGCGGTCGCCGACGCCAGCCTCAGCGAATCGCAACCGTTCCTGAGCCGCTGGTTGCGCACCTTGTGGCAGCTGTTCTGGAGCACGATCCCGATCTACATCATTGCCGTGCTGGTACTGGGCGCCGCGCGGGTCTGGCTGTTTCCCCATGTCGATGGGGCCATGGCCAACAGCCTGATGTGGCTGGTGCCACTGGCAATCGTCGGCACGCTGTTCGTGATTCCTACAGCCGCCGAAATCCCTATCGTACAAACCATGATGACCCTGGGCATGGGCACCGGCCCGGCCGTGGCCTTACTGATGACCCTACCGAGCGTGAGCCTGCCGTCACTGTTGATGCTGCGCAAGGATTTCGATGCGCGAGTGCTGGTGACGGTGGCCGTGCTGACCATGGTAGTGGGCGTGGTGTGCGGGTTGATCGGGGCGGTCATCCTGTAGATTTCGGGTGAGGTTAAAGGCGCTTTCGCGAGCAAGCCCGCTCCCACATTTGACCGCGTTTATCCGATAGGAACGTGGTCGAAATGCCGGGGCGGGCTTGCTCGCAAAAGAGGCCCTTAACCACCGCTGATTATTCTGCCTTGCCACTGCGCTCGCGCAAGTACTCCACCACGGCGCCCTGCTCGCCCGCAAACTCGATCCGCGCACCTTTGCGTTCTCGCTGAAAGGCATACATCGGGTCGTAGTACTCACGCAGCAAACCTTCGATCCACACCCGGTGCAGGTCCACGGCACCACTGCGGGCCTGCTCCGCCAGGGCATCTTGCAAGATCGCCTGCAGCCGCTGGAAGCGCTCGCCACCCAGGCGTTTATGGATATTGGCCAGGCTCTGGGTCAAGCGCTCGGCGAACAGTGCCTGACCGTTTTCGCCAAACACCTGAATGAACTCGGCGCAGAGGTCGACCACATAATCCCGCAGGATTCGTTCTACGCGGCCTTCAACGCTGTCTTCCAACCACACCATCGAAAACATCTGCATGCTCTGGTGCAAGGGTAACGGCAGCGCACAGCTGCCGATCATGCGGCTTTCGTCCTCGACCACGAATTGCTCGATACCACCCGCGCGTTTTTTTAGCAGGTCCACAGCCAAACGGTTTTCGAAGTCGATGTTGGACGGCTGCGCGGTGGCGCGCTTGCCAAAGCTGGAGCCGCGATGGTTGGCGTGGCCTTCCAGGTCCAATGCGTTGCGCAATTGGCCGAGCACTTCGGTCTTGCCGGTGCCGGTCATGCCGCCAAGCAGCACAAAATCACACTGCGCAGTGGCCTGCTCCAGCGTTTCCAGCAGGAAAGTACGCATGGCCTTGTAGCCACCGCCGACTCGCGGGTACTCGATACCGGCTTCGGTCTTCAACCATTGCTGCACGATCTGCGAACGCAGCCCACCGCGGAAGCAGTACAAGTAGCCGTCAGGGTGGGCCTCGGCAAACTGCGCCCACTGTTCAATACGCTCGGCCTTGATCGCGCCGGACACCAGTTCATGCCCCAGCACGATAGCGGCTTGCTGGCCTTGCTGTTTGTAACAGGTACCGACCCGCTGGCGCTCGTCGTCGGTCATCAGCGGCAGGTTGACCACACCGGGGAATGCGCCTTTGGTGAACTCGATCGGCGCGCGGGTATCCATCATTGACCGGTCGTTGAGGAAGATGTCGCGGTAGTCGGTGATGTCAGTCGCCATCAAAACACCTCTACCGCGTGAGTCTGTCGCTCAACCAGTTCGCCGATGGGCTCAAGGCTCAGGCCCAGTTCGGCGGCCACGGTGTGGAATTCGGCGTCGCCTTCGGGGGTAACGGCGATCAGCAGGCCGCCGCTGGTTTGCGGGTCACAGAGCACGCGCTTGTGCAGTTCTTGCAGGCGCCCGAGCTTGCTCGAATAACTGTCGAAGTTGCGCAAGGTGCCACCGGGCATGCAGCCCTGATCGAGGTAGTCCTCGATCCCGGCCAGGCGTGGGACCTTTTGGTATTCGATGCGCGCCGTGAGACTACTGCCGTCAGCCATTTCCACCAGGTGACCCAACAGACCGAAACCAGTGACATCGGTCATGGCGGTTACGCCGGCCAACTTGCCGAAACGACTACCAGGTTTGTTGAGCGTGCACATCCAGTCACGGGCCAGGCCGATATCCGCTTCGCGCAGTTTGCCCTTCTTCTCGGCAGTGGTAAGGATACCGATGCCCAGAGGCTTGGTCAGGTACAGCTTGCAGCCGGCAGTGGCGGTGTCGTTACGCTTCATGTGGCGTTTTTGCACGATGCCGGTGACGGCCAGACCAAAGATCGGCTCTGGCGCATCAATGGAGTGCCCACCGGCCAACGGAATACCGGCGGCGTCGCACACCGAACGGCCGCCACGGATGACTTCGCGGGCAACTTCCGGCGCCAGTACATTCACCGGCCACCCCAGAATGGCGATGGCCATCAACGGGTCGCCGCCCATGGCGTAGATGTCGCTGATTGCGTTGGTGGCGGCAATACGGCCGAAGTCGAAGGGATCATCGACAATCGGCATGAAAAAATCGGTGGTGGAGACCACGCCGCGCTCGTCATCGATGGCGTACACCGCCGCGTCGTCGCGTGAGGCGTTGCCGACCCACAGGTTGGGGTCGAGGTTCTGTGCGCCGCTGCCGGCAAGAATCACTTCCAGCACTTGCGGTGAAATCTTGCAGCCGCAACCCGCGCCGTGGCTGTACTGGGTGAGGCGAATCGGCTCGTTCATGGTGGACCTCAAGGTAACAAGTGCGCAGATTCTATCAGACAGCAAAAAGCCGGCTGGGCGCTTGTGAGCTCAGCCGGCTTTTTGTGTTTCTGGCGTTACTGCCTCGCGGCGAGCAAACGCTGGTGGCGATTGCGTCGTGCAATGTTCAAGCACTCAATCGCTGCCGAGAACGCCATGGCCGCATACACGTAGCCTTTTGGCACATGGGCGCCGAAGCCTTCGGCGATCAGCGTCATGCCGATCATGATCAAAAAGCCCAGGGCCAGCATGACCACGGTCGGGTTGTCGTTGATGAACTTGGCCAGCGGTTCAGCCGCCACCAGCATCACGATCACCGAAACCACCACAGCAATGATCATGATCGGCAAGTGCTCGGTCATGCCCACGGCGGTGATGATGCTGTCGATGGAGAACACCAGGTCGAGCAGCAGGATCTGGCCGATGGCCGCGGCGAAGCCAATGGTCACGGCATTGCTGACGGTTTCTTTCGCCTCTGGCTCGGGGTCCATGCTGTGATGGATTTCGGTGGTCGCCTTCCACACCAGGAACAGGCCACCGGCGATCAGGATCATGTCCTTCCACGAAAACGCCTGGCCGAAGATTTCGAACACCGGCGCCGTCAACTGCACGATAAACGCGATGGTACTCAACAAGCCCAGGCGCAATACCAACGCCATGCTGATACCAATGCGGCGTGCCTTGGCCCGATGCTTCTCGGGTAATTTGTTGGTGAGAATCGAGATAAAGATCAGGTTGTCGATGCCCAGCACGATTTCCATCACGATCAAGGTGGCCAGTGCGATCCAGGCGGTGGGGCTGGCGGCCAGTTGTAAAAGGTAATCCATAGGTCAGTCCTGACGTTGTGCTGGGAAGTTAGGCTTCTTTGCTGTTCGATTCGGGTTCTTTTTCTTCCTGATCATCCTTTTTTTGCGGGCTGATCAAGCCTTGTGTCGCTTCACTCAATGCCTGCTCGGCGGCCTTATGGGTGTCATCGATGGCTTGCTTGGCGGAATCAGTGGCCTTGCCGAGCACTTGCTGGGCGCTTTTTTCCACCTGATCACAGCCGCTGACCATTACCAATGAAAGCGCAAGCAAGGACGCGGCGCCCAGGGAATTGAGTTTCATGATGTATTCCTCGTTAGAACCAGCGGGTCCAAATAGTGGCCCCTCGATAGCGAGGCATTCTATGCAGGCGAACAGTTCAGGAAAATTCGTATTTTTCTGACGTATACTTCGTTTTTTACGAAGTGTAGACCGTGATGCTCAATTACCGACAACTGCATTACTTTTGGGTGGTGGCCAAGACCGGCAGCATCGTGCGCGCCTGTGAGCAATTGAACCTCACGCCGCAGACCATCAGCGGTCAGATCAGTCTGCTTGAGCAAACCTTTGGCATCGCGCTGTTTCAACGCGTCGGGCGCCAGTTGGAACTGACTGAGGCCGGGCGCCGCGCCCTGCCCTACGCCGAGCAGATGTTCCAGACCGGTAATGAGCTGGAGGCGTTGCTGCGCGCAGAGCCAAACGAACAGCAGATCCTGTTCCGGGTCGGCGTCGCGGACGTGGTGCCTAAATCCATCGTGTACCGGCTGATCGCGCCGACCATGGAGCTGAGCGAACCGATCCGCATCACCTGCCGCGAAGATAAACTCGACCGCCTGCTGGCCGACCTGGCGATCCAGCGCCTGGACTTGGTGATTTCCGACAGCCCCATGCCCACACATCTGGACATCAAGGGCTACAGCCAGAAGCTGGGCGAATGCGGTATCAGTTTTTTCGCCACCCAGGCATTGGCTGACAGGTATGGCGGCGACTTCCCACAATGCTTGCAGGGCGCACCGCTGTTGATTCCGGGAGCCGAGACGGTGGTGCGCAGCCGCTTGCAGCGCTGGTTTGCCGAGCAGAAGATCCAACCGAAGATCATCGGCGAGTTCGACGACAGCGCCTTGATGCAGGCATTCGGGCAATCCGGCAGCGGCATTTTTATTGCCCCCAGCGTGATTGCCGATGAGGTGGTGCGCCAGTATGGCGTGGCACTGATGGGCCAGACCGATGCGGTCACCGAGTCGTTTTACGCGATCTCGGTGGAACGCAAAATCAAGCACCCCGGCATTGTGGCGATTACCGAAGGGGCAAGGCGCGAGCTGTTTACCGCCCTGCCCTGAGGGTTCAAGCGTGGGATACGACCGGTTGCTTGGCGGTCATCAGCCACAGCGCCAGCAAGATCGACACCAGGATAAAACCGGACGCCGCAAAACCCAGGCTGCCAAGGCCGAGGGTGTCGATCACATGCCCGCCGACCATTGCGCCCAAGCCGATCCCAAGGTTAGCGCCAGCAATATTCAACGACGCGGCAAACGCCGGGGCATGGGGCGCGGCCTTCATCAACCGCACATGGCTGACCAGGAACATCGCCGCCTGGGTCACGCCCCACACGGCCATCGCCGCCGCCAGGCCAATCGTTGAATGAATTGCCGGAACCAAGGCCACCATGCCTGCGATCATGAACCCGCAGAACACCATGGAGGCGATCAAGGGGTGGCGATCCACTGCGCGCCCGCCCAGGGAGTTGCCGAGCAGGCCGACCGCGCCAAAGCCCATCAGGCACCAGCCCACCAGGGTGCCGTCGAACCCGGCCAGGCGCTCGAGGATGTCGGCCAGGTAGGTGTAAGCGGTGAACATGCCGCTGAACACCAGGATCGACAGCAGAATATGGCCTTGCATCACCGGGTTGCGCAGGATCTTGAACTGCGAGCGCAGGGTGACTTGATCGTTCTTCGGCTTAGTCACCGGCAGGTAGATAAACAGCAGCAACGCCTTGGCCAACGCCACCACGGCGAGGATCGCGAACGCGGTGCGCCAGCCGAACATGTCCGAAATCAATGTGCCCACTGGAATGCCGAACACGGTAGCGCAGACGATGCCAAAGCCAATCTTTTCGATGGCGCGCCCGGCGTATTCAGGGCCAACGATATCCACTGCGGTTTCACTGGCCAAGGCCCAGAACACCGGCAGCCCCAACGCGGGGATCAACCGTGCCACTGCCATCACCCAAATATTCGGCGCCAGCGCGGCCACCGTATTGGCCACGCCAAACATGATCAGAATGCTGATGAACAAACGCTTGCGCCCGAAGCGCGCGAAGTACGCCGTGAGAAACGGGCCAAACGCCGCCACGGTAAAGGCAAACAAGGTCACCAGCAGCCCGGCCTGGGACACGGTGACATCCAAGTCCCGGGCAATGGACGGCAACAGGCCGACGATGATGAATTCTGTGGTCAGCACGGTGAAGCCGGCGGCCGACAGCAGCAGGATGGGAAACAGCATGAAAACTCCAGAAACGACGACATCAACGACAGCCCGAGGGGCTCGCTGACGGATAGGAAAGGTGAGAGGCGAGAATGTTAACAGAGTATGTCGGGATTTGGCCAAGGCCCGCAGGCGCGGGTGACCGAATGCCGCATCACACGGAACACTTTGTACAGCGTGCTAGACTCCGCGCCCCGCGTCCTACAGCCCGTTATGCCTGCGCCGCTGTGCCTTCAAAAAAATAGAGACATGTGTTTATGACTGCTGCCCCTTCCCTCCTGCAACGACTGGCTCGCGTCAGCCTGGTCACGCAAATCATCCTCGGCCTGGTCGCCGGCATCCTTCTCGCGTTGTTCGCGCCAGAGGCGGCCAAGGCCACCGGTTTTATCGGCAAGGTGTTTGTCGCCGCGCTCAAGGCCGTGGCGCCGATTCTGGTCTTCGTGTTGGTGATGGCATCGATTGCCAGTCATAAACACGGCCAGGAAACCCATATCAAGCCGATCCTGTTTCTGTACCTGCTGGGCACGTTCGCTGCCGCCGTGGTCGCAGTGATTGCCAGCACGTTGTTCCCCTCGATGCTGGTGCTCGCCACCCACGATGCCAGCGTCAGTGCGCCCGGCGGCATCGGCGAGGTGCTGCAAAGCCTGTTGCTCAGTGTGGTGGATAACCCGGTCAGCGCACTGATGAACGCCAACTTCATCGGCATTTTGGCCTGGGCCATCGGCATGGGCATCGCGATTCGTCATGCGGGTGAAACCACCCGCACCGTGCTGGAGGATTTGTCCAACGGCGTGACATTGATCGTGCGCATGGTGATTCGCTTCGCACCGCTTGGCATCTTTGGCCTGGTGGCCTCAACCCTGGCCACTTCCGGCTTCGGCGCCCTGCTCGGCTACGTTCACCTGCTGATGGTGCTGATCGGCTGCATGCTGTTCGTGGCGCTGGTGGTCAACCCGGCCATCGTGTTCTGGAAACTGCGCCGCAATCCGTACCCGCTGGTGCTGATGTGCCTGCGTGAGAGCGGCATCACCGCTTTCTTCACCCGCAGTTCGGCGGCGAATATTCCGGTGAACCTTGCGCTGAGCAAACGCCTGGGCCTGCATGAAGACACCTACTCGGTGTCGATTCCGCTGGGCGCCACCATCAATATGGCCGGTGCGGCAATCACCATCACCGTGCTGACACTCGCAGCGGTTCACACCCTCGGCATTGCCGTCGACCTGCCGACCGCCGTGCTGCTCAGCGTAGTCGCGGCGATCTGTGCGTGTGGGGCGTCGGGTGTGGCCGGTGGCTCGCTGCTGTTGATTCCACTGGCGTGCAGCCTGTTTGGTATTCCCAGCGAAGTCGCCATGCAGGTGGTGGCCGTCGGGTTCATCATCGGCGTGCTGCAGGATTCGGCAGAAACCGCGCTCAACTCGTCCACCGATGTGCTGTTTACTGCTGCGGCGTGCCTGGGCAAGGATGAGCAATTGGCTTAACCGTCAGGCATGAAAAAGCCCGGGGCGTTCGATCAAGAACAACCCCGGGCTTTTTTTATGGGCTTAGAAAGCGCCCATGTAATCACGCTTGCCCACTTCCACACCGTTGTGACGCAGCAGAGCGTAAGCGGTAGTGACGTGGAAGAAGAACTGCGGCAGGCCGTAGGTCAGCAGGTAGGACTGGCCGCTGAAGCGCTTTTCTTTCGGCGTGCCTGGGCGGGTGATGATCTCGATGCCTTCCTTGCCGTCGATTTGCTCAGGCTTGATGGTGTCGACAAATGCCAGCACCTTGGCGATCAGTGCTTGCAGGTCGGCGAAGGTCACTTCGCTGTCTTCGTACTTCGGCACTTCGATCTCGGCCAGACGCGCGGAAACGCCTTTGGCGAAGTCGACAGCGATCTGGACCTGGCGCACCAGCTGGAACATGTCCGGAAACAGACGCGCCTGCAGCAAGGCGTTTGGCTCGATGTTCTTGGCGGTGGCGTGGGCTTCGGCTTTGTTCAGCACATCGCTCAGGGCGTTGAGCATTTGCTTGAAGACCGGGATGGAGGCGGCGTACAGGGAAATAGTCATGAGAGTCTCACGGTAATGGCAGGGTTTGGAACCAGCGGCGATTATAGACATGCCAGCCGCGCGTGCCGCTTGTCTTTTATTTTTTCAGGATTAGGCTAGTGGGTTCACTGCATAGGGAAAGCGCGATGACCGCCGAGCACGACACCGAGACCCCTGAGCCGCGCCTGAACAGCACGGAAATCCGCATCCTGGGCTGCCTGATCGAGAAACAGGCGACCAACCCGGAAACCTACCCGCTGACCCTTAACGCCCTGGTGCTGGCGTGCAACCAGAAGACCAGCCGCGAACCGGTGACGAACCTCAGCCAGGGCCAGGTCGGCCAAAGCCTGCGCGCGCTGGAAGGCCAAGGTTTTACCCGCCTGGTGATGGGGAGCCGCGCCGACCGCTGGGAACATCGCGTGGACAAGGCGCTGGAGCTGGTGCCGGCCCAGGTGATCCTGATCGGGCTGCTGTTTCTGCGCGGGCCACAGACGGTCAATGAACTGCTGACTCGCAGCGGGCGCATGCATGATTTTGAAGACGCCGAGCAAGTTGTACACCAGCTGGAGCGTTTGATTGCGCGCGGGCTGGCGGTGCTGGTGCCGCGTCAGGCCGGGCAGCGCGAAGACCGTTATACCCATGCGCTGGGGGACCCGGCGGATATCGAGGTGATTCTGGCGGCACGGGGGAATCCGGTGGAGCGGTCAACGGGGGCGGTTTCTCTGGATCGTATCGAAGAGCTTGAATCCCGAATCGCAGCGCTTGAAGAACGCCTGGCACACCTGGAACAGGCATAACTCGATCAACAATGTGGGAGCGGGCTTGCTCGCGAATACGGTGTGTCAGTCGACGAATGTGCCCACTGAACCACCGCCTTCGCGAGCAAGCCCGCTCCCACATTTGGATCTGCGCAGGCGTTAATTTCGGGCGAAGGCCACTGCGGCCTGAAACTGTTCATCCGTTGGCCGCACGCCGGTGTACAGCACAAATTGCTCCAACGCCTGGATCGCGATCACTTCGAGCCCGGTAATCACTCGCTTGCCTTTGGCCCGCCCGCGCACGATCAGCGGCGTTTCGGCGGGAATCGCCACGACATCGAAGACGGTATCGGCGGCATCCACAGCTTCTGCTTCAAACGCCAGTTGATCCGCCTCTGCCCCACCGGTCATGCCGATCGGTGTCACGTTGACCAACATCTGCGGGCGCAAGTCCCCCAGCTCTGCCTGCCATTCGTAGCCCAGGCTGTGCGCCAAGGCCCGACCGGCCGCTTCGTTACGCGCCACAATCACGCCATGGGCGTAACCACCGTCGCGCAAGGCACTGGCCACGGCCTTGGCCATTCCGCCGCTGCCACGCAGGGCAAAGGTGGATTGCTTCGGTACCGCGTGCTTTTTCAGCAGTTGCTCGACGGCGATGTAGTCGGTGTTGTAGGCCTTGAGATGGCCGTTGGTGTTGACGATGGTGTTGAGGGAGGCAATGGCCTTGACCGAGTCGTCCAGCTCATCGACCAACGCAATGCTGGCTTCCTTGAACGGCATGGAAACGCCGCAACCGCGAACGCCCAGTGCGCGTATACCGCCGATCGCGCCGGGTAAATCCTGGCTGCTGAAGGCTTTATAGTAGAAGTTCAGACCCAACTGTTCATACAGATGGTTATGGAAACGCAAGCCAAAATTCCCGGGGCGCGCCGACAATGACATACACAGCTGGGTGTCCTTGTTGGGGTGCATCTGCATGGAAAACTCCTTTGAGTAAGCAATTGGGTACAGACCTTACACAACCTTTACCTATCGGCTGTGCTGTTTTTCAGAAATACGTTGTCTTAAAAGTATCCCCGCGACAATCCTTGAGTCTATTGATTGCAGACCACAAGCGCAGGGGCTAACCGAGGAATGACCATGATTCGTAAAATCCCCAAAATCGCCTTGCTTATCGGCGCACTCGCTATGGCAGGCCAAGCCTCCGCCCACGGTGGTGGTTGGGGTGGCCCGGCCGTGTTGGGTGCTTTAGTCGGTGCAGCCGTTGTCGGCTCCGTGGTTGCCAGCCAATCCCAGCCGGTCTACGTGCAGCAACCGGTCTACGTTCAGCCGCAACCGGTATATGCCGCGCCTCCTCCGGTCTACTACGCGCCGCCACCACCGGTGTATGTGCAACAGCAGGTTTATTATCGCCCGGCGCCGGTTTATTACGGCCCACCACGTGGTTACTACGGCCCTCCCCATGGCTATTACGGCCGCGGCTGGTAACACGCAATTGACATCACAGGATCAGGCCCCGCTTACCCGCGGGGCCTTTTTTTTTGCCTCAAAGGTCCGGATTTACCCTGCAAAGGTCGCTGTGAGGACAATGCTCGAGGCGTAATCGCACATGATTATGGCTAATGTCTACTTGCTCGAACGAGGCTTGCGCTGTCATGTTTGTGTCACGAAACCCTCTCACTATTGATTCTGTCCAGCCAATAACAACTAAGGACAACTGACCATGCCCACGCAAAACCCGCACCGCACCGCCGGCCTGTGCACGTCCAGTAAGGTCTACAGTGCACTCACAGAGCTCAAGCACCTTGAAGGCCATCGCAGCGCGAAGTTCCTGGCGTTATTGGCGCAAAACCTGGTGCACAAGGGGCTGCTCAGTGAGCAGGAAGTGGTGATCATGCTTGATCAAGTGGTGGATTGACGTCTTGTGTTGATGACGACTATCGAGCCGGTTGATTTTTCCTTCGGCCCGCAGCGCCGTAAGGTGGCCTCCATAGCAATTGGAGGCCTCTATGCCCACTGTTCAGATCATGTCCGTTATCGGCAGCGCCGTTCCCGCCCCTCTTCGCAAGCTGGGGCTGCTGGCTTGCTGGTACCTGGTGCGCGATGGCGAGCCCATCAGCGGCCCACTCACGTCGTTATCGGCGGCCGAAAAGCAGCTTCAACAAGCGTCGAGCTTCAGACTGCACGCCTGAAGCTCGCCTTCTGTAACCGCTAAGGCAGCGGCAGCTTGACCCGTGGTTTGCTTTCGACAAACAGCGCCCAGCTCGACATAAACAACGCCGCCACCAGCGGCCCGATCACAAACCCGTTCAGGCCAAACACCGACAGCCCGCCCAGGGTCGAGATCAGGATCAGGTAATCCGGCATCTTGGTGTCCTTGCCCACCAGGATCGGGCGCAGTACGTTGTCCACCAAGCCGATCACGAATACGCCGAACACCGCCAGCACCACGCCCTGCCAGATCGAACCGCTCAACAGGAAATAGATGGCCACCGGGCCCCACACAATCCCCGCGCCCACGGCAGGCAGCAGCGACAGAAACGCCATCAACACCGCCCAGAGCAACGCGCTCGGGATATCCAGAAACCAGAAAATCAAACCGCCCAGCGCGCCTTGAGTGACAGCCACCAGCACGTTGCCTTTGACCGTGGCCCGCACCACACGATTGAACTTGAGCTGCAAACGGCGCTTTTGCGGCTCGGCCAACGGCACCGCCGTGCGCACTTTGCGCACCAGTTCCGGACCGTCGCGCAGCAGAAAAAACAGCAGATACAGCATGATGAAAAAGCTCACCAGGAAATCAAACGTGCCCTGGCCAAAGCTGAACGCCTGGGTCGCAAAGAACTGGCTGCCCTGCATTGCACTCTTGACGATCTTTTCCCGCAGGCCTTCCAGGTTGCCCATGCCAAAGCGGTCCAGCAGGTGCTGGAAGTACGGCGGCAGGACATTCTTGAATTGCTCGATATACCCCGCCACATCCAACTTGCCGCTTTCAATATTTTTGTACAGGGTCGCGCCCTCTTGCACCAGCAGCACACTGGTAATGATCACCGGCAAAATCGCAATGATCAGGCACACCGTCAGCGTCGCCAGGGACGTGAGGTTGCGGTTCCAGCCGAACCGCTGTTGCAGGCGCCGCTGCATCGGGGCAAAGATAATGCCGAGGATCACCGCCCAGAACACCGCGCCGTAAAACGGCAGCAATATCCAGATAAAGGCGATGGTCACCAGGGCCAGCAGCAACAGCAGGGTTTTGAATTGCAGGTTGGTTTGATTCATGTCCGGTCCATGTCAGAAAAGCCAAGGCCCTGTGCAGGCCCTGTTGCTTAGTCCGCTGCGAATGCTGGGAGTGCCATCGTTTATCGCACAAGCATAGACCGCATCACTTATTGCCCGGAAGCCTGCGCCTTTGCCTCGCTCAACAGCGTCTGAATCATCTGCTCCTGAGCGTCATAGCGGCCTTCGCCGAAGTGGCTGTAACGCACCTGCCCCTTTGCGTCGATCAGGTAATGGGCGGGCCAGTACTGGTTATCGAAACTGCGCCAGATCGCGTAGTTGTTGTCGACGGCCACCGGGTAAGTGATACCGAGTTTGCGCACCTGGTCCCTGACATTGCCGGTGATGTGCTCGTAGGCGTATTCCGGGGTGTGCACGCCGATAACCACCAGCCCGTCTTGTTCGTACTGCCTGGCCCAGGCTTGCACATAGGGAAGTGCGCGGCGGCAATTGACGCAATCGTAGGTCCAGAAATCAACCAGCACCACTTTGCCTTTGAGCGCGTCGGTGCTCAGCGGTGGCGAGTTGAGCCACTCGACCGCGCCCGCCAGTGAGGGCATCGCACCCTGGGTGGTTTGGGTCTCTTGGCTGGCCACCTGGTTGGACACCAGGGCAAAGGCTGACAGCAGGCCGGCGAACAGCACCGAGATAAGTCGCATGGCAATTACCTTGTGGCGAGGGGGATGCCCCATTGGAAACCGCCGACGTATCGCGCCTATGTCGAAACCCGCCTGCCGATACACCACGATACAAAATCAACAAAGGGCGATCTGGATCAATAAATCCGAGATCAAGCTCCACTACCCTCGCGACCTTTTGCGATGCGAACCCATGCCATCTGCCATTGCCCCCGAACTGCTCGCCCCCGCCGGCACCCTGAAAAACATGCGCTACGCCTTCGCTTACGGCGCCGATGCGGTCTACGCCGGCCAGCCGCGTTACAGCCTGCGTGTACGCAACAATGAATTTGACCACGCCAACCTGGCGCTCGGCATCCAGGAAGCCCACGCGCAGGGCAAACGTTTCTACGTGGTGGTGAACATCGCGCCGCACAACGCCAAGCTGAAAACCTTCCTCAAGGACCTGGCGCCAGTGATCGACATGGGCCCGGATGCGCTGATCATGTCCGATCCGGGGCTGATCATGCTGGTGCGCCGCCATTTTCCGCAGATGCCCATCCATCTGTCGGTGCAGGCCAACACGGTGAACTGGGCCAGCGTCGAGTTCTGGCAGCAACAAGGCATCAACCGGGTGATTCTGTCGCGCGAGCTGTCACTGGAAGAGATCGACGAAATCCGCCAACACGTGCCGACCATGGAACTGGAAGTGTTCGTGCACGGCGCCCTGTGCATGGCCTATTCCGGACGCTGCCTGCTGTCGGGCTACCTGAACAAGCGCGATGCCAACCAAGGCACCTGCACCAACGCGTGTCGCTGGAAGTATCAGGCCACGCCGGCGGTGGAAAACGCCATGGGCGACATCGTCCAAACGTGTCAGCCAACCCTGGGCATCGGCGCGCCGACCGATCAAGTGTTCCTGCTGCAGGAAGCCAATCGCCCGGATGAGCAAATGCCCGCGTTCGAGGATGAACACGGCACGTACATCATGAACGCCAAAGACCTGCGCGCGGTGCAGCACGTGGAGCGCCTGACCCACATGGGCGTGCATTCGCTGAAGATTGAAGGCCGCACCAAATCGCACTTCTACTGCGCACGCACCACCCAGGTGTATCGCCAGGCCATCGACGATGCGGTGGCCGGGCGCGCTTTCGACCGCAGGCTGATGAGCGATTTGGAATCACTCGCCCAGCGCGGCTACACCGAAGGTTTCCTGCGCCGCCACGTGCATGACGAGTACCAGAATTACCAGCACGGCAGCTCGGTGTCGCAACGTCAGCAGTTTGTCGGGGAGTTGACCGGCGAGCGCCGTGGGGAGCTGGCCGAGGTCAAGGTGAAGAACCGCTTTGCCGTGGGCAATCATCTGGAATTGATGACGCCCGCCGGGAATTTTCACTTCGACCTGGCCGTGCTGCACAACGCCAAGGGTGAAGCCATTGAGGTCGCGCCGGGCGACGGGCACACCGTGTATGTGCCGCTCCCGGCCACAATGGACCTGCGCTTCGGCCTGCTGATGCGCGACCTCTAACGCGTCGCCGCGCAGAACTGGCGGATGGCCTCGCACGCCTGCAGCAACGCGGCATCGTCCAGGGCGTAAGCGATGCGCAGGTACGGCGCCAGGCCGAATGCGCTGCCGTGCACGACGGCCACGTTGGCTTCATCGAGCAAGGCATGCGCCACGTCTTCGTCGGTTTGCAGCCGCTTGCCGGCAGGCGTGGTGCGCCCCAGCAAACCGGCGCAGGAGGCAAACGCGTAAAACGCGCCGCACGGGCGCGCGCATTCCAGGCCCAGCGTGTTGTTTAGAAAGGACACAACCAGGTCCCGCCGACGCTCAAACACGGCCCGCGACTGCTGGATAAACGCCTGCGGCCCGTTCAAGGCAGCAATCGCCGCGTGCTGTGAAATCGCGCTCGCGCCTGAGGTCTGTTGGCCCTGAAGCTTTTCCATCGCCGCCAACAACCAACGCGGCCCAGTGGCGAAACCAATGCGCCAACCGGTCATGGCGTAAGCCTTGGACACGCCGTTCATGGTCAAAACCCGCGGCGCCAACTCGGGTTCAACCTCAGCCAGGGTGTGGAAGGTTTGCCCGTCGAACAGCAAGTGTTCGTAGATATCGTCCGCCAGCACCAGCACATGCGGATGCGCCAACAGCACGTCGGCCAGGGCGCGCAGCTCCTGCTGGCTGTACACCGCGCCGGTGGGGTTGGAGGGCGAGTTGAGGATCAGCCAGCGCGTCGCGGGGTTGATCGCCGCGTCCAGCGCCGCTGGCGTCAACTTGAACCCGTCCTCGCCGCTGCACGGCACAATCCTGGCAGTGCCGCCGCATAGCTCGACCATTTCCGGGTAGCTGACCCAGTAAGGCGCGGGCACGATCACT
Source organism: Pseudomonas sp. R9.37 (assembly GCF_963878885.1). Lineage (NCBI taxonomy): Bacteria > Pseudomonadati > Pseudomonadota > Gammaproteobacteria > Pseudomonadales > Pseudomonadaceae > Pseudomonas > Pseudomonas sp. R9.37. The sequence continues at coordinate 83,104 of NZ_CAWNZA010000006.1, read as the reverse complement.
TCATCCCCGTCGTTCAACGTGGCGGCGAGTGCGTTGTAGATCACGTGCTTGCCACCACTGCTGACGATCGTGTCCTGCCAGGTGACAGCCAGGCCATTTTCACGGCGGAATTTTTGCGCGACCGCTTCACGCAAGGCACGCACACCGGCCACTTGGGTGTAGCGCGTGTGGCCATTGCGGATCGCGTCGATACCGGCCTGGCGGATGTGTTCCGGGGTATCGAAATCCGGCTCGCCGGCGCACAGCGAAATGATCTTCGCCCCTTCGGCGCGGCGGGCGGCGACGCGGTCGATGATGCGGTAGGTGGCAGACGGCTGGGCGTGAGCCAGGCGCGTGTTCAGACGTTCGAGGGTCACGAGTCTTTCCTCTGCAACTGGTGATAACCCAGGGCTTCGCGCGCTTGCTTGAGGGTCTTGCCGGCCTCGAGCTGCGCCCGAATCTGCGACTCCGCGTGTTCAATCTGCCGCGCGGTGCGCGCCACGGCTTCGGCACGGTCGCGGGGCACCACGAACACGCCATTCGCACCGGCCACCACGATGTCCCGGGCACACACACGGGCACCGCCGATGGCCACCGGCTGGTTTACCGACGCCACTTGCACGCGGTCCTTACCGGTACGCATGTAGCGGCCTCTGGTGAACATCGGATAACCATCGCCCAACGCTTTGCTGACGTCCCGGCACACGCCATCGATCACCGTGGCGGCAACCCCGCGACTGCCGGCGTATTGGGTCATGATGTCGCCCCAGCACGAAACGCCGTCGATGCCTCCGGCGATGACCAGCACGCGGTCATCGCCGGTAATGGCGTCGATCACCGGGGAAATCAGGTGCACGCCGGGAGCGGCGTCGGTCTTGGGCGCCAGCTTGACCGTGCTGGCGCGGCCGACCACCGTGGGGCAGTCCCACAACGTACGGATGCCCACCACGGCGCCGGGCAGTTGCAGGACATCCAGTGCGTCGGAAACCGTGTTGGTGTCGAGTTCAGCCAAGCGCTGAAGCGGGTCGGGATGCGGCATTGAGGTGAGCCCCTGTTGTGGTTGGGGCTCAAGTCTTGCCGAGGGGCGGTGAGCGGTATATTCGTATGTACGTTAGTTAAACATAGGTTAAACCTATGAAAGATCAGATCCTGAACTGACCCACCAACTGCCCCAGGCGCTGGCCCAAATCCGCCAGGCTGCGAGAGGTCTGGGCGCCCAGTTGGGTTTCATCGGCCACACTGTCCACCGCCACGGCGATCTGATGCACGCTGCGATTGATCTCTTCGGCCACGGCGGTTTGCTCTTCGGCGGCGCTGGCAATCTGCGCGTTCATCGAGTTGATGGTGCCGATCAGTTGCGCCATGGTGTCCAGTGAGGCGCCGGCCTGGTTGGCCTGGGCCGAGGTGCCGTCGCCGGCATCGCTGGAACGGCGCATCGCGTCCACGGCGGCTTCGGTGCCTTTTTGCAGGCGGTCGATCATGCCCTGGATTTCCTGGGTGCTGGTTTGAGTGCGGCTGGCCAACGCTCGCACTTCATCGGCCACCACCGCAAAACCACGGCCGGCCTCGCCTGCTCGCGCGGCTTCGATGGCGGCGTTGAGCGCCAGCAGGTTGGTCTGTTCGGCGATCGATCGGATCACCCCCAGCACGCTGACAATCGACGACACGTCCTGTTGCAGGCTGTCGAGGGACACGCCACTGCTGCGGATGTCATTCACCAGCGCATGAATCTGCGCGATGCTGCCGTCCACCACGCGCTTGGCGGCCTGGCCCTCGGCGTCGGTCTGTTGCGCGGCGACGGCGGCGCCCTGGGCGCTGCGCGCGACTTCATGGGCGGCGGAGGACATCTGATTAATGGCGGTGGCCACTTGGTCCGTTTCGTGACGTTGGCGCTCCATCGCGGTTTCCGAGCGCTGGGCTTGCTCGGACACCTGCCCGACCAACCCGGTGAGTTGCGAGGTCATCTCGGTGATCTGCCGCACCAGGCCGTGGATCTTGTCGACAAAGCGGTTGAACGCACCCGCCAGATCGCCGAGTTCATCCTGGCTGGTGATGGCCAGGCGGCGGGTCAAGTCGCCCTCGCCCGCCGCGATATCGTCGAGGTTGGCTTTCATCAAGTTCAACGGCCGCAGGATGGTATTGGCGGTCACCATGCCCACGGCGGCAATCACCAGCAACACCACCACGGCCACACCGAGGATGCTCAGCAGCACGCCTTCCATGCGTTTCTCGACCTTGGCCTCAACCACCGCCACCTGGGCTTCGATGCCGTCGAGGTTGACCGAGGTGCCAATCACCATGTCCCACTTGGGCAGGTATTCGGTGTAGCCAAGCTTGGGCACCAACTCGGTCTGCCCAGGTTGGGTCGAGCTGTATTGCAGGTAGTGGGTGCCGTCCTTGCCGACCTTGACCAGGTCGCGGTTGACGTAGACGCCGTTGGGGTCGCGGTTGTCCTTGAAGCTCTTGCCCACGCCGTCGGGGCTGTTGCCCTTGAACAGGCGGATGGTCTCGGAGTCGTAGCCGAAGAAGTAGCCGTCCTTGCCGTAGTTGGTGTTGGACAGCAACTTGACCACCTCGGCCCGCGCGGCGGTGTCCCCAGGGGCGGCAGCGTCGTAGAGCGGTTTGATGGTGGTCATGGCCACCTCGACGTAACTTTGCAGGGTGGCCTTGGCGTCGTTGAGCAGGCGCTGGCGGGTTTCATCCACCTCGTTGCGTGCCTGGCCCTGGAGGATCCACACGGTGGTCAGGCTGATGACCACGGCGAACAGCAATACCGGCACTACGGCGAGGGACAGGACTTTGGCCTTCAGACTCAGACGCATGGCTTTTCTCTCTTATTAGTGGCGACTTGGAGAGGCTATCGGCCAACTGCAACGGATCTGTAGGCCACTCGTTACCCGTGGCGCGGGAGGTGTTTCACATCATTAAAGGGTCATCGCAGCGAGCCAGCCGAATGCCAGCAACGGGATGTTGTAGTGCAGGAAAGTCGGCACCACGGTGTCCCAGATATGGTGGTGCTGGCCGTCGATGTTCAGGCCGGAGGTCGGGCCGAGGGTCGAGTCCGACGCCGGTGAGCCGGCATCGCCCAGGGCGCCTGCGGTGCCGACGATGCACACAATCGCCAACGGGCTGAAACCCAGTTGCACACACAGCGGCACAAAAATCGCGGCGAGGATCGGCACCGTGGAAAACGACGAGCCAATGCCCATGGTCACCAGCAGCCCCACCAGCAACATCAGCAGCGCGCCCACGCCACGGCTATGGCCGATGAATGCCGCCGAGGTTTCTACCAACGAACGCACGTCACCCGTGGCCTTGAGCACTTCGGCAAACCCCGAGGAAGCGATCATGATGAAGCCGATCATCGCCATCATCTTCATGCCTTCGGTGAACAGGTCGTCGGTTTCGCGCCAGCGCACGATGCCCGACACCGAAAAGATCAGGAACCCGGCCAGGGCGCCAATGATCATCGAGTCCAGCCACAGTTGAATGATGAACGCCGAGGCAATCGCCAGCCCGGCCACCAGCAGGGTCAGCGGGTTGTACTGCACGGCCACTTGCTCGACGCGCTCGATTTTTTCCAGGTCGTACACGCGCTTTTTGCGATAACTGACAAACACTGCCACCAGCAGGCCAACCACCATGCCCAGCGCCGGCAAGCCCATGGCGTGGGTGACGTTGACCTGGCTGATGTCGACGCCGCTCTTGGCCACGTTGGCCAGCAGGATCTGGTTGAGGAAGATGTTGCCGAAGCCCACCGGCAGGAACATGTACGGCGTGATCAGGCCGAAGGTCATCACACAGGCGATCAGGCGACGGTCCAATTGCAGCTTGGTCAGCACATACAACAGCGGCGGCACCAGCAGCGGAATAAACGCGATGTGGATCGGCAGGATGTTCTGCGAGGCAATTGCCACGACCCACAGCAGACCGATCAGCAACCATTTGACGTGGCTGCCGCCCGTGGCTTCCTGGCGATCGACCAGGATCAGCGCCTTGTCTGCCAGGGCATGGGCCAGACCGGACTTGGCAATCGCCACCGCGAAAGCGCCGAGCAAGGCGTAGGACAACGCCACGGTCGCCCCGCCGCCCAAGCCGCCGTTGAAGGCTTTGAGCGTGGCCTCGATGCCCAGGCCACCGGTCAAGCCACCCACCAGGGCGCCGACAATGATGGCGATGACCACATGCACGCGGGACAAGCTGAGCACCAGCATGGTGCCGACCGCGGCGATGACTGCGTTAATCATGGTTACCTCAAGACAAAAACATAAAAACAGGCATGCCCGCGCCCGGGCGGCCATGGGGTTGGCTGCCGGCGTGCAGGCTTTAGGAGGTCTTATTAGAGGGCGCGCACTTTGCAGCAGGCGGGCGCGCATGTCAAAAAACGGCGTCGTTTTCAGCGTTCAATTGAACGTTTAAATAATAAAGAACGGCAAAACGCGGCCGATAGCCTGACTCTCTGTGTTTTCAGGTTAAGGATGCTCCTCGATGTTCCTCAGACAGCTCTCCATTCAATGGAAAATCACCCTGCTCGCCGGCCTGTGCCTGCTGGGGATCGTGACCCTGCTGGTGGGTCTGTCGCTGTATCGCATGGAGCACAGCTCGCAGCAGGTCAAAGCCTCGAGCATGCAGATGCTCGACGAGTCCGCCCAGGCACGCATCGAGGCCCAGGGTGAGGTGCAGGCGCTGGGCATTCGCCAGCAGTTCATGGACGCCTACCAGTACGGCCATGGTTTTGCCCGTCAGGTACTGTTTTTGCGCGAACAGGCGGAAAAACGCTTCCTCGACGCCTTCGACACCCGCGAAGACCTGACCCGCCAGGTCAAGGCCGCGCTCCAGGCCAACCCGGACCTGCTCGGGTTGTCGCTGGTGTTTGAAGCCAATGCGCTGGACGGCAAGGATGAGCTTTTCGCCAATCAGGCGGAACTGGGCAGTAACGACAAAGGCCGTTTTGCCCTGTACTGGTCGCAACCGACGCCCGGCAAATTGACCTCCATGTCACTGCCCGAAAGCGACATGTCCGACACCCGCATTGGGCCCAGCGGCGAGAAAGCCAACGCCTGGTTCACCTGCCCGCGCACAACCTTGAAACCCTGCGTGATCGAGCCGTACTTTTATGTGATCGACGGGCAAAACGTGCTGATGACCAGCATCGTGTTTCCGCTGATGGTCAACGGCAAAGTCATCGCCTCGCTGTCGGTGGACATCAACCTCAACAGCTTGCAGGCCGTGAGCCAACAGGCCAGCCAGAAGCTGTATGACGGCCAGACGCAAGTCAGCATCCTCAGCCCCACCGGTTTGCTCGCCGGCTACAGCCCGGATGCGAGCAAACTCAGCCAGCGCCTGGATAAAGTCGACACGGCCAGCGGCGCGCAATTGATCAACGCACTGGCGGCCAGCACGCAGATCCGCAGCGTGCGCACCGACCATCAACTCAAGGTACTGGCGCCGTTCGCACCGATTCCCGGCGGCAAGCCGTGGGGTGTGTTGCTGGATGTGCCGGAAAAAGTCCTGGTGGGCCCCGCCGAGGCGCTCAAGGCGCAACTGGATGCCGATAACACGCGCGGCACCCTGCTGGAACTGAGCCTGGGCCTGCTCGCGGCCGTGGTCGGCCTGGTACTGGTGTGGCTGATGGCTCGCAGCGTGACCCGGCCCATCCTTGGCGTGGCTCGCATGCTGGAAGACATCGCCAGCGGCGAAGGCGACCTGACCCGTCGCCTGGCCTACGACAAGCAGGACGAACTGGGCCAACTGGCCGGTTGGTTCAACCGCTTCCTCGACAAACTGCAACCGATCATTGCCCAGGTCAAACGCTCAGTGCAGGACGCCCGCGGCACGGCCGACCAATCCGCCGCAATTGCCACAGAGACCAGTGCCGGCATGGAGCAGCAGTACCGCCAGGTGGATCAGGTGGCCACCGCCTCCCACGAAATGAGCGCCACCGCCCAGGACGTCGCCCGCAGCGCCGCCCAAGCCGCACAAGCCGCGCGCGACGCCGACCAGGCCACCCGCGAGGGCTTGACCGTGATCGACCGCACCACCACCAACATCGGGCACTTGGCGGCGGACATGAGCACCGCCATGGCTCAGGTCGAAGGCCTGGCGGCCAATAGCGAGAAAATCGGTTCGGTGCTGGAAGTGATTCGAGGCATTGCCGAGCAAACCAACCTGCTGGCACTCAACGCCGCCATCGAAGCCGCCCGTGCGGGTGAGGCCGGCCGAGGATTTGCCGTGGTCGCCGACGAAGTACGCAACCTGGCACGGCGCACCCAGGAATCGGTGGAAGAAACCCGCGTGGTGATCGAACTGCTGCAAAACGGCACCACCGATGTGGTCGGCTCCATGGGCAACAGCTATCGCCAGGCCCAGGGCAGTGTCGAGCAGGTCGGCAAGGCGGTCACCGCCCTGCGCCAGATTGGCGAGGCGGTCACGGTGATCAGCGACATGAACCTGCAAATCGCCAGCGCCGCCGAAGAGCAAAGCGCGGTGGCCGAAGAGATCAACAGCAACGTGGCGACGATCCGCGATGTGACCGAGTCGCTGTCGGAGCAGGCGAATGAATCGGCGCGGGTGAGCCAAGCGCTGAACAGCCTGGCGAATCAGCAGCAGGGGTTAATGGATCAGTTTCGCGTGTGAGTGAGTTGCACAGATTCTGACCCTTGAGCAGGTCCAATGTGGGGGCGGGCTTGCTCGCGAATGCAGTGTGTCAGTTGCCGAATTTGCTGGCTGACACTCCGTCTTCGCGAGCAAGCCCGCTCCCACATTTTTATATTTTGTGGTGTATCAGGCCTGGCGCTTGGGCAATTCGATTAGCACCCTCAAGCCACCCAACTCACTCTCCTGCAACTGCAACACCCCGCCCCACACCTCGACGATATCGCGCACAATCCCCAGCCCCAGGCCATGGCCGTCGATCTGTTCATCCAGGCGCGTACCCCGGCTGAACACCTGGTCGCGCTGACTCTGCGGAATGCCCGGCCCGTCATCTTCAACGGCCAGTAAATAGCTGTGCGGCGTTTCGCTGATGCTCAAGCGTATTTCCGCATCTGCCCATTTGCAGGCGTTGTCCAGCAGGTTGCCCAACAGCTCCAGCAAGTCTTCACGGTCCCAGGGCAATTGCAGGCCGGGCGTGAGGTGGTAACTCAAATCCAGGTGTTCACCGTGGATCATGTTCAGCGTGGCCAGCAGGCCGGGCAGCTCTTTTTCGCAATCAAACAAGGCACCTGGCAGGGTTTCGCCGGCAAGGCGCGCGCGGTTGAGTTCGCGATTCAGGCGTTGCTGCACTTGCTCCAGCTGGTCGCGCAAAAGCTTGCCCAGTTCGGGATGGGCCTTGAGCTGCTCACTGGAGGCCACGCTCAAGAGCACGGCCAACGGCGTTTTCAGCGCATGCCCCAAGTTGCCCAACGCGTTGCGCGAGCGCTTGAGGCTGTCTTCGGTGTGAGCCAGCAGGTGGTTGATCTGCGCCACCAGTGGTTCCAGTTCCAGCGGCACTTGAGTGTCGAGTTGTGAGCGCTGGCCTTGTTGCAGTTGAGCGATCTGTTCGCGGGCGGTTTCCAACGGGCGCAAGGCGCGGCGCACCGTGACCCGTTGCAGGATCAGCACCAGCAGCAATGCCGCAACGCCCATCACCAGGCCGATCTGACGCATCAGACGGAAACTTTCCCGCACCGGCGTGTAGTCCTGGGCCACGCTGATGGAAATCGACTGGCCAAAACGCTTGTAGTCCGAGCGCAACACCAGCAGTTGCTGGCCTTCCGGGCCCAGTTGCAGGTTGCCCTTGAGCCCGGCTTCCGGCAGCCGGGGCAATTCCTGGTCCCACAACGAACGGGAACGCCAATGAATGTCGGCAAAATCAATACGGAAATAATGCCCGGAAAACGGCCGCTGATAGGCCGGCGACAAACGTTGTTCATCCAGTTGCACACCGTTCGGGCCGCGCACCAGCGCCACCAGCAGGTTTTCACTGTCGTTGCGCAAGCCCGCTTCCAGGTAGCGCTGCAATCCGGCCTCGAACAACCACAGGCTGGTTTGCGCCAATACCACGCAGACGATCACCATGACGCTGATCAGCCCCAGGCTCAGGCGCCGCTGAATCGACCTCATGCAGGGCTGGCGCCAAAGCGGTAACCCTGGCCGCGCCGAGTCTCAATCACGCTACGGCCCAGCTTGCGACGCAGGTGGTTGACGTGAACTTCCAGCACGTTGGAGTCGCGCTCGGTCTCGCCGTCATAAAGATGTTCGGCCAGGTGGCTTTTCGACAGGATCTGTTCCGGGTGCAGCATGAAGTAGCGCAGCAGCCGGAATTCGGCGGCGGTCAGCTGGATCTCTTCGCCGTCGCGCAGTACACACTGGCGGCCTTCATCCAGGTGCAACCCGGCAGCTTGCAAGGTGGGCTGGTTGGCGTGGCCATGGGAGCGGCGCAACAACGCCTGGACACGCAAGTGCAGTTCTTCGGGGTGAAAGGGTTTGCTCAGGTAATCGTCGGCACCGGCCTTGAGCCCTTCGATGCGCTCGGCCCAGGAGTCGCGCGCGGTGAGAACCAGCACAGGCGTGGCCAGGGCGGCTGCGCGCCATTGCGCCAACACGTCCAACCCCGGCAGGCCGGGCAAGCCGAGGTCGAGAATGATCAGGTCATAGGGTTCGCTGCGGCCCTGATAGGCGGCATCGCGCCCATCGGCCAGCCAGTCGACGGCATAGCCCTGGCGCTGCAGGCCGGCCAGCAGTTCATCGGCCAAGGGAACGTTGTCTTCCACCAGAAGCAGGCGCATCAGTCGTCTTCCTTATCTTTGAGCAGCACGCCGGTGGTCGCATCCAGCTTGATCTCGCGCACCACGCCTTCGGTGGTCACCAGCTCCACCTCATAAGCATATTGGCCGTGTTTTTTTTCAAGCTCGGCTTCCAACAACCGAGAGCCGGGGTAGCGCGCCATGGCCTGTTGCAACAGTTGCTCGAGCGGCAGGATCACGCCCTGCTGGCGCAGTGCCAAAGCTTCATCCTGGTTGAGGTCGCGGGCCGCCAGGCTGGAACAAAAAGCCAGGAGCACCAGCACCATCAAACCACTGGCGCGTCGATATACCTTCATTACGTTTCCTGATGATTCTTGAGCACGTGCCCGCTGAGCGCGTCCAATTCGACTTCCCACTCGATGCCGTCGGCATCTTCCAGTTCGACTTGGTACACGTACTTGCCGTAGGCCTCGTCGAGGTCGGTGTCCAGCAGGGTCGAACCTGGGTGAAGTGCCAGGGCCGTGGCTTCCAGCTGATCAAAGGCGACGATTGTAACAGTGCCAGGCAATGTCAGTGGTTTGTCAGGGTCCACTGCCCAGGCCTGTGCCGAGGTGCAGGCGATGATACCGGCGGCGACCAGCGCTGTGAGGCGCTTCATGGCAAATCTCCGTTTCAGGATGTTTTTCCTACGCAGGCCAACGTACCCGCTGCAACTTAACTGAAACTGAATTGCCACCATGGCATTTTTCCATCGCCCTCTTTTACCCATCACCCGCGAGTTTTCCTATACTGCCCCGCTCGCTTGAACAGAGACTGGTATGACAGCCATCCACATCAAATTTCCCGCGTTGACGCTCAAGGCCGGTAAACGCGCCTTTGCGCGCATTCGCGAACAGGGCCTCAAACCTGCGGATGTCGGTATCCTGCCCGGCGCGGCCGGCGGCCCCAAGGCATTGGGCATCCAGGGCCTGGACCTGGCCTTGTTCGGCGATTGGTTGCCGCGCGCGCCCCGCGAGCGCGCGCTGATCGGCGCCTCCATCGGCTCCTGGCGGTTTGCCAGCGCCTGCCTGCCCGACCCGGTGCAAGGCCTGCTCGACCTCGGCCGCCTGTACAACGAACAACGCTTTGCCAAGGGCGTGACCATGGCCGAGGTCAGCCGCAGCTGCCAGCGCATGCTCGACGACTTGCTCGCAGGCCGTGATGCGCGGGTGCTGGACAACCCCGACTATCGCCTGAACATCATGGTGGTCAAAAGCCACGGCCTGCTCGCCGATGACCATCGCGGTCGGCTCGGTCTGGGCTTGTCGTCGGTCATTGCCGACAACCTGCGCGGCCGTGCGCGGCTGGCGCGGCACTTCGAACGGCTGATCATCCACGACCCGCGCCAGGCGCCGCCGGTGCATCCGCTGAAGGACTTCCCCTCGCGCTTCCTCGACCTGGACCTGCGCAACTTGCGCCAGGCACTGCTGGCGTCCGGCTCGATCCCCATGGTGATGCAAGGCGTACGCGACCTGCCCGGCGCGGGCGCCGGCACTTACCGCGACGGCGGCCTGCTCGACTATCACCTCGACCTGCCCTACCACGGCGATGACATCGTGCTGTACCCGCACTTCACCGACCGGGTCATCCCCGGCTGGTTCGACAAGGGCCTGCCGTGGCGGCGCAGTAATCAACAGGGCTTGCAGGACGTACTGTTGCTGGCCCCGTCCAGGGACTACTTGGCCCGCCTGCCCCACGGCAAGTTGCCGGACCGCAGCGACTTCAAGCGCTTCATGGGCGATGACCCGAGCCGCAATAAGTACTGGCAAACCGCAATGAGCGAGAGCCGACGGTTAGGCGATGAGTTCCTGGAACTGGCAGATAACGGCACATTGGGCGAGCACTTGCTGGCGCTATGACCAAGCGGTATGCGCGGCGAAGGATCAAGCTGTTAAACTCGCCGCCTGCCAGATACCTGACCGAGCTGAAAATACTGTGGAAATCTTCAAAGAATTTACCTTCGAGTCCGCCCACCGCCTGCCCCACGTGCCGGACGGCCATAAATGCGGACGCCTGCATGGGCATTCGTTCAAGGTGGCGATCCACCTGAGCGGCGACCTCGATCCGCATACCGGCTGGATTCGCGACTTCTCGGAGATCAAGGCGATTTTCAAGCCGCTCTACGAGCGCCTCGACCACAACTACCTCAATGACATCCCAGGCCTGGAAAACCCGACCAGCGAGGTGCTGGCCAAATGGATCTGGACTGAGCTCAAACCGCTGCTGCCGGAACTCAGTGCGATTCGCATCCACGAGACCTGCACCAGCGGCTGCATCTATCGCGGCGAGTAAGCGATGGCACGTTGAAGAACCACCTGCGGGTGGTTTTTTTATGCCTTGAAAACCTCAGTGTAAAGCAGCCTTGACATGGTAATTTATCATACCTAATGTAAAGCACACTTTACTTATGGAGAGAGTCATGTCGCCCAAACGCTTTCTGATGGAATTCGCAGTCGTCATGGTGGTGTACATTTTGTGCGTCGTGGTTTCCAGCTCGCTCGTTCGATCCATGCCTGACGGGGTCGCCAAAATCGCCCTGGCGTTACTGCCGGTGATTCCCATGATCGCGATGGCGGTTTCGATCGTCCGCCGCGTGAACGCCATGGATGAAATGGGCCGCAAGATCCAACTGGATGCTCTCGCTGTGGCGTTTGTCTGCACCGCACTCACGACGTTCAGCTACGGCTTTCTGGAAACCGCCGGTTTTCCACGCCTGTCGGCTTTCATGGTGTGGCCGATCATGGGCGGCGTCTGGTGCGTGGCCACGATCGTCGGCACAAGGCGCTACCAGTGAATAATCAGCTGCGCCAGTTGCGCGCCGAACGGGGTTGGTCCCAGGCCGACCTTGCACAGCGCCTGGAGGTTTCGCGCCAGACCGTCAATGCCATCGAAACCGGCCGCTATGATCCGAGCTTGCCGTTGGCGTTCAAGATCGCCAAGGTGTTCGAGCGCAGTATCGAGGCGATCTTCGAAGCACCAGCAGACTGAGTCATTTGTTACAGGAGCACACTGCAATGATGCGCCCCGCCACCCCTGATGACGTTGCTGCCATCGAGGCCATTGTCGAAGCCGCCTACTCGCCCTACATCGAGCGGATCGGCCGCAAGCCCGGGCCGATGCTTGAGGACTATCAGCTGTTGGTCGAGGCTGGCGGCGTTTACGTGCTGGACAACGCCGGAAAGGTTCAGGGGTTCATTATCCTGCTCAAGGGCGAAGGCGCTTTGCTGCTGGACAACCTCGCTGTAGCGCCTGACGCCCAGGGCTTGGGATTCGGACGACTGCTGATGGATTTTGCCGAACGACACGCCATCGACGCCGGCTACGCAGCGATTTACCTGTACACCCATGAAACCATGACCGAGAACTTCGCGTTGTACACACGCCGTGGCTACGTGCAAACCCATCGCGCCGTGGAACAGGGTCTGCGCCGTGTGTACATGACCAAGCGCCTTTAGCAGCAGCTGATCCAATTTGTATCACCGCTGCACCGCTTTCGTGCCCGACTGGGCACAAAGACCACTGTTCCCTGCGACTCTCCCCAATGTGGCTATAAATACTGTGCACGGTGCACAGCATCTTGCGTGCGCCTGTCACTTCTGCCGATTTGGCACGCGCGGTGCAACGGGCCTGCGTCACTCATTCAGGGAGCAGGGCCATGACTCAGCAAGAACCGGGCAACGATTACCCCCTCAGCGAAGTGCCGATGCATGCGCGCAAGGGCCTGGCATCCACCGCCATGGTGCTGCTGGGGTTCACGTTTTTCACCGCGACCATGTTTGCCGGCGGCAAGCTGGGCGTAGCGTTCAGTTTTACCGACATGCTCGGCGTTGTGGCCCTGGGTAACCTGTTGCTGGGCATTTACGCCGCGGGCCTGGGTTACATCGCGTTCAAGAGTGGCTTGAATTCAGTGTTGATGGGCCGCTTCTGCTTTGGCGAGGTCGGCAGCAAGCTCAGCGACTTGATCCTCGGCTTTACCCAGATCGGCTGGTACGCCTGGGGCACGGCCACCGCCGCCGTGGTGCTGGGCAAGTATTTCGAGCTGAGCCAGGGCAGCGTGTTGGGCCTGATGGTGCTGTTCGGCATGGTGTTCTGCGCCACGGCGTATGTGGGATATCGCGGGCTGGAGGTGCTGTCCTACATCGCGGTGCCGGCCATGGGTATCTTGCTGTTTCTGTCGATGTGGGTCGCCACGGTAAAAGTCGGCGGGCTGGACGGCCTGCTGGCAGTCGTGCCGACAGGCGAGCTGGATTTGTCCACCGCGATCACACTGGTGTTTGGCACTTTTGTCAGCGGTGCGACCCAGGCTACCAACTGGACGCGGTTTTCCCGTTCGGCCAAGGTCGCGGTGCTGGCCAGCCTGATCGGATTTTTTATCGGCAATGGTTTGATGGTACTGATCGGGGCCTATGGCGCCATCGTCTACCAGCAGCCAGACGTGGTGGAAGTGTTGTTGCTGCAAGGCTTCGCGATGGCGGCCATGGCCATGTTGTTGCTCAATATCTGGAGCACCCAGGACAACACCATTTATAACTTTGCCGTCGCCGGCTGCAACTTGCTGCGGACCCGCCGCCGCAAGACCGTGACCCTGGCCGGTGCGGTTATCGGCACCCTGCTCGCGCTGCTCGGCATGTACGACATGCTGGTGCCCTACCTGATTTTGCTGGGCACAGTGATCCCACCGATTGGCGGCGTGATAATGGCAGACTTCTTCTACCGCTATCGCGGCCAGTACCCGCGCCTGGCCGAGACGCGCCTGCCGGCATTCAATTGGCCTGGGCTGGTGGCGTACGCGGTGGGCACGGTGCTGGCGTTCCACTCGCCCTGGGTGGCGCCACTGGTGGGGATTGTTGCCGCGTCGCTGACCTACGTCGTGCTGACCGCCGTGCTGCGTGTGCGTGCGCCGCTGGCTGATGCCCCGGCATGAGCCTCACCGTCGCCGATGTACTGGCCCTGCCCGGCCTTGAATCGATGCGCCTGCGCGCAGGTGACAGCGGTCTGGATAACGCCGTGCGCTGGCCGTATGTCGCGGAAAACAGCGGGATTGCCGAGTGGGTACTGGGCGGCGAGTTGGTGTTCGTCACCGGCATCAATCACCCTCGCGATGAACCCAACCTCCTGCGTTTGCTGGAAGAAGCGTGCCAGCGTCAGGTTGCCGGTCTGGTGATCCTCACCGGGCCGGCCTATATCCAGACAATCCCCCAGCGCCTGTTGAGCGCCGCCGAAGCGGCCGGCATGCCGCTGATCGAGCAGCCTTACTCGCTGAAAATGGTGCTGGTGACACAGGCGATTGGTTCGGCGCTGATCCAGTCCGAGCAACTGGGCCGTTCGCGACACGACGTGCTGGAACGCTTGCTCGCCGGTGATTATCAGTCCCTTGAGGTGTTACTGAATCGGGCAGCGCAACTGGGCATGTCGCTGGCCGGGCATTGGCAGGTTGTCCAGTTGCAACTGGAGGGTGGCGAGGCATTATTTGCCCAGGGTGATACTGCGCGGACGGAGGCGCAATTGGCCCGGCAGCACGACAGTATCGCGCGTCGATTGCGCCAGTTTTCGGCGCGGCATCATGCAGCATTGCCGATTGTGGGCAGGGCTGGGCACTGGACATTGTTGCTGCCGGCCACCGATGCCGTGCAAGCGTTGGCCAATCGCCAACAATGGGTTGCCTGGCTTAACCCCTTGAACCTGCGGCTGGCCCCTTTGAAACTGTTTATCGGCCTGAGCGCCGCTGCCCACCCACCCGCGAGCCTGGCTCAGGCGCAGGATGAGGCACGCCAGGCCTTGGCGGCGGCGCGACGTTTCAGCGACCGCGCCGGGCTTTGCGTGTATGACGAACTCGGCGTATTGAAACTGCTCAGTGGCGTGCGTGATCGCGCCCTGCTCGACCAGTTTCTCAATGAGCGCCTGGGCCCATTGTTGCGCCACGACCGCCACCATGGCCCTTGCCTGATGCCGACCCTGGAAGCCTGGTTTCACGAGAATGGTAACCTTGTGGCCGCCGCGCAGCGCCTGGCCCTGCACCGCAACACGGTGACGCACCGCGTCCAGCGTATCGAAGCCCTGAGCGGGCTGACGCTGGGCAACTCATATGACCGCCTGGACATCGGAATAGCCCTGATGATCTGGCGGCTGACTGCCTGATTGTCTTTAGCCAAGAGGAACTTGCCCATGCATATCATCAACGCCCGCCTGCGCAACCGTGAAGGCCTGCATGATCTGCACCTGGAACACGGCCGGATCGCCAGCATCACTTCGCAAACCGAGGTACCTGCTTTAAGGGCCGGTGATTTGGACGCCGCTGGCAACCTGGTCATACCGCCTTTTGTTGAACCCCACATTCACCTCGACGCCACCCTTACGGCTGGCGAACCGCGCTGGAACATGAGCGGCACGCTGTTCGAAGGCATCGAGTGCTGGGGCGAGCGTAAAGCCACGATCACCCAGGAAGACACCAAGACTCGCGCCAAAAAAACCATCCAGACCCTGGCAGCCCACGGCATTCAGCATGTCCGCACCCACGTCGACGTCACTGACCCCGAGCTCACGGCACTCAAAGCCATGCTTGAGGTACGCGAAGACAGCTCGCACCTGATCGACTTGCAAATCGTCGCCTTCCCCCAGGAAGGCATCGAGTCCTACCGCAATGGCCGCGAGTTGATGGCCGAGGCCATTCGCCTGGGCGCCGACGTCGTCGGCGGCATTCCCCACTTTGAGTACACCCGTGACCAAGGCGTCAGCTCGGTGAAGTTCCTCATGGACCTGGCCGAACGCACGGGTTGCCTGGTGGACGTGCACTGCGACGAAACCGATGACCCTCACTCGCGCTTTCTCGAAGTGCTGGCCGAAGAAGCCCGCAGCCGCGACATGGGCGCACGCGTTACCGCCAGCCACACCACGGCCATGGGCTCCTACGACAATGCGTATTGCGCCAAACTGTTTCGCCTGCTGGGGCACTCAGGAATCAGCTTCGTCTCCTGCCCCACCGAAAGCATTCACCTGCAAGGCCGCTTCGACAGCTTCCCGAAACGCCGCGGCGTGACCCGCGTCAACGAACTGCTCGAAGCCGGCATGAACGTATGCTTTGGCCAGGATTCGATCGTCGACCCTTGGTACCCCTTGGGCAACGGCAACATCCTGCGGGTCCTGGAAGCCGGTTTGCATATTTGCCATATGCTCGGCTATCGCAATCTGCAAAGTGCTCTGGACCTGGTCACCGACAACAGCGCCAAGGCCATGGCCCTGGGCGAGCGTTATGGCCTGGAGCCGGGGCGCCCGGCCAACTTGCTGATCTTGTCGGCAAACAGCGACTACGAAGTTATTCGCAGCCAGGGCCTGCCGCTGTACTCAATCCGCAATGGCAAAGTGCTGATGAAACGGCAACCGGCGCAGGTGGAGTTTTTGTAACCGGCCTGCCTACACAATGGCGTCGAGGTCGAGCGGATGCACCTTGCCTGAACCGTCATGAATCGGCGCAGGAATACTGGCAACCTGCGCCAACTCACGGTTTTCACGGTGGCTGAACCAACGCTTCAGGCTGGGTTGCAGGTGCGCGCGATCGGCGTGACTGCCATACACGTCGCGGGCGTCCAGGCGCCGCCAGCGCAGGGACTCCAAGCGTTGGCGACTGGTGCGCAACCGGTCAATTTCTGCGTTCAACGCCTGGCTATGTTCGTGCCCATAGCCACGCTGGTTTGAGGGGCGGCGACGGTCAAGCTCACGGTTCTTGTCGCGCAACTGCGCAGTCATGCTCTCAAGGGCACGGTCCAGCAGCTCAAATTCTCTCTGCGTGACCAGGGGCCCTTGGCTATCAACGGTTTGTTGCCAGCGACGCAACGTGGCCCAGGCCGCCGGGATGTAACTGGCCGTCATGAAGTGCTGGCTGGCCTGAAACAGTTGTTTCAGCACGTTGGCGCGGTTGGGCATGTCACCTTGAAGTTGCAAGGCACGGTTACAACCGGCCTGCAGAATAGACTCACAACCGGGCGTCCATAACACCGAGGAATGCGTGCCATCGGCCAGTTTGATCGGCATGAAGTGCTGCTGTTCGCCGTGATGCTGGTAGGGACTGCTACCCACACGCACCAGGCCGGCGGCAAACAGAAGCCCACCCGGACCGGGTGCGCTGAACAACGCCACTACACCCGGAACCCAGAGTTTTGCGGTGGTGTTCATCCACGTGGCCGGAACGCTGGGCACCGGGTCGTTGTGGTTGACGATGCGATGGTGGACCAGGGCTGAGGCGCCTTCGGTAAACTCGGCGTCGGCGGCGCGAGGCGCGCCATAGGTGTAGAGGAGAATGTTGTACTGAGTGTCGGGGATTCGTCGCAATCCTTCTGCCAGGAGCAAGGCGATGGCGCCGCCGAGGCTGTGGCCGCAGATTACAATGCGCTGGCCGCTGTGAAACTGCTCGAGGTATCGCAGAATAAAATCGCGCATCGCTAGATACGCCTGATAGAAGCCCTTATGGGCTTTGCCCACGCCGTCAGAAAACGGCACTTGGTGGGCGTCGGCGTCTCGCAGTGCATCGGCGCCGCTGGCGGTGCCTCGCACAGCGATCAGGATGACTTCAGCGTGATGAGTGATGAACGCCTGAGTGTCCGTTCCGAACTGCTCATCGTTGAAAAAATGCACCAGAGCAGGATGCTCCTGTTTTGCGCCAAGCTCAGAGCGGTTCTGTGGGTACACGTCAGGGTCGAAGGGCACGATCTCAAAACGCTGGGAGTATGGGACTTCCTCATAGAGCGGATAAAAGCGCTGCACCTGCTCGCGATCAACATTCCAGGCTTCTTGATAGGCCGAAAGCTTTTCGACGAACAGATTCCCTATGCCGGGATCCAGAGGAAAGCTGACTTGATCCACCGGATTCGTTGGAGGCTGCTGGCCAAAATCGCAGTAACTCAAGGTAGCCATCAGCGCCAATTGGTAGAGGTTCAAGGCGCAGAAACGATCCTCTGTGGATAGCATCGGGCGCAGGGCTCGCAAAGGTCGTACTTCCAGCACGGTATGCAGGTTGGGGAACAACACCACACCAGACAAAGTCGGCTGAGGCGGACCGAAGCCCAACTCAGCCATCATTCTTAACGCATGGCGTTGAGGTGGGTAAGTGCGGGGCGCCAACGGCGGTAAGTGAGCAACATGCCGGACCAGGTCGCGCACTTCTACCTGATAAAACCGGTCCGCTTTGCGCTGTGCAGGATTTCCCTCGATACGCTGGCCGTCAGGAGTGCAAAAGCGGGTTTGTTCGGCCCGTGCCTGGAGTTCGGTGATGGGCAATTTGTAAGTCTTGCGCGTACTCAATTCAAAATACGGCTGCTCATTCCCAGCGTACAACCCCTCCAGAATAAGCACGACGGGACCGCAGTAAAACCCTTGTAGCTTGGCAAACCCCTCCCCAGTCAGCCTGCCATTATACGAGTGGCCTGTACTGTCATAGACAGTGTAAGCAAGCCCGCCGTAGGCCTTCCCACTGCCCGTTTCATCAACCAGACAAAAGCTTGCCCAATGCCCTTTCAATGCACATGCAGGCATGTTGCTGCTGAAAAAAGCTTGCTTGCGCGCTTCTTGATTCATGACTCGACTCCTTGTCAATTACAGGTGGGATAGACATCACAAGTGCGTCCATCCGGCATCTTTATAGGTTTGAAGTCCTTGTTATCGGGCTCGCAAGCTCCCTGCTGATCCTCAAAGCTTTTACCCCTGCAGCGTTTCCAACCTCCCGGTACAGCTATCCACCGCCGGTCAAAAGCCGGTTCTTCCTGATCTGTAAGCGCCAGTACCAGCCTGACTTTTTTTCCAGGTAACAGCTCTCGTTGCACGACACCGCCCGCTCGAACTTTCTGCCGCTGCCCTCCTGCGTCCAACGCTTTGCACTCCAGAATTTTTCTGATTGCATGCAAGGGCCCCACCGTGCGAAAAAACCACCTGCATTGACCGGCCAGCTCCTGCACACCTGAGCCGGGCATCCCTGCTACGCGCTCAGATTCGACAGGATCTGCGAAATAGATAGCGGCTGAATCTCCACCGACATCTGCGTCGCGCTCGCCCCATTTCGCATAAATGTCGAACTCCACGCTCTTCAACACCGATGGGCATCCCTCGATGGTTTCAGTCAGCGGCAGGTCATAGCTCACTCGTTCGACCACCGGTTTGTAATCAGCAATAAAGATCTTCCGCTCCGGCCTCTTGCCTCGACGTCGCGGCAAGGTACACAACTGGTCCCTTGCAGGACCGTAGTTAGCCGCCCCTGTAAACCGAAACTCCGCAGGCAAATCCACCTCCAACGTGAAGTGATTGACCGGCCCCACCGCACATCCCGAAAGCCATCCCGCACCCAGCGCGACCAATGCACCACGCAGCCGCTTATCCATGCTTGCCTCCCAGCCTGCGCCACTGCGCCGATACTCGTTCGAAGTGGTCCCCAGGCGTTTCTCCTTGCATTGGCTGCCACTGAATGACGCTGGTACGCGTTGCCTCTTCCAACCTGCGCACCACCAGGAACTCAAGCTGTTGCGGCGCACGCCATTGCCACGCACGAGCCTGTTCCAATACCTGAGATAACCAGATTCGAGGGTCCTGGAATTCAACCAGCGCGGCGAGGTCTTCGCTGTGCTCGGTCAGCAGGTAACGCAGGACATTGGCGTGCAGGATGGCCGCCGTATGGGGGTTGGGGGTGTTGAGCCAGGGTGCCGGAACTGGCACCGGATACTCACCGGGGGCCGGATTATCGCCGTGGTGCCAATGGCCCTCGTGCCAGTAGCACACGCTGATCAACGGGCCGAGGAACACCGGCCAGTGCTCACTCGGCAGATGAGCCAACACGCGAGCCAGGGTTCGATTGTCATGAAAGCGATACAACGCCTGGCTGCCCTCGAGCCCTACCAGCATGCGCTCGCGCCAATGTCGGGCCGCACCGGCCAGGTCGTCGTCGGGCAGGCTTGCCAACCAACCCCAGTCAGACTGCGGGTGCTGCAGCAGGTCGAACAGCGCAGGCTCACTTGCCTGCTCCAATAGCAGGATCACCGGACCAACCGCTGCCAGTTCGGCCACAGCGCTCTCACCGTAGAGACTGCAATATTGCGATAGATTACGGGCTGCCAGCAGCGGCTGGCGTGCCTCATGGTTGCCGTCAAGGATCAGACACAGTCGGCGGCCCGCTTGTTGCTGTTGGGCCATCCAGCGGCCAGGCGTGCTCTGCATCAAGCAGCCCTCCGCTTGATAGCGCACTGGCCTTCGCGGCATTGCTCGCACACAGGACAAAAATCAGCCCCCAATTGCCGGGCCAACGCCATGACGAGGCCTTGTGCAACCGCCATTTTCGGACCGATTGCTGCTGAAAAGGGGCTCGTTGATGAATTCGGGGGTGGCAGGCCGCCGACGGTAATGGGTTTGCTGGTGAAAATACCGCCGGCCTGAACCAGCACATACTCACCCCCAGCCCTGAGGCTCAGTTGCGCGCCCGCATCGATGACCAGGCTGGCACCTGCCTTGAGATGGATTTGTTGCCCGGCTTCTATGACCAGCAAACGCCCTACCCGTGTCTGACTGTCGCCCTGCACGTCCAGGTGATCATGCGCTTTGAGTTCGACATTGCGATCACCCCCGATATGACGACGCTCACCGCTTTGCAGGTGAGCCGTGCTCAGTCCGCGGATGATTTCGTGGCGCTCTCCGACGACCTCCAAGCGACTGTCGTGCCCCACTTTCTGCTCCAGATCACGCTGAGCGCGCAGGTAGATGAGTTCCTCGCCACGGCGATCTTCAAGGTGCAGTTCGTTGGCTCCCCCGCCGCCCGGCGAACTGCGGCTGCGCAAGACACTGCGGGTAGCGTGCTGCGGCAAAGGATAGGTCGGCATGTGCAGCGCATTGGGCAGGCAGCCGTTGATCAATGGCCGGTCGGGATCGCCCTCCAGGAAGGTCACCAGCACCTCCATGCCCACGCGCGGAATCATCATTGCGCCAAAGCCATCCCCCGCCCAACCAGACGCTACCCGTACCCAGCAGCTGCTTTTGTCATCGGCGTTTTCCAGGCGATCCCAATGAAACCGTACCTTCACCCGGCCATAGGCATCGCAATACACCTCCTCGCCCGCAGGCCCTGTCACCGTGGCGGTTTGACTGCCATTGATGGTCGGTTTCGGGTGCTTCAGACGAGGCCGATAAGGCGCGCGCCAGGGTGTGGCGATGAACTGGTTGCGGTAGCCCTGGAATACGTCCGTCTCAACCACCGCTTCCTCAAGTACCTGCGGTTGATAACCCTCATGACGCACTGATGTGATCAACCAGAGGTCGTTGCAGGCCGGATCGGGGTGATCGCGCAGTTCGAGGAAATGGCCGCAGCTCAACGCAGCTTGATCACTGCTGCCCAGCGCGTGATGACGGTCGCTCTGATGGCGCTCCAGGCTTCGGCGCGCCAATTGTTTGCCCCGTGCAGGGTCAAAGAAGCCACCAGGGTAGCGATAATCCTCCAAAGGTTGCGCCCAGGCAGTGCCTGCCGTGTCGTGCAAGCGCAACAACGGGTGCTCGAAATCATGATCGCGGCGAGCCGTATGCCGAGTGCGGGTTTCCAGGCGCACCTCGAAACCCTGGATCACCCCCGATTCGTCGACATAGTCATGCACCGGACAGTAGCGCTGCGCAGGCAAGCGCCGAAACACCGTCTGGTCGTCACCAAACACCAGCACGTGATTGTGCGTGCTGTGGCGGAAATGGTAGTGAATGCCCTCCTCTTCACACAGGCGCTGGATGAAGTGCAGGTCGGTTTCAGCGTACTGCACGCAGAACGTGCGTGGCGGATAGACCACCGGGCCGAGTTCGAAGCAATAGGCGTCGGCAAGGATACCGTGATGCTCAAGCACCGCAGCGATGATCTGCGGCACACTGCGCTGCTGGAAAATCCGCTGGTCGCGCCGGTGGGCCAAGCACGCCAGCCGGGGGGCCAGGGTGAGGTGATAACGGGTCAGCCGCGCGCCCGGATCATCACGGCCGATGGCGTGGATTTGCCCATGCAGCCCTGCGTCCGCCGCGCCGAAGTCAAGATAGGCAGGCTGATGGAGCAGTGCCTCAAGGTCCAGCGAGGCGTTTTCACTGACTACCTGCAGTTGAATGAAATAAGGCTGATCAATGACTTCATTGCCTTCAAAAGCGAGCACTTGAAAGTCGCTGGCAACTTCTGGAAGTATCAATTTGAAACGTGTTGACATTAACGCACTCACCATCCGTAGTTACCCATCATCAAATAGTTGACTGAAAGGCTTTCTCCCGTCGGATGTTGATCGAACAGCTGGGAAAAAGCGCCTTAACGCAGTGAAGCTTAGCGATTTCAGGCGCAATTCGGCTCTTCAAAAACAAAAAAGAAGTTTCGTACATTGGGGTCGGAAGTGTCTTTTACGAAAGATTACAGCGCATTAATAAAGCAACTAAGAACAACAAGAAATTTCCTACACTAACTTCACAAACCTAACTAACCAATAAAGAAACAGCTGACACTAACCCACGCCATCAGCTGCTCTGTCACGATCAGGCTTGAGCCCTGGCAGTCCCGAACAGGCTGACGTTCAGCAGTGTTTCACCCTGGCTCTGCAACCGTACGGGCGCCGTGCCACCTGGCATGACCACGGTTACCACGCCGTCCGTGACCCAACCTGCTCGCCATGCCGCGCACGCCACTGCACTGGCGCTGGTCCCCGAGGACGCGGTGGGACCCTCTCCCCGCTCAAACACCCGCGCGATCAGGTGATTGTCCGAAGATCGGGCAGCCCATTGCAGATTGATTCCGGCACTGCAAGGTTGACCACGCCCGAGCGGCGGTGCGAAGGCAATCGCCTGCAACAACCCGAACAGTTCAGGCTGTTGCATCGACCAATTGTCGGGTAACGCGCTGGCGTGCTCGACGAGCGTCACGCAATGAGGGTTGCCCACGCGTACAAACTCACTGCAAGCCCAGTGCGGGTTGACTGCCGCCAACGCGGCCACGTGACTGAACTCACGCTCCCTGACCGCAACCGCATTGACACCCGCAGCGGCCACTGCGCCGGGGCCGAACATCGGTAGCCCCAATGCCAGCCAGAAACCTGCCACCTGTTCGTACAACGCCGGCTCCACGCGGGTGGCAACAGGCGACGCCGTGGCCGGCTTGTCATGGTGCACGCGCAATTCACACGTCTGAACCATCAAGCCCTGATCGGTCAACGCCTGCGCAAAGATAGTCAGACCGTTGCCGCTGCGTTCGGCGAGTGAGCCATCCGTATTGACGATCAGCAGGTCGAACGGCGGCGCGGATTGAAATGGCCCGACCAGCAAACCATCGCAACGGTGCGCCTTCGCATTGGCGGGTCGAGGCAACGCGCCCCAGCCGCACTCGGAGGAGATTGCCGATGCCGCCCAGTCCTTGCGAGTGTGCGCCGCCAAGTCAGCGCGCTCGGGCACATCGACACCACGGCTGCGCAGATAGGCCGGGCTGACCACCGCGTAGATATTGCCCCGCGCGTCATAGAACTGGGTCATATTGCTACCCGCTTGAAAATCTTCATCGGCTTGTCCGTCCATTTGCCTGCACACTGGACGGCAGCGTATTACAGAACTGTCGATCGGGTCATCCAAAGGGAACCCGGCTCGCTCGAGAGCGCCTGATATGCAAGGATGTCGCGCCGGACATCGTTCGCTGAACGCAAAACCAAGGATTTTTCATGACTGCCATTCCCACTCCAGCGCCCGTGGTTCCCGGGCGACTGGAACAAATGTCGACCCGTATCGCTTTTTTCATCGCCGGCTTCGGCATCGCCGCCTGGGCGCCGCTGGTGCCGTATGCCAAGGCACGCGCGCAACTCAACGAGGGCACGCTGGGTCTGCTGCTGTTGTGCCTGGGAGTGGGTTCGATCATCGCCATGCCGGTGGCCGGTGCGCTGGCCTCACGTTTCGGCTGCCGACGCGTGCTGACGGGCGGCACGATCATGATCTGCCTGGCCCTGCCGATGCTCGCGACGGTCAGCTCGATCCCACTGCTGATGGCCGGGCTGTTTCTGTTCGGCGCAGGCCTGGGCACCGTGGATTCGACGGTCAACCTGCAAGCCGTCATCGTTGAGCGTGCCAGCGGTAAAACCATGATGTCGGGCTTTCACGGCCTGTTCAGCCTCGGCGGCATTGTTGGTGCGGCGGGAGTCTCCGGGTTGCTCGGCCTGGGCCTGTCGCCATTGCAGGCGACCTTGGTGGTGATCGTGATCGTGGCGGTCGCGCTGCTCAAGGCCGGGCCACATCTGTTGCCCTACGGCAGTGAAAGCTCGGGCCCTGCGTTTGCAGTGCCTCACGGTGTGGTGCTGTTTATTGGCTGCCTGTGTTTCATCGTATTTTTGGCTGAGGGCGCGGTGCTGGATTGGAGTGCCGTATTCCTCAGCGCCGAGCGTGGCCTGGATGAGGCTTACGCCGGCCTCGGCTATGCGGCATTTGCCTTGACCATGACTGCGGGACGCCTGACCGGCGATGCCATTGTGCGACGGCTGGGCGCCACCCGTGTGATTGTCATCGGCGGCTCGCTGGCCACCGCCGGCATGCTGCTGGCCACGCTGTTCCCGGCCTGGGAAACCGCGCTGCTGGGGTATGCATTGGTGGGCGCTGGTTGCTCGAACATCGTGCCGGTGCTGTACACCGCCGTCGGCAAGCAAAAAGTCATGCCGGAGCACATTGCGGTACCGGCCATTACGACCCTGGGCTATGCCGGCATTCTTGCCGGCCCGGCCATGATCGGCTTTATCGCCCACGGCAGCAGCTTGAGCATTGCCTTTGTGCTGGTCGCGACGTTGCTGGCCGGCGTTGCCATCAGCGGCAAGATCCTCAAGGTGTAAATTGCCTGCCGCACACGGCCCGGACGCTACCGGGCCTTGTGCATCTGGTGCTGTTCCAGCCAGCGCTCCAGGCTTTTGTTGCACAGCCAGCCCTCGTGCCTGGAGCGGCCAAACAAGCGCTGGGTATTGGCGCGCTCCAGCGAGCGCAATAATCCTGGGCGCTCGATGATGTTTTTTGCCGTGTACACACAGTGTTCACTGTATTTCTTCCTGGGCAATCCGGTGGTGGGTTCAAGAATCGGCCTGCCCAGTGAGTCGCTGTCATCGGGGTCGTTCATCACCACTTTGAGCAGCGAAATATCCACGTACTCAAAGGTTTCAAAGAACACGGTGCGGTCCTTGAGCGTGTCCCTCAGCTGTTTGAAGTGACCTTGCAACGCCTGCACGACGCTGGCATTGCCCTGGCCATGGAAAGGGTCCTGGCTGAAGGCGTTGGGTGAACTGTTGCCGCGCAATTCGCAAGCGGCTTCCAGGCTGTCGCGGGTGATATAGCCGTCGCAATCGATGATTGCGTCGCTCAGCAGCGGGCGCTTGAGAATTTCCCTGACCACCAGGATCATGCGGTCGCGCACGTTATTCACCCTCACGCTTTTCGGCTGCAAATTGGCGCAGCGAGGACGGCGTCACACAGCCCCCCTCGCTGTAGTTTTCAAACACGTCAAAGTTCTTTCGCAACTCGAGCGCCAGTTGCCTATCGGTGAAGCTCGGGCCCGGAAGCGTGGTGTCTGCGCGAGCCGCTGGTGCGTTCTGCAGCGCCTGGTGCCGCAACGACGGCACGGTAGCGCGCAAGCCGTGCCGCCGCGGCGGCGGCAGGTCTTGCGCAACAGATTGATCCTCGCAAAACGGCTGTGCCACAGGCGGCGGCGAAGGCCAGCGAACCTGCGGGCCGCCCATGGCCGTTGGCAGCATGCGCGGTAATGCACCCTCAATTGTCATACGTCATCTCCCGACCTTTTGCTGATCTGTGCTTGCCTGAAATTCAACACCGAGGTGCTCCGGATCAGTGGGTTGATTGCGTAGGAGCAAGCAACCGATGTGTGGCGAGTTGGGCACGATAGTTCCGGGCAGCGGCGGAATACCAATAACAGCATGTAAAAACCATGAGGCCCTGGGTCAATCCGACTTCCCCCCACGCCAGACAGTTTTCAGGCCATGGATCAACACAGCCCAGGCGCCCGACCCTTTGCTTTCGTTGCGGCTCGCCTCCCCAGGCGCAAGCATGCCGCGGGCGAAATCATCGGCGACCGGTGCCCGGAACTTGCACTGCCCCGCGAGCGCTTTCATGCGCTGCACTTCTGCCGCGTAGCCATTCGGCGGGGCCGCAGGCAGAAGGTCATTCGGCAGCTCTTGCCCTGTCACCGCTGTTGAGCGCTCAACGTCGACGCCATGGGCGAAGGTGTCGAGGCCTCCCCTTGGGCAGGGTTGAAACGAAGTTGAAGTCATATCCAGGCCCTGATTCACGTTCTGAAAAGACTACCGAGTGCGCTAAGCCGTTGGGCCCATCCAGCGCAGCAAGCGCCACGAAGCGTTCGCCGCGCCGATTGCATCGCGCGTACTCAATCAGCGGGTCAGTGCGACCAGGATTTCAAACACGTTGATCCGGCCATCCGCGTCTGCGTCCATTTTCTTCAGCGAATCGCCGCGGCCGGTAAACGCTTTACTCAGCTGGATTAAATGGTCGATCGACGGAATGCCCGTCATGGGTGTTTTGCCCAGCGCCTGAAGGTCTCTGACGTTGATTTCGTGCCCAACGTAATCTTTCAATTGATTGAAATGGTTGAGCATTTCCTGGGCTATTTGTTTGTCATCCTTGTATTTGAAGGGGTTGTCGTCACGGATGAGTTTAGCCAGGGCGTGCAGGTCGGTTCGACTGCCAAGGGCGTCCATCATGCCGGTACGCCGCAATACCTCTCGGGCGGTGCGAATGTTTTCATTCACGTTGGGATCACTGCCCAGCTGTTTTGCCGCCATGTCTCTAAGGGTGCGAGCACTCAGGGTCTTGGAGTGACTTGATCCGGTGAACGCAGCGAAGTTGTTCAACAGCAACTGCGCCAGTTGGTCATTACTTTTGTGGGAGTAGACGAGGTCTGGTTTACCCGACCCAACCGGCACCGGCGTTGGCGGTACACCGTTGTGATGAGCATGCGCGTGGGGTCGCTGACTACCAAACCAATGGCCCATTGCGTGTTGAAACTGCTGCATGAAACCCTGTTGCGAGGCCGAGTGATTCATCGCCGGCGCCCAATGATGATGATCACTGTGACCCTGGGCTGTTTGCTGATGAGCGCCAAACACCGGCCCGGAGACGTTGACCGACAGGTTATAACTCACGTTCCCGGCGCTGTGGCTGTCGTAGGACGGCGCGACAGAAAACGCACGGCTGGCCTTGGCTTCGGGCTTTGAATCAGCCAGCGCCGTGTCAGCGGTTGATGAAACAGAAACAGACGTATCGAGAGCCGATACCGACATAAGTGCCTCCAGTGCAAGGGGATCGATTACCAACCTGCCACGCCAGCGTGACGTCGAAGTCGTTCAGGTTTCCCCTGTGTGGCGCATCTGTCGGAATAGGTTCCTGACCCGGCAGCAGGTCGCTTAAAAACCTGTAGGAAAGGCGCAAAAAAAATCGCAGCCCCAGGGCTGCGATTTTTCGTGTCAACGGCAGGTCAGAACCCGACGCTTGCCTGTACGAAGAAGGTACGTGGCTCGCCAAGGTACAAACCCGCGTTGTTGTCGCTCGAGCGCGTGTAATGTTGTTGGTCGAAGACGTTTTTCACACCCACGCCCAGTTTCAGGTTCGACAGTTGCGCACCAAAGTCATAGCCGCTGCGCACGTTGACCGAGACATAACCAGGAATATCGCCGTACTGGCCATCGGCAGTGCCCTGGGTGATGTAAGTGGTGCCAGTGCCCGGCGCGCGTTGCCCGGACTGGGCATAGACGTCCAGGTTATGGGTCCAGTGATTGATGTCGTAACGCAGGCCCGCCGTTGCCACTTCACGCGAATACAGCGGCAAGTCGCGGCCCTTGAACGGTACATCGCCTTCTGAGGTGGCCTTGGTGTACGTGAAACCGGCGCTGGCGGTCAGGCCGTCCAGGCGCGGGTCGAGGTTCGACAGGTCGTAGTGGGCCGAGGCTTCGACGCCCTGGTGCTTGGTGGCGCCCAGGTTGGTCCAGCCCACGTCGTTGCTGACGTATTGCAACTCGTCCGAAAAGTCGATGTAGAACAATGTCACTTCGCCGCCCCACACGCTGTCGTTGTAGCGCGTGCCGACCTCGTAGGTCTTGGCCTTTTCCGGGTTCAGGCCATCGGCCGTCTGGTTGACCCGGCCACCCTGCCCGATCTGCGCATACTGCAGGCTGCCGAACGAAGTTTCGTAGTTGGCGAACAGCTTCCAGGCATCAGAGATGTGGTACATCACGCTCAACGCCGGCAAGGGCTCGTTGCTCTCGATCCTGCGATTTTTTTCCACGGTGCGCACGCCGTTCAGGGCGACCACCGGGCGATCATGCCAGCGGGTTTCGATGTTTTCGAAGCGGATACCCGGGGTGACGGTCCATTTGCCGATATCGATTTTGTTATCCAGATAGAACGCATTGGCGACGGTGCCGCCGGTGCGGTCCTGGTAAACATGTCCATCGTTTTGGCCACCCGGCGTCGGTACATTGTCGACCAGGTTCAGGCTGCTGGCTTGCTCATGCATGCCTTCTTTCAGGTAGCGGTAACCAAGACTGACTTCCTGAGTGCTGGGGCCCACGTCGAACACGTGCGACACACGTGGCTCGATGCCAAAGGTGTAGTAGGTGCGCGGGTAGGAACCGATGGTCTTCAGGTCACGGTTGGCAATGTTGCTGCCCCGGAAACTGTCGGTGTAGTAGGTCAGCACTTCGGCCTGGGTACGGTCATCGATCTGCCGGATGTACTTGAACGACACGTCCTTGCGGCGACCGCTGAAGTTGTCGTAGTCGCGCACCGACTGGTACGGATTGGCGTCAAATTGCTTCTGGGTCAAGCCACCGGGCATGTCGGCGCTGGCGTCGTAGTAGTGGAAATTAAGCGAGAAATCGTCTTGATCGGTCGGCGCCCAGTGAGTCTTGAGGATCACGTCGTCGATGTCATTGGAGTTGTTGCTGTCGCGGTAACCATTGCCGTTGACGCCGGTATAGAGCAACGCAACGCCAATACCGTTGTCGGCGGTGCCACCCACAAAGGCGTTGTCGACGTGTTTCCAGCCACCGTGTTCAGCCGTCTGCAAGGTGGTGCCGACTTCACCGGAGAATGTCTCGGGAATGGCGCGGGTCACGAAGTTGATCACACCGCCGACGTTCTGTGGCCCATACCGCACGGAACCGGCGCCGCGCACCACGTCGATGCTGTCCAGGTTGCCAGCGGAAATCGGCGCCATCGACAGTTGAGGCTGGCCATACGGGGCGAACGCCGCCGGCACGCCGTCGATCAACACGGTGGAGCGTGGCGACAGGCGCGATGTGAGGCCACGAACGCCGACGTTCAGGGAAATATCACTGCCACCGGTGCCGTTGGATTCCTGCACCTGCACGCCAGGGATACGGCGCAGCACGTCACCGACGTTCATTGCGCCCTGCTCAACCATGGCTTCACGGCGCACCACCGTGCGCGCGCCAGGGTGGTTCTGCACGACGGCAGCGTTCGCATCACCCAACCAGTCGCCGACCACCTTGATGTCGGTGACGCCCAGCTCCAGCGGCGAGCCGGCTTCACCGGTGCCGGTGCTTTGCGGGCGCAGGGTCACAGAACCGGCGTCGATCTGGTAATCCAGGCCGCTGCCTTGCAGCAGCTGGCGCAGGGCTTGTTCGGGCGAGAGGTTACCGTCCACCGCAGGCGCTTGCTTGCCGGCGACCATGTCCGGGTTGAAAAACACTTGCAGGGAAGTCTGCTGGCCCAACTGGCTCAACGCTGCGCCCAAAGGCTGAGCGCGGATGTGGATGCCGTCGCCAGCATAGGCCGCAGGCAGCGCGGCACTGACGGCGAGCGCCAGCGCCAGAGGCGCCCAGCGGGAAATTTTATTGTTGTAGACGGTAAGTTTTTTCACGTCGAACCTAGTCCTGTGATCGCAAAAGTGTGCGGCTGTTAATGCAAACCAGTTGCAGTTGCAGGAGAAGACGAAGAACTCGGAAAAAACCTGAATTTCAGCGAGAAATAATTTCCTGGCTGCCATCGGGCAAGCTGCGCAGGGCGACCGGCAGTATGTGCGGCAAGGCTTTGAGCAAGGCGTCGGTGTCGCGGGCGTTGAACACACTGGTCAAGCGTAGGTTGCTCACCGCCGCCGTGCTGACCCGCAAGGGCTGCTCACGATAGCGCGATACTTCACGGGCCACTTCGCCGAGGGTGGCGTTGTTGAACACCAGTTTCCCGCTGCGCCAGGCGGTCAGTTCATCGGCATTCACCGCATAAGCCGCTGCGACCTGTCCCTGGGAATCGACATGCGTGCCGCGGCCTGCCGTGAGCGTGACCCTCTGATCCGTCGAGCGCCCCTGTACCTTGACGGTGCCGGCCTCGACCACCACGCGGGTCTGGTCGTCGTCACGGCGCACATCGAACCGTGTGCCGGTGACCGTCACCTGCCCTGCTCCGGCGACCACGATGAACGGGCGACTGGTGTCATGCTCGACGCTGAACATCGCTTCGCCTTGCTTGATCTCGACTCCGCGCCGGCCCTTTTCGTAGTGCACCGCGACCACGCTGCGGCTGTTCAGGTCCATGACCGAGCCGTCCGGCAAGGCCACTTGGCGATGCTCACCCACGCGCGTACTGAATTGCGCACTGTAAGGCTTGGGTTGATCCAGCCCGCTGAACAGCCCAAGGCCCAGGGCAATCGCCACCACACTGGCGGCGACGGCGTAACGCACAACGGCACGGCGTCGAGGGCGCTCGACCGGCGCCTCACACAACGCCTGCAAACGCGCCTTGGGCAGCAGGTCTGCGGCGCTCCACATTCCTTGCAGCACATCGAATTCGTATTGGTGCTCGGGACGCTCATTGCGCCAGGCGTCGAAGCGCTGGCGTTCTGCGCTGCTCAAGTCGGCCTCTTGCAGGCGTACAAACCATTGCGCGGCTTCGTCGCGAGCGCGGCTATCCATCATGGAAGGTCCTGTTTCAAAGCGGGTCATGGGGCCATCGCATCCAGGCGGTCACGCAGATGCCGCAAGGTGCGGATCATATACTTTTCCACCATGTTTTTAGACAGGCCCAGGCGCACGGCGATTTCCTGCTGGGTCAGGCCCTCGATTTTCTGCCAGATAAATACCTTGCGACAGTTGAGCGGCAACTCGGCCAGGGCCCGCTCGATGGAGTCCGCCAACTGGATGGCGTGCATGAAATGCTCCGGGTCGCCGCCGTGGAACGAGCGCTGATCAAAAGCTTCCAGCGCCAGCGCCTCACGCCGGTCTTCGCGGCGATAGGCGTCAACGGCGATGTTGCGCGCGGTTTGATGCAAATAGGCGCGCGGTTGCTCAACCTCACTGGCGCGCGACTCAAGCACCCGCACGAAGGTGTCGTGGGCCAGGTCCTCGGCCTGCTGACGGTTTCTCAGGCGGCGTGTCCAGGTTCCGATCAACTCTTCGTAGTGCTCGAAAAAGCCTGTTCTGCGGGGCGGCTGAGGAGTCATCGAGTGAGCACTGGGGAGGCGGGGCGTGAATAGTAATGCTTCCTATTAAGTGGAGCAATTGCTTCCCGTCGTCCCGCGCCGTTCTCGGCACGTCACCCGCGCCGCAGCATCAGCGCCGCAAGCGCACACAACGCCAATGCCACACAGGCCAGATAAAACGCATCGCTGTAGGCCATCAGAAACGCCTGGTGATGGATGCTCTGGTCGAGCAGTTGCAACGTCGCTTGATGGTCCGGCAACTGCGCCTGCAACACGCCCGCGTCCGGCAGGCGTTGTTGCAGGGCCGAGTCGAACAGCGTCACCGACTCATTGATCCGCGCTGAATGCACACGCTCGCGCACCACCACCAGTTGCGCCAACAACGCCGTGCCGACGGCGCCGCCCAGGTTGCGCAGCATCGAAAACACCGCCGAGGCCGAACCCGCCTCGGCCTTCGCCAGCCCCTGCACGGCCAGCACCGACAAAGCCACCATGATCAGCGGCTGACCGACCCCGCGCACCACAATCGACGGCACGATCACATTGCTCGCGCTGTCGGCGGACAAGTGCGCGCCCATCCAGCACCCCAGCGCCATGATCGCGAAGCCCGACGCTACCAGCAGCTTGGCGCTCAACCCCCTCATCAATCGCGGCAAAAACGGCGCCATCACCAGTTGCACCAGCCCGTAGAGGATCAGGCTCAGCCCAATCTCCCGTGCGTTGTAGCCCTGCAATTGCGACAGGTAATTGGGCACCAGAAACACCAGGCCGAATGTGCTCGCGCCGAACACACACATCGCCACACTGGCCACGCCAAAGTTGTAATGCCCCAACAGGCGCAGGTTGATAAAGGCATGCGCGCCCCACAGTTGGCGCGCGATAAACCCGAGCAGCCCGACCACGGCCAATACACTCATCCACACAATAAACGGCGAACCGAACCAGTCCTTGCGCCCGCCCTCCTCCAGCACGATTTGCAGCGCACCCAGACCCATCACCATGCAGGCGATGCCCCACCAGTCGCCCTGGCGCAACAGCTTGAGGTGCATGGGCTGGCGATCAATCGACCAGGCCACCGCGGCGAGCAACGCAATGCCGGGGAACAATTGCAGGTAGAAGATCCAGCGCCACGAGTACACGTCCGTCAGCCAACCGCCCATCGACGGGCCCGCAGCCTGGGCCACGCTATTGGCCAGGCTGAACAGGGCCATGCCCAGTGGCACTTTGCTGGGCGGCAGCTCGGTAATGATCAGTTGGAAAGACAATGGGATCAGCACCGCGCCAGCCGCGCCCTGTATCACCCGAATGATGATCATGGCTTGCAGGTTCGGCGCCAGCGAGCACGCCACCGAGGCCAGCAAAAACACGCCCGAGCCTAAAAGCATCACGCGGCGCAATGAAAACACCTGCACCAGCCACGCGGTGAGCGGGATCATGATGATTTCCGCCACCAGGTACGCGGTGGAGATCCAGGAACCCTCCTCGAACGTGGCGCCCAAAGCGCCTTCGATTTCCGGCAGCGCGGCGCTGGTGACGTGCACGTTCATCCCGGCCATGAAGCAGCCGAAGAGCCCGCCGATCACCGCCACCCATGCGCGCAACGACACCTGGGGTGAGCGCGCATCAACCGCCATGAGCAGGCGCCCCACGCGTGTCGACCGTGGCAATCACCGACATGCCCGGCAGGATGCGTGGGCCGTCACCTTCCCGCGCCAGCAGGCGGATCCGTACGGGAAAACGCTGGACGATCTTGGTGAAGTTGCCCGTGGCATTGTCGGGCGGCAATAACGCAAACACTGCGCCGGAGCCTGGGGCGATGCTTTCCACCTCGCCCCGCCAGTGCCGGCCGGCGAAGCTGTCCACCGCAATGTCCACCGACTGCCCAGGCGCCATGCGCTGCAACTGGGTTTCCTTGAAGTTGGCGCTCACATACGCCTGCGCGACCGGCACCACGGCCAGCAGCGGCAAACCAGGCAGTGCGTATTGCTGGCGGCGCGCTTTGCGCTGGCCCACCACGCCGTCAAACGGCGCACGAATCGCCGTGTCCTCCAGCGCGTTACGCGCCAAGCCCACGGCGGCCCGAACTTCGCCGACATGGGCCTGACGTTCTTGCAGTTGGGCCTGGGCCTGTTGGCGGCGCGCCTTCAGCACCTGCAACTGCGCCTGCTGACGCAGCACCTGCGCACGTGCCTGGGCCACCGTCGCCTGCGCCTGGGCCTGGCTGGCACTCACCGTTTCCAGGTGTTGGGCACTGGCGACCTGCTGCGCCACCAGGTCGCGATAGCGCTGGTAATCAAGGCGCGCGCGTTGTGCTTCAGCCTCACCGCTGGCCAGCGCGGCCTGGGCCTGAACAATACGTTGTTGTTGCTCGCCGGATTGCGCGTCGAGGGTCTGCAGGTTGGCCTGTTGCGCGGTGACCGCCGCTTCAGCTTGCTGCAGCTGCGCCTGGGCACTGTTGAGACGCTCGATAAAATCGCGCTCATCGATACGCACCAACACGTCTCCGGCCTTGACCCACTGGTTGTCGTCCACCAGCACCTGGCTTATATAGCCGGCAACCCGGGGGCTGACGGCGACCCAATCGGCACGCACATAGGCATCGTCGGTCTCTTCCAGGAACTGCCCCGTTGTCCACCAATAGCTGCCAAACAGGGCGATGCCCAGTAACGCAGCCACCGACGCCGTCACCACCAACGTGCGGCGGTGACGTTGCATCAACGTGGGTGAAATGACTTCAACGGCCTGATTCATCGGCGGGCTCCAAGGGTGGCTACGGGTAAGGAAGGTGATGGATCAGGGCGCTGCCAACCGCCGCCCAGCGCCTGGAACAGGTCGATCTGGCGGTTGATCAGGTGCAGGTCGGCCTGAGCCAGGCGTGTTTCGAGGCTGACGCGGTTGCGCTCGCTGTCCAGCAGCGCCAGCGCATCCAGGCCACCGGCCAGGAAGCTGCGGTTGGCCAGCTCGAACGCTCGGCGGCTATGCGCCAGGGCGGCGACCAGGGCTTGGCGGCGCTGCTGTTCGCCTTGGTAAAGCACCAACGCTTGCTCCACCTGCTTGAGCGCGTCGAGCACGGTGGCGTCGAATTGCGCCAGCGCCTGATGCGCTTCGGCCCGCCGCTGGGTGACCTGCGCAAGGGCGATCTGCCGGTTGGGAAACTGCCAGGACAGCAAGGGGCCGATGCCATACACCACGGCGTTGGCGTCCCCCAGTTTGCCCAGGCTGGCGGCCGACGAGCCGAGCATCGCGCCGAAGGTAATCTGTGGATACACCTGCGCGCGGGCCAAGCCGATGGCCGCGGTCGCCGCACGCACCTGTGCCTGGGCGCGGCGGATATCGGGACGGCGTTGCACCAGCGCCCAGCCTTCGCCGACCGGCAACGGCGCCTGCAATCGCGGGCCTTGCTGACAGCTGTGAGCGCTCACTTGTTCCGGCGGCTGACCACTGAGCACCGCCAGTTCATACAGCGCGCTCTGGCGGCGCGCAGCGAACAGTGCCAACGGCGCGCGGGTTTCCTCCAGCAGGCCTTGCAGGCGTGCCACCTCCAGTTCATTGGCGGCGCCGGCCTTTTGCAAACGCTGAGTGACGTCAAGGCTGCGCGCCAACAGGCGCACCGAATCACGCTGCACCTGGGCCTGATGCGCGTAGACGCAGGCCTGCGCATAGGCCCGTGCGGTCTGCGCCGCCACGGTCACTCGCAATTCATCCTCCACGGCGCGTGCGGCTTGCGCATCGGCATGGGCCGCAGCAATGCGGTAGCGCACGGCGCCCCACAGGTCCAGCGTATAGCTCAAGGCAAACTCAGGGGTGTGGCTCCACTGCCCGCCCGCCGACTGGCCCGTCGCCTGGGCCAAGGTCTGGTCATCGCGGCTGCGGCCATACCCCAGGCCATAAGACAACTCAGTGGACGGGCGGCGCTGACCTTCGACCTGCTGCAACAGCGCCAGCATCGCATCGACATGCGCGCCAGCAGCCTCAAGGTGTTTGTTCTCGCGCAGTGCCCGTTCCACCAAGGCATCCAGTTGCGGGTCACGGTACAACTGCCACCAACGCGCCGGCAGCGGTTCGGCGGTTTCCAGGGATAAGATCGCTGCAGGCTGCGCCGTCACTCGCGTCGTAGGCGCGTTGCTGCACCCGGCCAGCGCGCTGATCACACCCACAATGGCCAAGCGGTGGAAGCGGTCAAAAACAGAGCTGGGCATCACAAGGCTCGTTCAGGAAAGGGCCTTGCAGCGTAAAGGTCTCACCTTGGGGATTCGCGCGCGCCCAGGCCATCTATCGTCGCTGAACGGACAACTGCGCAGCGTGGCTCAAGGCCCTGGCCGAAAATGGCTCGGCGGGTAACCCATGGCACGGCGAAACATCGCGCTGAACGCGCTCGGGCTCTGGTAACCGTGCTCCAGCGCCACCTCCAGAATGGGCACGCCCTGGGCCAACAGTTTGAGGCTCAGGGCGAGCCGCGCACGCTGGCGCCACTCGCCAAAGCTCATGCCCAGTTCACGCTGGAAAATCCGACTCAGGGTACGCGCGCTCATGTTCAGCAGGTCGGCCCACGACTCCAGGCTGCTGTCATCGGCTGGGTGGCGGATAAAATGCGTGCACAGCTTGGCCAGGCGCGCCTCCGCCGGCACCGGCACATGCATGGCCACCACGGGCGCGCTGAGCAACTCCATGCGAATCAGCTCGATCAACGCGAGCATGCGCGGGGTGTTCTGCCCTGCAATCAAGGCCGCCGCGACGATCAACTCGCGCAGCAGCGCAGACACTTCAATCACCTGGCACACCCGGCCCAATCCGGGCTCCGCATCCGGCGCCAGGAACAGCGTGCGCATGTGCACGTCACCGGCCATGCGGATTTCATGCGACGTACCGGCCGGCACCCACAGCGCATGCCCGGACGGCACCAGCCAACTGCCCTGCGCGGTATTGACCACCATCACCCCCGCCACGCCATGAATCAGTTGCGCCTGGGCATGGCAATGCGGGAGCACCACCTCATCATTACGGTAATTGTCGGCATAGGCTTCAAGCCACGGCCTGGGCGGCGATTGGGCAGTCATAGGCGGTGCTCGCATCAACGGGCCTTGAGTCTAGCGAAAAGCGCACTGGCAAAAACGAGCGAAACAGACAGCCATCGTCGCATTTGAGACAACCGGTGAACTTCCGCCCCGCGCTGCCAGTCAGCTGCAAAGACTCTCTTAAAACGGTGGGTGGGCTATGCAGATCTCGTTGCAGCAACAAGTGGCCCTGGTCACCGGCGCCAGTTCCGGCATTGGTGCAGGCGCCGCCAAGGCATTGGCCGAGGCCGGTGCGGCCGTGGTGCTCAATTACAACTCGCAGGCGGCGCCGGCCGAAGCCCTTGCCGCGCAGATCAACGCCAACGGCGGCCAGGCGATTGCCATCGGTGGCGATGTGTCCAAAGAAGCCGACGTTGAACGTTTATTCGCCCAGACCCTCGATGCCTTCGGCCACCTGGACATTCTGGTGGCCAATTCCGGCCTGCAAAAAGACGCCAACCTGGTCGACATGACCCTCGAGGACTGGAACACCGTGATCGGCGTCAACCTTACCGGGCAGTTCCTGTGTGCCCGCGCCGCCGTGCGGATTTTCAATCGACAGGGCGTGCGCGAGGGCGTGTCGCGTGCCGCCGGCAAAATCATCCACATGAGTTCGGTGCACCAGATCATTCCCTGGGCCGGGCATGTGAATTACGCCGCCTCCAAGGGCGGCGTGGAGATGCTGATGCGCACCCTCGCCCAGGAAGTCAGCGAACAACGCATCCGCATCAATGGCATTGCGCCGGGCGCCATTCGTACGGCGATCAACCGCGCCGCCACAGAAGGCGCGGCGGAAAAAGAGCTGTTGAAGTTGATTCCCTATGGCCGCGTCGGCGACGTCGAAGACGTGGCCAACGCGGTGGTGTGGCTGGCCAGCGACGCGTCCGACTACGTGGTCGGCAGCACCCTGTTCATTGACGGTGGCATGAGCCTTTATCCGGAGTTTCGTGGCAATGGTTGATTTCAAGAACGAACCCCAAAGCGCCATCGATGCCCACGGCATTATTGGCGATATGCGCAGCGCGGCCTTGGTGAATGACCGCGGCAGCATCGACTTTTTCTGCTGGCCGGAATTCGACAGCCCGTCGATTTTCTGTTCGCTGCTCGACACGCCTGAGGCGGGTGTTTTTCAACTCTCTCCCGAACTGACAAACGCACGGCGTGAGCAAATCTACCTGCCCGATACCAACGTGCTGCAAACCCGCTGGCTGAGCGATGAAGCCGTGGTGGAAATCACCGACCTGCTGGTCATCAGTGAAGAAATCGACGACCTGCCGCTGCTGATTCGCCGCGTGCGCGTGGTCAGCGGCAGCGCAAAAATCCAGCTGCGCTGCGCCGTGCGCCACGACTATGCGCGCACACCGACCCACGCCAGCCTCGCCGACGGTATCGTGTCGTTCACCGCCGACGGCCTGCCTGGCCTGCGGCTGGCGGGCAGCCACGCGATGCAGATCGAAGACGATGCCGCCGTGGCCAGCTTCACCCTGGGCCAGGAAGAAGGCGCTGAGTTCGTGCTCGGCGGCCAGGAAGACCCCCGCGTCAACAACGGCTGCACCGACCTGGCGCTGGCGCACACCTTGAAATTCTGGCGCAGCTGGATCGCGCAGTCGAATTACCGCGGGCGCTGGCGCGAAATGGTCAACCGCTCGGCACTCGCCTTGAAGCTGCTGACCTCGCGCAAGCACGGTGCAATCATCGCCGCCGCGACATTTGGCCTGCCGGAAACCCCCGGCGGCGAACGCAACTGGGACTACCGCTACACGTGGATCCGCGACGCCTCGTTTACCGTCTACGCCTTCATGCGTCTGGGGTTCATCGAAGAGGCCAACGCTTACATGCGCTGGCTTAAAGGCCGCGTCAGCGACTGCTGCGGTCAGGCAACCAAAATCAATATTCTTTACGGTATCGATGGGCGCCAGGAACTACCGGAAGCCACGCTTGATCACCTCAGCGGCCACGGCGGCGCCAAACCGGTGCGCATCGGCAATGAAGCGTTTGACCAGGTCCAGCTGGATATCTACGGCGAGCTGATGGACGCGGTGTACCTGGTCAACAAATACGGCGAAGCAATTTCCCATGAAGGCTGGAAACACACCGTGGAAGTGGCAGATCAGGTGTGCGAAATCTGGAACCAGCAAGACGTGGGCATCTGGGAAATGCGCGGTGAGGAGCATCACTTCCTGCATTCGCGCCTGATGTGCTGGGTGGCGCTGGACCGCGCAATCCGGTTGGCCTCCAAACGCTCGCTGCCCGCGCCGTTTGCGCGCTGGGACCAGACACGCCAGGCGATCTACGCGGATATCTGGAGCAACTTTTGGAATGAAGAGCGCGGGCACTTCGTGCAGCACATCGGCAGTACTGCGCTGGATGGTTCGATGCTGCTGATGCCGCTGGTGCGCTTTGTCGCGGCGACCGACCCACGCTGGCTGTCGACGCTCGAAGCAATCCAGAAAAGCCTGGTGCGTGACGGCATGGTCTACCGCTACCGCAACGACGACAGCCAGATCGACGGGCTGCAAGGCACCGAAGGCGCATTCGCCGCGTGTTCGTTCTGGTACGTCGAATGCCTGGCGCGCGCCGGGCAAGTGGAGAAGGCCCACCTGGAATTCGAACAACTGCTGCGCTACGCCAACCCGTTGGGCTTGTACGCCGAAGAGTTCGACAGCCAGGCACATCACTTGGGCAATACGCCGCAGGCGTTGAGCCATTTGGCGCTGATCAGCGCGGCGACCTTTCTGGACCGTAAGCTCAGCGGCGAAAAGACCACCTGGCAACCTTGAGCAGGCCCGACGCACAGCCGCGGCCTATCAACCTGACACTGAGGGCTACCTGTGCGAGCGGGTTTGTCGGGAAGCGGGAGTGTCAGTGACGGCATGCAGAGGCTGACACATCGCATTCGCGAGCAAGCCCGCTCCCACAGGTGATCGGGTTCAGCTTCCTGCTGTTGATTTTGACCTGAGGCGCCCCGCTGAACCCCGCAGCGTGCACAATGGGCAGCCCCCCAGCTGCCATCAGGAACCTCATGCGCCAGGTATTGTTGATCATCGACGTGCAACCTTCTTTCAACCCACCTGCGTGGCTGGTCGATGGCATCAACGCCCTGCTCGGGCGCCTGCCATCGGTGGCCACCGTGGAGCGCCATGACGAAAGCATCACCCCCTTCACCCGCCAACTGGGCTGGCAACCCGCGCCGGATGACGACAGCCTGATCGCAGCCGAGCGCGTCTTCATCAAACACGGCTATGCGCCGACACCCGAAACCCTGGACTACCTGAAAAGCCTGGCGCCGGATCGCGTGCTGGTGTGTGGCATTCAAACCGATACGTGCGTGCTGGCGGCCGGGTTCGCGTTATTTGACGCCGGCTTGCAGCCGACGCTGATCAGCGATTTGACCGTGGGCTCGTCGCTGGACCGGTCGGGAACACTGGGCGTGGATTTGTGGCGGCACCATTTTGGATGCGTGATTGATCGGGCTCAGGTGATGGCGACGACCGCCTCATGAACCCATTCCCGACGCTTGCCACCCAGCGCCTGCGCCTGCGCGAATTGCGCGCGACGGACGCCCCCGCCCTGTTCGCCATCCACCGCGACGCTGCCAACATGCGCTGGTTTGGCGCCGACCCGATGACCGACCTCGCCCAGGCCCACGCGCTGGTCGACACCTTCGCCCAATCGCGCACCCAGCCCAACCCCGGCACACGCTGGGGGATTGAACGGGACGGCGAACTGATCGGCGGCTGCGGCCTGTTCAAATGGAATCGCGCCTGGCACAGCTGCGCCCTGTCCTGTGAACTGGCGCCCGCCTCCCGTGGCCAAGGCTTGATGAGCGAAGCGTTGCGGGCGATGCTCGATTGGGGCATCGCGCACATGCACTTGCATCGGGTTGAAGCCATGGTGCATCCGCAAAACACCGCGTCACTGGCATTGTTGGAACGCCTGGGCTTCATCGCCGAAGGAACGTTGCGAGAAGCCGGATTCTGGAATGGCCAACGGCATGATCTGATGGTGTTGGGGTTATTGACGCAGAAGTGGCTAGAGAAGAAATAAAAGATATATAAAGGTACCGCCGCCATCCATCACGCCTGATATTCAAGGAAGGAATATGACACCACGTATACGCCGAGACGCCGGTACATCGCTGCGACCAACCCTGAGCTGGAGTGAGATATGGGAAAGCGACGATAAGGGTTTGATCAAATGCTGGGAGACGGGTCGAGAGCTGGCAACAAAGCGATCTGATCTTACGCAAGCTGCCCTCAACAATGAGTTGCCCCCACTCGGCTGGAAAGGCGGTGTCAGTCGAAGCCTGAAAAAGCTAGAAAAGTTTGGCTCGCTCAACTACCTGGCGCAATGGCAGGGCCTGCGAGGTGAAAACTTGGATATTGACCCGGAGCATGAGGTCCTTAAAACCTGTTCGCGCACTAACATGACGGTTACGTTCACGCCCGACAAAACGAAGTACATCAACCAGACAACGGAAGCTGAAGAATAGGGAGCAAGGACGCATGGTCGATCTTCATCAGGAATTCGAGCGAAGCCTCTACTTTCACCAAGCTCGTATTGATAGACGCTCTGCTGACGCATTGGTTGGCGTCACTGCCGGCTTGACAGCAGATGGAAAAATCAACCAACTGGAGGCCGAGTTTCTCAAGTCGTGGATCGAAACCCACTTGATACATCTGGAAGACCCGGTCGTTAATATCCTGTATCAACGCCTCTCCCACATGCTGAGTGATGGCGTACTGGATGAGGACGAGTCGATTGAGCTGTTGGAGATCCTGCATCAGTTCTCCGGCGTTCCCGTTGGTGCACCTCAGCATGCTAAAGGCGTTAGTACTCTTCCTTTAAACGACCCAGTTCCTGAACTCGATTGGCTAGACAGGGTTTTCTTATTCACTGGGATCATGGCTCACGGCCCTCGGAAAGACTGCGAGTCGCTCGTAATCGAACGCGGAGGTGTGATCGGTAACTCCGTGAGTAAAAAGATACATTTTTTGGTGGTGGGCAGCATTGGCAACGAACAGTGGCTCCACAGCGCCTACGGGGCGAAGATCAAGAAAGCCGTGGAATTGCGAAATAGCGGTGTCCCCATTGCGATAATCAGCGA
This sequence comes from Pseudomonas sp. R9.37, assembly GCF_963878885.1. NCBI lineage: Bacteria > Pseudomonadati > Pseudomonadota > Gammaproteobacteria > Pseudomonadales > Pseudomonadaceae > Pseudomonas > Pseudomonas sp. R9.37. Next base: position 41,743 of record NZ_CAWNZA010000006.1, on the reverse strand, counting down.
AGCTCACTGGCAACAGGTGCTATTCGGTTGAACCCCATCGTCTCTATCCTCATTCATGTCCCCGACTGGCGCACCGCAACCCCGTGGTACGCCGCGGCTTTTCCCTCTGCCACGCGGATTCACCATCAGCCGGATGATTTCGGTCATCTGGCGCTGGAAGGTGTGGCTATTGAGATCGTCAACGCCGACGACAAAGTTGCCTGTGGCGCCGCAGGCTCGGTGGTGTATTGGCGCGTGGACGATCTGCACTCGACGGTGCGTCGGCTGGAGGCATTGGGCGCAAGACTGTATCGCGGGCCTTTGGCGATTGAGGGCGGGCAGTGGATGGCTCAGGTGCGCGATCCGTGGGGCAATTGCATCGGGTTGCGTCAGGTCGGGCTAGACAAGTCAAACGACTGACTTGATTTACGCCCCGTGCCGTCACGGGTTTGAGCTAGAGTTGCAGCTACTTTGGCCAGTCGATAAGCGCCCCTCATGACTACGCTCGCCCCGCTGCTATACGTCCGTACGCCGATGCTGGAAATCGCCTACGAAGCCCACGGTCCCGAAGACGGCGAACCGGTGATCCTGCTGCATGGTTTCCCCTACGACCCGCGTGGCTACGATGAGATCGCGCCGGCCCTGGCCGATCGCGGTTGCCGGGTGTTGGTGCCCTACCTGCGTGGCTATGGCCCAACACGGTTTATCAACGCGCAAGTGATGCGCTCCGGCCAACAGGCGGCGTTGGCCAAGGACCTGCTGGATTTCATGGATGCCCTCGGCATCACGCAGGCCACGCTCGCCGGTTACGACTGGGGCGGACGCGCCGCGTGTATCGTCGCCGCTCTATGGCCGCAACGGGTACGCGGGTTGGTGACCGGCGATGGCTACAACATCCAGGACATTGCCAGGTCGCTTGAACCGCGCGCGCCGGAAAAGGAGCATCGGTTGTGGTATCAGTTTTACTTTCACACCCAGCGTGGCGTCGACGGTCTGAGCGCCAATCGCCGTGAGTTCTGCCAGTTGTTGTGGCGGCTATGGTCGCCGACCTGGGCTGAGGGACCGGGGCTGTATGGCCGCACGGCGCCGTCATTTGATAACCCGGACTTTGTCGATGTGGTGATTCACTCCTATCGCCACCGGTTCATGTACGCGCCGGGCGACCCGGCGCTGGAGGCGATCGAGCAGGCACTGGCCGCGCAGCCGCCGATTCCGGTGCCGACAATTTCGCTGTGCGGCGCTGATGACGGCGTAGGCCCGGCCCCGGCGGTGGATGACGACGAGGAACATTTCAGCGGTTTTTACCGACGCGAAGTCTTGCCCGGTGTGGGTCACAACATTCCTCAGGAAGCGCCACAGTCCACGCTCAGGGCGATCTGCGAATTGCTGGATCGGGCCTGAACGTTACCGGGCAGCTTTGATCCTGAAACTGAATACGCTGCCCTGCCCCTCCACGCTTTCTGCCCAGATCGTGCCGCCGTGGGCTTCGATGATGCCGTGGGAAATGTACAGGCCCAGCCCGCTGCCTGTGGGGTTGCCCTCGCGCGACGTCCAGTAGCGCTCAAAGATGAAGGGCAATTGCGCCGCGCCGATCCCTGCGCCGTTGTCGCACACGCGAAACAGCACTTCATCGCCGGCCGCCTGGGCAATCACCTCAATCGTCCCGCCGACGTCGGTGAACTTCAAGGCATTGCCAAGCAGGTTGGAAAACACCTGGAACAGACGCTCCGAGTCGGCCTGGATCAACAACCCAGGCTGAGCATGCCACGTCAGGTTGACGCCTTTGGCCGCCGCCAGCGGATGCCACATCAACCCCAGCTGTTCCAGGCTCGCACTCACCTCCAGCGGTTGCAGGGTTACCCGGTAACGCCCGGCTTCTATGCGTGAAATGTCGATCAAGTCTTCCAGCAAGGTGTTCATGCGCGCCGTCGCGGTTTGCATGGTTTGAATGGCCGTGTTCAGCCGCAGGGTTGCGCGAGTATCGTCGACCGGCACCATTTTGCGCATCATGCCGCATTGCATCAGCAGGATGGTCAGCGGGCTGCGCAAGTCGTGGGAGACCACTGCGACCAGTTCGTCCCGCGCACGCACGGCGGCATGCTCGCGCTGCACCTGCCGGCCCAGGTCATGCTCAAGAGCGTGACGGCGCAAGGCCTCTACGGCTTGCAGCTCCGAGACAGACCACTGCAGCGCCTTGCCCTCGACCTGCTGTTTCCAGCGCTCGAATGACAGCCTCGGGCTCAACCCGGCCGTTTGCGCTTCGCGGTGTTTGACCGGTTCGCCGCTCCAGTGCACCGACGTCTGGACCTCGGGACGAAACCATATCACCGCGTTGTCCACCGGCTTGGGCAGGCGAAAGGCCAACAGGCCGCTGGCATAGGTTTGATAGGCAGCCGCTGGCGCAAACTGCGCAGACACCTGGTGAGTGGCCACCACGCCTTTGCCCTGCTGCTCGATCCAGGGGTACAACGCGCGTATCTGGGTTTCATTGGGGCAAACGCCAAAGCGATGCAGGCGCTTCTCCACCAGAATCGCCAAGCCGTCGGCGGCAGTCAGGTTCAACAGGGTTTGCGCATAGGGCAACAGGCTCTCCATAACGTCGCCCGTGTCCGCCGCCATGGCGGTGACCAGCGCGTCGATCATGCTGGCTTTTTCCTGTTGTTGGCGGCGCGCGTCCTGGTCTTGCAATGCGTTGATCTGCATCGACAATAACTGACCGATGCTGGTACACGCGGTGCGCAACTCATGGGGCACGCGCAGGGGTTCACGATGGCCGCAGGTGATCAGCCCCCAGAGCTGATCATCCTTGAGCAAAGAGATGCTCATCGACGAGCGCACGCCCATGTTTTTCAGATAATGACAGTGCACCGGCGAGACGCTGCGCAACACCGCAAAACTCAGGTCCAGCGCTTGACCCGTGTCGGGACGCAGGGCCGGCAGGATCGGCACCGGCGTGTACGTCGCGTCGGGGATCACCCGGATCCAGTTCAGGCGGTAGAGTTCGCGGGCTTGCGGCGGGATATCCGAAGCCGGAAAGCACAGCCCCAGATAAGGTTGCATGCCGTCGCTGAGGGATTCGCCGATGACTTTGCCGTGGCCTTCCTGCTCGAAGCGGTACAGGGTGACGCGGTCGTAGCCGGTCAAGGCACGAATCTCGGTGACGCAGGTTTGGTACAGCCCCTCGAGGGTCTTTGCCGACTGCAGGCGCCGCAGGGTGCGAGCCACGTGCAGCGTGGCGCAATGCCCGGGCATTACGGAGCGCTCCAGCTCCAGAAACAACAAGCCCTGGTGGCGGTGCAGCAACGCGTCAAACAGGCTGCCATTGAGCGTGACCTGATGCAGCTCGTCCTCATCTGCGTCCAGGTCGGCGAGCGCATGATGAACCCTGGCCAGCGCGTCATCGCCGATCAGGCTGCCCAACGCCTGCCCGGACAACGGGCCCGGCCCCAGGCCCAGCTCGGCATTCAGGTTGGCGCTGGCTTGCAGCACCACCAGCGCCGGCTCGCTCAAGGTCAACAGCAAGCCGTGGGGCTGGATTGTCCCGGGAATATGAATCGGCTCGCTCGCGCAATCATCCGGCGAGGGACTGGCGCTGATCGCAGACACTGGTTTCATGAGAGACGTCACGCCGGGGGGCGGAGGGAGTAACGGCGCAGAGGCAGGCGCCCACTGCGGAAGGTAATCGCGTCAACATAGCACCTTGATACAAATGTGTACGTTTTCGTTCAAGTCGGTGCGCAGAAGCGCTCGCGGTAAGCCTGGGGCGTGACCTCCAGCGCCCGCAGGAAACTGCGCCGCAGGGTTTCCTCGCAGCCAAAACCGCACTGCACGGCGATACGTTTGATCGACGCCGTGCTGTCGGCCAATTGCCGACGCGCGGTTTCAACGCGGATCAGCTCGACTGCGCGCGCCGGGGTCTGGCCGGTTTCGGCGCGGTAGTGCCGCACGAAGCTGCGTTCGCTCATGCCGGCCTGGGCGGCCAAGGTGGGAATATTCAGATCGAGGGTGAGGTTTTCGGCCATCCAGGCATGCAAATCGGCAAAGCGCCCGTCGCCCTTTTGCAGGGACAACGCCACGCTGTATTGCGCTTGCCCACCGGGCCGTTTAAGAAACACTACCAAGTGCCGCGCCGCTTCCAGGGCCACGGCGCGGCCCAGGTCTTCTTCCACCAGCGCCAGGCACAGATCGATGCCCGCCGTTACGCCAGCGGACGTCCATACCGAGCCTTGCTGGATGAAAATTGGATTGGCCTCAACCGTCAGCGACGGAAATTTGCGCGCCAGTTCCTCGCAGCGTGTCCAGTGGGTGGCCACGCGGCAACCATCGAGCAAACCGCTGGCGGCGAGCAGAAACGCGCCGGTGCACACCGAGGTCATGCGTCGAGTGTGCCGGGCTTTTTGCGTGACCCAATCGACCAGCGCGGCATCTTCGGCGGCGCCATACACGCCCCAGCCGCCAGCGATCACCAGCGTGTCGCACGGCGCATCGGCCGCAGGCAACGGCGCGGCCACCAAGGCCAGCCCCGCGGAGGTCATCACCGGTTCCGCCTGGGCGGCAATCACCGACACCGCGTAAGGCAACGGCTGGCCGCGCTGGCGCGCCAGGTCATTGGTGGTGGCGAACACCTGTAACGGCCCGGTCACGTCGAGCACTTGGGCGTTATTGAAGGCGAGTACGTGAATGGTCCGGGTCATGTTTGGCGTAATGTGTGGGCTCAATGGCGTATGCGCCAAAGCCTAGGCCTCTAGAGTGAGGCCGTCTACCCCTTTATCGGAGCTTCATCGATGACCTTGCAGATTGGCTTTGTGTTGTTCCCCGGTATCCAGCAATTGGACCTCACCGGCCCCTACGACGTGCTGGGTTCACTGCCGGATGTGCAACTGCATCTGGTGTGGAAAGACCTGGCACCGGTCACCTCCAGCACCGGCATGGTGTTTACGCCAACCATGACGTACGCCGACTGCCCGCGCCTGGACGTGATTTGCGTGCCCGGCGGTGCCGGCGTGGGTGCCTTGATGGAAGACCCGCACACCCTGGAGTTTCTCAAGGCCCAGGCACAGACCGCACGCTACGTGACCTCGGTGTGCACCGGTTCGCTGGTTCTAGGCGCGGCGGGTTTACTGCGCGGCCGCAGGGCCACCACGCACTGGGCCTATCACGACCTGCTCGCCCCACTCGGCGCCATTGCGGTGCAAGCGCGCGTGGTGCGTGACGGCAACCTGCTGACCGGCGGCGGAATTACGGCAGGAATCGACTTTGCCCTGACCCTGGCCGCCGAGCTCTACAGCGAGGCCGCGGCGCAACTGGTGCAGTTGCAGATCGAATACGCGCCCGCCCCGCCGTTCGATTCGGGCAGCCCGCAGACCGCGCCCGCGCACGTACTGGAAGAAGCCAGAAAGCGTACGGCCGAATCGCGTCGCGTGCGCGGCGAGATCGTGGCGCGGGCTGCAGCCCGGTTGGGTTGAGCTGCCCCGTCACGCTGGCCGAGACATCAGCGCCAGCCGCGCGGCCAGCAGCATGAGCACCGTCGCCAGGCCCCATTTCTGGAGCCTGGCGCTTTGTGCGCGGCCGGCAAAAAAACGGCTGAGCGCGCCGCCAAACATTCCCAGCAACGCGTGAAATACACCGGCAATCAGGGTCAGAACGCCGCCCAGCATCAGCAATTGCAGCGTGATGGAGCCGGTCTGCGGATTGACGAACTGAGGCAAAAACACCATGAAAAACAACAGTGCCTTAGGGTTGAGCAGGCTATTGAGCATCGCCTGCGCAAACACACGGCCCAGGCGCACGCGCTTCACCTGGGCAGCCTCCAGGCGCGGGCTTTTCTGCAAGGTCTTGAACACCAGCCACAGCAGGTAAATGACGCCGGCATAACGAATCACATCAAACGACGGCGGCCAACTGGCGACCAGCGCCGTGACACCGGTAGCGGTCAACGCGGTCAACAGCAGGTCCGCGACGCAGATCCCCAGGCTGGAGGCCACGCCACCGCGCCAGCCATAACTCACGCCATGGCTGATAACAAAGGCCATGTTCGGCCCTGGCGATAGCAGCAGCAACACCACCGCCCCTGAAAAAACCAACAAGGTTGAAAGATCGATCATGCTCAAGCCCTGCGCCGTAAAAGCCTGCAGGCTAATCGGCCGGCCGTGTGCGCACAAAGAATTGTGCTGGATACATTCTTTGCGCATGACGGCACCGGGCGATTGCTCGTGACCACAACCAGCGTCTAGAATGCGAAACATTATCAATTAAGACCGCTGCGCAGGATGCCCATGTCGAGCGACCCACCTCTGGACCCTGCCACCCTCGGCCAGCTCTACCAGGCTCATCACTCGTGGCTGCGCGGCTGGTTAAGCCGGCGCACCGGCTGCCGTGAACACGCTGCCGACCTGGCGCAGGAAACTTTCATGCGCCTGCTCATCGCGCGCAAACAGCAAACCTTGCAGCAGCCGCGCGCTTACCTGAGCAGCATCGCGCGCAGTCTGATGATCGACCAGTATCGGCGCCGCGAACTGGAACGCGCCTACCTTGAAAGCCTCGCGCACTTCCCGCAACTGCAAGTGCCGTCGGAGGAGACCCGGCTGCTGATCCTCGACAGCCTGGAGCGCATTGATCGCTTGCTCGACCAGCTCAAACCACGCGTACGCGAAGCCTTTTTACTCGCGCAACTGGATGGCCTGACATGTGCGCACATCGCCTTGCGCCTGGGCGTGTCCAAAGCCACTGTCGAGCGAGACCTGTCCAAGGCGCTGCACGCGTGCTACCGGTTGCGGTATGCCGAACGTTGACCCGCGCCTGCTCGACCAGGCTATCCAGTGGATGATACAGCTGCGTTTCAACGTCGCCGATGACGCCAGCACCGCCGCGTTCGAGCAGTGGTTGCAGACCAGCGCCGAGCATCAGCGGGTGTGGCAACGCGTAGCGAGCATGCATGATGAGTTTGCCCAGGTTCCCGCTCGCATCGGCCACCACGCCCTGGATGGCGCGCGCCGGCGCATCAGCCGGCGTGAAGGATTGAAAGTGTTGGGGCTGCTGGCCGGCGCCGCCGGGCTGACCTGGCTCGGTCGCGACTACACGCCCCTGCCCGCCTTGCTGGCCGACTACCGCACGGCCACTGGCGAACGGCGCTGGGTAACGTTGAGCGACGGCAGCCAGGTGCAGCTCAACAGCGCCAGCGCGATCGACACCGCCTTCACTACCGAGCGGCGCCAGGTGCAGTTGCTTCAGGGCGAGATCCGGGTCAATAGCAGTGCCGACAGCCGACCGTTGTGGGTGCAGACTCGCGATGGTTTTTTGCGCGCCCTCGACACGCGGTTTCTGCTGCGCGAAGCCTCTCAAGGTACTTTGCTCGATGTGCAGCAAGGCGCCGTGGCGGTGTATGTCGACAAGCATTCATCCAACGCCCGACACATCGTCAAGGCAGGTGAACACATACTGTTCGACCGCCACGGCATTCGCCCATCGATTGCCAACGGCCTGGATCCCTGGGCCTGGAGCGAAGGTGTGATCAGCGCCCACAACATGCGCCTGGACGACTTCCTCGCCGAACTGAACCGCTACCGCAAAGGGCTGGTGCGTTGCAGCGAAGCGGTGGCCAGCCTGCGCGTGTCGGGCACGTACCAACTGGACGACACCGATCAGGTGTTGAGCCTGGTGGCGCAATCATTGCCGGTGAGCATTCATTACCGCAGCCGCTACTGGGTCACCGTTACCCCTCGCGTGTAAGTGCTGAAAAATAAATGAGGTGAATGCTCATTGCCGCTCGACCTGTAAGGAAAGGCCGATCAACAGGCCGGTTCTGTCCACTTCCTTCAGGAGCATTCCGCGGTCATGCAAGCGTTTCCTTCCCAACGTTCTTCCCTCAAGCGCGCGGTGCAGGCCGCCGCGCTCGGCGCCTGCCTCAGCGGCGGCGGCCTGCCCTCGGCCGTGCTGGCCGACACAGCTGCCGTCGATAATCAGGTGCGCGATTGGCACATCGCGCCAGGCGCCCTGGCCAACGCGTTAGACCAGTTCGCCCGACAGGCCGGCATCAGCCTGTCGTACGACGCCACCAGCGTCGCCGGCAAGTCCAGCCAGGGCCTGACCGGCAACCTTGACCGCGAGCAAGCGTTGAACCAGCTGTTGCGCGGGCAACACCTGCAAGCCCAGCGTCAGGGTGCAAGCACCTGGCTGTTGCTGCCGCAAATGGCCGAATCCGGCGCGCTCAATTTGAGCGCCACCACCGTCACCGGCGCCCGTGCAGGGGCCACCACCGACGGCACCGGCGCCTACACCACCGGCGCGGTGACGATCGGCAAAGGTGAACACAGCTTGCGGGAAACCCCGCAATCGGTCAGCGTGATGACCCGACAATTGATGGACGATCAGAACGTCACCACCATCGATGACGTCATGGAGCGCACACCGGGCATCACCACCTATGAGTCACCCATGGGCGGCAAGTATTTCTACTCCCGGGGTTTCAAGATGCTCGGCCAGTACCAGTACGACGGCGTGCCTCTGGACATGGGCAAGGACTACGTACAGGCCGACAGTTTTACCGCCAACATGGCGATTTACGATCGGGTGGAAGTGCTCAAGGGTGCAGCCGGCATGCTCAAGGGCGCCGGCACCGCCAGCGGCGCAGTGAATTTTGTACGCAAGCGGCCCCAAGCCAAACCCACCACCAGCCTGTCGCTGTCTGCCGGCACCTGGGACAACTACCGCGCCGACCTCGACACCGGCGGCGCGCTGAACGACAGCGGCACCGTGCGCGGCCGCGCGGCCGTCAGCCAGCAAACGCGCGGGTCGTATATGGATATCGCCAAGCGCCAGGACCAGGCGGCCTACGCGGCACTGGATTTCGACCTCGACGCCGACACCACCCTGGGCGTCGGCGCCAGCTATGAAGACGTTGATGCATCGCCCTGCTGGGGCGGCTTGCCGCGCTACAGCGACGGCAAAAGCGCCAAGCTCAGCCGCTCCACCTGCCTGGGCCAATCCTGGAACGACTGGCAAAGCCAGCGCGCCACGTTCTTCGCCGACCTCACCCACCACTTCAGCGATGACTGGAAACTCAACGTGGCGGCCGTGCACAGCCGCAACCTGCAAGACATCAAATACGCCGCCAGCGAAGGCACCATCGCCTATGGCAACCCGGCACCGACGGCCAACTCCTACGCGGCCTTGATGGATTACGACCACCGGGACTTCGGCGTCGACGCCTACCTGGACGGCAAGTTCGAAGCCTTCGGCCTCGAACACGAACTGATCATCGGCGCCAACGGCAGCCGGGGCACCCAGGATGATGTGTATGCAATCCAGAACCTGCCGACGCGCGTGAACATCTACCAGCCTGATCACCACCTGCCGGAACCCGCCAACGATACCTTCTGGCCCAACATGTACCGCGGCGGCACGGTCAAGGAAACCGCCACCCAATACGGCACCTACGCCACGTTGCGCCTGCGCCTGGCCGAACCGTTGCTGTTTATCGTCGGCAGCCGTGTGAGCTGGTATGAGAACCGCCGCCAGTCCAACAACCTGGCCTGGGGCGAATGGGCCGTGCAGGATGCGCGCACCCGGGAAACCGGCGAAGTCACACCGTTTGCCGCACTGATTTATGACCTCGACGAAAACCTCTCGGTGTACGCCAGCTACGCCGATATCTTCCAGCCACAAAGCTCCTACGCCACGGTCGACGGCGCCGCACTCAAGCCGCAGATCGGTGACAACTACGAGCTGGGGATCAAGGGCGAATGGTTCGAGGGGCGCCTCAACAGCTCCCTTGCGCTGTTTCGCGCGGTGCAGAAAAACACGGCTGAAACCGATTACCTCAGCGTCTGCCCGACGTCCTCCGACGGCTATTGCTACAGCGACACCGGCAAGACCCGCGCCCAGGGTGTAGAAGCCGAAGTCAGCGGTGAATTGCTCGAGCGCTTGCAGGTGTTTGGCGGCTACACCTATACCCAGACCAAGACCCTGAAGAACATCGACAGCGCCGTGGAAGGTGGCGTGTCCAACAGCTACGTGCCGCGGCATATGCTGCGCATGTGGGGTGACTACCAACTGGATGGCGCGCTGTCGAAATGGAGCGTGGGCACCGGCGTCAACGCCCAGAGCAGCAACTATCGCGTGCAGGGCATCAAGCTCGAACAGGCCGGTTACGCGGTGTGGAATGCGCGACTGGCGTATCGCTTGGACGACACCTGGACCGTGGCGCTCAACGGCAACAATGTTTTCGACAAACACTATTATCAAACCGTGGGCACCGCCGCCTGGGGCAACTTTTATGGCGAACCGCGCAATTTTACCGTGAGTGTGAAAGGCAACTTCTAATCCCGCGATGTCCCCGGTGGCAGGGCATTTAGTGCGCCCTGCCACCGCCTCCTTGTCCCCTTTTCCTACCTCTATTCGAAAAAGGTTTGCCCATCTGGCAGGAAAATTCTCACATTTGTTCCTACACTCAAAATCACATCCCTTCACCGCGTGTTCGAACAAGGAAAGTCAATAAAATGCCACGAAAAATCCAACTTAAAGCGTCTAGCACGCAACCTCCGCACCACAGTCAACAAATTGACTAAGCAACTGAAAAGGAACACTCCTTAAGCCACTACCCCGCAAGTTTCCTTCATTTGGATGGCTTCACTTGGATGAAGAAATAGTTGCGTTTTACCCAGAGTAGCCGTCGTTCGACTTGCCTCCTTCGCGCAGCCTGCTGCGGACGGACCAACAGGCGAACAGTAAGTCTGGAGTGCAATGAGGGATGTTTTTATGCGAGAAAAGTCGTCAGTCGATAGCCTGTTTCTGACCCGCGCTGGTTTTGTTGAATTCTTTGTTGTTTTCGTCAAGTTGATCCATGGCCTGACTGCCATCTTGCCGCCATTGGTGTTGGTGTTGTTCCTCGACCCACTGGCTCCCGAGCTGCGTTCCCACTTCCTCGGTCTGCTGCTGTTTTTTGCGATCATGACCATCATTCTGTTCCAGGCTTTGGGTATCTATTCCGAAGAGCTGTTCAGCAATCGACTGCGCCTGAGAGCCAAGATAGTCGCCTGGTCGGCGGCGTTCTGCATCTTGCTGTTCATGTACCAGATCCTGCAGTTCTTCCCGCAATTGACGCCACGCAACCTGGTGGCGTGGTACTTCGCCAGCCTGGGGCTGTTCTGCATTGAACGCCTGGTGATGCTGCGCCTTTACCGCAACCTGATGCGCAAGGGCAAATACCTGCAGCGCACAGTGATCTTGGGCTTCACCGACACCGCCGTGCACGTCGCCGATCACCTGCAACGCAATGGCGATATCCGTTCCGGCCTGATCGGTTTTATCGACGACCGCACCGAGCGCATCCCCAAGGAATTGAGCAGCCTGCCCTTGCTGGGCAACACCCGCGACCTGGAAAAACTGATCCGCGCCGAGCAGGTCAACCAAGTGATGATCTGCCTGCCCTGGGCTGCCGAGCAGCGTATCCACGGGCTGGTCAATCGCCTGCGCCAGATGTCGGTGAACGTCATGCTGGTGCCGGACATGGCCGCGCTGCGCTACGGCCACAGCCGCATCACGGACGTGGGCGGCATCCTGATGTTCAACACCTCGCAGTTGCCATTGCGCGGTTGGTCGCCGGTGATCAAGCGCTGTGAAGATTTGCTGCTGGCGAGCATGGCCCTGGTGGCGCTGTCACCGGTGATGCTGGCGACGGCGATTGCGATCAAGCTCGACTCCAAAGGGCCGGTGCTGTTTCGCCAGAACCGTTATGGCTACAACGACAACGAGATTCGCGTGTTCAAGTTCCGCTCGATGTTCACCGACCAGAGCGACTTCACCGCCGAACAACAGACCACTCGCAAGGACCCGCGCATCACGCGCGTGGGCCGCATCATTCGCAAGACCAGCATCGACGAACTGCCGCAGTTGTTCAACGTGCTGCTGGGCAACATGTCGATGGTGGGCCCGCGCCCACACGCCACCGCGACCAAGGCTGCCGGCATTCCGTTTGAGGTGGCGGTGAGCGAGTACAGTTCGCGGCATCGGGTCAAGCCGGGCATCACCGGGTGGGCGCAGATCAACGGCTACCGGGGTGAAACCGACACCCTGTACAAGATCCAGAAACGTGTCGAGTACGACCTGGAGTACATCTCCAAGTGGTCGGTGTGGTTTGACTTGTACATCGTCTTCATGACGGTCCCAGCCGTCCTCTCCACCAAGGAAGTCTATTGATGAATACCCTCAACGGATTAATCCCCTGCATTATTTCCGGTGGTTCGGGCACGCGGCTGTGGCCGGTGTCGCGCCAGAACATGCCCAAACCTTTCATGCGCATGCGTGACGGTCAGAGCCTGCTGCAAAAAACCTTTCAGCGCGCCGCCAAACTGCCCGGCGTGGAAAGCGTGCTGACGGTGACCAACCGCGACCTGCTGTTTCGCACCCTGGATGACTACCGCGTGGTCAACAAGGCCCATTTGCCTCTGGACCTTCTGCTGGAGCCGTTCGGGCGCAATACAGCGGCGGCCATTGCGGTGGCGGCGCTGCATGTGCAGGAACATTTCGGTGATGAGGCGCAACTGTTGGTGATGCCCGCCGACCATCTGATCCTCAATGAAGTCGCGTTTGCCGAGGCCGTCACCCAGGCCCGCGACCTGGCCGAAGCCGGTTATCTGGTGACCTTCGGCATCCAGCCCGACCATCCGGAAACCGGCTTTGGCTACATCGAAAAAGGCGACGCGCTGGGCACCGGCAACCGGGTCAAACGCTTTGTCGAAAAGCCCGACCTGGCCACCGCCCAAGCCTACCTCGACGGCGGCAAACACCTGTGGAACGCCGGCATGTTCTGCTTCAAGGCCAGCACCCTGGTGGAGGAGCTCGCCGCCCATGCCCCCGACGTGCTGACGGCGGCCAAAGCCGCACTGGACCACAGCCAGAGCCTGCAAAACAAAACCTCGCGCCAGCGCGAACTGGACTCGGACGCCTTCGGCAGCGCCCCGGACATTTCCATCGACGTGGCCCTGATGGAAAAGTCCCAAAAGGTCGCCGTGGTGCCCTGCGACATCGGCTGGAGCGACATCGGTTCCTGGGAAGCGCTGCGCCAGCTCACGCCCAGCGACGCCCACGGCAACCAGGTCAATGGCGAAGCGATTTTGCATGACGTGCACAACTGCTACATCGACTCGCCCAAGCGCGTGCTCGGCGCCGTTGGCGTACACGACCTGATCATCGTCGACACCCCGGATGCGCTGCTGATCGCTGACGCCAACCGCAGCCAGGATGTGCGTTACATCGTCGCCGAACTCAAGCGCCAGAATCATCCGGCGTACAGCCTGCACCGCACCGTCACCCGGCCGTGGGGCACCTACACGGTGCTGGAGGAAAGCAGCCGCTTCAAGATCAAGCGCATCGTGGTCAAACCCCAGGCGTCACTGTCGTTGCAGATGCACCACCACCGCAGCGAACACTGGGTGGTGGTCAGCGGCGCGGCGCAGATCACCAATGGCGAGCGCGAATTCCTGATCAACGCCAACGAGTCCACATACATTCCGGCCGGGCACAAACACCGTCTGAACAACCCCGGCATCATCGACCTGGTGATGATCGAGGTGCAGAGCGGCGAGTACCTGGGCGAAGACGACATCGTGCGCTTTGACGACATCTACGGGCGTGCCCCCGCAGAAGTGAAAAAGTGACATGCGCACCTCGTTGATCATCCCGACCCGCAACGCGTCCAGTCACCTGGCGCGGCTGCTGCCTGCGCTGAAAATGCAGACGCTGCAACCGGACGAAATGCTGGTGGTCGACAGTGCCTCCAGCGATGACACCGTGGCGCGCTTTCGCGAGTTCGGTGCCCGGGTCGAGGTGATCGACGCCCGCGACTTCAACCACGGCGGCACGCGGCGCTGGGCCAGTGAACAGGTGAGCGGCGAGGCGCTGATCGTGATGACCCAGGACGCGATTCCCGCAGACCCGGAGACCTTCGCCAACTTGCTCGATGAGCTGCAGCAAGACCCGCTCAACGGCGTGGCCTACGGCCGCCAATTGCCGCACCCCGGCGCCGGCGTGCTGGGCGCGCAGTCGCGGCACTTCAACTACCCGCAACACAGCCGCAGCAAGCGCCTGGCCGATGCACCGCAGCTGGGGATCAAGACCTGCTTCAGCTCCGACTCGTTTTGCGTGTACCGGCGCAGCGCCCTGCAGGCGGTCGGCGGTTTTCCCGCCGATGTGATCGGCAGCGAAGACGCCTACGTCGCTGCGCGCATGCTGCTTGAAGGCTACACGGTGCGCTACGCCGCCACGGCGCGGGTGTACCACTCCCACGATTACCGACTCATGGATGAGTTTCACCGCTACTTCGACATTGGCGTGTTCTACGGTCGCGAGCCATGGATTCGCCAGGCGTTTGGCGATGCCGGCGGTGAAGGTAAACGCTATGTACTGGCTGAGCTCGCGGCATTGCGCGCAGCCGGTGCATTGCACCGCGTACCCGAAGTACTGGTGCGCAGCGCGTTCAAGTTGCTCGGCTATCGGCTGGGCCAACAGGAACGCCGGCTCCCCCTCGCCCTCAAGCGGCGCATCAGCATGTTCCCCGGTTATTGGAGGTGAGCAGCATGACTAACAGGAAGTCCGCCCTTATGAAAAAAACCGTGCTCCTCCTGGCCATGATGGCCTTGGCCGCCTGCAATACGCCGGCACGCATTGTCCCGCCGGATGACAAGACCGTTGAGGACGGCAAGCGCGCCCTCGACCAGCTGGCGCAGCTGCCGCCGGCCGTGGAACGCATCCGCATCGGCGATCAGTTGCGGATCGTGCGCGATGCCGGCGAGATGCCGACGCTGTCGGCGTTCAACGTCAGCACCATCTATGAGCTGACGCTGTACACGGTGCAGACCGACGGCAAGATCAACTACCCGTTCCTGGGGCCGATTCAGGTCGCCGGGCGTCAGCCATCGGAACTGGCTGCGGAGCTGAGCAACAAGCTCGCACCGGTGTACCGCGAGCCGCGGGTGACAGTGAACATCAACCAGGCGCCGGGCAATTCGGTGATCGTCGGCGGCGCGGTGAATAACCCGACCGCGGTGCAACTCGGCACCGCCAACACCCTGGAGCAAGCGATTGTCGGCGCCGGCGGGGTCAACCCTTCGGGCAATGCCAGCATGGTCGCGCTGCTGCGCGAAGATGCCCAGGGCGCCTACCACGCCTACTTCCTGGACTTCAGCCAATACCTCAAGCCCGGCCCGAACGGGCGTAAACCGGTGCACCTGCAACGCGGGGATGTGGTGTTCGTGCCCAAATCCAACGTCGGCGAGCGCATCCAAGGGGTGGATACCTACTTGAACCAACTGATCCCGTTCACCAAGTCCATTGGGGTTGGCTACAACTACACCAAAACCAGCGGCGGCAATAACTGAAGGAGCGACATCCCATGATCGAGATCCGTTCTTTTCGTGATCTTCTGCGCCTGTTTTTCATCTTCCGGCATGAGTTCAAACTGGCAGCCATCGCGGCGCTGGTGATCATCTTGCTGGGGGCCTTTTTGCTGCCGGCCAAGTACGAATCCACCGCGCGCCTGTTGGTCAAGCCGGGGCGCGATTCGACCTTGCCCATCGAGATCAGCAACCGTCAGGCGCTGGTCATGCCCAGCACCCAGCGTGACCCGATTGTCGATGAAGAGCGCTTGCTGACCGGTCGCCCGATCGTGCGCACGGTGGCCGAGCACTACCTGGAAGTCATCGCCAACGCGCCGCCGCCGGAAGGCTTCTGGAAGCGCAGCAAGTATTACGTCAAGGAAGGCGTGGGCGCGGTGTTCGACGGTATTCGCGTGGTGCTGGAAACTGTCGGCATCCTCGAAAAAACCACGCCGGTGGAACGCCTGGCAGCGAGCCTGGAGAAAAACTTCGAGGTCAGCCACGCCGTGGGCTCCACGGTGATGGACATCAGCTTTACCTGGGGCGACCCGCAAATCGCCCAGCAAGTGGTGAAAGATTGGGTCGACACGTACATCACCGAACGCACCCAGGCCCTGGGGCGCAAGAGCCTCTACGCCTTCTATGAAGGTCAGGTGAACACCAGCGCCACCGAGATCAAGAGCTATAAGGAGCAAATCCTCAAGCATTTGAACGAAATCGGCGCGGCAAGCATCACCGATCGCCTGGAAGACTTGTCTGAGCGCATCAACGTGTTGCGCGGCGAGACCTTCAACACCACGCGCCTGATTGCGTCTTCCGACAGCGCCATCCAGAGCACCCGCGACCAGCTCAAGGGGCAGCCCAAGGAAGTCACCACGGTGCGCCAGATCGCACTGAACCCGCAGCAGCAGGATTTGCGTCGCCTGCTTAACCAGAAGCTGCTGGAAAAGGCCGACATGATGCGCACCTACACCGACAACGCGCCGCCCGTCAAAGCCCTGGACGCGTCGATTCGGGCGATGCAGGCCCAGGTTGCGAATGAAAGCAACACGGTGCAGGCCTCGGAAAACCGCGCACCGAACACCTTGGAAATTCACTTGCAGCGGGTGCTGCTGGACGAGTCGAGCAACAACCTGGCCCTGCGCACTCAGCTTGTGCAACAGCAGAAACAACTGGTGAACCTCGAAGCCCAGCGCAAGCAGGCCCTGGAGATTGAACCGGAGCTGGCGCGTCTTTCGCGCGAGCTGAGCGCCACCGAGCGCAATTACGCGCTGTATGTGGACAACCTGGAAAAATCGCGCATTGACCGTGAGCTGGACAACAGCCAGATCAGCAACATTGCGGTGATCGAAGAAGCCACCCTCAACCCCGGCCGCATCTTCCCGAAAACCCTGCTGATGCTGCTGTTGGCGATCCCGTTTGCCATCGTCGTCGGTTTGCTGGTGATCTACCTGTGCTACCTGCTGGACCAGCGCATTCACGATGGCGGGCTGGTGGAACGCAAGTTTGGCCTGCCCCTGTGGACGACCTTGCCGGAACTGGACACCAGCACCGCGCAGAGCACCAACGCGTTCAATGCGAGCATTTACCGCCTGTACGGCTTGCTGCAATTGGACCGCGTGGCCGAGCAAGGCCTGACACTGGGATTGACCTCGGCGCGCCACGGCGAAGGGGTGACCTTTGTGGTGGAGCAACTGCGCCACTTGCTGCAGGAGAACGGCATTTCGGTGCGGGTGGGCGGCGTCGAACCGGCCGCTCCGGGCGAAGTGGTGCTGCTGGATGCGTCTGCGCTGCTGGACAACCGCGATGCCTTTATCAACCTGCGCCGCGCCGACCTGATTGCCCTGGTGGTGGAAGCGCAGAAAAGCACAGTGCCGGTGGTGGAGCACGCGCTGTCGATCCTCAACACCGCGTTTGGCAAGGTGGACGGCATCATCATCAACCGGCGCAAATTCGAAGTGCCGGCCAGGGTGCTTAAAACCATCGCCAAATACCGGGGGGCGTTCTGATGCACATCGCCCTGCTCGCCCCTTTGCCGCCGGAGAAAAACGGGATCGCCGACTACGCGAACCACTTCAAGACGGCCCTGGAGCAGCTGGGCGTGACGGTGGCGACACCGTTGAGCGGCGTGGAAGGCAACAGCGAAGCCATCCGGCAGGCCATCGCCGCCTTCGACTGGCGCAGTGTGGACCTGGTCCACGCCGAACTGGGCGGCGGCCGGCTGGGGGAGTTCCTGGCCCTGCGCGAGCTGCGCAAGGCTTACCCCGAATTGCCGCTGACGGCGACGGTGCATGACCCTGAACGTATCGTCTGGCGACGCGAGCAGTTGCCTTTTCCGCTGAACCTGCTGGAACGTTTGCCCAGCCCATTGCCGCAAGCGGCGGTGGTGCTGGCCGACCCGCTGACCTTGCGTGAAGAACGCCATGTCGCCCAAGGCCTGACGCGGCTGATTACCCTCACGCGCCTGGGCGCCGATTGCCTGAGCCAGCGCATGCAACTGCCGGCCGGCAAAGTGGCGGTGATCAACCACGCCAACCTGGCTATCGCTCCCGCGCCGTTACCGGCGCTGGACACCCTGCACCTGCTGTACTTCGGTTTTATCTACCGTGGCAAAGGCATTGAAGACCTGCTGCAAGCGCTGGCGGACGTCTTCAAGCAAGCCCCCGAATTGCGTGACCGTGTGCGCCTGACCCTGGCCGGTGGCACTGCCGCCGAAATGGCGTTTGGCGCGGGCGGCAACTACCTTGAGCAGCTCAACAGCCAGATCGCCGAACTCGGCCTGGCGGGCGCCATCGACTGGCGGCTGAACTTGCCGGCCAGCGAGATTGCACAGACGATCCAGGCGCACCACGTGATGGTGCTGCCGTATCGCGAATCAAAAAAACTCGGCCTGCTGGGGCGCCAGCGCGGCACCAGCGGCGCGCTGTCCTGGGCCGCTGCGTGCGGCCGCGGGGCGATCACCTCGGATGCGCGCGCGTTTGCCGAAGAAGTCGCCAGCGGCAACGGCGCGATCTATCCCCAGGGCGATGTGGCGGCGTTGAGCCAACAATTGCTGCGCCTGGCGCGCACGCCGTCGCTGGCCCGCGACTGGGCCGAACGTGCCGGTGAAATTGGCCGCGAACGCCTGTGGCCGTTGACCGCGCAGAAGTTCAAGCACCTTTTTGAGCAGGCGATTGCGGGAGCCCCTTATGCCGCGTAAACGGACCTACCTTGCGACCCTTGCGGTCATTGCCGCACTGGGTCTGACGGCCTTCCTGTGGGGCCGCCAGGCCGACGCCGAAAACCATGTGCTCAAGGGCAACAAGGTAGTGGTGTGGAAGGATTTTCTGGGCGTGAACGCGCAGTTCCTGTGGTTCAGCCCGACGCTGTATCAACAGCAGATCGACCGCCTCAAAGCACTGGGCCTGGAATGGGTACGCCTGGATTTGCACTGGGACCAGCTGGAGCCGGTCGAGGGCCAGTATCAGGTCGCAACCCTGGATCAACTGGTCGGCAATCTGCAGGCCAATCAGCTCAAGTCGGTGTTCTACCTCGTCGGTTCGGCGCCCTTCGCGACCACCGCGCCAGCCGGTGCGCCCTATCAGGACCAGTACCCGCCCAAAGATCCGAACGTGTTCGCCAACCGCATGGCGCTGTTGTCGCAACGCTACCCCAGTGTCAACGCGTGGCAGGTGTGGAACGAGCCTAATTTGCTCGGTTTCTGGCGCCCGGTGGCCGACCCCGCGGGCTACGCCGCCTTGCTGACAGCCACCGCATCCGCTTTGCGTGCGGTGGACGCGAACAAACCGGTGGTAGCTGCCGGCATGGCGTTTTTCAGCGAAATGCCCAACGGCCAGACCATGCTTGACGCCCTCGGCGCCCTGGGGGTGGCCAGCCTGAACACAGTGATTTCCTACCATCCCTATACGCAATTGCCCGAGGGCAACGATCCGTCCAACCTGGACTTCATCGCCAAAACCACCGCGCTCAACCAGGCGCTGCGCAATAGCGGCGTGCAAACGCTGTGGAGCACCGAGTGGGGCTGGTCAACCTACCCCGGGCCAAAAGACGCCCAGGACCTGATCACCTTGCAGGGCCAGGCTGATTATGTGGTACGCCGGGTAGCACTGATGAGCGCGATGGATTACGACCGGATCTTTCTGTTCACCTTGAGCGACCTCGACCAGCGTGCCAGTGTGCGTGACCAGTTCTACGGCCTGCTCGACATCGACGCCAACCCCAAGCCGGTCTATACCGCCTTGAAAAACTTCCTCGATGTGAGCGGGCCGCAGCTCACGCCCGGCGATCCGCCCGCCGCCGATCAATTGCCCGACGGCTTGTTCAGCATTGGCTGGACCCGCGCCGACGGCCACAAACTGTGGTTCTTCTGGTCGGCCGAAGGCGGCAACGCACACTTGCCTGGCCTCACCA
The DNA here is from genome assembly GCF_963878885.1 of Pseudomonas sp. R9.37. Lineage (NCBI taxonomy): Bacteria > Pseudomonadati > Pseudomonadota > Gammaproteobacteria > Pseudomonadales > Pseudomonadaceae > Pseudomonas > Pseudomonas sp. R9.37. Next base: position 21,983 of record NZ_CAWNZA010000006.1, on the reverse strand, counting down.
GCGCCACCCTGTACGACCCGCTGCGCGGGACGCAAACCCCGGTAAGCGGCACCAATGGGCTGACCGTCCCGGTCAAGTCGAACCTGCAAATTCTGTTATGGGATTGAAGCCCACCATGCGCATTTTATGGATCCTGCCCTACTCGCCCTGGCCCGCCACCAGCGGCGGCAAGACGCGCCAGTTCCATCTGCTGCGCAGCCTGGCCGCGCGTGGGCATCGAATCACCTTGCTGCTGCACGATAAAAACCCGGTGTCGCTGACCGATCGCCAAGTGCTGGAGGCCTTCCTCGAGCAGGTGATCGTGCTGCCGCGCCGCCCACTGCGCAGCGTCAAAACCCTGGTGGCCGGCCTGTTTGCACCGTACCCGCTGCTGGCCAGCGTCAACGGTCTGTCGGGCGCGCTGCAGGACACATTCAATCAGTTGCTCAAAGAGCATTGGGATGTGGTGCAGATCGAGCACACCTACACGTTCCAACCTTATGAAGATGCCCTGGCGCGCCAATCACAGCCGTTCGTGCTGACCGAACATAACGTTGAATCGGCGCTGGGCGCGGCCACTTACGACCGCCTGCCGCGCTGGGCGCTGCCATTTATTCGCTACGACCAATGGCGCTACAGCCGGTGGGAACACCGCGTGATGCGCCAGGCCGCGCAGGTGGTGGCGGTGACCGACAGCGACGCGCAGGTGCTGGCCAGGATCGCCGGCAAACCGGTGCCGGTGGTGGTCAACGGTGTGGACTGCGATCACTTCGCCGCCGCCCGGCCCGACCCCTCGACGCGCCGCGTGCTGTTTCTGGGCAACTATGAATACGCGCCCAACGTGGACGCCATCGAGTGGGCCCTGGATGAAATCCTGCCCAAGGTCTGGGCGCGCTGCCCGGATGCGCGCATGAGCGTGTGCGGGTTTGGCATGCCCGGCAGTTGGCGTGAGCGTTGGAAGGACCCGCGTATCGAGTGGCAAGGGTTTGTACCGAACCTGTTGAACCTGCAATCAAGTTGTTCGGTGTTTCTGGCGCCGTTGCGCCACGGCGGCGGTTCCAAGCTCAAGGTGCTCGAAGCCCTGGCTGCCGGGTTGCCCTTGGCGAGTACCGAACAAGGCGTGTCGGGCCTGGACCTGATTGAAGGCCTGGATTACCTCGGTGGGCAAACCGCCGACAGCCTGGCGGACGCTGTGGTACGCCTGCTGCAGTTTCCCGACGCCGCCGCGCCCATGGGCGAAGCGGGCCGCGCCTATGTACGCCGCGCGCATGACTGGAGCGTGGCCGCCAGCCAGCTGGAACAGGTGTACGCGACCCTCGCGCCGCTCAATCAAAAGGAGCCCGCATGCGTATAGGCCTGGATTACCGCACCGTCGGCACCTCGCCGCAATCGGGGATCAGCCGCCAGGTGTACGCCCTGGAAAATGCCCTGCGCACGCTGCCGGGTGTGGAACTGGCGCGGTTTACCGTGGCACCGCTGGGCGATGAAACCCGCTTGCAGGCGCACTGCCCGGCCTGGGGCTGCGCGAAAACCGCGATGCACCAGCCACACAATCGTCTGCGCTTTGAGGCCGGTTTTTTGCCGGCAGCCTTGCGCGAGCAGCAGATCGACCTGTACATCAGCACGTTCAATATGGGCCTGCCGTTGCCGCCCAAGCCCAAAGGTTTGCGCACCGTCGTGCTGCTGCATGACCTGTTCCAGATCACGTTGAACAACTATCACGCCAACCGCCTCAAAGCGCTGATCTACAAGACCAGCGATCGGCTTTCGATTGCGTACGCGGTGCACAGCGCCGACCGCGTGTGGACGCCGTCACAGTACAGCGCCGATGAAACCGCGCGGCTGTTTCCCAAGGCGGCGGGCAAGATTCGGGTGCTGCCCAATCAAGTCGACAGTTTTGTCGAGCTGGCGGCAGACCTGACGGCGCGTAACCTGCCCGAGCATTACTGGCTGCTGGTGGGCACGCGTGAGTTGCGCAAGAACGTGCCGTTTCTGGTCGACGCCTGGCAGCAGGCCCGCAGCCTGTCACCCGCCGTGCCGGCGTTGGTGCTGGTGGGCAGCCTTGAGCATTTGCCCGAAACCCAGCGCAACCTGCCGGGCATTCGCGCCCTGAGCGGCGTCTCGGATGCCGAGCTGCACGCGCTGTACCGCCAGGCCTCGCGCCTGTGGCAGCCGTCGTATGCGGAAGGTTTTGGTCTACCCGTCATCGAAGCCCTGAGCGTCGGCACCCCAGTGGCCGTGGCCAGCGGCACCTCGCTGGATGAAATCACCCCGCCGTCTGCACCTCGCTTCTCGCCCACCGACGGCCCGGCGCTGGTGCAATTGATGCTGGCGCTGGCGGCTCGCGCGGCTGAAGAATCACCCGAACAACGCCGGCAATGGGCGCAACGCTTCAACCATCAGGCCTATCGCCGGCGCCTGGCTGAACTGATCGAGGAATTGAAATGAGACTCTCCCTGGCAAGCCTCGTCGCGATCCTGTTCGGCCTGTTGTTCGGCGCGCTGGCCCTGATGCTCTCACCGGCCAAGGCGTTTCTCGCCGTGATCGGCCTGGCCGCGGCGGTGACCATCCTGCGCTTCCCGTTCTGGGGCTTGCTGCTGTTCGCCGGCGTCGCGACCTTCATGCCGTACTCGACCGTCAACCTGGGCATTCGCAGCACGGTGAGCGAGGCGATCCTGGCGCTGACCTGGGGCGCGGTGCTGTGGCACAGCTTTCTGTCGCGCGTGCCCGACACGCCGAGCCTGTCACGTCGCCCCACCGACCAGATGCTGCTGTGGCTGATGCTGTTCAGTGTGTTCCCGTTTATCGTCGGGCAGGTCACGATCCACGCCGACACCAGCGGCGTGGCCAACTGGTTGCGCTGGTTGCTGAGCCTGTCGGCGGTGTACCTCTGCGCCAAGTTGCTGACCGACTACAAACACCGCGAATCACTGGTGATCGCCTTGCTGCTGGGCACGCTGGCGATGCTGGTGTTGTCGATTGCGGTGTTTGTGCGCACCCGGTCGGGGGCGGGGATTGCGCCGATCCTGGCGCTGTTCAACTACGGCAACTTCGACATGTTGAAATTCGGCCTGGAGGCGATGTCATCGCGCATGGGCTCGCCGTGGATGCACCCGAATGCCATCGGCGGGATCATGGCGTTGCTGCTGCCGTTGGCGTTCTGCTACGGCATGACCGAACAAGGCTGGAAGCGTGGACTGGGCCTGGGCGTGGCGTGCCTGGGCGCCGCCGCATTGCTGTTGGCCAGTAGCCGTGGCGCGATGGTCAGCCTGGCGCTGGTGCTGATCTGGATGGCGACGCGGCGTGTGCCCTACACCGGCAGGCTGTTGATGATCGGTGCGGCGCTGACGGTCGCGCTGGTGATGGCCTATCCGCCGTTGCAGGACCGCCTGGCGACGATTTTTTCGTCGGACAACGCCAGTACCGAAATACGTTTCGACGAATACCGCATGTTCCCGCAGGCGGTGGCTTCGTACCCGTTCGGCATCGGCTTCAAGGTCGACCCGCCAGTGCCAGGCACGCATTTGCTGGGCATCTCCAACCTGTGGCTGAATTTCATCTACAAGACCGGCATTGTCGGCATGCTGTTGTTTGTCGCCGTGACCGTGCGCTGGTGGCGTGAAGCACGCCCGCAGAAAGGCCCGATTCGTCTGACCAAAGACAACGCGCTGTGGCTGGGCAGCACTGCCGGGATTCTGTCGGCGCTGGTCAGCGGGTTGTTTGACCACTACTTCAGCTTTGCCGTGGTGATGGTGGCGCTGTTCTGGCTGATGGTTGGCCTCAATGTACTGGAGGCACGCCGGCTGTTCCCGGCGCGTCTGCCGCAGGTCAAGACAGTGACTTACCGCAAGCCGGCCCTTGACGGCGCGCGGCTTTAATCATGCTCGGGTCCGCCGTCTGGCTGACGCTTGCGACCCTGCTGGGCCTGTGCCTGGGGTTCGCCCGCGAGTGGCTGCTGGTGGCCGCCTGGGGCGCGGGCGAGCGCAGTGATGCGTTCCTGATCGCGCTGTTTTTGCCGGAGGCGTTGCGCATGTCGTTGGCCGGTGGCGTATTGAGCGCCGCCGCGCTGCCGCTGTACCTGCAACGCAAGGACGACGAGCGCCTGGATTGGCTGACGGTGCTGTTTCCGGCCCTGATGCTGATTGCGTTGGTCACCAGCCTGCTGCTGACGCTGCTGGCGCCGTGGCTGGTGCAGTTGCTCGGCCCGGGGCTGGCGGCCAGCGCCACGGCACTGGCGGCCAGCAACCTGCAGATCGTTGCCTGGTGCGTGCCGGGTTTGATGTTGCATGCGCTGTTCAGTATTCCGTTACAGGCCAGCGAACGTTTTGTGCTGGCGGGGCTGGGTTCGCTGCTGTTCAACCTGCCGCCGGTGACCTACCTCGCCGTGGCGGGCACGGCCACCCAACCCCATTCTCTGGCGCTCGCCTGCCTGGCCGGCAGCCTGTTGATGCCGTTGGCGTTGCTGCCCTCGATCTGGCGCCAGGGCTGGCGGCCGTGGCGCTGGCAACTGAGCTTTACGCCGCTGCGCGAACTGGGCCAGCGCATCGGTCCACTGCTGTTGAGCAATGGCGCCAGCCAGGGGTTGGCGCTGATCGAGCGACTGGTGGCGTCGCTGCTCGGCGAAGGGGCGGTGACCTGGGTCAACCTCGCCCGCAAGCTGATGAACCTGCCGTTGATTGCGCTGATGAGCCTCAACCAGGTGCTGCTGGGCATGATGAGCCGGCGCCAGGGCGATGAGCGCCTGGCGCTGCTCAAGCGCGGCCTGGAGACGGCCAGCGTGCTGACACTGCCGGCAGGCGTCGGCCTGGTGGCCGCAGCCCCCAGCCTGGTGGCGTTGCTGCTGCCCAAGCAATCGGCGGATTCGCCACTGCCGTTGCTGCTGGCGTGGTTTGCCGTGCCGCTGGTGTTCGGTGCCTGGAACGCACTGCTCGCACGCTATGCCTACGCGGCCGGCGACACGCGCCAGCCGTTGCGTTGTGAATTGCTCGGCAGCCTGGTCAATGTGCTGCTGCTGGGCGCCCTGCCCTTTGTGTTTGGCCTGGCGGGTATACCGCTGGCCGCGCTGGCCGGAGTGATCTGCACGGCCTTGCTGTTGATGCAGCGCCAGGGTTTGCTCGACGCCCTGGCGTGGGCGCGGCATTGGCTGCTCAGTGCGGTGGCGATGGGCGTGGCGGCGTGGGTGTTGTTTCCAATTCAAGGCGTATGGCTGCAGTTGGGGCTCAGTACCCTGGCGGGCATGGTGATGTTGCTGGGCATGGGGCTGTGGCTGAAGCCGTGGCGCAAGGCGTGAATGACCGATCGGGAATAGTCAGATGAAGCATCGTTGGATTCAGATGGATATCGCCAAGGGCATCGGCATCCTGGTGATCGTGTTTGCCCACAGTTGGTTCGTCGCCACCTCGCCGGACCTGCTGTATCCGATCCTCGCTTCGTTCATCCTGCCGTTGTTCTTTTTCCTGTCCGGCGTGTTCTTCAAACCCGAGCAACCGTTCGTGGAGATGGCGGTGCGCAAGGCTGACGGGCTGCTCAAGCCGTTTTTCTTCACCATGCTGGTGTACGTCATCGTGCGCGCCCTGCTGCGCGGCCAGCCGCTGCTGCCGGATATTGGCGGCGTGCTGTATGCCTCGGTGGACACCATTCCGTGGCAGGCCATGTGGTTTCTGCCGCACTTTTGGGTGGCGATTCTGTTCAGTTGGGTGATGCTGCGGTTGATCCAGCGCCTGAAGCTGTCGTTGTGGGTGACCTGCGTGCTGATCACGGCGCAGCTGCTTCTCGGAATTTGGCTGCTGCCAGTGTTCTGGCAATTGCCGGTGACGCTCGGCGGCCACAACTGGGTGCTGCCGGGGCTGCCGTTCAGCCTGGATATCACCTTGATCAGCAGCACCTACTTCATCGCCGGCTACCTGGCACGCGATTGGTTGCGTACACATTCGGGATCGTGGCTGACATGCCTGGTCTCAATCCTGTTATTTGCCGCGGTGTTCATTGCTACCTGGGACACTATGGACCTGGCGCAACGTCGCTACGACAGCTGGCTGTGGACCAGCGTGCTGGCGGTGATCGGCGTGTACGCATGCTGGGCACTGGCGCGGGTAATGATGGTGTCGGCACCGCTGACCCGGGCGATGACCTATATCGGTCAGTCGACCCTGATCCTGTTGATCTTCCACGGCGAAATCCAGCACAAGACTGTCGACCTGCTCGAACGCCTGGGCCTGCATTCGTTTCTGGCGGCGTGTGTGGGCCTGGTGGTGGCGGTGGTGGTGCCGTTGATGATCGGGGAAGTGATCAAGCGGGTGGCGTTCCTGCGGTTTTTCTACTTTCCGTTTCCGGTGCGCAAAGCCGTCAAACCTTCAGAAAACCATTAAACCCCTGTGGCAGGGGGGTTGCTCGCGATAGCGGTGGGTCATTCAAAGGTGTTTTGACTGACATTCCGTCATCGCGGGCAAGCCCGCTCCCACAGGGGTTATGTAGGTTCAATCATCAAGCTGTGGCGCGGCGGCCTTGCTGCCGGCTTTTGCGGGCTTGGCCGCTTTTGCGCCTTTGGCGGGCGCGGCGGGTTCTGGCTCGGCAGGCGCGGCGAGTTCTTTTTCAGCCATGGGCATCTGGTCGATGGCGCTGAAGAATTCCTTCAGGTCGAGGGTATCCGGTGGCACGGTTTTTTCGAGTTTCTTCTCGCCGTCCTTGCCGACCAAAATCACTTTGGTGCCACTGCCGGCGCCTAGCTTGAGGGCACGGATCAGCGCGTTGGTTTCAGGCGGCGTGAGTTTTTTGTTGTCCTTGGCGTCCTTGGCAAACTTCTCGCCTTCGGCACCGATGCTGCCGAACTTCACGGTGTAGAACACCATGCTGCGCTCTTCAAAGGACTGCTTGTTGGCAGGCTCATCCAGCTGTTTTTTCAGGTTCGCCAATGCTTCGTTACCGGAGTCAAGTTCCACCACCACCAGCGGACGCGACTTGCCCAAGTCCTGCTTGAGCGGGTTGATATCATCCGCGGCCAACAGCGGCCCCGTAAAAGCCATCAAGGTAGCCAGGGTCAGCGACCGGATGAGCATGCGCACCTCCTTTGAATTCCATGCAGGGTTCTTGAGTTTCATGTCTGCGACAGTCAATTTCAAGGATGATTCCTACACCTCGTTAAGAAGCGTAGGTCAGGAAGCCTGCTACGCAAGGGGTTGGGCGCGCGCCACGGTGATTGTTTCTTCTGATTGCGGAAACATCAAGAGACGCCCCATTCCGGCCAATGCCGCGCAAACACGGGCGCCACGACAGGGTCGGCATCCACCTGCGCCAACGCCTGGGCAAAGCTGGGCGCCAGGTTGCTCAACACCTCGCGCGCCGCGTCCCAACGCGACACGGCTGCAGCCATGATGCCCAGTGCATTCGGCACCTGATTGGGGGCGAACAGCTGGTCGGCGAACTGCTGGGCGAACACCACCCACGCATGGTGCAGATAGCGCCGCGTGCCGGTGGTCAATTGCGTCTGCGCCGCTTCATCCGCGTTGCCCAGCCAGCGTTGCGGGTAGTCAATGATGCCGATGGCCGAGTAGCAATTGGCAGCGATGTACACCAGGCCGCGCAGGATCTGTGCGCGGTTGCCGGCAAGCAGGTCCGAGGCGGGAAATTCCAGGCCCAGGTGGATCAGGATGGCGGCGCTTTCGGTCAGCACCTGCCCATCGGGCGTGACCAGCGTGGGGATTTGTTTGAGCGGGTTGATGCGCGCGAGGGCTTCACTGCCCTCGCCATCTGCCCAGGAACTGGCGTCGATGCGACGCCACGGCACCGCGCAACGTTGCAGGGCAATTTCGATCATGCAGGAGCCGGATTCATCAATGCCGTAAAGCGTGTACATGGGCGTTTCCTCCTTAGCGCAGCAATTTGGCCTGCAAGTTGGCCTTCACCTGCGGCCATTCCGAATCGATGATGCTAAAGCGCACCGAGTTGCGCTTGCGCCCGTCGGGCATGATGCGTTCGTGGCGCACGATACCTTCTTGTACGGCGCCGAGGCGCAGGATCGCGGCACGGGATTTTTCGTTGAGTTCGTCGGTGGTGAATTGCACACGCACGCAGTCGAGGACTTCGAAGGCGTAGGTCAGCAGCAACAGTTTGGCTTCGGTGTTGATCGCAGATTTTTGCGTCGATTGCGCCAACCAGGTGTGGCCGATTTCCAGTTTGCGATTGGCCCGGTCGACCTTCCAGAATCGTGTGCTGCCGACCACTTCACCCGTGCTTTTGCGCACGATGGTGAAAGGAATCACACTGCCCGCATTGCGCCCGGCCAAGGCGGTGTCGATGTACGTCTCGACGGTGTCCGGGCCGGGCACGTTAGTGACTTTCAGGTTCCACAGCTCGCCGTCGGCGGCGGCGTCGAGCAAGGCACTCGCGTGCTCTCGCTGCAAGGGTTGGAGTTCGACGTGAGTGCCGGTCAAGGTGATCTGGGTCATGAAAAGCTTCGCCGTCTGCGGGTGGTCGTCAGAGGCCAAGAGTGCAGGCTCTGATCCCATCCAGGCAAGCGTTTTAGAACAGGCCCATCTGCCCGCCGACCAGGGTGCCAAAATCATCGTTCACGAACGGCAGAATCGCGTCGGCCACCGGCTGCAATTGCCGCGTGACGTAGTGGTCGTAGTCGATTGGCGCCTGCCGCACTTCGAGCGGTTCCGGGCCGTTGACGCTGATCACGTAGCTGATCCAACCGCCGCGCTGGTACTGGCGCGGGCGGCCCAGGCGGTCGTTGTATTCATCTGCCAGGCGGGCGGCGCGCACATGCGGGGGGACGTTGCGCTCGTAGTCGTCCAACTGGCGGCGCAGCCGTTTGCGGTAGATCAGCAGGTCGTCGAGTTCGCCGCTCAGGGTACGGCGCACGTACTCACGCACGTAGTCCTGATGGGGCTGGCGGTGGAAGATGCGCTGGTAAAGCTCCTGCTGAAATTGCCGGGCCAGCGGTGACCAGTCGCTGCGCACGGTTTCGAGGCCTTTGTAGACCATGTCTTCGCGGCCATCGGCGTGCACGACCAGGCCGGCGTAACGCTTTTTACTGCCCTCCTCCGCGCCGCGGATGGTCGGCATGAGGAAGCGGCTGAAGTGGGTTTCGTATTGCAGTTCCAAGACGCTTTGCAGGCCGTATTCGCTGTGCAAATGCGCACGCCACCAGTCGTTGACGTGCTGCACCAATTGCCGACCGATGCGGCTGGCGTCGTCCGCAGAATGCGCGCTGCCGAGCCAGACGAAGGTGGAGTCGGTGTCGCCGTAGATCACTTCATAGCCCTTGGCCTCAACCAGTTCGCGGGTCTGGCGCATGATCTGGTGCCCGCGCATCGTGATCGAGGACGCCAGGCGCGTGTCGAAGAAGCGGCACCCGCTGGAGCCGAGCACACCGTAGAAGGCGTTCATGATGATTTTCAGCGCCTGGGACAGCGGCGCGTTGTGCTCGCGTTTGGCCGCTTCACGGCCTTCGGAGACACGCGTGACGATGGCGGGCAGGCAGTGCCGGGTACGCGAGAACCGCGCGCCGCGAAAGCCTTCCACCGACTCGCTCGCTTCGGGGTGCTTGAGGCCTTCGATCAGGCCCACCGGGTCAATGAGAAAGCTGCGGATGATCGACGGGTAAAGGCTTTTGTAGTCGAGCACCAACACCGACTCATACAGGCCGGGACGCGAGTCCATGACAAAACCGCCGGGGCTGGCCTGTGGTGGCTTGTCGCCCAGGTTCGGCGCGACGAAGCCCTGGCGGTGCATCAGCGGCATGTACAGGTGGGTAAACGCGGCGACCGAACCGCCGTTGCGGTCGGCCGGCAGTCCGGTGACGCTGGCCCGCTCCAGCAGGAACTTGAGCAACTCGGTCTTCTCGAAAATGCGCGTGACCAGCTCGCAGTCCTTGAGGTTGTAGCGCGCAAGCGCTGGCTTGTCCTCGGCGAACATGCGGTTGATTTCGTCCATGCGCTGGTACGGCGTGGAGATGTCCTTGCCTTCGCCGAGCAGGGTTTGCGCGACGTTTTCCAGGCTGAAGGATTCAAAGCTCCAGGTAGCCGAACGCAGGGCTTCAATGCCGTCGATAATCAACCGCCCCGCTGCCGCCGCGAAGTAGTGATTGCGGCTGCCGTGTTCGCGCCAGGCCATGGCTTCGCCGCCACGACCAAGCAGCAGCGGCACGTTGAGGCGCTGGGCATGTTCGTGGAGCACGCGCAGGTCGAACTGCACCACGTTCCAGCCGATGATCGCATCGGGGTCGTGGGTGGCGAGCCATTGGTTGAGGCGCTCGAGCAGTTGCGCGCGGGTGTCGCAATAGTCGAGCTTGAAGTCCACCGCGTCGGTTTTATTCGGCGGGCCGAGCATGTACACCTGGCGCTCGCCGCAGCCTTCGAGGGCGATGGAATAAAGATCGCCCTGGGCAGTGGTCTCGATGTCCAGGGACACCAGTTTCAGCGGCGGGCGGTAGTCGGGGTCGGGTTTCATCTGCGCGTCGATCAGCACGTCGTTGGCGTCTGGTGTGCCGCCGAACCACACGGGAGCGGTGATGAAGCGCTCCATCATGTAGCGCTCGGGCGGGCGAACGTCGCCTTCGTAGACATCGACACCGGCGGCGCGCAGGCGTTTTTCCAGGTCCATCAGCTGGCGGTGTTGGCGCGTGTAGAGGCCCAACACCGGGCGGTGATGGAAATCACACAGCTGCAGCGGGCGCAGTTCGATATCGCGCTCGCCCTTGAGCAACCAATCGAGCTGTTTGCGATAGGCCTCGGGGATAAACATCACCGAGGTTTGCATGGGTAGGCGCACGCACCGCGGGCCTTGGTCGGTGGCCAGCCAGAAACTGACCTCCGTACCCGCCGCCGTGTCGCGCCAATGCCGGGTCAGGACAAAACCCTGCTGTAAATCCACCGTGCCGCACCTCAGGAATCGCTTTCAGGGCGTGATTCTACTCGGCATCCGCGTAAACGCGGCACGTTAACGCGCACGCAGACCGTAATCTCATAAATTTGTTGCAGAACATTAATAACAATCACTATCATTCGCACCGGAGTCGTATCCGCGCAGCGAGGACGCGCAACGTTGTTGCCCTTTTCCTCACATTGACGGTTCGCCGTCAGGATCGACCATGCCCTCCCGTACCCGACTTCGTGTGCCGTTTCGCCCTACCCTGCTCGCCCTTTGCTGCTCCGCGAGCCTTGCTGCTCATGCTGCAACCCCAGTCACCCCGCAAGATGCGAATAACCATCAGGACGGCAACACACTGGAACTGGGTGCCACCAACATCAACGCCGACGCGCCCGCGCCAAACGCGTTACCGCCGGTTTACACCGGTGGCCAGGTTGCACGCGGCGGGCAACTGGGTGTGCTGGGTAACCAGGACATCATGGACGTGCCATTCAGCATGTCCTCCTACACCGAGAAATTGATTCGCGACCAGCAGGCGCAAACCGTTGGCGATGTGCTGCTCAACGACTCGTCGGTGCGTCAGGCATCGGGCTACGCGAACCAAGCCCAGGCCTTTGTGATTCGCGGCCTGCCGCTCAATGGCGACGACATTTCCTTCAACGGTTTGTACGGCATCCTGCCGCGCCAGATCATGTCCACCGACGCCCTGGAACGGGTTGAAGTGTTCAAGGGGCCCAACGCGTTCATCAACGGTGTAACGCCCGGCGGCTCCGGCATTGGCGGTGGCGTGAACCTGCAGCCCAAGCGTGCCGAAGATGTACCGTTGCGCCGTTTCAGCACCGACATCAGCAGTGATGGCCGAGTGGGTGAACACCTCGATATCGGCCAGCGCTTTGGCGAGGACAACCGCTTTGGTGCGCGGGTAAACCTGTCCCAGCGTGAAGGCGATACGGCCGTTGACGACGAAAACCAGCGCTCGAAGCTGTTCTCGGTCGGCCTGGATTACCGCGGTGATGCGTTGCGCCTGTCGGGTGACTTTGTTTATCAGAAGCAGCAAGTGAACGGCGGGCGCAATACGGTGTTGCTCGGCAGTGGCCTGACCCACATCCCCAACGCCCCGTCTGCCGACACCAACTACGCGCCGAACTGGGGCACCACCAGCCTCGAAGACACGTTCGGCATGTTGCGGGGCGAGTACGACCTCAACGACAACTGGACCGCCTACATTGCCGGCGGTGCCAAGCACACCAACGAACTGGGGCGCTACTCGTCGGTCACCCTGAACGACGCGTTGGGGAATGCCACGGTCAGCGGCTCGAACATCGCGCACCAGGAAGACAACACCAGCCTGATGGCCGGCCTGAACGGCAAGTTCCAGACCGGCGCTGTCAGCCACAAGTTGAACCTGGGCCTGACCGGCATCTGGACCCAGACCCGCAACGCCTTCGACTTTGCCGCCGGCAGCCAGCCAACCAATATCTACAATCCGGCCGACGTGTCTGCACCGGCCAAAGGCGGTTTCACCTCCGGCAGCGACCTGAACGACCCAGGCATCACCGCCAAGACCTTCGCCCGCAGCGCAGCGGTGTCGGACACCTTCGGCTTTATGGATGACCGCCTGCTGTTCACGGCAGGTCTGCGCCGCCAGGAACTGGTGGTTCAAGGCTATGCGTACGGCACCGGCACGCGCACTGCCAATTACGCCAAGGGCATCACCACGCCGGTGTATGGCTTGGTGTTCAAGCCCTGGGACCATGTGTCGCTGTATGCCAACCACATTGAAGGCCTGGCGTCGGGGCCGACCGCTCCGAGCACGTTCGGCAGCGCTACCAGCGTGACCAACGCCAACCAGACCTTCGCACCGGCCCGCTCGAAACAGACCGAAGCGGGCGTCAAGGTTGATATGGGCACCTACGGAGCGACACTGGGCGTGTACCGCATTGAACAGCCGACTCAAGGTTACTCCCAGCTGAATGCGGACGGCACCGCCACCTATGTCTTCCAGGGCGAGCAAGTCAACAAGGGCGTTGAGCTGAACGTCTTCGGTGAACCGGTCAGCGGCCTGCGCCTGCTGGGCGGCGCGACGATTATTCACACCGAGGTCAACGGCACGGCAAACGGCGCCAACGACGGCAACCGCGCCATTGGTGTGCCGTCGTTCCAGCTCAACGCCGGGGTGGAGTGGGATGTGCCGGGCCTGCAAGGCGTAAGCGTCAACGGCCGGATGCTGCGCACTGGCGGCCAGTACGCCGATGCAGCGAACAACCTGAGCCTGCCGGCCTGGAATCGCTTCGATGTGGGTGCGCGCTACAACTTCAAGGTGGCTCAGCGCGATGTGACGTTGGGCGCGACCGTGGAGAACGTGGCCAATACCAAGTATTGGGAATCTGCGCTGGGTGGCTATTTGACCCAGGGCGATCCGCGGGTGGCGAAGCTGTCGGCGACGGTGGATTTCTAATTTCATAAACCTACCGCCTGATTGCCAGCGCATTTGATGATTAAAATGTGCTGGCCATATCAAATGGCTATATAAGAAAATAGCGCGATTCAAGAAAAGGAATTCGCGCATGTCGTTCGTACCCCGCCGTCTCGCCCTGCATATTTCGCTGATTGTTTCCGGTGCCTGGCTCTCCGACACCAGCCACGCACAAGTCCTGATTGATAAGCCCACCACAGCAGCCCAAACCATCGGCAGTGGCTACTTTTTTGATACCAGCCTGGCAGTGACCAAAACGGGCACTATCAACAGTGCCGCAACCGCCGTCCACATACGGCAAAACCTTCCTGTCGGGCAGCGAAACGTATTCATCAGTAATGATGGCGCGATCACGGGCGGTGATAAATTCGATGCGATCAACCTTGGCTCCGGGAACACTGTACACATCGAAAATAGAGGCGTGATCTCGGGAGGTCGCCATGGTATTTCGGGCGATCAGTTCTATGCGCTGAATAACTCGGGCACCCTCATCGGACGTAACGGCGCGGGCGTCTCCATTGCCGGCGATGGCAACGTTTACAATTACGGCACAATCACCGGTGGCCAAGATGGCCAGCAGAAGAACGTCGACGGTGATGGCGTGCGGATTGGTGGCATCGCCAGCATCTACAATCCCGGTGATATTCGAGCCAACGGTGCCAGCGGCGTAGACAACAACGGTCGGGCCAATACCAGCGACGGCGTGTCGATTGGCGGTGGGTATATGTTCAACGGGGGGACCTACGACTTCGTTACCCCGCGCACCGGTTCGATAACCGGCGCCGACAACGGCCTGCTGGTCAGCGACGGTCATGACGGGCCGGCATCGGGCCCAACGGAACTGAGAAACTTCGTCGACCTGCGCGGGTTGAACGGATATGGCGCGCGATTCATCGGTGACTTCGACGATCACGTGTACAACGGCGCCCTGATCAGTGGCGGCAATGGTGTGGCCCTTGACCTGGGCGGTGGTAACGATACCTTGACGGTTCTCCGTGACGCCCGCTTTGAGGGTTTGGTTGACGGCGGGGCAGGCCATAACACAATGATTCTGGAAGGCTATAGATACTGGGGCTCGGAGCAAGAGCCCGACGGTACGATTGATGGGACGCGCAATTTCGATTCGCTGCAAGTCAATAGCGGCTACTGGGTGATCAAGGGCAACGGCGACTTCAAAGTAGGCGCGCTTGTAGCTTCTGGCGCACTTCTGAACAACCAGGGAAGTATTGCCGGCGATGTCATCGTCGATTTCGGCGCGAAATACCAAGGCCGAGGTTCGTTGAACAACCTTACCGTCAGTGGCGGGTTAATAACTGACACCGTCGTGGGTGCCCCACAGGTGAACGGCAACCTGGTCATGAACCCAGGTTCTACATTCGAGTTTGCTACCAACTCCGACGGCAGCGCTGCAACGACCCATGTCACCGGTAATGCGCGTCTCAATGGTGCCAGTTTGTGGCTTCGACCTGGCTCCTCGGGGATGAATTATCCATGGCGCAGCACTTACACGATCATTCAAGCGGGCAGTATTACGGGCACCTTCGATGAGTCCTACATGATGGGGTACGCTTTCCTGACGCCTATAATCAGCTACGATAGCAATAAGGTGAACCTTAGCTATACCCGCAACGACATTGAGTTCATCGATTATGCCCGTACCGCCAACGGTGCCCGTGCGGCGTACACCATCGAGGGAATCACCTGGAGCCACTGGAACAATTGGGACGGCTCATTTCCCTTACCCTCTTGGGAACCGAACCCGAACCCGCTGTACGACGCATTGCTGGGCACCTCCGAGGCCACCGCCAGCGCCGCCATCGAAGCGTTGGCCGGCAGCAGCAATGCCAACCTGGCCAGTGCCACACTGGCGGCCAGCGCCCAGGTCGGTACATCGATGCTGTCGGCCATGCGCCAGATGAGCAGCAGCTCAAGTTTGCTGGTCGGCCTTGATCCGTCACAAACCCCGGGGTTTGCAGCCACTGGCGTGCCCAACAACGCGCGCAACCTGAATGACCCGAACGCGCGCGGCCGCGTCTGGCTGCAAGGTATCGGCAGCTACGGCAAGCTTGACGGTCAGCACGGCACCGAGTCCTCACAGCAGCGTACGCAAGGCAGCCTGCTGGGCGTGGATTGGTCGTTGTCGCAGCTCTGGCGCCTGGGCGTATTGGGCGGTTACTCCAAGACCGACGTGGACAGCCACAACGTCGATAACGCCTTGCGCAGTTGGCACGTCGGTGCGTATGCCGTACGCCAGGATGGCCCACTCGCCCTGCGATTGGGCGCCGCGTATAGCCATCACTCAGGCAATAACAAGCGCACAATTGAGTTCGAAGGTTTCAGCGATCGCCCAAAGGGTGACTACGATGCCGACAGCCAACAAGCGTTTGCCGAAATAGGCTATGCCTTGGGCAGCGGCCGTTTCAGTGTCGAGCCATTCGTCAACCTGGGTTATCAACGCTATCACCGCGACAGTTTTGCCGAAAAAGGCGGAATAGCGTCGCTCCAAGTCGACGCACAAACGCTGGATAATTTCAGCAGCACAACGGGTATGCGCCTGGCTTATCTTAACCAGTTGGAGAATGGCGTCAGCCTGACTCCGCGAGCCAGCCTCGGCTGGCGTCACCTGTACGGCAATGTTGACAGCGATGTGCGCCAAGCCTTTCAGGTCGGAGGCGACGCGTTCAATGTTGAAGGCAGCGCGCTGGATCGCAATAGCTTGATGGTTGAAGTGGGGCTGGATGTGGGCGTGTCTGCACGGCAGAGCTTGAGCCTCGGCTACAACGGCGAACTGGGCAGCAGCAGCCGCAACCATGCACTGGTCGGGCAATGGCAGATGAGTTTCTAAAAGCCGTAAACACCCAGGTGGCCTTCAGTGAATTTGCGCATCGCTGACTCGCAACCAGACTGATGGCTTCAATGACATGGAAGTCCTATTAATGGATGTATCCTGCTCGCTGCGCCAAGAAGTGACCTTTACCGATACGCCGGCAATCACCACAACTCACGAAGGCTGACAGCGATGAACACGGGCATCATCAAGATGCCCGGTTGAGTCAGGCGCGACGCGCCTGGGCCAGATAGGTTTCGATGTTGTTCATTTGCTCATCCCAGCCCCGGGAATTCATCTTGAAGGCCTTCTGGCGTCGTGCCTCGGGCACCGCGTCAAACCCGGATTCAACCACCCGCAGTAAAATGCCTGGCGCACGGTCTTCGATGGTGAACTCCACCAAAGTAGGCGTTTCACTGTCGTAGTCGACACCCTCCTCGACCGCGTAGGGATGCCACCAGAAGGAAAACAGGGTTTGTGGCAAGACCCGTTCGATTTTGGCCTTCCATACCACATGCTCATAGCCTGGGTAGGTAATGGGGGCTTCGAGGTTTTCCCCGGCAGCAAAGGTTTTGCCCTTCAGGGCAATACCGAACCAGTTGCCGAATTGCTCGGCATCTGTGAGGGCTTCCCACACCTGTTTACGTGGAGCGTTGAGCAGGACTTTTCGTTCGATGCGATCTAATACGTGCATAAGTCACCTCCTCCATTGACAGTAGGCGACATCGACCAATGCGCAACCTTGGCGTGTGCGCGCGATGACGATGACCCCATCCTTGATCAGGTAATACGTTATGACTGACCCGTTGAATGGAAGTTGCTTCTGCAAAGCCGTGTGCTACCAATTGGACAGCCTGGACATGCCCATCAGCCACTGCCACTGCGACAGCTGCCGCAAGGTGCATGCAGCAGCGTTCGTGGCCACGGCCGGGGTGATGCGCGAACATTTCCGTTGGACGCAAGGCGAAGCGCTGCTGTCATCGCTTGAATCGTCGCCGGGCAAATTCAGGCATTTCTGCTCGCGATGTGGCTCACATCTGATGGCGGAGCGTAAGCATCAGCCCCACGTGATTGTGCGAGTGGCGACGCTGGATGATGATCCGGGCGTGCGGCCCACCTCGCACATCTGGACGGCCCATGATGTGCCCTGGCTCGCCTATCAAGGTGTAGAGCACTGGGACGAGTGGAAGGTCTGAGTCAAACGTGCGGGTCACCCGGGGCTTTGGCCGGCGTCGCGTATTGCGGCTTGAGGTGGCCTTCCTGGTCGAGCAGCCAGGCATCCATGATTTGACGCACCACAGGGCCCGCCACACGGCCGCCGGCTTCACCGTTTTCGATCATTACCGAGATCACGATTTTCGGGTGTTCGGCCGGCGCGAAGCCGACAAACAAAGCGTTATCGCGATGGCGTTCCAGGGTCTTGTTGCGGTTGTAACGCTCGCCCTGTTTAATCGCGACCACCTGCGCGGTACCACTCTTGCCGGCGATGCGATACTGGGCGCCGACTGCCGCAGCCCGGGCGATACCGCGCGGGTCGTGCATCACCAGTTGCATGCCATGGTTGACCTGTTCCCAATCACGCGGGTCCTTGAGGACCACGTTGGGCATCGGGTTCTCATCCACCGGCGGCACGCCATTGATGGTCTTGGCCAGATGCGGCCGGTTCCATACGCCTTTGTTGGCAATCAATGCAGTGGCCTGGGCCAGCTGCAATGGCGTGACTTGCATATAGCCCTGGCCGATGCCGAGAATCACCGTTTCACCCGGGAACCACGGCTGGCGTCGTGTCGCACGTTTCCAGGCCTGGGAAGGCATCAGGCCGGCTGACTCTTCGAACATGTCGAGAGAGACTTTCTGGCCCAGCCCGAATTCGGCCAAATAATCGTGCAGACGGTCGATGCCCAGCTTGTGGGCAAGGTCGTAAAAGTAGGTGTCGTTAGAGCGCATGATCGCCGCGTCCATGTCCACCCAGCCGTCGCCGCTGTGGTTCCAGTTGCGGTATTTGTGGTCAAAGTCGGGCAACTGGTAGTAACCAGGGTCGAACACGCGGGTTTGTGCGGTAACCACACCACTGTCGAGACCGGCGATGGCCACTTCCGGTTTGATGGTCGAACCGGGCGCATAAAGCCCGCGCAGCACACGGTTGAACAGCGGCCGGTCGATGGAATCGTGCAGCGCCGCGTATTCCTTGAAGCTGATACCGGTCACGAACAGATTAGGGTCAAAGCTCGGCTTGCTGACCATCGCCAGTACTTCGCCCGTTTGCGGATCGAGGGCGACAACCGAACCACGGCGATCGCCCAAGGCTTCTTCTGCCGCTTCCTGAAGTTTGACGTCGAGGCTCAGAACGATGTTTTTGCCGGGGATCGGGTCGGTGTGCTTGAGCACGCGCAGTACGCGGCCCTGCGCATTGGTCTCGACCTCTTCATAGCCGACATGGCCGTGCAATTCGGACTCGTAGAACCGCTCGATACCGGTCTTGCCGATGGACTGCGTACCTCGGTACTCCACCGAATCAAGGGCCTTGGATTCTTTTTCATTGATTCGGCCAACGTAACCAATCGAGTGAGCAAAATGCGCGCCCAGCGGGTAATGACGGACAAATTGCGGCTCGACGTCCACGCCAGGCAAACGGAATTCGTTAACGGCCAGTACGGCGATCTGTTCTTCAGTCAATTCGTAAAACAGCGTCACGGGCACAAAAGGATGACGAGCCTGCTTCAGCGCCTTGTCGAACACCGCACGGTCTTCGGCGGGCAGGTGCAGCAGGTTGACGATGGCATCCAGCTCACCCTTGAGGTCGGTTGTGCGTTCACGGGTAATCGTCAGGTTGTAGCTGGGACGGTTGTCGGCCAAAACCACGCCGTTGCGGTCATAGATCAACCCGCGCGTGGGCGTAATCGGCAGTACATGGACCCGGTTGTTTTCGGAAATCGTGGAGTGGTAGTCGTACTGCACCACTTGCAGGAAATACATGCGGCCCACCAGGGCGCAGGTGATGCCGATGACCAATAACGCACAGGCAAGCAGGCGCTTGTTGACCAGACGGTTTTCTTTTTCGTGATCCTTGATCGGTATCGGTTCAGGCATTTCTACAGCATCTCGTTGAAGAAGGTCGACGCCGCGTCCTGCGGATGAAAAATCAATCCTTGTGAAAATGTGCTGCACCATACCAAAAATGCAGAAACACTTTGCATCGATTTCCCCAACGGCATGCTGTTTTGTCAGGAGAGCACGGATTTAGGCTCCAGAAAGGCCTCCAATCCGAAGGTGCCGTACTCGCGACCTATACCTGATTGTTTGAAGCCGCCAAAGGGTGCACGCGGCTCGTGGGCCAGGGTATTGATCAACACGCGACCGGCGTCGATACGGGAGGCCAGTGCGTGCGCCCTTTGCAGGTCTGAGGACAGAATGTAAGCCTGGAGGCCGTAGGGCGTATCGTTGGCGATTATCAGCGCTTGCTCCTCGTCATCGTAGGGGATGATCGACAGAACAGGCCCGAAGATCTCCTCACGAGCGATGGTCATCTGGTTGGTAACGCGACTGAAGACGGTGGGCCTGATGAACCAGCCGGCGTCGATGCCATCAGGCAAGCCGGGGCCACCCGCCAATAGGTAAGCGCCCTCCTCGATGCCGATCTGAATATATCGCTGCACCCGCTGCCACTGCTTGAAGCTGACCATAGGACCGATGCTGGTGGCAGGATCATTAGGGTCGCCGGCCCGGATACCGGCGACTTGCTCGGCTACCAGCGCTTCTACTTCAGCCAAGCGTTGGGCGGGGACAAGCATGCGGGTGCCGGCAATGCACGCCTGGCCGCTGTTCATGAACCCGGCCTGAAGCGCCATCGGTAGAGCCGTTTTCAAGTCCGCATCTTCGAGGATCAATACCGGCGACTTCCCGCCTAATTCCAGCGTGATGCGCTTGAGCGTTTCAGCGCCTGCGCGCAGGATCTGTTTGCCTACAGCGGTAGAGCCGGTGAATGAGACTTTGGCAATATCCGGATGTGTACTCAATACAGCACCGACGGTTTCACCACGGCCGGTGACAATGTTGAACACTCCAGGCGGCAGGCCCACCTCATGAAGGGCGCGTGTAACGATTGAGGTCTGGCTGGCGCTCATTTCACTCGGCTTGATCACGGCAGTGCAGCCAGCAGCCAATGCAGCAGCGAGTTTGCCGCAGATGAAGCCGGCGTTGCTGTTCCAGGGCGTTATCAGTGCGGCCACACCGATGGGCTGCATCGTCACCTCTGCGATACCCAAATGCTGGGTGAAATCGTAGTCCTCCAGCACGGTCGCGGCGTCAAGCAAGACGCTGGCGGCATGCTTGGCCATCCACGATGCACGGGATACCGGGGCGCCATATTCTTCGATGATTGCCTCGGTCAGCTCTGCTTCTACGCAAACAATGGCGGCGTGCATGCGCTTGAGATAGTCGACACGCACGGCTTTTGTGGTGCGCGAAAACTCGGAGAACGCCTGCTTTGCCGCGCTGACAGCATTCATAGCGTCGTGTTCGTCTGCCAGGCGAACCTGACCAATACGTTGGGCATTGGCGGGGTTGAACAGGTCAAAAAGCTCTTCACCGTGAGGCGTTACAAATTGGCCATTAATATAGATCTGGTGGATCTGATGCATGGGACCTCCGAAGTCACCGAATTGGTATGCCTCACGGTAAGCCACTATCATTGACCTGATAATCCGTATAAATCGGCATGACTTGATGAGCAACTCAGGACAATGAACACCTCAGGATTGAACGAATTGGAGGCGGTGCTGGCAGTCGCCCGGCATCGCAGCTTTCGCGCAGCGGCGACGGAACTGAATGTTTCGACATCGGCGCTGAGCCATTCAATCGCTGCACTTGAGGCACGGATGGGCGTTCGCTTGTTCAACCGTACGACACGCAGCGTGTCACTGTCGGAAATCGGTGCGGAGTTTGTCAGCACCATTACGCCAGCCCTTTCGACTATTCGCGTGGCGCTTGAACAAGCGGGAAATAGCCAGTCGGCACCGAGTGGCACCTTGCGGCTTAATACCTCAGCAGGCGCCGCCAAGCAGGTGATGCCGTTATTGCTGGAGTACATGCGGCGCTATCCGCAGATGAAGCTGGATATCGTCACTGAAGGTCGACTGGTCGACATTGTGGCTCAAGGGTTCGATGCAGGTATCCGTCTTGGCGACAGCGTTCCACAAGACATGATCGCCGTCGATATCAGCCCACCTCAGCGATTTGCCGTACTGGGCAGCCCAGCCTATTTTGCCAGCCACCCTACCCCTTTAAGTCCGCTGGACCTGAGCGCCCATGAATGCATTCGCAGCCGCATGCCGAGCGGCTCGATCTATCGCTGGGAGTTTGAGCGTCACGGCGAGTCCATTGCCGTAGATGTAAACGGTGCGTTGACGCTGGACAATCCGACATTAATGCTTCAAGCAGCCAGAGCGGGGATGGGATTGACCTATTTGACAGAGTGGAATGCTGCTGCAGACCTGGCTGCGGGGGCGCTGATACGCGTGCTTGAAGAGTGGACACCAACGTTCGACTCGTTGCATCTCTACTACCCTGGAAGGCGGCATGTACCGGCCGGGTTGAGGGCGCTGATTGAGCTGATCAAGGAGCGAGGGTTCTGATACACAAGTTCTGTATCAGCTAGCACGCGTTATGGTCGACGCCCATTGGCAGCACGCTTGCACTTGTTCTTTTCGACCGCCCAAAACAAAGCCCCTGTTTGCGTTAGCAAACAGGGGCTTTGGAATTTAATCTTGACGATGACCTACTCTCACATGGGGAAACCCCACACTACCATCGGCGATGCATCGTTTCACT
>NZ_CAWNZA010000005.1:0-105783 GCF_963878885.1 Pseudomonas sp. R9.37 | reverse complement strand
CGACACTGCGCCTCCCGCCCCGCCACACACGCCTCCTTGATTTCCAACCCCGCCACGCCCACGTCCAGTGCCAACCCCACATACGCGCCCTTGCCCAACCATTTCGACGTTTGCGCAATATCCCGCATCCGCTGCGCATACCCGGCGATCTCGCCCTTTTGCAGATAGCTTTTGGTAGAAATCCCCAACACCTTCTTCAGAGCCTGATTGCCCTGCAATCCGGTGCCAAATCGCGCCGCACCTTGCAGCTGGGTGTCCAGCAGCCCGAACAACGCCTTACGCTGGCGAAGAAACGCCTCACGGTCCAAACCAGTGTTTTTCAGGCGCTGATGCAGCTGTTCAATCGCCTCCAGGGTCTGCGCCACTTCATCCAGATGCCGGGCCCACGCTGACGTCGCGCTGCCCACGCCCAACGAGCCGTACCCCAAAAAACTCTGTAGCAGGTCATAGTTATTGACCACTTGGGGTCCGGCGCCAGCGTCCAACTCACGACGAATTGCCTCGGCCCGGCGTACCAGCCAGGCCTCTTCCATCGAACAGGTCACGCTGTAGGGATCGGGAACGATCACCAACTGCCCAGGCATCACCAGCCCAGGCCGCAGGTGCCTGTTTAGCACATCGAAATGGTCGGAACGCTGCCGACTCGGGGCACTGCCCATCAACCGGGATTTCAAGCCGCTGTAGTCCGTGGTGCGGTCGTTGATATAGCCCTGCGCCATGCCTCACATCCCTGGATGCAATGAAGTTGGCGTCGGAATATAAGCAAGCGGATACGCCCCGCACACAAGCCTGGGTAGGCTGAGTGATATTTCAGAAGCTGCCTACGTCGCAGGGGAAAAGCACCTACAAAAAGCCATTCACCACCACCGTTGATGGGCGGGTTAGTGGCATTCAGTCATGGTTTTTGAAGGGCCAGCAGGGCGTGTCTCTTTAAATTGCAGGACGTTTCCTAGACAATTCCTACCGCCTTGTGCCTGCCCGAATCGATGGCTAGTCTGCGGTCCGTCACTGCTTATCAGTGATCGGGTTTAGTCGCTCGGATTTAGGAGTAGGCGCATCGTCCCATAAAGTTTAATGGTGGCTGTGCGCAGGGCGCCCTCGGGCGCGCCGGATGCTCCTGACCGGTCGACTAACCTGCGTACAGCCGCCACCCTACGTTTAGTCGCGAAATGTGTCGGCTCCTTGATCACCCAGGAGCTGCAAAATGAAAAAAGTCGTCCCCGATCCACCCCATAACGCCACTAAAGACCGCGCCGCCTTCAACCGCGCCATCGACCATTACCAGCCTACCCAAGGTATTCAAATCGAAGACCTGAGCTTCGAAGACGCCCTGCTCTACACTTCCAGCTTGCTCGACAGCGCTTCGGCCACAACACTCAATTGCAGTGAGCGACTGCCCAGCCCCGAGCGGGCGAAAATTCTGGCGGTGTGGCATTTGCTGGAAATGGCCAAGACCACCGTAGACCGCTCCATCGAGTGCCTGAACCCCACAAAGTCGCCTGCCTGAATACAGTAAAACCGGTGGGCGCTGGCTTGCCAGCTCCCACGTGAGTCCAGCTTAAACTTCACTCGGGTATTGGCCGCCCACACACCCGCTAGGATTTAAACCTATCAGGCAAATATTCCTGCCTCTGCATCGCCTTCAGCACATCCGTCCCCCCTGAAAGAAAACAAGAAAGCTCTTCCTTCGATTCGCACACCGTCATGTCGGCAATCTGGGAATCGGTGCAGTGCTCCATCACAATTCTCATGCAATCGGCAAACACCATCAGCTCGCTCTCTGAGACCTTCAAATCAAACAGCGTGACGCTCGCAATACATTCTTTACGCAAAATATCCATAACACCCTTTCGCATGAATCAGCGGGCCAACCACCCCTCGGTCGGCCAGGCGCTGATTAAAGGCATGGCCATGTACCTGCCGCTACGGTGCGCTCGCTTTTTTGCGGGTGGATATTGCCCAACAGAATTATAAGTCCATAATGGACAAATCAGTTTATCCGCGGAGATAGCCATGCCCAGCACGCCTCACGTGATCAACCAGGCCCAGGCCCACGAATTACTTGCGCAAATCGATGTGCCTCACATCCTGCGCAAGTTGTTCCGCGACCTGGCCGCAGGGCTTGCGGTACAGCCGGCGCAACAGTGGGTGGAGTTCCCTCAGGGTGCCGGCGACTTTATCAACTACCTGGGCGTGCTGGCCGAAGACGGGGTGTACGGGGTCAAGACCTCGCCCTACATCGTGCGCGAGCGAGGGCCGCTGGTGAGCGCATGGACGCTGTTGATGTCGATGCGCACCGGCCAGCCTCTGTTGCTTTGCGATGCCGCCGAACTGACCACCGCGCGCACCGCGGCTACCACCGCGCTGGCGGTGGACGCGCTGGCACCGGCAACCGCGCGGCGCCTGGCGATTATCGGCAGCGGCAAGGTTGCGCAGGCGCACGTGCGCTATGTGCAGAACCTGCGCGACTGGCAGCACATCAGCCTGTATTCGCCGCGCCTTGGCCGCGCGAATGCCGAGACCCTCGCCCACCTCAAGGGCCTGGACCCGCGCCTGACCCTCGCCACGAGCTGTGACGCCGCCCTGGAAGACGCCGACGTCATCCTGCTCTGCACCTCCTCGGCAACACCTGTGATCGACCCGACACGCTTGCGCAAACCCGCGCTGATCACCTCCATCAGCACCAACGCGCCGCGCGCCCATGAAGTGCCGGCCGAATGCCTCGAGCACATGCACGTGTTCTGCGACTATCGCCAGACCACCCCAGGCGCGGCCGGCGAAATGCTGATCGCCGGCGAACGGCACGGTTGGGACAAGCGCACCATCGTCGGCGACTTGCCTGAGTTGCTCAGCGACATGGCGCAGCGCCCGGACTACGACCGCCCTGTGTTTTTCCGCTCCATCGGCCTGGGCCTGGAAGACATTGCACTGGCCAATGCCCTGTATCAGATACAGCGCTAACCGCCTTTTGAGGAGACGTTCATGAACTCTGCAGACTTCATCATTATCGGCGGCGGCATTGCTGGCGCCTCTACCGGTTTCTGGCTGTCGCAGCACGGCAAAGTGCTGGTACTGGAGCGCGAAAACCACCCGGCCTATCACTCCACCGGGCGCTCGGCAGCCCTCTACACCGCCGCCTATGGCACCCCGCAAGTGCGCGCGCTGACCCTGGCGAGCCGTGAATTTTTCGACAACCCGCCGCCTGGCTTTTGCGAACATCCACTGCTGACGCCCCGCGGAGAAATGACCGTGGATTTCAATGGCGACCCGGTGGAACTCAACAGCCAATACCTGAGCGCCAAGGCCACCGTGCCGCAAGTCGAGCAGCTGAGTGCCGACGAGGCTTGCGCACGCTTGCCAATCCTGCGGCGGGAAAAAGTCCACGGCGCAATCTTTGACCCTACCGCCAGCGACATCGACACCGACGCCCTGCACCAAGGCTATTTGCGCGGCATCCGTCGCCACCATGGCGACGTGCGCACCGACAGCCACGTACTGGGCTTGAGCCGTGACGCCGACGGCCTGTGGCATGTGCGCACCCAGGACGCGACCTACACCGCCCCAGTCATCATCAACGCCGCCGGCGCCTGGGCTGATCATATCGGCGGGCTGGCCGGCGCGGCGTCCATCGGCCTGCAACCCAAGCGCCGCTCGGCGTTTATCTTCGCCGGGCCCGAGGGTGTGGACACCCACCACTGGCCGATGCTGGTGGCGCTGGACGAAGCCTTCTACATGAAACCCGACGCCGGGATGTTCCTGGGTTCACCGGCCAACGCCGACCCGGTCGAGCCACAGGATGTGCAGCCTGAGGAGCTGGACATCGCCATGGGCATTTACCAGATCGAAGAAGCCACCACCCTGACCATCCGCCGCCCGACCCGCACCTGGGCCGGGCTGCGCAGCTTTGTCCACGACGGTGATTTGCTCTCGGGGTTCGATCCGCAGGTTCCGGGGTTGTTCTGGGTGGCGGCGCAAGGCGGCTATGGTATCCAGACCTCACCGGCCATGGGCCAGGCGAGCGCGGCCCTGGTGCGCGGTAACCCGTTGCCGGAGGCACTGACGCGGTTCGGCCTGGACGCTGGTATGCTCTCGCCCGTCCGCCTGGAGCCGCATTGATGAACACCGCCGAGCAAGAAAAGGTCATGCAGAATTTTCGCGCGATCGCCGATGCGATCGCCACGCTGTTCTTCCCTCATGCCGAAGTGGTGCTGCATGACTTGCGCACGCAAAAGGTCGATTACATCGCCAACAACCTGTCCAAACGCGCTGTCGGTGACGACTCGTCGCTGGAGGACATGCTCAGCGATGACGTCAGCGAAGTGAACATCGGTCCGTACGAAAAGCTCAACTGGGACGGTCAGAAAATCCGCAGCCTGAGCACCGTGCTGCACGACCACACCGGGCGCCGGCTTGCCGTGCTGTGCATCAACCTGAATATCTCGCTGTTCGAAAACGCGAAGGCGGCGCTGGACCTGTTTCTGTCGCCGAGCAAGCTGATCCCGCAGCCGGACTCGCTGTTTCGCGATGACTGGCAGGAACGGATCAACACCTTCCTGCATGCGTGGATGCGCGAACGCCAGTTGAGCCTGAATCTGCTGACGCGCGACCACAAGCGCGAGCTGGTGTTGGCGCTGCATGCCGAAGGCGCGTTCAAGGGCAAGAGCGCGTCGAACTATGTGGCGAATGTGCTGGGGATGGGACGGGCGACGGTTTACAAACACCTCAAGGAATTGAAGGGCTGAGCCGGCGCAGGAGCCGGTGTGCCGGCCCCTGCGAGGAGTCGGTACGCCGGCTTGAGGCGTCAGTCGCCGTAGATGTCGGACTTGAAATACTGCTGTGAAATCTTCTGGTACTCGCCATTGGCGCGGATTCCGTCGATGGCCGCGTTCAACTCGCCGACCAGCTCGGTATTGCCTTTGCGTACCGCAATCCCGGCGCCCTCGCCCACGTATTTCGGGTCCTTGAGTTCAGGGCCGACAAAGGCATAGCCCTTGCCACGTGGCATCGACAGAAAGTCGCTCAGCGGGATGGTGTCGGCAAAGATCGCATCGAGGCGCCCCGACGCCAGGTCCATGTAGATTTCTTCGTTGTTGCTGTAACGCTTGACGTTGATGCCCTTGGGCTCGAAGACCTCGGTGGCATAACGGTCGGTGGTCGTGGCGCGCTGCACCCCGACGGTCTTGCCCTTGAGGCTGGCGTACTGGTCATCCACGGTTGCGCCGTCCTTCATCACCAGGCGTGAGGAGGTGAAATAGTACTTGTGGGTGAAGTCCACCGACTTCTTGCGGTCTTCATTGATGGTCATGGACGACAGGGCCATGTCGATTTTCTTCACTTTGAGGGAAGGAATCAGGCCGTCGAATTCACCCTCGACCCACACGCATTTGACGTTCATCTGCGCGCACAGGGCGTTGCCGATGTCGTAGTCGAACCCGACGATCTTGCCATCCTGGGTCTTGGAAGCGAACGGTGGGTAGGCCGCCTCAATGCCAATGCGCAAGGTTTTTTCGGCCGCCAGCACATGGCTGGAAGCGAGCAGGCTGAAGGCCAGGGCGGTGATAAGCGTGTGTTTCTTCATGATTGGGTCTCGCAAGTTATTGTTGGTTTGGCAAGCGTGAAGAAATAAAGCCAGCGTTTACGCACGTTTTTGTACTTATAATTCCATACTGGACTTTTAAGTATAATTCGTCAATCCGCCTTCCCTTCAGGCAATAAAACGCCCGCCTCCAACGTTCCTAAACAAAACCTCCCATGAAAAATGCACCTGGGTCGCGCACAATAACGCGGCGCGCTGCCACTGCATCTGGACCTCAAGCCCGACCTGTAATTGCTGGATGTGCTGATGCGACACGTGGGTGGCTGGCAGGTACTGGCTGGTAAACGCATCGCTGATCAGTGGGCTGATCGTGGCGCAAATCATCATCGACCAGAGGCCTAAGACCCTGCTGTTGCGTGTGGATCACACGCACGAACTGCTCCGCGAGGCACGGCAGAGCTGTCTGCAACCAGACGGTGACACAGGGCAAGAACCCAGCGTCTCAGGCCCGTCCCGCTCACACCACAAGCAGCGCCTCATGCAATTGAATGCACGGTGTAGCGCCCTCGCAGCGCCGGCTGTCCAACCAGCCGCGCGTTTTGGCGATATCGAAGATCTGGCCGTTGTCCATCAATGCCAGGATCAGTTCGTCTGCCACCCGGTAACGTCCGCAGTCCGGGCAGTCGCGTTCTTCCCAGGGGCCGTCGCAGGCAACCCGTACCGCCGCCCTCACACAAATGAGGCAATTCATCGCGATCACCGTTTTTGTCGTTGTAAGCGGTGCAGTCCAGGCTGCTCGCGACAGCCCGGACCCTCCCAGGCTCTACTGGCTTTCCTGTGACTTGCCTTCCTGCATCTGCACCGAGGATTTGCTACCGCTGGTGTTGTCCTTGGTGGTGTTATTGGCGCTGTCAAAACAGCCGTGAAGCATCAACACACTGCACAGCCCCAAGCATCTGTATAACGTCTTCATCATCGTCTACCTGTTAGTGAGGTGGGTGAAAGCGCAAGGCCTTGGCAGGCGTCAGACCGGCGTACCTGGCTTGATGTCATAGGCTTTCTGCACCAGCTGCGCGCGCTTGCCCAGGCCTTCGTTGCTTTTGCGCGTCCAGGCCGATTCCATCTGCTTGCGCTGCTGGTCAATGATTGCCTTGGGCTCAACGTTTCGATAGGTGTCGATAGCCCCGGTAATCACCCCGATAGTGGTCTCGAAGACCGGCTCCGGGTCGTATTGCTCGTGGGGAAAGGCCAGTTTGCTGTAGTCGAAAAGGCGCTCGGAAGGTTCGTCTTGCCAGGTCTTCCAGGTTTCGAACATGCGGTCATTGAAGCCTGTGAGAAACGGCCCCGGGTTGACGGTGGCCACCTCGATGCCAAACTCCTTGAGCTCAAGGCTCATCGACTCGGCGATGGCCTCCACGGCGTGCTTGGACGACGCGTAGGCGCCGGCGAAAGGGTCGGCGGTCAGGCCGGCAACGGATGACATGAAGACGACCTTGCCCTTTTTCTTCAAGACCATTTTTTTCACAATCAGCTGAGTCAGCATCAATGGGCCAATCACGTTGACCTCATATTGACGGCGCAAATGCTCAGCAGGAATGTCCACGGTCGCGCCGCCTTCAGAAATACCGGCGTTGTTGAGCAGCACGTCGACGTCCCACTCAGCAGCCCTCAACCGGTCGCCCTCGTGCGTGACATCGAGCTTCTCGATACGCAGGTTGACACCCCGGCGGCGGGCTTCCTGTTCCAGCGCATGCACCTGGGCCACGATCTCGACGCCGGCAATCACGTCGAGGCCTTTTTTGGCCAGCCTGAGGGCTACCTCATAGCCGAAACCCGTACCTGCGCCGGTCACTAGAATTGTCATGATTTGCTCCTGGGAATGATGGGGTAGCGGTGGCCGGACGAAGCCTGCTATTCGTCCACACATGATTTATCTGGCCGGAGCGCAGCCGCGCTCGTTCAACTATTAGGCTCAATAGCTGACGAGTGGTTAGGACGTTACGCGAGTTAAAAAAAACTGAATCATTCATCTCAACCGCCCTCTTCCTAGTTAAAGGTCTGGCAATTAAGGAAGCGGATTTGAGTGATCTGGATTGGGTGCAGTGGCCAGCAATGCTGGTCACGGTTCTGGCGGCGTGGCTGATCGGCTCTCAGCGCCCCTCGCGCAGAATGGCGGGGTTCGTGTGCTTTTGTTTAAGCAATGTTCTGTGGGTTGTCTGGGGCGCTTACGCTGACGCCTATGCGCTGATCGTGCTGCAGATCTGCCTGGGCTTGATGAACCTGCGCGGGTTTAAAAAGAACTTTCAGAATCAGTAAAGTGGGTCATTCAGAAGCCCGGTGGGTGCGCAGATTTTTCCGGAAACCGCGCGCGTTCATGCCCAGCAGCGTGCATTCGAGCACGATCAGCGCGTAGGCATTCGCGTGCCATCCCCAAGCCACCCATAAGGCGTTGCTGAGGATGAAGCCCCAGAACGCGAACATGCGCCGGCGAGGCCGTTGAGACCCGATGAACCAGGCCGAGATCACCGTCACGACCATCGCAGGCCATTGCACCCAGTCGATAAACACCCGAGGTCACCCGGCCCCGAGCGTGACGTTTGCACTCGCACTGGGCTCGCTGACCACGTGGCCCGTGCCAGGCATGAGCGAAGCCAGGTATTCGCCGAACCCGCCCCGACATTTGTAATCACGGCGCGCACTGGTGATCACCGGGTTGGTGGCCGTCCACGCAATCCGCGCACCGGTCCTTTCCAGGTCAGCCACCAGGCGCACGTCCTCGTGAGCAACCAAATGCTGAAACCCACCGGCGTTGCGATAGGCGTCTGCACTCAGGCCCAGGTTGGCGCCATGGATATGCCGATGGTTTTCGACAAACTGGTAGAGGGCAAGATATCGAGAACGTGCGACCTCGTCGTACTCGCTCCAGCTGTCCACTTCGACGGTGCCACACACCGCGTCGGCGCCGAACGCGAGCTGACGCACCAGCCAATCCTGCGGCACGAGGGTATCGGCATCGGTGAAGGCCAGCCATTGGGCACCGGCCTCCAGTAGCTGCTCTGCGCCGACAGCCCTGGCCTGGCCGACGTTTCTATAGCAGACATCAAGCGTTGCCACGCCCAGTGCGGTTGCCCGCTCACCCGTTTGGTCCAAGCAGTCGTCCAGCACTACGAGGACCTCGACGCGCTGGTTTTGCAACGCCGGGTGCGCTATGGCAAGCAGCACGGAAGCCAGGCAATCACTGATGTGCCTTTGCTCGTTATGGGCAGGTATCACAATCCCTATCATTGACGTTCCCTCTACCTGGCGAAGTGTCTCCAGCTATCGACACCTCGCTTATCACGAAGGTTTAAAGTTTCTGGAACGCCCCTTGGGCCTGGCCGCTCAGATTGTTTATCGGCGCGCCACACTGGCGCTCTGGGGGCTTTGCATCGTTATTAAGCGCAGGAGAACACGGCATGAAGAACGCGCATCCATCGGCAGGTACGTTCAAGACCTTGCTGCTCGACCGCAACGGCTGGGTGCCGAACAACCCGCGCTTGCCGGTGATCATTTACCCGAACGCCATCCGCGTAACCGGAAGTGATCCGGCTGCGCTGTTTGAGCAGACGTTTTTGGCACACGGCTGGCCGCCCCAATGGCGGGACGGGGTCTACGACTACCACCACTACCATTGCGAAGGGCATGAGGTGTTGGGCATCGCCTGTGGTGATGCACGCTTGATGCTCGGCGGGCCCAATGGCCACGTGGTGTCGGTGACGCAAGGCGATGTGTTGTTGCTTCCCGCCGGTACCGGTCACTGCAATCTCGGTTGCAGTAAAGACTTTCTGGTGGTTGGCGCCTACCCGCCCGGTCAGCACGCAGATATAGGCCGCGAGGCACCGAGCGACGCGCAACTGCAGCGCATTGCTGGCCTGGCGTTTCCACAGCAAGACCCGGTTCAGGGTGACGCAGGCGCGGTCTGCACACATTGGTCTGCCCAGCGCGCAACTATCGAATGAACAGCAGGGTCAAAAATCGACACTGTTGAATTCGCAGTCACTACAGAAGGTAGCCCGTTATGTCCTACGATTATCAAGGTATTGCCAGCGTCATTACTGCATCACGTCACCTGGGCACACGCTCAGACGAACACCTGAATGAGTCGGTGAACATCCAATTGACCAGCAGCGGCAAGCCGACGATTGCGCGCCTGAGCTTTGACAAGCCCCTGCAATGGCCCGGTCACCCCAACTTTGTCGCGGTCAACCTGCCGGATGGCGCCTCGATTGGCGGCGTCATTATGGAAATCGAAAGGGCGAATGACGGCCCAGGTTGGGTGACGTTTACCGTGGACGACTGACTCGCGCGAGGGTCGCCGGCACGGCCATCGAATTGTCGGACAATTTTTTGAATCTTTTTTGACGCCAAATATCTGTACTTCATGAGCAACAGGAGGCCTCATGAAAGCGAGCGATCTATTTACCATCGAGTATCAGCTGCACGGCGTGCCGAAGTCTTTCATCGTTCGCGCGCCGCAGATGGACAACGCCCAGGCCTGGCACTGGGCCAGCTGCGACGCCGGCGTCGCAGTGATACCCAAATTTGGCCAGAACACGCTCAAGCGCGTTTCCAGGCCGATGGCCGAGCAATATGGAATTACTCACGTGCGCTGGAACAGCGCCGCAGAGATTCAATGGATGGAGGAACTTACGCAATGACTAGTCAAACCCTTCAATATTCCACGAGACAGGCGTGGGATGACCAAATCGCGCACACCACCGAGATGTTTTTCGAGGCCGATCGACTCGAAGCGGCGGCCTACAACATCATCGAGTCCTACAGCGGTGACACGGCGACCTGGGCACGCTTCAGCCAGGCCAAGCAGATCGCCGACAGACAACGCGCCGCCGCGCATCAAGAATGGATGCGAATACAGCAGGCGATGCGCAACTAGTCAGCCGCCAGCCCTGTCACGGCAGGGCTGGCTTGCTGGCCTCATGCACCCGACTCGGGATCCTTCGACGGTCCGCCGGGGGCAACCGCGCCCTGATTGACATCAGGCTTCCAGGGCCGGACGACATTCGGATCTTCTGACGTGTCACTTCGTTTCGCCGTCTCGGGGCGTACTTTCTGCCCGGCAGGTGCGCTTTCAGGTGGCTTCAAATGATCGCTCATGCAGCCGCCTCAATCGCTCACGTGCAGGACAACCTTGCCGTGCACATGCCCGTTGGCCAAAAAGTCCAATGCCTCTACTGCCGCCGCCAGCTCGAACTGCCTGGCGATATAGACCTGCACATTGCCAGCCTCGATCAACCCGGCAATCTCGGTCAACTCTTCGCCACGTGGCGCAGCCGTAAACCGCGTACCGGTCTTGCCCGTGGCCTGCGGATGATGGGCATCGGGCTGGGTCAGGGTCGACACCAGCCGCCCGCCCTCGCCCAGCACCTGCCATGAGCGCGCTTGCGTATCGCCGCCAATCAAGTCGATGACCAGGTCAAAGTTCTTGCAGATGTCTTCGAAACGCTCGGTCTTGTAGTCAATCGCACGGTCCACGCCCAGCTCACGCAAAAACGCCAGGCTGTCGGTGGAGGCCGTGGCGTAGACCTGGGCGCCCTTAACCTTGGCAAATTGAACGGCGAAGTGCCCCAC
This sequence comes from Pseudomonas sp. R9.37, assembly GCF_963878885.1. NCBI lineage: Bacteria > Pseudomonadati > Pseudomonadota > Gammaproteobacteria > Pseudomonadales > Pseudomonadaceae > Pseudomonas > Pseudomonas sp. R9.37. The sequence goes on along the minus strand of NZ_CAWNZA010000005.1, from coordinate 94,619 downwards.
ACCGCCGGTGCCACCGTGGATCAAGACCTTTTGCCCCTGCTCGATGTGACCATGCTCCACCAACGCCTGCCAGGCGGTATGGCCTGCCAGCGGCACACCGGCGGCGACCGGCCAATCGAGCGCGGCCGGAATGCGCGCCAGATGCGCGGCAGGCACGCGGGCGTATTCGGCGTAGCCGCCATCGGCGCCGATCATTGCAAAGACCCGGTCGCCCGGTTTGAAATCACTGACACCCTGCCCGACCTTCTCGACCACACCGGCCACTTCACGGCCCAGGGTCAACGGCAGTTTGTCCTGCTTGACCTCGGGGTATTGACCCTGGCGAATCTTGTAGTCCACCGGGTTGATACCCACAAAAAAGTTCTTTACGAGCACTTCGCCCGTTTTCGGTTCCGGCACGTCGACATCGCGTAGCTGCATGACCTCGGGGCCGCCGAACTGCTCAATCCTGATTGCTTTCATGCCAAACACCTCATTGTCTTTTCAGAACATACAGGGGTGTGGAGGACTGTCGGCAACCTGGGGTTCAGTGGGTGTTGGGTTATGCAGACCAACGGTTCGGGCTGCCCTGCGAAAGCGCCTACGCGTTTTGCTCTGCATAGGCGCTTCGTGTGGGGGTTATTTACAACCGATACGGCCCGGCAACTGGCCTTGCTTCGCCTTCAGCGCAGCTTGCACCGGCTGCGGCAAATTGCTCCAGAAGGTCAGCCCTGAACGCTCTTCGATCTGGTTTACGGTCACCTGGTAGTCACAGAAGTTGGCGCCTTTGGGCGTCTCCTGGTTCATCACAAACGATGCGTACATACCGTTTTCGGGCGAGCTGCCGACAAAGATGATTTTCCAGTAACCACTGGGAATGGTGTGCACCTTGTTTGTGCCCGGCAGCGTGCCGACAAAATGCTCATACAGCGGCCCGGTGCTGACATACACCTGGTCGACGCCCGCCTGTTTGCTGAGGTTGCGCTCCTGATCTTCAAGATGCGCCCAGGGCCCCTGGTTAAGGTCGGACTTCTGCGGGGTGATGTTGGACAAATAATTGAGCGTCTGCCAGTCAGGCACGCCCGCCATGGAGGCGAGGTTGGCCTGATGGCCACGGTCGACTTTAAGCGCGATGTTCGCGCCGTTGTAATCCACCGGGTCGAGCGTTTCCCCGGCCGGAATGTCCGGATCCGTCTTCCAGTCGCGCGGGCGTCCGCTCGCCGGGGTGTCCTTGGTGATTTTGTACGAGACCCAGTTGGCAAACTTGGTCGAGCCGTTGTTGTTCAGCGTGTAGGCCTGACGGTTCAAAGTCAGAGGGCTTCCGCCGGCCGGACAGCCCACCGCGCAGTTGTCGAACGGCAATGCCTGCTGTGGTTGCGGCTGGGCAATGGCTGCCGATTCGCGGGTTCTATCCGGTGTGGTACAGGCGGCAACGAGCGGGATCAACAGAAACGCGAGGTGCTTGAACTTCATACTTCCTTGCATGGTGTAGCTCCTTGGGTGAATCAATGACAGAGGTCAATGGAAAGCCGACCGTTGCGATTCCATCGCGGGTCGACATAAACATTAAACCACTTTAAACATTTCAATATGAGGAAGGCTTTCAGGTTTCCAGCAAAAACGGATTCGACATTGCGCCGTACCAGGCGTTGACGTCATTCAACGCTGCCAAGCAAAAAAACAAGGAGGTCATCAAAGCAATGGGCTCAGCGGTGAATAGAGCTGCAGGCGGGAATTGTCGGCTCGTCGTCACGTTACCGACTGCCGTGGATAGGTTGATGGCGGTCATGGAAACCGACGCTGCAACCGCAGGCCGTTTATTTGCAGGGAGCCCTGCGTGATGGGATGGCAACTCGGTGTTGGCGAGCGGCTTTTTGAGCCGCCGCCGTGCAGCCTCGCGGCCCAAAGCGCTAGCGCCCAAGCCTTTATCGAAGACAAACCCGTGTGAAGAAGCTAGGGCATAAAGCCCTAGCAGGTCTCACTTCTTCTTTTTCGACGACTTCTCTGACTTCTCAGATTTTTCTGACGTCTTCGCTTTTTCTGGCTTGCTGTCCGCTTTTTTCACAGATTTCTTTGGTTCGGCTTTTACAGACTTCTTTGGTTCGGCCTCTTTTTTCTTGTCTTTCTTCTCGGAAGACTTTGAAAGAGCCGATGCTGCTGCGGATTTCTTTGCGGGTGAGGACTTTTTGTCTTTCAATTCCTTGCTGGCTTTCGAAGCGTCACCTTTGCTTTTCTTCTCGTCTTTAGCCACGTTGCCCACCTCTCGGAGTATGCCGATATTGGCAAATCGCCTGTGCAATTCGTCACAAGCTAATCGTTAGGTAAGCGTGTTCAACGGCGGTTCAAATTTTTGCTGCGTCGAAATCGACTGAGCGATTTTGGTTTCGTCTTTCTCATCCAGGTTTTCAGCAGCCTCGTATCGGGACCGCACAGTACAACGGCGAGCAATCCCTGCTGGTTGACAGCAGGTGTGGTGTGAACACACCCCGCTGTGGACGAAATAATGAACGCGTGGCGGCCTCACGTTTCAGAACGGTATGCGCCAAGATTTGACTGAAGGGAGACAGCCAATGAGCACCGCGTTACACCGGGCCCGGCTGATAATGAAATACCCGTCACGAACATTACAGTTATCAACCTGGAGACTCTCCATGCGACCTCAAACATCATTTATATTCGACCTCGACGGCACGCTCACCGACAGCGTTTACCAAAACGTAGCGGCGTGGAAAGAGGCACTTGATTCCGAGGGCATTCCGCTGGCTATGTGGCGCATTCACCGCAAGATCGGTATGAGCGGAGGGCTCATGTTAAAGACCCTGTCGCGTGAAACCGGTGTAACCATTACTGAAGCGCAAGGCGCGGCATTAAGTAAGAAACATGCTGCTGCGTATGAGGCGCTCAAAGGCCAGATAACGGCACTTCCAGGGTCAGTCGAGTTATTAAAAACCCTGACTGAAGACAATATAAAGTGGTGTATTGCTACCAGCGGCGGCTTGTCTACTGCCAGGATCAACTTAGAAGCGCTTGGCTTGGATATTAACGCGATCAATATAATCACCCGCGACGATGTTAAATACGGCAAGCCGGATCCAGATCTTTTCCTTGCCGCCGCGCGCAAGCTCGATGTACCGATCGAGGATTGTGTCGTAGTGGGCGATGCCATATGGGACATGCTTGCGGCAAGGCGTTGCAAAGCGACAGGCGTCGGCTTGCTTTCAGGCGGCTACGACATCAGCGAGCTTGAAAGAGCGGGAGCGCTGAGGGTGTACGAGGACCCGCAAGATCTTTTGCAGCATTTAGAGGAAGTCGCATCCAGGCCTTGATTTCCCACAATCCATCCAGGTTTTTAACAGCGGTCTGACGCTCTTTCGCCCTTGAGCGCTGATGCGTCGCTGATGCGCCGTCACCGGCCACCGCCTACGTCGGTATCGGCTGCGCAAATAGAATTTTCGCTGCTCGGTGGATATCCAAATCGCTGTAATCGAATGGTGTGCCGAACAGCTGTTCAAGCCGCACGGCAGGCACTTAATCAAATCGACTGAAGGGACTCTCCAATGAGCGCAATCTGCAAACCCTATAGGATCAAAACGCTGTGCGCGGCGGTGTTGGCGCCATTGCTCGCCGCCTGTGCGAGCAATAACTCGCCCTCTAACGTCGTCGCGCCGGGGGATACCCAATCGCCCACTACCCAGTCCCTGGACGCCGGCGCGGCACTGCTTCAATCACGCCCGCCGATAGACGCATTGAACGCGTACCTGGATGGCTTTCATTTTTATAACGGCCACATGAATGCACAGATGGAGGCCCACCATTACTGCGCCATCCTTAACGAGGAAGTCATCCAGTGTGTGATCTACGATGGCAATCGCAAGGACGCCAAGCTGATGGGTGTCGAGTACATCATCAGCGAACACTTATTTGCCGGCCTGCCCAAAGCCGAGCAAGCGCTTTGGCACAGTCATGTTCACGAAGTGAAATCAGGTCAGCTGATAGCGCCCGGTATTCCTGAAGTAGCTGAGCACGCATTGATGGAAAAGCTCGTCCATACCTACGGCAAGACGTGGCATACCTGGCATACCGACCTCAATAAAGACCTGCCTCTGGGCGTGCCTCAGCTCATGATGGGTTTCACCGCAGATGGGCAGGCAGATCCTCAGATGGTTGCAGATCGGGATCGTCGATTCGGCGTCGATAGCGCGCAAAAGCACAAAGCGCGAGCGGACATACCGGCCCCCGCCGTTGCGCCAGGCGCGGATGCGTGGCGTCAGGGTAAGGTGTTCCAGATAGCGGATCCGACAAACACGCCGCATCAGCACTGACGTCATCGCCCATTAAATGCTGATAAGAAAAAGGCGCTCCGAAGAGCGCCTTAAATCGAATTATTGCAGGCTTACTTGACGCTGTTCTGGCTTGCTGGCCGTACCGATCTGGATGCGTTTTGGCTTGGCTTCTTCGGGAATCACTCGAAGCAGCTCGATTGCCAGCAGACCATGGGTGAGCGATGCACCTTGCACTTCGATATGGTCAGCCAGCCGGAAGGACAAGCGGAAGGCCCGTTGCGCGATGCCCTGGTGAAGGTAAGTCACCTTCTCGTCGCTTTCACGTTTTCCACCGGAAACGTTCAGTACGCCGTTTTCAACCTGAATGTCTATGTCCTCCTCAGTAAGACCCGCCACTGCAATCACGATGCGGTATTGATCATCACCGTGTTTCTCGACGTTATGAGGTGGATAGGTATTACCAGCCTCGCTACGAAGCGCCGATTCAAACAGGTCGTTGAAGCGATCAAAACCCACAGACTGACGAAACAGAGGGGCCAAAGAAAGAGTAGTAGCCATAGTAAAATCTCCTGAGTTTTCTCCAAGTGATTTAAGACGCGACCCGTTTGCGGCATCGCGTAAAACCGAAATAGGTACGCCCAAAACATTTTCAAGGGCATCCCGAAAAAAATTTTTCCATTTCAAATTCTCGGGTTAAGCCTTGCGCGCACCGCTCCAGGCAGGCGCAGGTCTGAACCGATTTTCTCTCGGCAGAACGCGCCTGCAGCGAGCGAATTCGTCAGCGGTTCAGGGACAGTAGCTTGCTACTCAGACAGGTCGCGGTGCCGCAAAAGCCAGCAAAGCAGGCCCAGTACCAATGTCGCGAAACCTAGTGCCGCAATGGTCGAAGCCGGAGTGACGGCCGAATCCAGGATGACAAATTTTCGGCTCAGGGCCAGCAATGCAATCATCAGTACCGTTCTCACCTGCACGACGCTGTTTCGCCTGAGGGCGGGCCGTACTATCGAATGCTTGAACTCCAAGGCAATCAGTACCGTGAAAATGGAGCCGAATAGTGCTTGGAATGCGTTGTGATCCAGCGGATCAATGGCTCCCCCTATCAGAAGGGGTACTACATTCCTGCAAAGCTGCAACACGGCGATAACGATCACCAGCGCTATGATCAGACTCAGCGCGAGCACCACCAGTTGCTCGAAGCGTTCATAGGCGCTCATCAAAGCCCACTGGATTTTAAAGTTTTTGAATGTCGAATTATTCTCACGATTTTCTGGATGAAGCTTAGACACGACCTCTCTCCTCTTGTCTTGGAGGACTTATGTAAGACGCTCGAAGTCAGTTTGTGAAAAGATAGCGATTGCCTTGAGTTTCAGGCCTGTTGATCTGCACTTGATATGCCTCTGGGTGCAATGAGCCGAATCCAATTTACCTGCTGGGTAGACAAACAACGGCGGGTTAAGATGCCCACCGTTGCACGGTTTGACCAAGTAGGGGCACACGAACTTAATATCAAGGACGCCTGTTGAAAAAGTCAGAGCTTCCCGTCAAAACCTGCGCTACCTGTGGGCTTCCTTTCACATGGCGAAAGAAATGGGCCCGTTGCTGGGACGAAGTTCGCTATTGCTCGGAGCGCTGCAGACGCAGCAAATCACCAAAAACTGAATAAAAAAAAGGGCTCTTTAAGCCCTTTTTGTGTTCACGCGGGGTTTACTTGGTCAGCCAAGACTCAACTGTGTCAGCGCCGTGCTTGCTCTTCCACTCTTTCAAGCCTTTGTGATTACCACCTTTGGTTTCAATGGTTTCTCCAGTGTGCGGGTTTTTATAAACCTTCACCTGGCGAGCTTTGCGAGTGCCCGTTTTTGGCGCCGGTGCAGTAGCGCGGCCCTTGGATTGTGGATCAAGCAGGTTGATCACGTCTTTGAGGCTATAGCCATACTTTGCGAGCAAATCGCGAAGTTTGGTTTCGAATTCAATTTCTTTCTTGAGGCCGGCGTCGCCTTTCAGCGCTTCGAGCGCCTGGAGTTGCTCAGCAAGGTGTTTTTCGAGTTGACGAAATTCTGCGAGTTTAGACATTGGAAACCTCTTCTAGATGTGTTGTTACGTTACACCAAAAAAGACACCAGCATGAATGGGTAAACCTGTCGACACACGTCCGGGGTCATGAACTCAATCCCATAGAAAGAGTGAGTTCAGTTACTGAGAGAATAGACTCCCGTGCCTAAAGCGTACTTACCGACAGTAAACAGTCCAAAGCTGATCGACACGGGTCGTGAAGCTTTGGCTCATCATCTCTCTTCGCATGCCCCAATCTGGGTCGATAGGCACGCCGGCCAAGCGCATCGTCCCCCTGCCCCACCGGCCGTTGATCGCATCCAGAACGCCCATGACCTTCTGCGTAGCCTCAGGTTGGGAGATGGAAAAAAGATCGTCGGTGTATTCGCCTTTCTGGCAGAGGTTAACCAGAAGCACCTCGGCTTTGCTGTACTTGAAGCCCGGTCTGAACACTTGCTCCACGGCGTCAATTGCAGTCTTGGTCATCAGGCGAACATCGTCGGTCGGGTATGGGAGCTCGACCAGCACCCCGTTGGCATACTTCGCTTCATCAGGGTTGAACATGCCCGTGCGAATGCTCACTCGAATGCGTTTGCAGAGTGATTTCTGAGCGCGAAGCTTCTCAGTGGCCCTCATCATGTAGGTAGCAATGGCCTCCTTTATCGGCGCGATCTCAGTCAGCCGGTTGCCAAACATTCTTGAGCAACAAATTTCCTGCTTGGGCGGATCAGGCTCATCAAGCGTCAGGCATGAGGTGCCAGCAAGCTCGCGAGCTGTCTTTTCGACGACGATACTGAACCTGTTACGCAGCGCAGTGGGGTCCGCTCGCGAAAGATCCCACGCCGTATTGATACCCATGGCTTGAAGGTGCGGAGTCATCTTGCGGCCTACCCCCCACACGTCAGACACGGGGCACTTCTTCAGCACCCATTCACGCTTGGTCTGATCGCGAAGATCGACCACCCCACCACTCTGCGCTTGCCATTTTTTGGCCGCATGATTGGCCAGTTTGCTCAGGGTTTTTGTACCTGCGATACCCACCCCGACCGGAATACCGGTGCTGCGGTAAACCTGGGTGCGTATGCGACGCCCAAGGCCTTCCAGATCACCTTGCACGCCAGTCAGTTCAGCGAAGGCCTCATCGATGCTGTAGACCTCCACCGCCGGTACCAGCGCCTCGATGACGGTCATTACGCGCTGGCTCATGTCGCCGTAGAGCGCATAATTCGACGAGAACGCGACGATGCCGTGCTGCTTCAGTTTTTGCTTAATCTGGAAGTACGGCTCACCCATTCTTACGAAGGGTTTGGCACAGGCACTTCTCGCGATTACGCATCCGTCGTTATTGCTAAGCACCACGATAGGCGTATTTCGAAGGTCAGGCCTGAATACACGCTCGCAGCTGGCGTAAAAGGAATTGCAGTCGATCAGGGCAAAGACCGGCTCAGGCTTTTTCATGGCTGCGTACGCTGTACAAGACAACGCCCCACACCAATAGCTCTTCACCTTCCATCATGTACCGCGAAGGATATTTGGGGTTCTCTGACTTAAGAACGATCTGGCCACTCTCCTTGATGAGGCGCTTGCACACGGGCTCACAATCGACCGCTGCAATCACGATGTGGCCCGACTCAACCTCCAGAGACCTGTCGACGATTGCCAGGTCCCCGGGGAAAATACCGGCGCCAACCATGCTGTCCCCTTCGATCCGTACCAGGTACATGTGCGGCGCACGCAGGTCCAGAAGCTCATCGAGCGAGACGTTTTGTTCAAGATGATCTGCGGCCGGCGAAGGAAAACCTGCCGGCACCCGGTACGAGTAGAAAGGAAGCTGAACGCCGTTACTGGAAAGTGGCCCAAAAAGGGTGACCATGATGCAAACGCCAAATACTGTATGTGCGTACAGTTAACCGTTGAGTCGGGTTGGCGGTCAAATAGTGCGTGGCCCCAGCCGACAGGAGGTCTTTAATCGGCCGGGATTTAGCTGTGCACCACGCTCATTCCACGTAACGCAACCAAAGGTGCGTCCGACCGCAAACCGACTGTGCGACTGCGCTTACGCGTGCAGGCAGGTCTTCAATGCCCGTGTTGTAGAGCGCACAGAAGTCTTTGGCAACGGCGTCAGCGCGCGACATATCAAGCGGCGCCGCACGAATGAAGCCCAGATAGGAGGCCCCCACGCCCATCAACTCATAGCCATGCGCTTCAGAGAAATGGCGCGCAACTGCACAGTTTTTCGCAGGGTCCAGATCGCAAGTGAAATAGCCATTCGGAAAAGCCGCGAGTGCCTGGCAAGACTGCTCAACGGGCACCAGCAGCGCTGATAGGGGTTGTTCTAGAAGAGCAACCGGGTTGTTCTGGTAACCGATCCACGCCTGCAGGGCCTGCTCATCCAGCGTCAAACCATGAGCGCACGCATCTTCGAAAGACGTGCCCGCAACCAGGCGTGTGAAATTGCGCAGGCAGATTGCGAACTCCGCTTTCGTCGTCGGATAGCCTATGTATAGACCTTGCTCGAAGCACTCAGGAGGCAGGCCAGCGATGTCCTGCTCCGTTGCATCATCCATCCCCAGGTTATTGCGCACATGGCCCGAGGTGTAGCGGGCTTGGTGCAGATCATCGAGCGAGAACAGAGGTTTAAAGCCTGGGTGTAGCTCAGCAATCCTGCGACGCGCTTCGGTCAGGTCCTCAACGCTGGTCAGCCCACTCACACCATACTCATCGCACGTACCTACAGACGGGTTCTCACGCATGCCATTACCGCGAAATTCGATATCCATAGTCCTTGGCCTGCTCCAGGGTGTTACGCGATTGAGTGAGCAACCCTGAGCCTTTCAGGATTGTCAGAGGAAGATCCATTTCCACGCCACGACAGGATCTGGTTTGACTCACGATTAATCGTTATCGATGCAAAGTTGACGTTCGCAGATGCATGATTTCGGCGTAAGGGTTAATTACCCTGATACTGCGCCCTGGCGCTCGTGTACTGCTCGTGCCACCGGATGACAAGTTCAGCATGTTGCTCATGGGTGAAGTGACTGCTTTCGCAATTTTCGCAGCCGTCAGCGGCCAATTAACGGACATCGCCAAGCCTATCCAGCCATGGGTGCTCATCTAACGTACTGAGGCCCATCATGACGGGCCGACACTTCTGGGCTTCAAACTGACTACTGGTGAGTGTCCGCCTCTTCAGCCGGATAAAACTCGCCCTCCTTCCCCATCTTTTTCAGCCGTTCGCGCACAATTGACTCAACGCTGGCCACTGCAGCCTGATCGTCAGGATTGACCAACTGCACGCACAGGCGTCGGACATTCTGGTCGTGCGTGCCCTCGCTCATCATTTCGTGAGAGAAGACTTGTTCGCCGCGCCATAGGCACAGCTGGGTATGCGTCTCGCCCAGCCATATCTCGTTGATTGATCCAAGATCGGCGGTCGCCAGTTGATCCACGGTGATTGTGTTGTCCATTGCGCTGTACCTTACCGATGAGTAGATACAGATAGACTTGCAGGCGCCGTGGGTCGTTCCCGGCATCAGCAGTTCAACCGCACCCAGGGTGGCAGACCACGCGCCAAACGAAAAAAGACGCCGAAGCGTCTATTGCGTAAATCCCAGGCAAAAAAAAGCCACTCTATTGAGTGGCTTTTTCTTTGTGTTTGGAGCGGGAAACGAGACTCGAACTCGCGACCCCGACCTTGGCAAGGTCGTGCTCTACCAACTGAGCTATTCCCGCGTCTTGGTGGTGTGCATTCTATAGAATCCAGAACCCCCGTCAACCCCTTGATTCAAAAAAGTTTTATTTCTTTTCAACGGTGGTGCGCAGATGTGGCCAGGCGGCACGCAAATACTGAAGCATGGACCACAACGTCAGGCCCGCGGCGATCAGCAGCAAGGCGTAGCCCGTGAGCACCCAGAAGGAGAAGTCCGATGGATTGGCCAGCAGGATCACCAATGCGAGCATTTGCGCAGCGGTTTTCCATTTGCCCATGTTGGAGACCGCCACGTGGGCGCGCGCGCCGATTTCGGCCATCCATTCGCGCAGGGCCGAGACGACGATCTCGCGGCCGATGATCACCGCGGCCGGCAGCGTCAGCCACAGGTTGCCGTGCTCCTGCACCAACAGGACCAGGGCGACAGCCACCATCAGCTTGTCGGCCACCGGATCAAGGAACGCGCCAAAGGGCGTGCTCTGTTCCAGGCGACGTGCCAGGTAGCCGTCAAGCCAGTCGGTTGCGGCTGCAAAGGCAAACACTGAACTGGAGGCGGCATAGCTCCATTCGTACGGCAAATAGAACAACAAAATGAAAATCGGAATGAGCAGGACGCGTAGAACGGTAATCAGATTAGGGATATTCATCGGCACAACTGGCTACGAGGTGAGAAGGCATTCTATTCGCTGTGCAGGTTTGCATAAATCAACTCAGCGAGCTTTTTACTGATACCGGGTGCTTTGGCTATTTCGTCAATGCTGGCACGGGACAGCTCCTGCAAGCCACCAAAATGTTTTAGCAGGTCGCGGCGGCGTGTCGGGCCAACGCCCGCTACCCCTTCCAGGGTTGAGGTTCGACGGGTTTTGCCGCGACGGGCACGGTGGCCAGTAATGGCAAAACGGTGGGCCTCGTCACGGATCTGTTGAATCAGGTGCAGCGCGGGTGAGTCGCCCTTCAAGGTGAACTCATGGGCGGCATCATTCAAGTACAACGTCTCGAAACCGGCCTTGCGCGTTGCGCCCTTGGCCACGCCGAGCAGGATCAGGTCGGGCACGGCCAGTTCGTTGAGCACGTCACGGGCCATGGACAGCTGGCCCTTGCCGCCGTCCACCAGGAGGATATCCGGCAGTTTGCCCTCTCCGTCCTTCAACTTGCTGAACCGTCGCGTCAGGGCCTGGTGCATCGCGGCGTAGTCATCGCCGGCGGTAACGCCTTCGATGTTGTAGCGCCGGTAATCGGATTTGATCGGCCCTTCCGGCCCGAACACCACACAGGACGCCACGGTGGCTTCGCCGCTGGAGTGGCTGATGTCGTAGCACTCCAGCCGTTGCGGCGGCTCGTCCAGGTTAAGGACCTCAGCCAAGGCGTCAAAGCGTGCGGCCACATGCTGCCGATTGGCCAGACGCGCACTCAGGGCCTGCTCGGCGTTTGTGACCGCCAGTTGCTGCCAACGGGCACGGGTACCGCGCACGCGGTGACTGATGTCCAGCTCACGGCCGCGCAACTCATGGATGGCCTCGATCAGTGTGGGGAAGTCTTCATGCACCACGTTGACGATCAACTCCGAGGGCAGATCGCGCTCGGGGCTGCTGACGTAGTACTGACCGAGGAAGGCGGCCATGACTTCAGCCACTTCCTCGTCGATCCCGGTTTGCGGGAAGAAGTTCTTGCTGCCCAGCACTCGCCCGCCACGCACGCTGATCAAATGCACACAGGCGCCGCCCGGGTTGACGAAGGCGGCGATGACATCGACGTCGCCGTTGCCGCCCTCCATGCTTTGCTGGTCCTGGACACGGCGCAACAGAGAGATCTGGTCGCGCAACTCGGCGGCACGCTCGAAATCCAGCGTGCTGGCAGCTTGCTCCATGGCGCCGGAGAGCTCATCGGTGAGCGCATTGCTGCGCCCTTCAAGGAACATCACCGAATGGCGCACATCCTCGGCGTACTCCGCCGGATCAACCAGGCCGACACAAGGCGCCTTGCATCGCTTGATCTGGTACTGCAGGCAAGGCCGCGTGCGGTTCTTGTAGAAACTGTCTTCGCACTGGCGCACAAAAAAGGTCTTTTGCAGCAGGCTCAGGCTTTCGCGGATTGCACCCGCGCTGGGGTACGGCCCGAAATACTTGCCCTTCTGCTTCTTCGCGCCGCGGTGAATGCTCAGTCGCGGGAAATTGCCGTCGGATAAAAACACGTAGGGGTAGGATTTATCGTCACGCAGCAGAATGTTGTAGGGCGGCCGCCATTCCTTGATCAGCGTCTGCTCAAGCAACAGCGCTTCGGTTTCATTGACGGTGATGGTGGTTTCAACCTGGGCGATACGCGCCACCAAGGCAGCGGTTTTCGTCGCCAGGCCGGTCTTGCGAAAGTAGCTCGCCAGACGGTTTTTCAGGTTCTTGGCTTTGCCCACGTAAAGCAGGCGTGCCTCGCTGTCGAACATGCGGTAAACGCCGGGGCGGCCACTGCAGGTTGAGAGAAAGGCACTTGGATCAAACGGTGTGGTCATGTCAGGCGCTGGCGTCCACCATGCCGTGGCGCACCGCGAGCAGGGTCAATTCAACATCACTGCTGATGGCGAGCTTCTCGAAAATGCGATAGCGGTAGGTGTTAACGGTTTTGGGCGACAGGCAAAGCTTGTCGGAAATCGTCTGCACTTTCTGGCAGCCGACGATCATCAAGGCAATCTGGATTTCCCGCTCCGACAGCGCATCAAACGGCGAGTCGCTGGTGGGCTGGAAAGATTTGATAGCCAACTGTTGGGCAATCTGCGGGCTGATATAACGCTGGCCGGCAAATACCAGGCGAATGGCTTGCACCATCTCCGCCAGGCCCGCACCTTTGGTCAGGTAACCGGCCGCGCCTGCCTGCAGCAGACGTGTAGGAAAAGGGTCTTCCTCACACACGGTCACCACCACGACTTTAATGTCCGGATGGCTGCGCAACAATTTGGTAGTGGCACCAAGACCGCCGATCCCAGGCATCTTGACGTCCATCAAAACCACATCGGGTTTCAACTCCCGGGCCTTGATCAGGGACTCCTCCCCTGACTCGGCCTGACCGACTACTTGCAGGCCATCGATGTCAGCCAGCATTCGTGTAATGCCTGTACGAACGAGATCATGGTCATCGACTACTAGCACCCTAATCAAGCAGACACCTCGCGATATGGTCTTATAGGTTGCTGAACACCTTAGCAAAAAACCAGGGCGCAGACCTAGCTGCAAGCGTCATATATATAGAGTTTACGCACGCCATCGGTGCCCGACTTGCGCCAGACAGCCGATTTTACTGAGCAAAAGGTCAGCTTTGCGTGAGAGCCGACTTGTGTTTTCCGTTCTGCGACACGGAGTGTTCCGCCAGTGTGGAGGTTAGTCGGCGGATAGCGTCCTGATCTTCCTTGAGCATCACCCGGTAGTTTTCCAGGATTTTTTCTTCCAGCTGACTGAGGTTTTCCAGCTGGATAGGCGTCGGACTTCCCGTCAGCACATATAAAACATCTACACCACGCTGAGCCACGCGTGACAGGTAGTCCGCCTTGGGTGCGCGGCCACCGCTCTCGTATTTGCCCTGGGCATTTGCTTCAACGCCGCCGATTTCACCAAAAACTTTCTGTGACAGGCCAAGACGTTCTCTTTCCTGTCTTAAACGCGAACCAATTCCACTCATTTGGATGTATGATCCTGTCTGGCACACCCCAAGAGGTGACACACTCATCTCGTTTTAAACAAACTTGAACGGTTTTGAACTATGCCCGGTATTCGCACTGCTGCACAAGCCAAGGCCTGGCTGGAACATCAAGGAAAGTCAGTTCAAGCGTTTGCCCGTGAGCACGGCGTTGATCCGGCCACGACCTATCAAGTGCTCGCTGGGCGTAAAAAAGGACGGCGTGGGGAAGCCCACAAGGTGGCGGTCCTGTTGGGCATGAAAGAAGGGATTATCGTGGATGAGCCCGTGGCCCTGAACCGCGACCCGGAAATCGTTTCCTGATCGCAGTATGCGCCTATTGGCAAGACGTGCCTGTTTTAGTCCGATGGACCTGCCTGACACTCGCGCTCCATGCGCCAGAAGCAACCCTCTTCCCCTACGATGCTCAACCCCAGGCGCTGATACAACCTGCGCGCCGGATTGGTTTTGAACACCGTCAAGCGTAAAAGACCCAGCCCTTGTTCACGCGCCTTGAGCGCCATCTGCTCGAGTACCCAGCTGCCTGCGCCCTGCTTGCGGTGGTTTTCGGACAAGTGCAATTCGCGAATGTACAGAGCATTGTTGTCACGGCTCAGGCTGATAAACCCCAACACTGCGTCGTCCTTGCAGATCATCCAGTTCTCGCGGCTTCCCCAGCCCACATCAAAGCCATAGTCAGACCACACAAGACCGTATTGCAGGTAGTAGCCGCCCATGGCTTGGCAGGTCAGCCTCCGTGCGAATGGCAAGTCATCGCCAGTCGCGGCGCGCAGGTGAAACGTCATTTACAGGGCAACCACGTGGCCAGACCAGTGGCCGCCATCGCGGCGGGCAAGCACCAACGCGTCGCCAGTGCCCGGTGCGGCGGCCAGCACGCTGCCGTCCGCGGCCCAGATGGCGCTGCGCCCTGCGCAGGCCCAGCCGCCTGAAGGCCCGCCATGGTTGGCCATCAATACCAGCATGCGATGCTCGGCGGCATACCCCTGGAGCAGCGCGCTGTCTGCGGCGTAGCCACCCTCGCTGATCAACACGCCGGCGGCGTACACATTGGCGCCGGCCTGCGCGGCCTCACGTGGGTGGCTGGCGTGGGAAAAGTCTGCGCAAACCGCCAGCGCAATACGATCATCCGCCCATTCGAGGGCGGCACCGCCCTGCCCTGCGACGAACGCCACGTCTTCACCCGCATGCAAATGCTGCTTGGTGTAGACCGCCAGCGACCCGTCCGCCGCCAACACCAGCGCGCCGATCAACACGCCCGCCCCGTTCGCCAAACGGACCGGCATCCCCACCACCGCCGTCAATTGCAGCGCCTGCGCCTTCTCACGCAGTGGCGCAAGCCGTGCATCCTCTGGCGCCATCGCCAGTTCAGCGGCCAGCGCCGGCTCGTAGCCAGTCAACGACAGCTCTGGAAACACCAGTAACTGCGCACCGTGCTCCGCCGCCACCTGCATAAACGCCAAGTGCCGCTGGATATTGGCCGGCACATCGCCTGCGATTGAAGTGGTCTGAGCAGCAGCAAGGGTCAAGGCAGTCATGGTCGCGTCCAAGCCATCAATATCTAAGTGTCAGCAGCATATCGACACTCACCCCGTAGCCGTAAGTACCTCAGGCGATAGAAATTACTGATTGAATCCACCCGCGTGCCTCTAGTAGGCTCCACCCATCATTTGGAGACACACCATGTTGCAACTCACCCACACTCAGGTTTGCCCTGCTGCCAGCGCCCCGCGCTCGGTATCGGCTACCCGCGTGAACGGTTCGAGCGCACTGGTCAGCTTTTATTTTGGGTATTGGTTTAGCCACTGGCGCGCCTGATACCTGAAATCGGCGCCCACTACTCAAGGGGTCGCCTACCAGAGAAATCTAACCCCCGGTCGGCTCCCCGACCGGGGGTTTTGTTTTTTCAGCCCCTACTTATTTTGCTTCACACCGAACACTAAAAGGACTCACGACATGAACTACGCCACCTATTACCGCTACGACACCTGCACTGCATGGCGATTTAGCAAGCTCCGTTCGGGACAGCCTGCCGCCTCCGATCGGTCACCTATTGGTGGCAAGCCAACACACGTAGCCAATACGGCCAATTGTCGAACACCCCAGTAGGGCAGAGCGCGCGGGAATCGCCCGCCGCTTGCCCAGGAAGCCTTGAATATGAACTCTGCCACCGCCGCCTTGCCTGTTGCCAACCTGTCCAGCGCCAATGAAGCCCTGACCCAGCGCCTGCCCAGCTCGCTTGAACTCAAGCACCAGTTGCCCCTGAGCCCCTTCCTCAACGAACAGATCCACGCCCATCGCCAAGCCGTGCGCGCCATCCTCAACGGTGAAGACGCCCGTTTGCTGGTGATTGTCGGCCCGTGCTCGATCCACGACCCCGAATCGGCCATGGAATACGCGCGCAATCTGAAGAAACTGGCGCTTGAAGTCAGCGACCAGATGCTGCTGGTGATCCGCGCCTACGTGGAAAAACCGCGCACCACCATCGGCTGGAAAGGCCTGGCCTACGACCCGCACCTGGACGGCAGCGATGACATGGCCGCAGGCCTGACCCTGTCGCGCGAACTGATGCGTGAAATGCTGCGCCTGGGCCTGCCGGTCGCCACCGAGCTGCTGCAACCCATGGCCGCCGGCTACTTCGATGACCTGCTCAGTTGGGTCGCCATTGGCGCACGCACCACCGAGTCGCAGATCCACCGCGAAATGGCCAGCGGCCTGGGCATGCCGGTCGGCTTCAAGAACGGCACCGACGGCGGCGTCGCGATTGCCTGTGACGCGATGCGCTCGGCGTCACACCCGCACCGCCACTTCGGCGTCGACAGCCAGGGCCATCCGGCAATCATCCAGACCCCAGGCAACCCCGACACGCACCTGGTGCTGCGCGGCGGGCACCGTGGGCCAAACTACGATGCGCAAAGCGTGGCGCAGGTAAAACACGATTTGGCCAAGTCCAAGGTCGCGGCGCGGATCATGGTCGATTGCAGCCACGCCAACAGCGGCAAAGACCCGCTGCGTCAGCCGGCCGTGTTCAACGACGTGCTGGAACAACGCCTGCAAGGCGACACCTCGCTGATCGGCATGATGCTCGAAAGCCATCTGTTCGAAGGTTGCCAGCCGTTGAGCGCATCGATGAAATACGGCGTGTCGGTGACCGATGGTTGCCTGGGCTGGGACTGCACCGAACAGTTGTTGCGCAGTGCGGCAGAGCGGTTGCGGGAGCAACACAAAGCCAACTGACAGAAGCGGATCATAAATGTGGGAGCTGGCTTGCCTGCGATAGCGGTGTATCAGGCTACAGATCTTTAGCTGATGTACCGTAATCGCCGGCAAGCCAGCTCCCACACTTGAACAGCGCTGGACTCAGGAAAGTGGGTATAGCGCCTCATCGAATTGTTCCAATTTCGGGAATATCAAAGGCTGCTCTTGCGCCAGACCTTGCAACCGCCGCGCATACCCCAACAGAAACTCCCGCCGCGCCTCGTCGCTGATATACGGCACATGCCAGGCCACAAAGGGCGCCAGCACTTCATACCCGACATACGCCAGCGTGCCGCGCAGAATCGGCTTCAACATCTCCTCCAGCGGCCCGTGAATAGCGCCTTCGCCAAACATATGCTCACGCCCGCCCAGGGTCACCGTGACCAGCGCCCGCTTGCCCGCCAGCCCGCCCTGATCGTAAAAACGCTTGCCGCCGTAACACACGCCCGACACCAGCACCCGGTCGATCCAGCCCTTGAGCATCGCCGGCGCCGAGAACCAGAAGATCGGAAAGTTAAGAATCAGCAAATCGGCCCACAACAACTTGTCCAACTCAGCCTGGATATCCGCCGCGATCGACTGCTTCTTCACCCCCAGCCGTTGCTCCAGGGCGTACACCAAATAGTCAGGATTCTCCCGTGTCGAAAAATCCGCCGCCGACGCTACGGGGTTCCACTGCATGGCATACAAGTCGCTGACCTGCACCGCATGCCCCTGCTCTTGCAGCGTGCTGACCGCCTGGTCGCGCAAGGCGGCGGTAAAGGACTGCGGTTCAGGATGGGCGTGAACAATCAAAACCTTCATGTGAATTCCTCAAACGGTGGGCGCCGCCCGTTGGGCCAGCAAATGATCGAGCCAGTCCGGGTCCATTTCCGGTTCCGATGAAAACAACAGGCCGGTGTAGTCCTGGTAAGGCGGGGTAAAAATCGCGCTGCGGCTGCCCTGGTCAACCACCCTGCCCCGCTGCATCACCACCACCTCATCGGCAATCGCGCGCACCGTGGCGACGTCGTGGGTGATAAACAGGTAAGCCACACCCAGTTGCTGCTGGAGGCGGTTGAGCAACTTCAGCACGCCTTCGGCCACCAGTTGATCGAGGGCTGAGGTGACTTCGTCGCAGATGATCAATTGCGGGTCGGCCGCCAGTGCACGGGCGATGCAGATGCGCTGCTTCTGCCCGCCGGACAGCTCGCGCGGTTGGCGCTCCATGAACACCGCCGGGTCCAGTTCGATCATCTCCAGCAGCTCGGCCACCCGCGCGCGCATCGCCCTGCCCTTGAGGCCCAGGTAAAACGTCAGTGGCCGGCCGATGATGTCGACGATGCGCTGGCGCGGGTTCAGCGCCGTGTCGGGGATCTGGTAGATCATCTGGATACGCCGCAACTGCTCCTTGCTGCGCCGCCGAAAATCCACCGGCAGCGCCTCGCCGTCGTACAACACCTGTCCCGCCGTGGCGGGCAGCAGGCCGGTGATCAGCCGCGCGGTAGAGCTTTTGCCACTGCCGGATTCGCCGATCACCGCCAGGGTCTGGCCGCGATGCAGCTGCAGCGACACCTCATGCAGCACCGGTTGATGCCCGTAGCTGGCACACACCTGGCGCACCTCCAGCAGCGGCACGTCCTGGGCCGGGCGCGCCTTGGGCTCGGTGCGAAAGCTACGCACCGCCCACAGCGATTGGGTGTACGCCTGCTGCGGCTGGCTGAGCATGCTGCGAGTGTCGGCTTCCTCGACCCGCTTGCCGTGGCGCAGCACCATGATGCGATCGGCCATCTGCGCCACCACCGCCAAATCGTGGCTGATATACAGCGCGGCGCTGCCGAAGGTTTTCACCGCGTCGCGAATGGCTGCCAGCACTTCGATCTGGGTGGTGACGTCGAGGGCGGTGGTGGGTTCGTCGAAGATGATCAAGTCCGGGTGGCAGGCCATCGCCATCGCCGTCATCACCCGCTGCAATTGCCCACCTGACACTTGATGCGGATAGCGTTGGCCAATGGTTTCGGGGTTGGGCAAGCGCAGCACGCGGTACAACTCCACCGCTTCGCGCTCGGCCTGGGCGCGGCTGATACCGCCGTTGATCACCGCGGTTTCCACGTGCTGATCGATCAGGCGGTGCGCCGGGTTGAAGGACGCCGCCGCGCTTTGCGCCACATACGCGATGCGCAAACCACGCAGCTTGCGCAAGGCCTCAGGCTTGGCCTGCAGCAACGCGATGCCGTCAAAACACACCGAGCCGCCGACAATGCGGCAACCGTCGCGCGCATACCCCATCGCCGCCAGGCCAAGGGTGGATTTACCCGCTCCCGACTCGCCGATCAGCCCCAGCACTTCGCCGCGTTGCAAGGTCAGGTCGATGCCCTGGATCAGCGGGTGCCAGGCGTCTTCGTAATGCCCTTCAACCTGCAGGTTGCGGATTTCCAGCAATGGCCTGTCCATCCTCAACACTCCTTCAGGCCGCTGGATGTATGCAGCATCCAGTCGACGACAAAATTCACGCTGACCGTAATCAAGGCCACCGCCAGCGCCGGCAGCAACGGGCTGATGTCGCCGAAGGTGATCAACACCGCGTTATCGCGCACCATACTGCCCCAGTCGGCGGTGGGCGGTTGAATGCCCAGGCCCAGGAACGACAACGCGCTGATAAACAGGAACACAAAGCAAAAGCGCAGGCCGAATTCGGCAATCAACGGCGCGGCAGCGTTGGGCAGCACTT
The DNA here is from genome assembly GCF_963878885.1 of Pseudomonas sp. R9.37. Classification (NCBI taxonomy): domain Bacteria; kingdom Pseudomonadati; phylum Pseudomonadota; class Gammaproteobacteria; order Pseudomonadales; family Pseudomonadaceae; genus Pseudomonas; species Pseudomonas sp. R9.37. The sequence continues at coordinate 74,953 of NZ_CAWNZA010000005.1, read as the reverse complement.
CGCGGCTGACCAGCCACCACAAGCCTTCGCCACGCAGGCGTGCGGCTTCGACAAAATCCTGCACCACCACGGTCATCGCCACCGCGCGAGACAAGCGGAACACCCGCGTCGAATCCAGCAGCGCAATCACCACCACCAGCGACGTCGCGTTGGTGCCCACCACGCTGAGGATCAGCAAGGCAAAAATCAGCTGCGGGATTGCCATCAGAATATCCACCACCCGCGACAGCCCCTGGTCAATCCAGCCGCCCTTGATGGCCGCGACCAAGCCGCTCAAGCCGCCCAGCAGGAACGCCAGCGTGGTAGTCAGGAAGGCGATGCCCAGGGTATTGCGCGCGCCGTAGACGAGGCGGCTGAACATATCGCGCCCGAGGTTATCGGTGCCCAGCAAAAACTGACCGCTCCAGGGCGCGAACCCCTCGCCCACCACCTGGGTTTCGCCATACGGCGCCAGCAGCGGCGCAAACAGCGCCACCGCGATGTACAACACAATAATCAGCAGGCCGAACTTGGCGCTCAACGGCGCCCTGGCCACGTGGCTCAACAGGCTCATGGTCTACCCCTTTGGGTGCATCAGGCGTGGGTTGCTGGCGATGGACAGCACATCCGCCGAGGTATTGAGCAGGATGTAGGTGGCGGCAAAGATCAGGCTGCACGCCTGCACCACCGGGATGTCGCGCTTGGACACCGAGTCCACCAGCAATTGCCCCAGCCCCGGATAGACAAACACCACTTCGACCACCACCACGCCCACTACCAGGTACGCCAGGTTCAGCGCCACCACGTTGACGATGGGTGCCAGTGCATTGGGCAACGCGTGGCGCCAGATAATCCGCGACGGGCGAATGCCCTTGAGCCGGGCCATTTCGATGTAGGGGCTGGCCAGCAGGTTGATCAAAGAGGCACGGGTCATGCGCATCATCTGCGCGATCACCACCAGGCTCAGTGTGGCAACCGGCAACACCGAGCGCTCAAGGATCGTGGCGAACGACGCATCCGGTGCCAGGTTGGACAGGCTGGGAAACCAGCCGAGCTTCACCGAAAACACCAGGATCAGCAGGTAGGCGACAAAGAACTCCGGGAACGACACGGCACTCAAGGCCGTGGTGTTGAGCAGGCGATCAAACCAGCTGTTGCGGTACAGCGCCGCCAACATGCCCAGCACCAGCGCGGTGGGCACCGAGACCAACGCCGCCAGGGCGGCCAGGCTCAGCGTGTTGCCCAACCGCGCGCCGATCAGCTCGGCGATAGGCCGCTGGTTGGCCAGTGAAGCGCCCAGATCGCCGTGCAGCAGGCGCAACAGCCATTGCGCAAAGCGCGTGAACGGCGGCAAATCCAGGCCCAACTGCGCGCGAAACGCCGCCACGGTTTCCGGCGTGGCCGACTGGCCGAGCATGGCCTGGGTAATATCGCCCGGCAGCATGCCCACGGCGAGAAAGATGATCACCGAGACCGCGAACAACGACAGCACGCCGAGGGCGAGACGTTGGAGGATGAGCTTCAACAAACTATTCATGGGTGCATTGCTCCTGAAACACCACAAACCCTATGTGGGAGCGGGCTTGCTCGCGAAAGCGGTGTGCCAGCCACTACATGTGTCAACTGACAGAGCGCTTTCGCGAGCAAGCCCGCTCCCACAATTTGATCTTCATTGTTAGTAGGGGCTCTAGGCTTGCCACCAGCGCTCAATCAGCCGCAGCCCATCCAACTCACCATAAGGCGCGGTCAGCGGCCCATGGCTGACGCGGTTCGAACGCGCCGCCACAGAGCTGGCGAACAGCGGCACAATCGCACCGCCATCGTCCCGGCACAGGGCCTGCATTTCGTTGTACATCTCCTGGCGCAGTGGCGCGTTCATCTCGCCACGCGCGGCCGTGAGCAGTTGGTTGAAGCGCGCGTTGTCCCAGTGGGTTTCGTTCCACGCCGCGCCTTTGGCGTAGCCGATGCTGAACATGCGGTCGGCGGTCAGGCTGCTGTACCAGAACGAGGTGGTGAACGGCTGCTTCATCCACACATTGGAGAAGTAGCCGTCGGCCGGCTCGCGCACCACGTCAATGTCGATACCGGCCTGGCGCGCCTGCTCCTTGAACAGCACCGAGGCGTCCACCGCGCCGGTGTAAGCCGCGTCGGAAGCTTGCAGGCGCACCTTGAGCGACTCCACCCCGGCCTTGCGCAAGTAGAAGCGCGACTTGTCCGGGTCGTAGGCGCGCTGCTCCAGCGCGGCGTTGATAAAGCGGCTGCCCGGCTGGATCGGATGGTCGTTGCCCACCAGGCCATAACCATGCAGCACCGACGCCAGCAGGGTTTCGCGGTTGATCGCGTGCTTCATGGCCATGCGAATGTCGTTGTTCTTGAACTCGTTGCTGTCGCACAGCATCGGGAAGGTGTAGTGCTGGGCGCCCTTGGTTTCTTCAATCACCAAGCCTGGGTTGCGCTTGAGCAATGCCACGGTTTTCAGGTCGACTTTGTTGATCACATCGACTTGCCCGGTGACCAGCGCATTGACCCGCGCGGCGCCGTCGGCGATGGCGAGCAACTCGGCACTGGCGAAGTGGGCGCGACCGGGTTTCCAGTAATCGGGGTTGCGCTCCAGGTCCATGCGCACGCCAGGTTCAAAGCTTTTCAGGCGATAGCCACTGGTGCCCACACCGGCCTGCCAATCGGCGGCGCCATCCTTGGCGGGCATGATCACCAAATGGTAATCGGCCACCACATAGGCAAAATCCGCGTTGCCCGAATGCAGCTCGAACACCACCGCGTCGTTGCCGTTGGCGCTGACGCTGGCGACATCACCGAGCACCGTCTTGGCCGCCGACGTGGAGTCCTTGCTCAAGTGATGATTGATCGACACCACCACGTCTTCGGCGGTCAGGGTTTTGCCATTGTGGAAGGTCACGCCCTGGCGCAAGTGAAAGGTCCACACGCGCGCGTTCGCGGTGGACTCAAAGCGCTCGGCCAGTTCGGGGATTGCACTGCCGTCCACGGCGATTTCAGTCAGGGTGTTGTACACCGCCGAGAAGCCGACGAAGGTAAACGTGTCGACCCAGGAGCCGGGGTCGCGCGAATCGGTGGTGCTGCCGCCGGCCAGGCCCAGGCGCAGCACGCCGCCCGGCTTGGGCGCTGCGTCTTCGCCGAAGGCGTGCAAGGGCAGGCCCATGGAAAACGCCGCCGCCACCGCGCCGGCCACGGCGCTGTGTTTGAGGAAGTCCCGTCGGTGCATCGCTTGAGTCATTTTGTTGTTGTTTTCGCTCATGGTCTTGCTCCTCTAAAGGTCAACAGGCATAGGCATGTTTCAACTCGATCAAGGTCACGCCATTGCGTTTGAAGCCGTTGCGCAAGTCCGTTTGCAATTCATCCAGGTTCTTTGGCTGGTTCACGGTGCACCCGAACGCCTGGGCGAACAGCGCGAAATCCGGGTTGCGCGGCAGTACGCCGATGGGCTCGATGTCGAGGCTGAGCATGTCATCGCGAATTTGCCCGAGGGCATCGTTGTTCCACAGCAGCACCACCAGTGGGCTGTCCAGCTCTTCAACGGCAGTGGCCAATTCCTGGGCGGTGTAGAGGAAGCCGCCGTCGCCCACCAGCACCAACCCTGGCCGCAGAGGCGCGCCGAACGTGGCGCCGATGCCCGCCGGCAAGCCATAGCCCAAGGTGCCGTAGCCGGTGGGGTGCAGCCAGCTGCGCGGGGCGCGGCTGCGGTAGGCATAGTTGCCGGTGTAGGCGAGTTGGGTCATGTCAGTGCTGATAAAAGCATTGGCGGGCAGTTCGGCCTCGACGCGGTCGAGGATGGCTTGGTGGATCGACTGCAAGGGCCCGTGTCCCAGCTCAACGGCCTGGAGCAATGTGGCGACTTTTTTGATTGCCGCTTCAGCGTCTCGCGGCGCCGTCGGCAAGCGCTCCAGCAACGCCAGCACAGTGCTGTTGGCATCGCCGTGCAGCGCCAGCGTGCACGGGTAAAAATCATTGAATTTGCGTGGGTCGATGTCCACGCGCAACAGCTCACCGGTGATGGGCAAGCGCTCACGCCAGTAATCGGTGTCGGCCATTTCCGTGCCGACCGCCAGCACCACATCGGCCTCGCTGATCAGTTGCCAGCCGGGTTCGACGCACAGGGTTGAACCGGCATTCAGCGGGTCATTGACCGGCACCAAACCCTTGCCCGCGACACTGGTAAAAAACGGCGCCGCCAGTTGCGTGCTCAAGCGCTGCAAAGCCTCCCCCGCCGCCAGCGCGCCGCCACCGGCAATGATCATTGGCCGTTTGGCCGAAGCGAGCTTGGCCACCGCCTGATCCAGCACCTCGGCCATTGGCACGCCACGCCCTGAACCGCGTACTACCTCATTGCTCCAGTCCCTTTGAATCGGCGCCGCCAACACATCCAGCGGCACCGAGATATGCACCGGCCGTGGCCGCTCGCTGTCGAACACCGCGTAGGCACGGGCGACCAGCTCGGGCAAATCCTCGGCGCACAACGCCACCGCCGAAAACGCCGTGATTGGCGCGGTGATTGCGCGCTGGTCCTGGGTTTCATGCAGGCTGCCCCACCCCTTGCCGAGGCTGGCGGTGTGGTTGACGCTGGAAATCACCAGCATCGGGATCGAGTCGGCGTAAGCCTGGCCGATTGCGGTTGCCGCATTGGTAACACCAGGGCCGGTGATCACAAAGCACACGCCCGGCTTGCCGCTGACCCGCGCATAGCCGTCGGCCATGAAACCTGCGCCTTGTTCATGGCGCGTGAGCACATGCCGAATGCCGCTGCCGGGCAAGCCGCGATACAGCTCCAGCGTGTGCACGCCGGGAATGCCGAATACCGTATCGACGCCATAGTTGGCGAGCAACCGCACCAGCGCTTGGCCGCCGGTGATTGTTTTAGCGTGCATGACCATCTCCTAGGCGAATCAATGCATCGACCGCCGTGGCGCCGCGGGCACTGACCAGCAATGGGTTCACATCCAGTTCCAGTAACTGCCCGGCATTCGCGCAGGCGTAGTCGGCCACCGCGCGGATGGCCGCGACCAGCGCGTCCATATCCGCCACCTCACGGCCACGAAAGCCTTGCAGCAATGCCGCGCTGCGCAGGCTGAGCAACGCGTTGCGAATCGCGCTGTCGGTGGTCGGCAACAACAGGCTGCGGCTGTCCTTGAGCAACTCCACGAGGATGCCGCCAGCACCAATCACCAAGGCCAGGCCGAAGTCGTTTTCACGCTTGATGCCCACGATCAGCTCCGCCAACGGCTGGGTTGCCATCGACTCCAGCAGTAATTGATCGAAGGCGACACCCGGTGCGTACGCGGCGATTTGCCCGCGCATGCGCTCGAGTGCGGTCGCCAGCGCCACGTCGTCTTCGAGGTTCAGCGCCACGGCACCCGCTTCGGTTTTATGCGGCAAATCAGCGCTGACGGCCTTGAGCACCAACGGGTAGCCCAACAGCTTGGCGTCCACGATCGCCCGCCCCGGCGTGCTCAATACAGCAGCCGGCGTATTCAGGCCGAAGGCGCGCAAGGCTTGTTTGGACGCCCACTCATCCAGCGCCAAACCCTGGCTCTGAAGGGGTTGCGGGCACAGCGGCGCAAGGATCGATTCGCCGCGCTCGAGCAACACGCGACGATTATTTTGGTAGTCGGCGATGCGGCCCCACGCGGCGAACGCGTCCTCCACGCCTTGCAGCGCGGCGATGCCTTGGGCATGCAGACGCTCGCGTGCATGGGCCGGCAGCAATTCGGGAAAGGCCGAGGTGACGAAGCCGGTCTTGCCATGCCGCGCGAGTGCGTCGCAGAACAGCGCCAACAGCACGTCACATTCCTTGCGCTCGCCGGTGAATTCAGCCGGGTAATCCAGCACCAGCATGGCTGCATCCGCGTCGGTACGCAGGGCCGTGTCGAGCATGCTGCCGAGTGCGTCGCGGTCGCCCCAGATGGCGGTGGTGAAATCCAGCGGGTTGACCAGGTTGGCGTAGCTGGGCAACACCTGCGCCAGCTCGCCGCGCTGGCCTTCGTCCAGTTCTGGCAGGGCCAGATGGTTGCGCTCGGCATAGTCGGCAATCAGCCCTGCATCGCCGCCCGAACAAGCCAGCGCGATGAGGCGATTGCCCGCCGGCAGATGGCCGCACGCGGCGGCTTTCAGGGTTTCGACAAAACTCACCGGGCCGCTGACGCGAATCACGCCCAGCCGTGCAAACAGGCTGTCGTACAGCGCGTCCGAACCGGATAGCGAGCTGGTATGACTCAACGCCAGCTCGGCGCCAATCTGCGACACGCCGGTTTTCAGCGCGATGATCGGGATGCCTTTTTCCAGGGCCTTGTGCGCCGCGCGAGCAAACGCCGGCACATTCTTCAAGCCTTCCAGGTGCAGGCCGATGGCGGTGACGCGCGGCTCATCGAGCAACACGTCCATCAGTTCGGCCACCCCCAGTTGCGCCTGGTTGCCCACCGACGCCATGTAGGCCACCGGCAGCGAGCGGTCGCTCATCGACAGGTTGTAGGCGAAGTTGCCGCTCTGGGTCAGCACTGCCACGCCCTTGTGCACCGCTTTGCCGCCATGAGCCACCGGCCACAGGGCCGAGCTGTGCAGGTAATCGAGCAGGCCGTAGCAGTTGGGGCCGAGCAATGCCATGTCACCCGCGGCCCTCAGCAACTGCTGTTGCAGGGCTAGGCCGGTGGCCCCGGTTTCGGCAAAACCCGAGGCGTAGCAAATCGCGCCGCCGGTACCGATGGCGGCCAGTTCCGCCACGCAGGTCAGCGTCAGTTCACGGTTGGTGGCGATAAACACCGCATCCGGGCCGCAGGGTAAATCGGCGATGCGGCGCACACACGGGATACCGTCGAGGCTGTCGTGCTGCGGGTTGACCAGCCACATGGGCCCGGTAAAACCGCCGTCGGCGCAGCGCTTGAGCGCGCGCGCCATGCTGCGCCCACCGACGAAGGCCAGGTGCCGGGGCGCCAGCAGGCGCTTGAGGTTGTCGCGAATAGCCTGGGACATAAGCGTTCTCCGCGCCGATCAGCGCAACAGCGGCCGCAGCAGTTCACGGGCGATGATATGGCGCTGGATTTCCGAGGTACCTTCCCAGATCCGTTCGATGCGTGCGTTGCGCCAGATGCGCTCCACCGGCCCTTCGTCCATCAAACCCATGCCACCGAAAATCTGCACGGCTTCATCAGCGACGTTGCCCAGGGTTTCGCTGGCAAACAGCTTGGCCATGCCGGCCTCGCCGTCGGTCATGCTGCCCTGGTCCATCTTCCAGGCGGTGTGCAGGGTCAGCAGCTCGGCGGCGCGAATCTGCGTGGCCATGTCAGCGAGTTTGAAACTCACGCCCTGGTAGGTGCCGATGGGTTGGCCGAACTGCTTGCGGTCGGCGGCCCATTGCAGCGACACGTCCAGCGCGCGCTGAGCCTGGCCGACGCAGTTGGCGGCGACCATCACGCGCCCGGCGGTGAGCCAGGCATTGGCCACGTCCCAACCCTTGCCGACTTCGCCAAGCACCTTGGACGCGGGCACACGGCAGTCGTCGAAGAACATTTCATAGGTGTGATAACCACGGTTGCTCACGCACTTGGGGCCACGGCGGATGGTCATGCCGGGCGTGCCGCGATCGACCAGAAACGAGGTCACCGCATTGCGCTGACGGCCGTTGTGTTCATAGGTGTCGGTCACCGCAAAGACGATGGCGAAATCGGCGTGGCCGGCGTGGCTGATGAAGTGCTTGCTGCCGTTGATGACGAAGTCATCGCCGCTGCGCACGGCGCGGGTCTTGATGGCGTTGGCGTCAGAACCGGCACCCGGCTCGGTCAGCGCGAAGCAGTCGATTTTCTTGCCCTGCACGCACGGCAACAGGTAGTCCTCAATCTGCGCGCCGGTGCACGCCATGAGAATTTTCGAAGGCCGCGCAACGAACACGTGCAGTGCCCACGAGACCTTGGACAGCTCCCGCTCGATCAGTGCCTGGGACAGGTAGTCCAGGCCGCCACCGCCCACCTCTTCGGGCATGTTGAAGGCATAGAAACCGGCGGCAATCGCCTTGTCACGGATCTGCGCGGCAAGCTCGGGCGACACCTCATCGGCACGGTCCACCGCCTCTTCGTGCGGCAGCAACTCCTTGGCGACAAAGCTGCGTACGGCGTCCACCAACATGTCTTGTTCTTGGCTGAGTTGGAAATTCATGGCGCTACCTGCTCGGGGTGTTGTCGTTATTGGCCGCAGAAATTCGGTGAACGCTTTTGCATGGACGCGCGCAGGGCTTCGGCGCCATCGACACTGCGCCCACACAACAGGCCAGCCGCCAGTTCGGCGTGCAATTGCTCGGGCAGGCTGCGGGCGGCGCCTTCGCGAATCAGCGTCTTGGTTTGGGCGAACGCGAAGGTCGGGCCATTGGCCAGGCGGGAGGCCAGCGCCATGGCGTGGGCGTGCAGGTGCTCGTCGGCGACCACCTCACCGACCAGGCCGGCGGCCAGTGCGCGGTCGGCACTCCACAGCTCATCGAGAAACAGCAGGCGCTTGGCTTGCTCGCTGCCGATCAAGCGCGGCAGGTGCCAGCTGGCACCGGCATCCGGCGAGTAAGCCATGCTGGTGTAGCCGGCCTTGAAGCGCGCCGATTGGGCGGCGATGCGCAAGTCGCAGCACAAGGTCAGATCCATGCCGGCGCCGACCGCCGTGCCGTTGATCGCAGCAATCGTGGGTTTGTCGAGGGTGTGCAGGCGGGTCATCAGGGCGTGGGCGGTTTCGGTCCAGCCGTAGGTTTCCAGGGCGCCACGCGATTCGGCTTCGGCCCACTCCGCCAGGTCGGCGCCGGCGCAGAAGCTGCGGCCGCTGCCGGTCAACACCACCACGCGCACGGCGGGGTCGCGGTTGAAGGTGTCGAGCAAGGCATGCAGGTGCTTGAGGGTTGGGATATCCAGAGCATTGCGCTGGGGACCACGGTTAAGGGTGATCCAGGCGACGCCTGCTTGCACATCGGTGAGCACGGGCGAATCGGTAGTCATGGCTTCCTCGAATTATTTTAATTGGCGTGAGGGGTGCGACATGGCGAGATACTAAACGAGTGTTCAGCAAGGAGGCAATCGGCAAACTGCAAATATTTTCGGACGGGAAATAGCCGCCTGAACCTTGCGTCCAGACGGCGAGAGAGGCTCAGGGTTTGAGCAGGTAACGCTGGCGACCGCCGCTTTGCAGGCCATCGACCCACGCCTCGCAAATCTGGATGCCCTGCTCCGGTGTGAAGGTGCCGGGGTTGAGCCCCGACTCCAGCCACAAACCGTCGAGCAAGGCGCTGAGGGCGATGGCGGCAAGGTCGGCGTCGAACTGCTGCCAGCCCTCTTCCCGGGCCATGTCGGTCAGGGCGCAGCGCATGATGGTGCGGTACTCGCCGTAGGAGTGTTCGTGGGCCTGGTTGATCGCGGGCGCCGTTTTCACCGCGCCCCAGAACACCAGCCACGCATCGAGCAGTTGCGGGTCGAGCAATTCAGGCGAAAACGACCCCCGGAACAACGCCGACAGGCGCTCGCGAGGCTCGGGCGGCGCCTTGGCCATGGTCTCGCGCAGCAGGCTCATGACTTGGCCGGTGATCGTGCGGTAAGCCTCGGCCACCAGCTCATCCTTGCCCGAATAGTGGTGGCTGATCAGCCCGACCGACACCCCGGCCTCGGCGCTGATCTTACGGATCGATGCCCCCTGGAAACCGTCGCGCTTGAGGCACGTCAGCGTTGCCTGGACCAGATTGGCCTTGCGCAATTGCGGTTCCATCCTGGAAAAACGGGATTCCTGGGTCATGGGGCGATGTCCTTCGGTTGAGTCGGCTGCACGACTCTACATCAGTCCCTGTAACCGGGCGACACGCGATCGAGCATCCGCAGCAACGCCGCCCATGCCAACTGCGTGGCGTCCGGATCGGTCAATTCGCCTTCCTGCAGCGCGCGACCGGGGTTGTTGAACTGCTGCTCGGTGTGGGCGCAGATCTCGGCGGGCGGCAGGACTAATGCGCCGCAAGCCTGGGCGGCAATCTGGATATCGCAGGCCTTTTCCAGGTAGTACATGCGCAGGAACGCTTGGCTGACCGTCTCGCCCACCGTCAGCAAACCATGGTTGCGCAGCATCAGCACCGGCTTGTCGCCCAGGTCGTGCACCAGCCGGCGCTGCTCGGCCATGTCCAGGGCGACGCCTTCATAATCGTGGTAGGCGACCTTGCCGTAGAACTCCATCGAGATCTGGTTGACCGGCAACAACCCGCACGCCAGCGCCGCCACGGCGCAGCCCGCACGGGTGTGGGTGTGCAGCACGCACTGGGCGTCTTCGCGCGCACCGTGGATGGCGCTGTGGATGACAAAACCAGCCGGGTTCACCGCATAAGCCGACGGCTCCACCGCGCGGCCATCCAGGCCGATCTTGACCAGACTGGAGGCGGTGATTTCATCGAACATCAGCCCGTAAGGGTTGATCAGGAAGTGATGCTCAGGCCCGGGAATGCGCACCGAGATGTGGGTGAAGATCAAGTCGCTCATGCGGTAGTGCGCGATCAGGCGATAGCAGGCGGCGAGTTCTTCGCGCAGTTGCTTCTCGGCGGAGTCAGTCATTTTTATTCTCCAGGCACGCGGTTGGTGAAGGCGACGCTAAGCCAGGCGCCAGTAAAAAAACAAGTTGATTTTTTACTGGCGCTCGCCTCCTATAGAAAAATAACAATAACAGCGCCTGGAGTATCCGCACCATGTCGCACCCCGCCTTTGCTCACCTGTTCGCGCCGTTGCAGCTGCGCGGAAAACGCCTGAAAAACCGCATCATGTCCAGCGGGCATGACACCTCGATGCCCACCGACAACCGAGTCAACGCGCAGTTGATCGCCTATCACCGTGCGCGAGCCGAAGGCGGCGTGGGGCTGATTGTGCTGCAGGTGGCCGGGGTGCATGACAGCGCGCGGTACACCTCGCATGTGCTGATGGCCACCGACGACGCCTGCATCGAGGGCTACCGCGAATTGGCCCAGACCTGCCATGCCCACGGCACTGTGGTGCTGTCGCAGATCTTTCATCCGGGCCGCGAAATCATGGAGTCGGCAGACGGTTTGCTGGCAGTGGCGTACTCCGCGTCGGGGGTGCCCAACGAGCGGTTTCGGGTGATGCCTCGGGCGCTGGATCACGCGATGATCGATGAGATCGTCACCGGCTACGCAGCAGCGGCCAGGCGCTTGCATCAGGCGGGAATTGACGGGGTGGAAGTGGTTGCCAGCCATGGCTACCTGCCGGCGCAGTTTCTCAACCCACGGGTTAACCGGCGTACCGATCAATACAACGGCGCGCTTGAGCAACGTCTGAGGTTTTTGAGGGAAGTGCTTGCGGCGGTACGAGCAGCGACCGATGAGCATTTCATCATCGGCCTGCGTATTTGCGCTGACGAGCGCGATGCCGAAGGGCTCACCGAAAGCGAATCCCTGGAAGCCGTGCTATGCCTGCAAACTCAACTGGACTATGTGCACATCGTCGCCGGCACGTCGGCGTCAACGGGCGGTGCGATCCATATCGTGCCGCCCATGGCCATTGCTGCCGCGTACCTCGCGGACGAAGCCGCCAGGTTCAAGGCCAGCCTGTCGATTGCGTTGTTTGTCACCGGGCGGATCAATCAGCCTCAGGAGGCCGAGTTGATCCTGGCGCGCGGCCAGGCCGATGTGTGCGGCATGACCCGCGCCTTGATTTGCGACCCGCTGATGCCCGCCAAAACCCTCGAAGGCCGCGTCGAAGATGTGCGCGCATGCATCGCCTGCAACCAGGCGTGCATCGGGCACTTTCACAAGGGTTTGCCGATTTCCTGTATCCAGCATCCTGAAACCGGGCGCGAGCTGAGCTTCAGTCGCCTGCTGCCGGCGTTGAGGCCCAAACGCATCATGGTGGTCGGCGGTGGCCCGGCCGGCATGAAAGCGGCGGCCGTGGCCGCGCAACGCGGCCATGACGTAACGTTGTATGAGGCCAGTGCGCAATTGGGCGGGCAGGTGCTGTTGGCGCAGTTGCTGCCACGGCGCAGTGAATTCGGTGGCGCCAGCACCAACCTGCAACGCGAGATGGCGCTGGCGGGTGTTCGCGTGGTGCGCAATACCCGCGTCGACCGTGCGCTGGTGGAACAGGCGCAGCCCGATCACGTCATCGTCGCCACCGGCGCCGAGCCCTATTGGCCGGCCTTCGAGCAAGGTGGAGCGTTGCAGGTGGTGGACGCCTGGCAGGTGTTGCGCGATCACGTCACGCTGGGGCGTTCGGTGGTGGTGGTCGACTGGCGTTGCGACTGGATCGGGCCCGGTATTGCCGAACGCCTGGTACGCGCCGGCCATCACGTGCAATTGGCGGTGAACGGCACCCACTGCGGGGAAAACCTGCCGCTGTACGTCCGCGATCAACTCGCGGGAGAGCTGCATCGACTGGGCATCCCGATCATCCCCTATGCGCGTCTGTACGGCTGCGACGACAACACCGTCTACCTGCAACACACCGCCAGTGGCGAGCCGATGCTGCTGGAAAATATCGACAGCCTGGTGTTGTGCCAGGGGCATCAGCCAGTGGACACTCTGGGCGCAGAACTGGCGGGGCGGGTGCCCTTTGAGCGCATCGGCGACTGCCTCGCACCGCGCACCGCCGAAGAGGCGATTTACGAAGGACTCAAGGTCGCATGGAACCTTTGAACGACGAACCGCAGCAACTGTTTCTCGGCACGCGCATCCGTGGTTTGCGCAAGGCGCGTGGCATGACACTGACCGAACTGGCTCGCAGCAGCGCGTTGACCGCCGGCTATCTCAGCCAGTTGGAGCGAAATCTTGCGTATCCGTCGATCCCGGCGCTGTTCAACATCGCCCGCAGCCTCGGGGTGACGATCCAATGGTTTTTCGCCAGTCAGAGCATGCCCGCCGAGGCGGATGAAGGCTATGTGGTGCGCCAGAACAATCGCCAGAGCATTCGCTATGAAGATGGCATCGTCGACCAATTGCTGACACCGTTGCCCAACCATCAACTGGAAATGCTGCAATCGAGCTTTCCGCCCGGCGCCTACAGCCAGCAGAGCTACAGCCATGAAGGCGAGGAAGCGGGCTATGTGTTGAGCGGGCAGTTTGAGCTGTGGGTGGGCGATCGGCATTTTGTGCTGGATGCCGGTGACAGCTTCAGCTTTGCCAGCAGCGAACCGCATCGCTATGGCAACCCGGGCAAGGTAGAGACGCGAGTCATCTGGGTGATTACGCCGCCAACGTTTTGAGCCGCTTGCGTTGATAAACGGCGCGGTGTGAAGCTACTGGCCCAGAAAGCGGTAATCCGCGCTGTAGGGCTCGACGTGCAATTGGCCGGCCTGCGCGCAGCTGCCGCTGAACACACCGCCCAAGGTGTGCAAGCGCTCCACCGCCACCACGTGCGCGAGTCCGCCCTCCCCCAGGTGCGTCACCACATCAAGACGCAACAAGGGGATATCGGTTGCACGGGCGCCAGGCGCCTGAGCGATGACTTTGCCGACCACCGCACTGCGATCATCCAGTTGCCACGTTGGCCCCACGAAGTGTCGGCCAACGGTCTTGCCGTTGATCATCAGCGTGGCCAGCGGCTCGCGGAACTGCCAGGTCAATTGGCCGCTGCTGTCCTTGGTGCAGGTGTAGATCTGCACGCCGCTGGCCTGCACGGTCATCAGCACGTTTTTCGCCGCGCCAGCCGCTGGCTCCGGCAAGTCCTGGGCCTGGGCCCGTTGCGCATCGATCGCGCAAATCACCAGCACAATCAGGCCGATGACCTGCAGCACCATCAGTAACAGGCGATTGCGGCGCGCCGCGATAGCGGAGTCGGTGCTGCTCATTTTGCGCCTGCCGAGAGAGGAGTCGAAAAGGGTCGGGTTCGTCATCAAAAAATCCGTCAGTGGTCGAACGTGGCTGGTTATCAGCCTCTGCAGGATGAACATCCGACCCCAAGTGTTTATTCCCGACTATTTTTCAAACCGGGTAAAAACGCCTCGCCTACCAAACCTCGACCTTCAACTCCGCGCGCTGGCTGGTGGGCATGGCAAGCGCCTTACCGCTGTGCACCACGCCATGGCGCGGTGACTCGCGCTTGAGGTTGGGCACCGGTATCCGCCCGCCGCCACGCACGGTCTGCGCGCCATTCATCTGGAACTTGCCATAGGCGAAATTGAGCCCCACACCGTTTTGACGCTGGAAGTAAATCCACCAGCGCCCTTCTTCGAACTTCATGAAAGCGAACCCGCGCGGATAAGCATCCTCGCCATAATCGTCAAACGTCATGGCCGTCGCCAAGCCCAGCCCGTGCCCGTCAAAACGGTTCAGGTATTCCTTGTTCAGGTAATCGCTGCCGCCCTGCACGTGGAACACGCGGTAGGTGGTGTCATCGATATGATCGATCAGGATCGAGCACCCGCTGAAGTCCGGCGTGAACACATACCCGGTCGCACCGGGGTTGGCGGGGATGTCGCAAAAACTGCCCTGGGGCACCCAATGCGCCATAAGCGGACGCTCGACCTTGCCGTACTCGCCCGGCTTATCCAGGGTCGCCAGCCGATAACCGCCGGCCTTGTGGTCGTTGACGTCAAATACCGTGAGGCCGGCCACTATCCCCGAGGGAATGCGCTTGGCCGTCATGAAGTTCTGTTGCAGGAAAGTCTTGGTGGACGTAAACGCGTTCATGCATTGGGTAGTCATAAGGGCTCCGGGCAGAGGGAGTTGCGGGCGTGTTGCCGGTCCTGCGCAAACGCCGTTCGAATCAGGGGAAACCATGAGAAGAACACCCGCCTCGCAGGCTTTATTCCATGATTTCGCTTAATCGAAATCAGCCTTTTCCATGCAGATAATTGTCTTCTTCATACGCCTCTTCAGCCGGTAGCCTTCGGCCCTGCGACGCCTTGCGCACGCACGAACACCGGCTGCACACAACAGCATCGGTGCCAGCCCCCAGCAGCTCGACAGATGGCGCCCACGTGAAAAAACTTTCGATAGCCCTTTTGCTCGCCAGCCTGGCCCAGCTACCGCTGGCGCAGGCCGCGCCAGCCAACATCGGCGTGATCGCCTACGCGGAAAAACCGCTGACGCTGATTCGCGCCACCAGCCTCTACACCGTGGGCCCCGGTACGCGCCTGCAAGGTGGCGATATTGTGCAAACCGGCGCCGCCGGCATACAGATCGAAGGTCTCGCGGCGGCTGACCTGGCACTGGGGCCAAACACGCGCATTCTCATCGCCACCAACAGCAAAGCGGCGCAAATCAACGTGCTCGATGGCTGGCTGAAACTGCAACCGGTCGCGGGTAACAATCACGCGAACCTGGCGGTGACCACCGGCGGGTTGGCGTTCACCCTGACCCACAGCGCCAGCGTGATTCATGTCGGTAAGCGCCAGACCGAGATCTTTGTTGAAGACGGCAGCCAAGTGGTCAGCGAACTCGATAGCCACAGCAAGGCCGGTCGCGATGTCACCCTCGGCCATGAAGATTTCGCCCAAAGGGTCGGTGACGCACCGCTCAGGATCGTGCCCCGCCCCGAGCAAGCTTTTATCGACGCCCTGCCCCCGCAGTTCCTCGACCCGCTGGTGCCCCTGGGCAAGAAAACACCCAAGGCGCCCGAGCTGAAAAAACAGCGTGAGGTGACCTACGAAGACATCGCCCCCTGGGTGGTCAGCCCGCTGAACCTTAGCCAGCAGATGCTCGCCAGCCGCTTTGCCCCGCGCCTCAACGACCCGGCATTTTTGCAGGCGGTGAAAACCAACCGAGGCGGCGTACTGGCGTGGGAGCTGGAACTGTTGCGCCTGGAACGCCGCAGGAATGCGCACTGATCCTCACCACGCCGTTACCCGAAGGTCCTTATGAAATTGTCGCTCGCGGTTAAATTCAACGTGGTGTTCCTGGCGGTGTTTATCTTAGGTTTTATCGCCACCAGCCTCTCCACTCACTACATGCTCCAGCAAAGCGCACGCCGCGAAACCCTGGAAACCGCGCGCATGCTGATGCGCTCGGCCTCCGCGGCCAGCACCTACACCGCCGAGCAGATCGTGCCGCTGTTGGAGAACCGCCTGAAATTTCAGTTCGTGGCGCAATCGGTGCCGGATTTCGCGGCCATTTCGCACCTGCAGGAGCTGCTCAAGTCCTACCCGGACTACGCCTATAAGGAAGCCACTCTCAACCCGACCAACCCTCGCGACCTGGCAAATGACTGGGAAAAAACCCTGATCAACTCGCTGCGCGATCAGCCGCAAACTGCCGAAATGGTCGGTGAACGCAACGACGACAAAGGCGCCTCGCTGTACATCGCGCGGCCGATTCAGATCAAGGACGGTGCCTGCCTGGCATGTCACAGCACCCCGGACGCCGCGCCGAAAACCATGGTCGATATCTACGGCGCGGTTAACGGTTTTGGCTGGAAGCTCAACGACACCATTGGTGCGCAATTGGTCACGGTGCCACTCGACTTGCCGCTGCAACGCGCCAGGAGCCTGCTGCACAGCTACATGGTGTCGATGCTGGGGATTTTTGCGGTGTTGTTTGTGGCGTTGAACGTGGCGGTGCACCTGTTTGTCACCCGGCGCCTGCGGCAGATGTCGGCGCTGGCCGACCGGGTCAGCCTGGGCGACACCGATGTGCCGCAGATGGACGTTAGCGGCAACGACGAGCTGGCGCGCCTGGGCCAGTCGTTCGGCCGTATGCGCACCAGCCTGGTCAGCGCCATGAAGATGCTAGAGGAATAGGTCCGCGATCATGCTTGAACAACTGGGCAAATACCGCATCGACAGCGTGCTCGGCAAAGGCGCGATGGGCACGGTATACAAGGCGTACGACCCGAACATCGCCCGCACCGTGGCGCTCAAGACGATCCGCAAGGAACTGTTCGGTGACAGCCAGCACGCCGAGTTGGTCAGCCGCTTCAAGAACGAAGCCCAGGCGGCCGGCCGGCTGATGCACCCCAACATCGTCGGCGTGTACGACTACGGCGAGGACGAAGGCTCGGCGTACATCGCCATGGAGTTCGTTGAAGGCACACCCCTCAATACGTTGCTGGCGGCGCCAACGCCGCGCGACCTGAGCCACAGCCTCGGCTGGATGCGCCAGTTGCTGTCGGCATTGGAATACGCCCACTCCAAAGGCGTGGTGCACCGCGACATCAAGCCCGCCAACCTGCTGATCACGGCCGAAGGCAAGGTCAAGGTCACCGACTTCGGCGTGGCTCGTCTGGATTCCTCCACGCTGACCCAGACCGGCTCGATGATCGGCACGCCCAGCTACATGTCACCTGAGCAGTTCTGCGGCGACGTGATTGACGGGCGTTCCGATGTGTTTTCCGCCGGCATTGTGCTGTACCAATTGCTCACCGGCGAGCGCCCGTTCTCGGGCTCGGCGACCATGGTCATGCAGCAAATTCTCAACCAGACCCCGGTGGCGCCATCGAGCCTGAACCTGGCGCTGGACCCGGCCCTGGACAGCGTGATCGTGCGCGCGCTGGCCAAACGCCCCGCCGCACGCTACTCCTCGGCGCAGGCTTTTCTTGACGACCTGGAAGCCTTGCCGGGCACCACCACCGGCACCTGGATCAACGCCGAGATCGACGACGATCGCACCGTGCTGATGCGGCCGAACCCGCCGCTGAGCAGTGGCGTCAACCACCTGCCCAGCGCCACGGTCGCCATGACGCAAGCCGTGGAGACGCTCACCCCGTGGAAGCTCGCGGTGATGCCTGAACTGGAGTCGCTGCTGTCCCATCAGATCGGGCCACTGGCGCGTTTTCTGGTGCGTAAGAGCCTGAATGGCGCGGACGATTTCGACGCGATTTGCGCGGCGCTGCTGCCGCACATTCCGTCCGAGCGCGGCCGTGAGCAATTCACCCGCGCCAGCCAGTCATTGTTCTTGCGGCTCAACCCACCGACAGCCGTCGAGCCCGTCAGCGAACCCACCGCTGTCGAGTTGCCCGCAACCGTCAACAGCGTCACCGAGGCAATGCCGGACCCTATTGACCCGGCCCTCTCACACATGGCGGAGAAACGCCTGGCCGTGCTGATCGGCCCCATTGCTCGCATCGTGGTCAGCCGCGCCCTGCGCGCCACCTCACTGCGCCAGCCGTTCCTGCAACAGCTGGCCGAGCACATCGAGAGCGAGGCCCAGCGCCTGGCGTTCCTCAACAGCTTCGAGCCCCTTCCATGACCGATTCCCCACTCAGCGCCTGCGGGCCTCATTGTCTGGCCTCTGCGGTTGCTTATGGGGTCAGTGATGTCGGTTCGGTGCGCCAGCGTAATGAAGACAACTTCCTGATTGAGCCGGCCATGGGGCTGCTGGCCGTGGCTGACGGCATGGGCGGTCACGAAGCGGGGGCGTTGGCCAGCGCCGAGGCACTCACCCGTTTGCGCCAGGCGCTCAAGGCTCACAGTGTCGAGGTGGTCAATGACGGCGCCGACCCGGACGCCACCTGGTCGGACCCGGACATGCAAGCCGCCAGCCTGCTGCACAACGCCATTGATCAGGTGAACCACTGCGTCTACCAGCAAAACGTGGCCCGTCACATGAGCGAAGGCAGCGGCATGGGCACCACCCTCACCGGCGTGTGGCGCCCACAGGGTGAAGGGCCGCTGCTGATATTTCACGTGGGCGACAGCCGCCTGTACCGCTACCGCGACGGCGAGTTGAGCCTGCTGACCCGCGATCAGACCTGGTACCAGCAAGCCCTCGAAGCCGGCAAGGTCGACCGGCTGCCCGCGCGTAATCTGTTGCTGCAAGCCGTTGGCCCCGCACCACGGGTGGAGCCGCAAGTGCGTGTGCAACCCGTGCAACCGGGTGATCTGATGATGCTGTGCAGCGACGGCTTGCACGGCTGCGTGCCCCACCAGGAAATGCTTCAGGTCCTCGCCATGGCCCGTCGCGACACGCTGGAAACCGCGTGCCAACGCCTGATCGACCTCACCCGCGAATACGCCGGGCGGGATAACGTGACGGTATTGCTGGCGTGGTTCGACCGCTGAGCGATGTCACGGCCACTTGAATACCTCATCGACCGGCACGCGATAACCGGTGGCCAGGCGGTTGGTTTGATTGGCCATGCCAACCACCGCCTGCAACTCGCCGAACATCGCGTCCGTCATACCGGCCTTGCGCGCGGCGGCCGTGTGGGAGGCGATGCAATAGGGGCAATTGTTGGTCACGCTGACAGCCACGTAGAGCAACTCCTTGGTCAGCGGGTCCAGTGCGCCGGGAGCCATGATTTCCTTGAGGCTTTCCCAGGTGCGGCGCAGGGTCGGCGGGTGGGCGGCCAGGCATTTCCAGAAGTTATTCACCTGGTCAACCTTGCGTGTCTGCATGATGTCGTCATACACCGCGCGCACCTCGGGGCTGGCGTCGGCGTATTCGGTCAAGTGTTGGGTCATGGCATGTTCCGGGCTGACAATGGGTGTTCTGGAATACCGTGCGGCGCCCACCTGTGGCAAGTGAAGCCGCATTTTTTATCGCGGCGACACTCGTGACTTCTGGTAAAGAGTCCTTTTCGGGATCGGCGGTTTTTCCAAAGGAACGTCGGGTGGATACTCGACTCCATTGTTCACCCCCCTTCAGGAGTTACAGATGTCTATCCCTACGCAAAACGTTCCCGCCTTCGGCCTTGGCACCTTCCGCCTGCAAGGCCAAGTGGTAATCGACTCTGTGAGCACGGGCCTGGAACTGGGCTACCGCGTCATCGATACCGCGCAGATCTACGAGAACGAAGCGGATGTCGGCCAAGCCATTGCCGACAGCGGCGTGCCACGTGATGAACTGTTCATCACCAGCAAGATCTGGATCGCCAATTTCGCCGAAGGCCAGTTGATTCCCAGCCTGCGTGAAAGCCTGCGCAAACTGAAGACCGACTACCTGGACCTGACCCTGATCCACTGGCCGTCGCCGGAAGACCAGGTGCCTGTCGCCCAATTCATGGGCCAGTTGCTGGAAGCCAAGCGCCTGGGCCTGACGCGCCAGATCGGTATTTCCAACTTCACCATCGACCTGATGAAGCAGGCGATTGCTGCGGTGGGCGCCGAAAACATCGCCACCAACCAGGTCGAACTGCACCCCTACCTGCAAAACCAGAAGGTGGTGGATTTCGCCACCGCCCACGGTATCCAGATTACGTCGTACATGACCCTGGCCTACGGCGAAGTGCTCAAAGACCCGGTAATCCAGCAGATCGCCGAACACCACCAAGCCACTGCGGCGCAAGTGACCCTCGCGTGGGCCATGCAATTGGGCTATGCGGTGATTCCGTCGTCAACCAAGCGTGCCAATCTGGACAGCAACCTCAAGGCTCTGCAATTGACCTTGAGCGCCGCCGACATGGCGCAGATCGCCGGCCTGGAGCGCGGCCATCGCCTGACCAGCCCTAAAGGCATCGCCCCGAAGTGGGACTAAACCCCCGCCGCCGGCGTGCGGGATAGCTCCCGCAGCCACGGCAATACCCGCAGGCCCCGGTGGGCCTCGGGTGGGTCGATGATGTCCATGAAGTGCTCAAGGTTGACGGTGTCCGGCATGCCGGGCAGCCGGACCAGCAGCGTCGGCGGTACCCCGCCTGGAATATCCAGGTCCTGATGGTCATAGACCAGTACATGGCGCACCTGGGGCTGCGGCTCGCCGGCCTGGGCCGCCAACCCCGCATTAATGATCAGTACGTCGAATGGCTCGGCCGGGATGGCGGTAAGAACCTCAACTTCTTCAAGGGTTTGCACCGGAACAATCCGGTGGTACCCCAGTTGGTTGAGCATTTTTTCGATGTACAGCCGTTGCAGGTGCTGTTCATCGGCAATCAGGATGGTCAGTGCTTTGTTCGGCATGGCAAACCCCTGGGCAGGCTGTGCTCGTCAGTGAGCGTGGCCCATTTTCCAGACATATCCCGAAGACAAAATCAGGTATGTTCCCCCTTGATGTAGGAGTTCTCCCAAATCCACTGAACGGCCATCAACCGCGCTCAGCACCGAGCGTAAAACTGCTCAGCCGCCGATGCAGATCGTCGAGGGCTTCGCCTACCGCTTCAACCGCCATGCCCAACGCGTCGCCCTCCTGGCGTTGACACACCTCCTCGAGCGTTTCGCAGCGGGTTATCAGCGTGTGCGCCCTGACCAGCCGTGCGCCGCCCTTGGCGCGGTGGGCGAGGTCATGCAGTTCGCGAAAATTCAATTGGCGGTGCAGCACCGGCAGCAGCGCGCGGTCTGCCTCAAGGCTTTCGAGCAAGGGTATCAACAGTTCATGGAGCGCCGCGTCATCGTCCCCCGTCAGCGTGATCAGGGCGCTCAAATCAAATGCCTGCTCAACGTCTGATACCCCTGGGCTGGTCGCAAGCGCAGCCAGTGCCGAGCGCAAGTCCTCAAGACCTGCGGGTTTGAACAAGCATGTATCCATGCCTGCCTGTCGGCAGCGCTCGGTTTCCTCCGGTTGCGCGTTAGCGGTAAAGCCCAGCAGCAAGCACGGCACCAAGCCTTGCGCACGCTCCTGTGCGCGGATATCACGCGCCAAGGTGTAGCCATTCTTGAGGGGCATGTTGCAATCGGTGATCACCACATCCGGGTGCTCGGCTTGCCAGCATTCAAGCCCTTGCACACCGTCTTCGGCCAGGGTGATGCGATGCCCCAGAAAGCGCAATTGGCGCGCCAGCAGCAAGCGATTGGCCGGGTAGTCGTCGACCACCAAAATGCTCAGTACGCGGCCCGGTCGGGCCACTGGCGCCGGCCCGGCACGCTCGACTGGCGCTGCGGTGGCCCTGGCCAACGTCAACGTCATGTCCACGCGCGTGCCCTGCCCGGGCACACTGCTCAACTGCAGCGTGCCGCCCAGCATTTCACACAGGCTGCGGCTGATCACCAGCCCAAGCCCCGAGCCGCTGCGCGCTGATTGTTCGGTGTTGCTGCCCTGGAAAAACGGGTTGAACAGACGCTGCTGGTCTTCACTGCTGATGCCAATGCCGGTGTCTTCCACCCATAACACGAGGTCCAGATGGCCAGTGTCAGACCCCGATGCACTGCGCCCGCCCAGACGTACCTGGCCCTGGGCCGTGAACTTGATCGCATTGCTCAGCAGGTTGGACACCACCTGCTTGAACCGCAAGGAGTCGATCAGCACCGGATAATCAATCAGCGGGTCGAGTTCCACCTGCAACGCCAGGCCTTTGGTTCGCGCCAGCCCCTCGAACACCCGCGCCACCGAGGTGAGCAATTCATGCAGATTGGCCGGCGCCAGGGTCAGGGACAAGTGACCGGATTCGATCCGGGAAATATCCAGAATATCGCCAATCAGCTCCAGCATGCCGCGCGACGCAACCGAGGCGACCTCCAGGGCATCGCGGTCGACGCGCCCCTGTTCGGCGTTGGCGAGCGCCAGTTCAATCATGCCGATCACCGCGTTCATCGGTGTGCGAATCTCATGGCTCATGGTTGCCAGAAACGTGGTCTTGGCGCGGTTGGCGGCATCGGCGTCTTCCTTGGCCTCCTGCAACTGGCCCAACAGCCGTTGGCGTTCGCTCACATCCACCCAGCCGGCAATCATGCCCACCACGTTTTCGTCCCCATCACGGTACGGCAGCATCCAGTGGTAAATGGTCAGCACCTTGCCACTCGGCAACGTGAGTAGCCGGTCATTGATCTGCGGCTCGCCGCGCACCATCAACCGCAGGTAATCCTCATGGAAGGACCGCGACTGCGCAGAGTTGCCGCTGTCGGCTTCTATCACGGTCTTGCCGATCACCGCCTCGGCCTTGAAGCCGAACACGTCCAGGTAAGCGCTGTTGCACGCCATCAGCCGGCCCTGGCGGTCGCGCACATAAATGGGATAGGGCGTGCCGTCGATCAATACGCCCATAAAACGCATCTGGTCGCTCAACGCCCGTTCCGCCTGCGCGCGCTTGCGGATCAGGCTGCGCAGGTAAATCGCCCAGCCGGAGGTGATCAGCAGCAACAACGCCGCCAGGCCAAAGCCTTGAATGATCGCGCTGCGGTGACGCAACCAATGGTCTTCAATGATCACATCCGTGCGCCATTGGCTGACCAGCTCATCCATCTCCTGCGGAGGGATACTCAGCAACGCTTTGTCGAGTATCGAGTACAGCTCCAGCTGGCCGCGATTGACGCCGAACGTCATGCGTGCCGGCTCGGCGCCGACGGTACTGGTCACGCGCAAGCGGTCGCGGTACTGCTGGGCGATCAGGTAACGCGCATTGATCAATGAGTTGACTGCCCCTTCGGCAGCGCCGCTGGCCACCAGCGCCATGGCTTCGGTGGGGTTTCGCGCCGCCACAAAGTTAATCCCCGGGTAATCGCGGTTGATGACGTCGCGCACGGCATTGCCACTGCTGATCGCGAGACGCTTGCCGACCATGTCCTCCAGGGTCATCGTGCCAGGGTCGTCATTGCGGGTGACCAGCACCACCGGGTTGGTCAGGTAGGGTCGGGTAAAGCGCACCTGATCAGAGCCTTCGATACTGGGCGTCACCACCGCCATCATGTCGGCGCGGCCTGTACTGACCGCGTCAATCTGCTGAGGCATCGAGCCGCCGGACACGACATCGAACTTCAAGCCGGTACGCAGGCTGATCCGCGACAGTACATCGGCACTCAACCCCTCCAGTCGCCCTTGTGCGGTGAAGGACGCCAACGGCAGCATCTGCTCGGACGCCACTACCCTGACCCGCGGGTGTTTCTCCAGCCAACGCTGCTCACTGGTGCTCAAGTGCAACCGCTCGGCACCGAGCAGGCCCAGGTTGTCACCGTTCCAGCGACGCAATATTTCCATCTGTTCGTTCGCCGGGATTGCCCTCAGCGCAGTGTTGACGATGCGCAGCAAGCGCGTGTTGTCCCGGAGCACGGCAAAGGCGAAGGAATTGGATTCCAGCGTGGAAAAATCCGCCATTTGCACATTGTTCAAGTGGTTGCGGTTGATCTGGTAATTGGCAGAGATGGCGTCGCCCAGGTAGACATCGGCGCGACCGAACGCGACGGCGCCAATGGCTTCGAAAATAGACGGAAACAGCTCCACGTGGGCCTTGGGGTAAAAAGCCTCAACCACGTCGGGCGGCATGTAGTGATAGAGCATGGCGATGCGCTTGCCTGCGAGGCCGACACTCAGGGATTGGCTGTCGCCGGTGCGGGTAACCAGCACCGGCTGGTCATTGGCGTAAGAACGCGAAAGCACCAGTTGCGGGTCGCCCGCCTCAAAACCATTGGACGTCCCAAGCAGGTCAATGGCGCCTTGCTTGAGGGCTTCGAGCACCTCGTCGCGGGTGTCGTAGCGCCGCACTTCAACGCTGATATTCAGCGCCTGGGCGAGCAACCCGGCATAGTCCGCCGTGATGCCTTCGATTTCGTCGTTGTTGTTGGTCAGTTCGAAGGGCCCGTAGTCGGGCGCGGAAACGCCCATCAGCAACACACGCCGCCCCCGCAACCACTGCCAGTCGGCTTCGCCCAGCGTTACGGAGTGGCCATTGAGGCTGGAGTGCCCCAGCAGGCGCAGGTTTTGCGGCTGATCAAGGGCACTGGCCATCATCGGCAGCACGCCCATCAACAGCGCAATGATGAACCGTCGCATCGGCGCAAGGATCATGTCGAATCAGATCAGATGATTACGCTGTGCAAACTTGGCCATGTGGACCACAGACGACATGCGCAGCTTCTCCTTGAGTCGCGTTTTATAGGTGCTGATGGTCTTGTGGCTGAGTAACATCTGATTGGCAATTTCGTTATTGCCCAAGCCCAGGGCCAGCATCTGCAACACCGCCAACTCGCGATCTGACAGGGCTTGCACCAGTTCCTGTTCCGTGGACTGCAGATCGTCACGGCGCACTGAACTGCTCGGCAAGCTGGGGAAGCAACTGTAGTTTGACATCACCGCTTTGATAGCCTTTTGCAGCTCATCGAGCTCACCGGTCTTGGCCACGAATCCCATGGCCCCGGCACGCATGCAACGCGCCGAAAAAAACTCCGGAAGGTACGAAGTCAGTACCAGAATCTTGCACGGCAGCCCCAACGCCTTGACCCGGCTGATCACCTCAAGCCCCCCCAGCTTCGGGATGGCCAAATCAAGAATGATCAACGCCGGACGCCCCTCTCTGGCCTTCTGCACAGCGTCCGCACCGTTGCCCGCTTCATCGATTTCGGTGAACCCTTCCAGCGTCAGCAGGTGCCGGACGGTTTTACGGATAAACGGATGATCATCAACTATTAGCGCTTTAGTCATAAAACTCCCCTGAGAGGATAAGTACCCTTACACATGACACGGGACACAGGTACCTGTGAGAAATGACAGTGCCGACCAGCGGTGCTGCACCTACTCAGGACAATAACCAGGCTGTTCCTGGTCCCTTCGATTGAAACCGGCCGAACACGTACAGCCAAACCGATGCCGCCGGCTAGCTGCAAGCGCGCAACCTTAGCAACGAAATGACGTTTCATCGGAAGGGATAGTCCCAAGCGTATGTAGGACTTTTCCTCACGAAACATGACCAAGCCAGCGCCTGGTCATGCGTGAGGCGCGCCGGTCAATCAGTGGTACTCGGGCTCCAGAAGGCCTGCACCACCAGGGTCGATGCGGAAATACGCGCTACCAGCGCATCCAGTTCGTCGCCGTCTACCGAGGTGGCGACTAGGGTGGCCTCGATCTCCACTTCCTCACTGCCAAATGGCCGAACGTCAACGTCGCTCGCCGGGTAGTTGCAGCGCGCCAGCTCGGCTTCGAGCAACACCATCACCGCCTGTTGCTGGCTGCGCCGCGCGATGACATAGAGGATGTTGGTCACCTCTGCCGACACCACGTCCAGAGGCTGACGGTTGATGTTGTTGACGATCGGGCGCAGCAGCGTGTTGGCCGCCAACACAAACAGCGTGCCCAGCAGCGCTTCGAGGATCAGGTCGGCGCCCGCACAAGCGCCCACGGCTGCCGAGGCCCAGAGGGTGGCGGCAGTGTTGAGACCGCGCACGTTGCCTTCTTCGCGCATGATCACGCCAGCGCCCAGAAAGCCGATGCCCGAGACCACATACGCGACCACCCGAACCGCGCCTTCCGCGCCGCCCAGCCGGTTGGCCATGTCGACAAAAATCGCCGCGCCCACGGCCACCAGCACATTGGTGCGCAAACCTGCCGTGCGTTGGCGGTACTGACGCTCGAAGCCGATCAAGCCACCGAGGATAAACGCCGCGCTGAGGCTGACGACCGTATCGACCAAGGAATTGAGGTTGATGTTGTTGATTGCTTGCATAGGAAATCCTCCCTGTTTATTGCCAGCCAAACTTACAGATATAGAAACCCTTCCCCGCCTGGGTCAGCGACTGTGCAGAAACGGGATGTTCGAGATGCGGATCATGCGCACGATCAGCGTCCGGGTCGGCAGCCGGTTGAATGGGTGCCACGCGGGCACTCGCCACACCAGCTGCCTGCTTGTGCTCGACCTCATTGACACCGTACTGCACGCGCAAGGCAGTGGCATTACGGGTGCTGACACCCTCGCACGAGCGACAGGCCCGGTCCGCAGCAAGCCGGCGAAGAACGCCCTGAGCCGTATGAGATGCATGGTGTAACTCCTGCGCGAGGAAACCTTCGTGCAGGTACGACCGTCTGCGCCGCGCCGGTTTGACCGGCACAGTCAGCTTGGCCCGCCCACCGTAAAAGGCAGGCGCGTCCGTAGCAGCCTGAATGCTTTCAGGTGCTGGTCAGCGTCGATGAGAGGGATGCAGGCAGGTGCCAGGACTGGCCGCTGCCGGAATGCCGCTTCTCGCTTTTTTCAGGCGAGACAACGGCACAGGAAGAATGCGCGTTATCTTGCCAAGGATGTGCCGGTTACTGAAACCGGCCGACAACTGTCACTCGAACAAGTACCCACTGAGGGTCTCCGCTATTGATGAAAACGCGCGGAGTTTACGCCGCGTTTTCGCGTGAGTAAACCGTAGGAAAGTTTACCGATGACGAACAGGCCGCTTCTTCAGGGTGAGTTCAGGAACCATTCTTCAAGCGTCACCCCGATCAAAGATGAGAGTGAAGTGGCCCCTGCGCACCAGGCTTAGGTACACCGGTTATGACGGCGTACCCGGCCGATCGCGCCCGACCTTCTCCAGGTATTCATCCATCCGGCCACCCGCCACTGCCTTGACCTGAATCGATACCGTATTCACCTGTCGCCCCATCGTGATGCCCTCGCGGGTGCGCACCGGCACATACCCAAGCTTGGGCCAGAACCGCTCGGCCCTGGTGTTGCCGACCACCACCGTCAGCCGCAGCCATTGGGCGCCTTTGCTCGCCGCCCAGGATTCGAGATCGGCATGCAACTGTCGCGCAAGCCCGGTGCCGTGCAAACGCGTATGCACCAGCAGCAATCCGATATGCCAGACCCCGGCAGCGAGCAAGTCCGCGGCAATGTTCACCACGGCGACCAACTGATCCTGCGCATCGCGGTAACCCAGCCAGTACATCCGGCTGCAGCGCCACCCTGCCGGCAAATAACCCTGCAGTTCTTCGCGCGCTTCAGTCGGCGTGGCCGGCTCGCCATTGACCGCGATGAAATAGGCCGGCGCCTGTTCGAAAAAATGCTGCAGCTCAGCCGCATCGCTGCCCAGCAATTCAACCACCCGGATGCCCGCGACGCAGCAGCCCGGCAGCGCCTCAACATCAACGTCCATGTTCACTTTCCCTCAGTCATCGCGCGTCAGCACTTCCAGCAACTCGATTTCAAAACGCAGATTGCTGTTGGGTTTGATGTGCGCGCCCATCGAACGCTCGCCATACGCCAGGTGCGCCGGTACATACAATGTGCGTACACCGCCAACGCGCATGCCCATCAAGCCTTGGTCACAACCTTTTCGTATATAACACTACCACCACCTCACAAAATCAAGTATCACAAACGATACTCATTCGCCTTGTAACGGCAATAAAGTCCCCAGAGGTGTGGCTCTTTCATCGCGACTCGTCAGAAAATACAGTGTTTGAGCGAGCTTTCTAACGTGAGGCATTTGTGAAATGATGGCTCGATGATATTTAACGCAGATTTGGCGCGTAAAAGGGACTTTTATGTCATATACGTATGGTGCTCAGCTAACTGAGTTATGTATGAAGGGCTTCCAGTGCCCCCCCCAAGGGTCTGTTCTTATTCAAAGGGATGCTTGGAGGTGGGTCGCCGACCCGGTGAGCGCACAGTGCTTCGCTCCTGTAGGTGTTCGCAATCCGCCAAGACTGCTCAAGGCAACCGATCCAGCTGAAAAATGCTCATGCTGGGGTTTATCCATGTATTGCTCTTACGACCAGAGCGTTAGCGCATTTCAGAGTGTACAAAGGAGCTTTCCTAAAGCCCGCAAAATCTTCGGAGGGTACGCCGCGAACGTACTGATAACTCCGGCTGACGGTGCATGTACCTCGGCTGATCGCTACGGTCATTTTGACTTGCATCCATTTTCGGCAAGTGCTTTGCAGAGCAGCATATCGGCCTTGAGAGCTATACCATGAGTTTTCCTCGAATCGCTGGCCCAAAGGTGGAACCAAAAGTTCTTTCCAAACATTCTTGGAATGCCGACCTTATCGAGTTTGAAGGGCCATTACTGAGCTTGTACAAAGGTGAGTTTGGTAACGACTTACTGTATGCATGGTTGGACTGTACTGAAACCCGAAATAGGTGGTGTGTAATACCCATTGGACGAAAATCGCTTAGAGATTATCTTGAGCAAGAAAAAACTCTTCTTACGGTGTATCAGGAGTCCGAATGGCTAATTATTTTCCACACCGGATCAGCCCCTAACAGAAGAAACTCGATACAGCAAACCACTTGGCAAAACTTGCCTCAAGAATATTTACCCGACCAAGATTCATATCTTGCTCCAGCAATCGCAACTCAAGCAGCCGCAAAATTAGCCGAAGAAGTCAGTGAAGAATATTTTCTGGGACTTGATGGAGATATGTACCTCGACGACATATCAGTCATCCCGAAAGTTTACCAGCAACTGTATTCATTTCACTACGGATTAGAACACTTGGATCGCAGTGCTGTGCGGGGAGCTTTAAGTCGCTTAGCTGGCAGTTGGACTGGTGGTTTTAGTGCAGTACATCTGTTTACTGGACTCAACGCTGTGACTCCGTCGATTCATCGCGCACAAGTTACCGAACTGCGATTTAACTCGCCGGGACATATTAAACTTGATCTGCTGCCAGAACTTGCTAGACGGATTGAAATATCCGCATTGCAAATCCAAAACAACGACTCCTACGTTGCACTTGAACAATATTATGCAAGCGTGTACAGATACTTCAAAGACAATAGAATCTCTGGATTTGACGATGACCGCAACCCTGTTACTGTAAACCTCACAACAGAAGTAACCGTACGCCTAAATGAACTAATAGAATTTTTCTTTCGACTAATGCAATGGGAAGGCTACAGAACGTCTTTTGCCTACCTCAACATAGACGCCCTACACCAGCTTCGCGTCCTACTCGCCTACTATAGACGACTAAGAAAATTACGACCATACCTGATTACCGGGAGACTTTTCTTAGGTGAATCGAAGCTTATAAACCCGGACGCCACTTAATGCAACGCACAACACTCAAAGTTATATTTACGATTAACAAAAAAGGCTAAACCCGTTCAAACCCAACTGCTAGTTTGGCTTGCGAGCCGGTCGCTACCAACTTTTTGATATCTTCGCTTGAAGCTAAATTTAAAGGGTCGCCATGACACAAAAAGCCAACATGACTGTAGATGGATTCAGAAATGCCATGGACGGCGACACAGGATTCAAGTCTAAGCGAAGAGCATTAACATTTGTCTCGCTATTATTAATAGCTCTAATTGCAAGTGGCGCAGAAATCAAAGAAGCTAACACCTTCATCTTTAAGATAGAATTTACGAACCACGCGGGTCTCAAATATTTACTGGCACTCGCCGTAACGTGCTGCATGTTTAGATATTTTGCATATTCGGAAAAATATCATGCTCAGCTATATAACTTCTGGTCGACTAGATTGCTAAATGATTTCAAGGTTTTCTATTATGATCAGGAAAGTGAATCAGTTGGAGGATTGCTTGGAAGAAAGATCGACATCTATGGAGGTGATGAACCCGGATTACAATCACCAACATATATAAAGACAGGTCTACTAAAGAGAAGTATTGCGTACTCATCAACAGGAACGCATGATTATTATGGAGAACACACTTACACTGAATACATTGACCTAAATGGCTATACGGAAAGCTGGAGCAAGGCTGAGTTTCGGAAGCTGCTGCTTACTGAGATGAAATATCGACTAGAAGCCTGGATCAAATATCGAGAGACACTTGATCTAATCTCACCATACTTGCTTGGATTTAGTTCTTTAGGGATATTCCTGTACAAACATTTCTACCCATAACTTGATTTAAATGCATTATTTTCATACTTGTGACTTGCCTCCTCCCGCTTCAGATCTCCGCATTTAGATCGCGCCTCGATCACATAGAGTGATTTCATTATTTCGTTGTAGAACAAGTACTAGAGGATGAATAAGGCTCCCCCAAAACATTCAACCCCCTTGTATTTCGATTCTCGATTCCAAGCCCAATCCGCATTTGCAGCTGGCCAAATCCGGTAGGTATGGATATTGGTCTGATGGGTTTAACGCCTTAGGTTTTTTGGCAGAACACCCCCGTCAAAGAATGCAGAAATCCGGCGGGGTGTCTGAGGTGACGCATAGGACTGCGTAGGAGTGCGTATAGGAAGGTTTAACCGAGTGGGAATGCACCAGCTCACCCTGCTTTCTCGTTGCTCCTGTGAGCTTTGCTTATAACTCTGGATTGATAGATGCCTTCACCTTTTGGACTGTGGTTGTGCTGCACTCCAATAGCCCAGCAACTGAACGAATACTCTTGCCGTCACTCAGCAGTGTTGTAATGCGGTTGCGCAGTTCTGTGTCCGCCTTACGACCTTTGTAGGAGCCCTGCTGCTTCGCCTTCTCGATACCTTCAGCCTGACGACGACGACGGTCTTCATAGTCCTTACGAGCGACTACAGCCAGCATGTCGAGCAACATGCCATTGATCGCTGCAATCATTCCCTTTGTGAAGTCGTTCATACCTTCGGTTGGTTTCAATACTGCGTGACTGGTGCTCAGGTCGAGGGATACCACTATCACTTTCTTGGCTGCGATCTTAGCTTTCAGTGTTGCCCAATCATCAGGAGACAAGCGGGAGAGTCTGTCGACTTGTTCAATCAACAGCACATCGCCTTCATGACTGTCTTCCAATAGACGGAACAACTCAGGACGTTCCAGCTTCGTGCCTGATTCATTCTCTATGTAGAAGGCTGCGATCTTATGACCATTTTCAGCAGCGAACGATACAAGGGCTGCTTTGGCACGGCTGGCATCTTGCTCAGAGGTTGATGCCCGAAGGTAGGCACGGATAAACATTGAAGCCCCTGCGTGTCATTTAGGATGTATCACATACTGATGTGTCACGAGGGGTGTGTCAATAAATGTATTCACGTTCTTTCGGGGTTTGTTTTGGATACTTTATGTACAGCTATCCTGTGGTGCCTGATGTACACCCTTAATGGCACGCTGGCGACTCGTTGGGTTGTAGTTTACTCCGTGTAAGGTTCAACACGTCTGCCGTGGCGATATTGGCGAGGTTGTCGTCTGTCAGGAACATAGTCTATGAGAGGTTACAAAGATTATGGCTCAGACGCTCCTGAGTGACGCACGACGGTATTGCCGCTGATACCTAAGCGATGCCATAGGATAGGAGCTAACAACGCCCAGCGGATATCACAGGGGGTTTGTAGCTAACTTGCTGATGGGTGATCATCCAGCACTGGCTGTGACTAGCTTTCTTCTCAAAATCAACCAGATTGCATTGCTTGCGAGGAAATCAGGGAGAAAGTGAGACTTGTGCTTAACGCAAAAATGACTCAACCCTTATAAAATCAGGGCTGTAGGGAGGTGGTGTGTAAATTCGTATGTGATGGGTGTAGTTATATCCCTGATAATGCTCCTGATAGCGATCAACCATGATGGCAACCGAATGTGGTACGAATTTTTAAATGGAAAATATCATCGTCCATAAAAAAGCCCCTGACGCTGTGTGAGCAATCAGAGGCCGACAGGCTTGGTATTGGTATTGAGAAGTGACGATGGTAAACCATCAAAAGTATGATTGTTGAGAATGTTGCATTCACCGTTCAGCGGTGAGGAGAGAATGTCTGGTGTTTGGCTTCACTTTCGCTCTCTCCCCTGAATGTTCTCCAGTTGTATTACTGTGTACGTTTACACAGAGAGTGCTAAATCTGATTGACAATCAGGAATGGCTCTGTAGAAGTTTGTTAACTCTATATACAAAAACGTGTCCGCAAGCTGAACGAAGTGAAGTGCTTTTCAGTAGAGATGAGTAGCGATAGCCATCTCGCTTTTGACTTGTCTTCTGTGACAACAGGGTAGTTATTCCCTGTCGTACACGACAGAACACAATACTTCTAAATATACTTCCTATCGTATACGATAGAATAGTTATTCTTTAAAGATTATACTCTTTGTTTTTTGAGATGTCTTACATCTCTCTTTCTCTTACTATTCTTATATAACTACTATCTCGTATACGAGATAATATACATCTTCTAATATAACAAGCTCTTGATCTTTAATATAAAGCTTTTGATCTTATGCTCACTCGTTATCACTCGTTCGCTTAAGCTCTATTATACAGGTATTTTTCCAGTTGTCAAGACCTATTCCTATTTGGTGGCCATTCTCGTTTGGAAAAGTGGAACGGTCACCACCTTTCCTACAGGCACAAAAAAGCCCCGGCACGCCTTGGTAGGGCGTCGGGGCGATGTTGGGTAGGATTGCATTAGGAAACGCTCTGTAAAGCCGTTGTGGGAGCTTTTAGCAGGTATCGCTAGCAGCGTCTTTCACTGGATTATTCAGGGAATGACCAGTGCTTCGCCGTAGGCGTCATTAACCTCCTCCCTGATCGACTCAAGTAGTTTGGCCCGCTTGAGTTCTTCTTTCTGTTTTTCCTTAGCCTCAGCTGCTGCTAGCAGTTGCTCCGTAAGCAATTTCTTATACCGATCATGTTCGCTTTCAAGCCAAGCGATGTACTCAAGCTTTACTTGAGCATCAAGCGCTTGGCATTCGCCAATTTTAATGGAGTCAGGCTTATCCATACGACACCAATAGCTGCCCGAACCAAAAGAGACCGGATACTTCAGATTTAGCGTGTAACCCTTATCATGATGATCAATCACACTGGTCAAGAATTGAACTGGTATTTCCCCCCGTACGAACGCCGTGGATTCATCAGTCTGTTCATAAACAATATGTCGTGCTGCTTGCAGTCCCTTCAAAACTTTCTCGTCAAACTTAGGCGCGGCACCCTGTATGGTGATTTTAGTAGTCATTTTGCTTTTCCTTTTTCTGTCTAATATGATTTACCGCCGCTTCGATGATGGCGGTTCTGTATTGTTCATCGCTAAGCTTAGTAATGGCGCTGAATACATCACTGGTTTTTGAATCGTTCATGATGATCGCATCATTACTGTCGTCGGCCTTCTGTACAATTTGTGTGACTTGTTGCCGTGTCGTTCCTTTTGCACGCTGCCTTTCGAATGCCCTTATTAGTCCTCGACTAAAGGAATCCGGGGTGGTACTCATCACAGTTCTTCCTGAGCTTGACGCAAGGCTTGAACACCATATTCACTAACAAGTTTATCAAGCATTGCAGCTACACGGCGGTGTTCATTGTGGTCACCAGTAGCAATTGCAGATTGCTGCAACGATAAGTAATGCTTCATTTGCAGCATGGCAAGGTGCCTTTCGAGTAGTGGCGTATTCATCTGTTGTTTATCCTTTTGGCTTATTTGTATTGAAACTAGGCTGCCATAAGGGCGATTTGGCATATTAAACCCTTGATTTACATGGCTTACAGAGGCTTAAAAGTGGCAAGCTATAGGGTAGCCTAGGGCGGCAGATATTTAGGGCTGTAGGCGCCTTATAGAGGCTCAGCGATAACGAGTGGTAACAAGCTCAACCTTACTTTGTTTACCATTACTGACTTGTTCTCTAAAGCTTGGAGAGCTAGCCATAAGTTCACCAACAGACACATGTACACCTTTAGACAATGCTTTCTTGTATAGCTTGTAGAAATGATTGAGAACGATGATTGAGGCTTCGTGGAAGCTATGGTCTTTGTCTGGCTTGGGTACTGCTGAACTGGTTATCACTTTCTGAATCAGTTGCGAGGGCTTATGTATACATATGTAATTCAATTTCTATTCCTTGTCGATATGTTGATCCTTACTCTGTAGGTTGAAAGTAGTAGGATGAATGGGGTGTGAGAGGTGTTAGATGTTTGCTGACTTCGCCTTCTTCAAGTCCAGCCTACGCAGGTTGTTCGTGACGCTGGATATCATTACATTGAGACAATGGGTGTGATTGGTGTATCCAGTCCGTACCATCAGAGCTTCCAACTGTTGTACAGCTTCAACGTTGAGCTTAATTACCATGGTGAAGCCTCCATAGTTTGTACCAATTGGTCATGGGCATATTGGGCGATGGAAACACCAGCAGATTCAGCGGCAGTTTTGACTGCTTCAAAGTGCTTGACACTGAAAGCAATTTTCAAAGGTACAACTACTTCTTTGTTTGCTCTGAATTTAATTCCACGGCAGGTGGAACCACAGGTTTGAGCGTGTTTACGGTAACCAGCTAAGGACTTGTTGCATGACAGGCATAGTTTTACGACAGGCATAGTTGTACCTCCGGTGAAGGGTTGGTTATAAAGGGTTTAATCAAGTGTTGTTGTGCGGAAATAAAAAAACCGTACTGGTTTAAGAGTACGGTTCTAGAATTTAGCGGAGGGATCACTAACCATTACTGACAGACCAGAAGGATGGGCTGATTATCAATAAAGCACAGGGTACATTCGAGGGTACTGGTGTGACGTTAGTTATCTCCTCCTTATGCTATCCATTATATGGATTTTCCGCGAAAAGTCAATACCGTTGAGCGCTTGTCAACAACTATTTTAAATTATTTTTCAACGCCGGAAATTACGTGTTGCATTGCTGCATCTGCACTTTCAAAGCTCTCAACAGCCATACCCTTGACGTTCCGTTCGCCTGTCGGGCTGAGTGGTGTAGGTGATTTAACATGTTTGTATGACCGCCCCATCATATGTGTTAAGTCATCACCTGTATTGTTGTACTCACGTACATCGAGCGGTTCAGGTATAACATTTGAAATAGTGTATTCCATTTCACCATCTTGAATCCGATAACCTAATGTAGTGTTCCCTTTACGAGCAACGCCGGTATAAATCCATGGCTCATTATCGTCAGGCAGATAAAGCTTGCGTCGGGGTTGTATAGTTATTGAGTACCCTGCTTGCTTCAGCAATGCCGAAAGTTGTATGGGGTCATGGAAAGCAAGACGATCATGATCCAATGTTGATTCATAATTTTCAAGGATTGACGCAGACTTTGATGTAAAACCATCGTCCGCCCTACGACTTAGTACATCTAACTCATTGTCAATTAGTGCGCGTCGGTCGGTTGCAAGTTTATACTGTGCTTCTAACTCAACCGAATCACCCAGTGCTGACAACCTTACTAATCTTTCGATTGATTTTGTCACTTCCTCACGCTCACCTGCAAGGTAAAGCTTTCGTTTATCATTCACGCTGAGCTGAACCACCTTCATTGCTCTGTCAACCCAAGAGGGTGCAGTCTGCAAATAGATAAAGTGAACAACCTGATAAGGTATCGTTTCTTTGTTCGTACAACCGGCATCTTTGAGACGATGGTGTGTAAGACACCTCATATTGTTAGGTTTACCTTCTTTGTTATGAATGATTAGGTTTGCACCACACACACCGCACTTCACTATACCAATCAGGAAATTCTTTGAGGTACGCTCTCTGGGCTTTGTTGCTACCGCGATCTTTCTTTGTTGTGCTTGCAGGAACAATTCATTGGAAATTACAGGTGGGTACACACCACGAATGATCTGTGAGGGTTTATCTGGATCATCCTTACCATATTCCCAACTGCCTATCGCCGCGTGATTCCTTAACCATGCTTCTACAGTTGGTCCAGAACATGTTGCCAACTCTGGCACACCGCTTGTTCTAAGACGATTAGCAATTGCCGTCTTGCCAACACCAGACACATACAACTCAAATACTTGCTTGATGTAGGGTGCAATATCATCATTCAACCTTCCATCACTGTGAAGCCAGATAGGCGTATTACGCTTTACCTTCATTCCTTCTTTGGCTTTTTCAAGGCGTATCGAATAACTGGCCTTTGTACGCTCACTCAGCTGTCTTGAGTAGCCATAAGCTGCTTGTATCTTAGCTACAAGCAAGAACAAGTGACCGCTTGCTGCTGATTCATGGGTGTACGTCACCTTGTCATCAAGGGTGATGATGGATACACCGGCAGCAAGGATTGGTGTTATCACCTTGTTCAACATGTCTAGCGGATGAAGCCTGCCTGTACGGTCAATCGCTTCTACCAAGACAACATCACCCGCTTTGATATCACCAGCTTCGACAGCGGCCAATAGCTTGGCAAAGCCACCACCGTCCTTTACGTGTTCACCATGGTAGCCAGATTTTCCAAAGTCTTTGTAGGTGAGATCGGACAGGGTGTACTCAGGATGTTCTGCGAGCCATTGGGTCACCATCTGCTGCTGACGTTCGGCACTGCTGCCCGTTGTCTGACGGGCACTGCTAAAGCGAATGTAGGGAATAGCTAACGGCATACTGCCTGCTTCCTGCTGCACAAAAGGGCAGGATACAACGTAGTGTCACCTAGCACAAAGCTGGTCCCAGCCTTTGATCACGCGTCCGGTGCCGATCACACACTGAAACGGCTTGCCGCGTTCCCAGGACGAATCGAACACCGTGCCGTCTTCCAGGGTGCCGGTGTATTGGGTGGTAATCAGTGCGCCCTTGACCACGGTTTTACCGTCGCCCAGGCGGATGTCAGTGATCTGAAGGTCTTGGTTGCTCATGGGGTGCTCGTTGAATACCAGAAGGTGGGCGTTTTCCCAGAATCACCGGCGTTTGGCAAGCACCTGCGCACGGCCCAACGAAGTGCGGGCAGCAATGCCCCCTGCCCGCTCGCAGCCACTCAAGGCGCCGGGCGCAAGCCCATGTGGAGTTGCAGCGCCTCGATCAAATGGAATTGATAAAGATAGCGCTCGTGTTGGAGCGGCGCCCACCGATCAATAAAGAAGTGCCCGCGCTCATCCACCTGAATCGGCGTGGTGACGATGTCGCCGCTGCGCGACCGATGCACCAGCAGCGTCTGGTCGGGCGTCGGACGCTCAATCAAAAAATGCCCGGTGTGCGTGAGGCGTGAGCGGTCGGCGGGTTTGAACGCCTCCGGCGGCTTGCGGCCGGCCACCGCGACATCAAGGGCGAAGTCACTGCGCAACGCCACCCGCTCATGGGGGCGCAGGGGACTGTTGGCCACCTCCCATTTTCCCACCCGCAAACCGACCGGCTGGCTGGGAGCTACCTCGTTGACATGCAGGCTGATGGCGCCCTGCAACCTTGCCAGGCCAGGCACGCCCAGGAACGTGTCGGTGTGGGTGTTGCCCATCAACGCCACCCAGCGATGCGGGCCATGGGCAACTTGATCCTGAGTAATAACCTCATTGGCAAAATAGCTGAACATCGCCGTGCGCGACGTCGCTTTATCCGGCATGCCGTCGACGCAGTAACTGGCGAAGCAATCCAGCGCACGCACGCGAATCTTGTACTTGGCGGCCGTTTCGATCACCGCGGTGTAAGTGTGCGGCCCTTTATAGCCCGGCATGTGTCCCCGGTCCTGTATCCGCAGATAGTCCTTGAGCGCCTTGGACATCGGACTGCCTTGGTAGAAGGCATCAAGGTCCGCCTGATGCAGGTCCGTGAGCAGGTGCTCAACATAGAGCGTCTTGACCTTCATGGTCTTCAATTCCTTGATCAACAGCGCCTTGCTCGATTGCAGGCTGTGCGCCTCGCCGATCAATACACCGTTTGAATGGGCATAGGCGCGCTCGAAGAACTCCCGCACGGTGAGGCCCGGCGACAGCTGTGGCTGCGGCGCGCTGGCGGGCGGCACATAGGTTTCGAAGTGCGCGCCGGCCGCCGCTTCGAGACGTTCGCGAGTCCGCTGGAAGGCCGCGTAGGCCGGTCGAAGCGCCGGGTTGCCGGGGAAGTACCGCGAATCCAGCCCCTTTGGCGAGTCTTTCAGCGTGCGCAACGCTTCACGCAGCGCGCAGGGCATTTCGAACACGCTGTAACCGTGCTGCGCCGGGGGCGTCAACGCCTGCGCCTGGGGTTGGGTGTAAGCGGTCTGCAGGGTGATCCTGAAATCAGCCTTGGCCAACGCATCGTCGGGAATCGAGCCGGGTGTGTCCTTCCACACCCCGACCGGCGTACCGACGCTGACATCCTCGACACGCAGGCTCACGGCGCTGTGCAGATCGGCCAGGCCAGGGACTTGCCCGTGGGTATTCATGCGTCGGTGATCCACCAGCGCCACCCAACCGTCGTCAGGGTTGGCTGCCACGTCGGCGGCGATCACCTTGTGGGAGTAGAAGTTGCGCAGACGGTTCTCCCGAGGCGTGAGCACCGAGGTGGTGCCTCCCGCCAACGCATCGTCCAGATAGTAGGAAGTGGACGCATCCAGCGCCCTCACCTCGATGCCGTTGTCAGACGCCGCCTGCACCAGCGCCTGATAGGAATAGGCGCTGTCCTTGGGCATGCCCAACGCTTTATCGACGCTCTTGAGGTGCGTGTCGATGCTCTTCAATGCCTTGGCGGTGTGGCGTGTTTGCAGCTTGACCCGAAACACATCGGCGGGCAGGTACTCGATGTACAGACGCCGCACGCCACGCTCATGCAAGGCTTGCAGGGTGTCGATCAGGAACTGCTTGCTGGCAATCGAATCCACGCGCGCGCCGATCACCAGCCCTTTGCTTTCACTGAGCAGCTTTTGCAGGATGACGTCATGCAGGGCGTCAGGCTCAACACTCAGTACATCGGCCCGGGGCACAATCGGGGCCAAGGCATCAAAGTAAGCGTTGGCGTCACGGGTCAGGTTGTCCACTGCCGTGCCATACGGCGCGCGCAGGTGGAACAGCTGCTTGCCCATGATATCCCTGGCGACCTGTTCGC
Organism: Pseudomonas sp. R9.37; assembly: GCF_963878885.1. Classification (NCBI taxonomy): domain Bacteria; kingdom Pseudomonadati; phylum Pseudomonadota; class Gammaproteobacteria; order Pseudomonadales; family Pseudomonadaceae; genus Pseudomonas; species Pseudomonas sp. R9.37. The sequence goes on along the minus strand of NZ_CAWNZA010000005.1, from coordinate 35,837 downwards.
CATATGGGTCGGCGATGCGCGCGAAGGCCGCCTCCACGGCGCCAGGGGTCACCACATGCTCAAGGTCTTTCAACAGCGCCTGCGGGGTTTCGTAACGCTCCAGCGGGCTGGCGGCGACGGGCAGTTTTTCATATTTGGGCGCGCCGCCCGCAACACCGGCCCGCCTCCACTGGCCTTGAGTATTACGCTGGACCAGCCTGCCAGTGGACTGCAAATGCCCGGTTGCAGCATCCTGCCTGAGCAGCAGGAAACGCCCCAGAGCGTCGGGCGTTTTGCGGGTCCATAACGCCTGGCCTTGGAACATCACCGCTTGCAGATCATCGAGGGCCGGCGTTGGCGCCTCCAATTGTTTGATCAACGACAACGCCTGTTCCTGCGGCGCGGTATGCCGCAGCGGACGTATCGGCTTGCCCAGCGGGCTGATCAGCGCCGGGCGCAAATCGGTGAATACCGCGCCGGCGCTGTTGAGCAGGTAGCCAAGGTAGTGCCCGAAGGCTTCACCCATCTGCCCTTGGTTATACGCGTGCAGGGCGAGCATCCCATCCTTGAAAGCCAGCAGCATGCCCAGGCTCAGGCTCAGCACCGGGTAAGGCGCGGTGGCGACGGCAACGAGGGGTTCGATAACGCTCCACACCAGGTCCATGATCATGTGCGCACGGTTGACGGAGCTTGCCTCGACATCGTCTATCTGGCGCTGCAGCTTGGCGTCGTACAGCGCCTGGCGCAGGTTGAGCACCACCGTCTCGCGACTGATCGGGTCATACCGGCCAGGGCTGGGATGACTGCGATCCAGGGTTTGCGGCAGTTGTTTTCTGGCGTTCTCCAGAAACCCAAGCACCCGGGCCTGTGCCTGCGTGCCCACCCGCTCGGCGAGGTAACCGACCATGCCATCCACGTGTTTCAACACATAGTTGAACAGGCGTGCATGGCGAAAGGTGACGCCATCCGGCGCATTCGGGGTGTACAGCAGCACCGGGTCATGCCCGCGCTTGAACAGGAAGGTGTCGATCACCCATTCGCCGTCCACGAACAGCCGGTGCACCTGGTAACTTTCGCGCACCTGGGCCGAGGTATTGCCCAAGCTCTGCAGGCAGGTGTTGAGCCAATCCAGGTCAGCCTGGGAGAGGTGGCCTTGCAGGCGTGATTCGAGCGCAGCGTTACGCATCTGCAATTGGCTGATGGCCAGCGTTGCGTTACGTCGGAATACATAGCCGGGGCTGCTGGGGCTTTGCAGGGTGTTGCGCACCAGGTCGACATAGCGCTGGCCGATCCACACGCCCCGCACCGAGCGCGACACCGCTTCAGGCGTCAAGCGCCTGAGGTCGACGCCGGCCGGGCCGGTGAAGGTCGCCGAGGTTTCAAACTTGGGGTCCAGAAACCCCACGCTGTCGTGATAACCGTCGCGCAACAATCGGGTGTACGTGACGGAGTCCGGCGTCGTAAGCCCGGGAAACGCCTGCGGGTAATGGACGTGGACCGTATTGGGGTCGACGTCTTGCGCGGCACGCCCGAGCAGCGCATTCAGGCGAAGTTTGGCCTGCTCATGCACAAAGGTCGCAAAGGTCGGGAACAACGCCTGGCCGTGCGGATCGGCAGTGTAAGTGCGCAAGGCGCCCTCGGCGTCCTGCGCCAGGCCGGTGAGGGTCTGGCGCTGCGCCTGGCTGGCCGAACTGAACCACAGCGGCGTGGCAAACGTGCGGTCGTCGCCCATCGTAGCCAGCATGTGTTGCGCCATGGCCTTGAGACCGGCGGCGTAATCGGCAACGAAGGTGAACCTGACCTCGTGGTATTCCTGCGCATGCGGCTTGAGGCTCAGGCCCGTGAGAATCCGCTGCATGGACGGGCGAAAACGCAACGCCAGTGTACGGATGACATACCCCTTCATGGCGGGCTGGGTGCACCAGCCAAGCAGGTGCGCCTTGCAGCTGGCCTCGCAGTCAAATGCCTGGAACTGCGTCGCGCTGGGGGCTTCGGGCGTGCACAGCAACAAGCGCTTGACCGCACCCTTCGCGTCCGTCTGGCGCAGCAGCCACACCCCATTGAGCTGCGCCTCATGCAGCGACACGGTAGCGGCACTGAGGTTTTCGCCGGAGCCCTCGCGCAGCGCCTGGATCAATGCGTAGTCGGCCTCGCTCACATGGTTTTGCAACAATGCCGTGTAGGCCAGGGCGTTGAGCCGGTGGTCGAACATCGATTCGATCGCCTGCTTGACCACCGGGCTGGTGTGACTTTCTTTCTGCACCGCGGCAAACGCCAGACGCGGTTGCAGGCGGCCCAGCAAACTCGCCAGGTAGGCCGGCGTCAGGTCCTGATACTCAGCGTCCAGCGGCGTCTGGTCATAGGTCAACGTGGTTCTGGTGAGGAAGTCCGACCCCGGCGCATCATCGCCCTCGTGCAACCCGCGCAAGGCCAACAGGGTCAGGCTTAGCTGCTGCTCATAGTCGCCCACATCCGCCACGCTACGCCCTGTGCTGACCTGCAGCAGATCCGGGTCCAGGTCGTGGATGTCCAGTTCGTCGGCCAAGTGCTCGACCACTTGATAACGCGCCAGGGCCGGCGGCGTGGCAGCCGGGCCCAACAGGTCGAGCATCGTCGCGCGCGCCTGGTTATAGCGGGCCAGCAACTGGGCCAGAAGGGTTCGTTGCGCAGTATTGGCGCTGCGGTACCAATCCGGGGCGCTGTAGCGCAAGCAGCGGTCAAGCAGGCGCTGGGCGTGCAACGCCAGGCGCGGGCCGAGGTCGGGCAGCGTCGCCTGGATGGCCTGATCGAGGTCAGCGACCACCTCGCGTGCCGTGCGCCCCGGGTTCTCCACCAGGTCGAGCGCCCAGTCGATATCCTGCTCACGCTTGGCCGTCAACGCGTCAACCGTGTGCTCGAACAGCGGCTCCGCGTCGATCGGTTCCAGCGCCAGCGGCCAGATGCCGGCCGGGCCCAGGGACTGGTAGCGTCTGGGCAGCAACGCCATGAATTCGCTGCGCCACGCCGCGTTGTCCATGGCGTTCAGCAGGTAACGGTCGAGTTCTTCCAGCGAGTTGAAGGACTCGATCCCGCGCAGCGGGTTGAACATCAGCACGTTGCCGACCGATTCGCCGCCGGTCAGCGAATTCACGCCTGGATGATTGAGCGTGGTCAGCACAAACGCCCCGGCGAACTCAATGCGCCGCGCCTGGTAGGTAAAAGTCAGCGCATACAGCCCGGGACGAAACGCCGGGCCCAGTGAAATGTGCGTGATCTGGCGCGCCATCTGCGGGTGCAGCAGCCGGTCGTTGAGGTCACGCTGTGCCTCCTGCTCCAACGCGGTAATGCCCGCTTCGTTGCTGAGGAAACTGCGCAGCCCTTTGCCACTGATCACGCTGCGCGCTTGCACCGCGTGCACTTGAGCGTTCAACTCGCGCCGCAGACACGCCAGCAATGCCTTGCCGTCGGCATGCTGCAGGTCGGCGGTTGCCAGGGGCTGATACAACGCGCGCAGCGCGGTAGCGAGCGCCTCGAAGTGGCTTCGTAGCGTACGATGCAAACGCTGCAAATACGCCTGCTCGGCGCCGACAGGTTGCTCGGGCAACAGCGGCGCCGGGTGCTCAAACACGTGATGGCCGATCTGGTTGAGGTAACCCTTGATCTCGCTGAAAGAAGGAACGGATGTGACAGAAACGGCGGTGCTCATTGGTCGTGGCTCCATGCGATGAAAGAGGCATCAGCATGGAGAGCGGCCGGTACGCGCGGTGTTAGATAGATAGTGGCGAGCGTGCTTGTCCCCGCGCCACGGCTACATCGTTGAGCCTTCAACGAGTGGCCGGGTCGCGCCGTTGTTTACAGCCAATGCCAGAACCGGCTCCAGAACCCTCGCCCCAAATCATTCTTGCAGCCTGCATATTGCGCCGCGTACATCTGCGAGCGCGCCTGCACTTTGCTGGCCACCGGCGGCAGCCAGGCTTTGGCGGCGTAAGTGCGCTGGCGGTAACCGCCCCAGCCTTCGTGGTAGTTCAGGTACTGGCCGTAGGCGTCGTATTTGTACACGCCGTTGATGGTGTAGGTCTTGTCCATGTACCAGCCGATAAAGTCGATGGCGTCGTCGAAGTCCTGGCGACTGGCGCCGCTGCGGCCCGTACTTTTGCGGTAGTCGTTCCACACTTCATCCTTGGCCTGGGCATAGCCGGCGGCGGTAGAGACGCGGCCCCAGGGGATGATCCACAGCAAATATTTGCGCGGGGCCAGGGCGTCCTGATGGAAACCGGACTCCTGGTACATGATCGCGAACGGCACCTGGATCGGCACACCCCAGCGCTTTTGCGTGACTTTGGCGGCGTCGTACCAGTCGTCCTTTTCACGGAAGATGCCGCACAGATCATTCGGCGTGCGTGGCGGCGAGGTGCCGCACGCCGCCAGTATTGAGGTGAGGAGTAACAGTCCGACGGCTTTGCCTGCGCTCAAGGGGCACCTTTGCGTGATTCGCGTAAAAGGCCGCTATTTTACGCATTCATTCAGGCACATAGGTTATCGGCTTGGCGCTATAACCTGTGGGAGCGGGCAGCACCTGGCCCAAGGCAGTGATGCAGCCCCGAAGGCTCATGAATGCGCCTCGGCAAATTCCACCGGCCCACCCAGCCAGCACCCTTGAACCTGCCCCGCCGCATCCCGGCGAAACCGCAGGGAAATCTGCGACGGCCGCCCCATCGCCCTGCCCTGGCGAATATGCACCGGGCGCTCATCGGCGCTGACCAGCTGATTTTCCAGCAGGCCAAACGCCAGCGCGGCGGCGGCGATGCCGGTAGCAGCGTCTTCGGGGTAGCCAGAAGACTTGGGAAATTGCCGTGCATCGAACTGTCGGCCTTCAAGGTCGGACGCCGCGTAGGGGTACAGGCCGGTGGAGCCGATGCGCTCGCACAGTTGCTCAATACGGCGATAGTCGGGCTTGAGGCTGTCCAGCACCGCCACGCTTTTGAGCGCGATCAGGGTTTTCACACGGCTGGTGCAGGCGTTCTGAATCGGCAACGGCGCCAGTTCGTTGGCGGTGATGCCCAGCACCGAGAGAATGTCGGCTTCGACATCGGCATCGCCCAGGGTGGCGACCTGGCCCTTGGGCTGACTGATTTCGACCTGAACCTGTGGCGTACCTGCGTCAATCACGCGCGCATCGACCCGCCCACTCAAGGTCCAGAGCGCCAGTTGCTGCTTGTGCAACAGGCCGAGCCGGTCCAGCAACCAGATGGCGCCAACCGTGGCGTGGCCGCACATCTGCATTTCGTGGTTGGGCACCCAGAACCGCAGGGCAAAATCGAAGTCGCTGCCCACGGGGGCGGCGAACACAAAACCACATTCATGCCCATAGGCGCGGGCGACCTGCTGCATGTCCGCATCGCTCATGCCATCTGCCAGCACCACCGTGGGCGCCGGGTTGCCGCCGCGCGGGGCAGCGCAAAATACATTGACCAGATGAACCTCGGGCGTCATTTCGCCTCTCCCTTGAGTGGGTGAAGAACACAGGATGAACCGATGACCGCCGTGTAGCGCACGGGATCGGGCCGAATCATGCGCGGGATCGGGCCATGAAAAATTGGCAATCGATTTGAAGGAACCGAATCAACTATGGCAGCGCGGTTGTTCAGTCAGACCGCGGGATGCTATCGCAGGCAAGCCAGCTCCCACAGGGGGCGAGTGTGACCCAGGCATGTCAGCCGCGCCGCCACTCATCCGGCGACCTGCCCAGCACCCGCCGGAACACGTGGGCCAGGTGCGACGGTGATTCGTAGCCGACGCTGTGGGCGATCTCCAGCACCGACATGCGCGTATACCGCAGCAGGGTTTGTGCGCGCTCCACACGCAAGCGCTGCACGAACGCCAGCACCGTCTCGCCAGTGTGCAAGGCAAACAAGCGGGTCAGGTGCCGACGCGACAGATGAAACACCGCAGCCAATTCGTCCAGCCCCGGCGCCTGCTCAAGATTGCCCTCGACATACGCTTTCACGTCACGTACCAGCATGGCGCCATGGCGCTCTGTGCAGGAGCGTTGCAGGCTTGGCTGGCTGAGGCTAATCGTCAGGCATTCGAGCAGTAACAAGTGATCGACCTGGGCCAGTGGGCGGCGGCGATCAACGAAGGGGTCGGGTTGGCTCAAGGCTTTCTTCGCCAGCAACAGAGGGTGCAGCGGCGCAGAGGTTTGCCAGATGCCCAGGGTGGGCGCACGCAGCAGGCGGTTGGCGTCCCCGGCCAGATCGCGCAGCGCGTAACACATGTAGTCAGGGTCGACGTACAACGCCAGGTGGCCCTGGCGGGCAGTGAGTGACGAGGAGGAATGGCTGCGCTGCGGCGGCACGCACACGAACTGGCGGTTGAGCACCGCGCTGCGCCCGCTGTCTTCATCCTTGAAGCGCAACACGCCATGCTCGGGCACCATCAGCATGAACGCGTCATGGGCGTGGGCCGAAGTCTCATAGGTGTCGTTGGCATTGAAGACGCTGTAGATATCACGCATCGCCAGGCACTGCACGGGAATGGAGCGCTGACACTAGCATGTTTGGGATCAGTGGAAAGCGGCGTCCCTGCCGCTGACACGGTTAAGCCAACGGTACGCGGCGTGTGGTCAACGCCGTGCGGCCGACGAAGAAGCTCAGCGCCGCACCCAACAGCAGCATGGCCAGGGTGCTCCAGGCTGCACGCGAGAGCTGTTTGGCGGCGACTTCGCCTGCTTCACGGGCCTTCTGCTCGGCCTGTTGCTTGAGCTCATCGACCTTTTGCATGGCTTGCTGATAAGCCTGCGCATAGTTGTCGACGATTTGCGTGGCTTGCTCTTTGCTCTTGCCGGTACGGGCCGCAACGATGTTGACCAGCGCGTCTTTATCCGCCGCATTCAACGCAGGTTCACCGGAGGCTTTCACGCGCTCGAACCACTGCTTGAGCTGATCACCGGCCTGGGCCGGGTTGGTCGCGGCATCCGTGGCCGTCTGCTTGCCGTCGGCGGCAGCCTGGTCGGTTTTCTGCTCGACGTTGGCCGGGTCCAGTTCAGGCTTGCCGCTTTGCTTGAGCAAGGTGTCGAGTTGGCCTTGCAGGCTGTTCCAATCCAGGTGGATGCCCTGCTCGTCCAGCTGCTGCTTGACGCTGTCGCTGATGCCTGGCGCTGCGGCGGCGATGCCACTGCCGGCAGCCGACAGGCCTTTGCCGACGACATTGCCCGCCGTGCCCACCACGCTTGACGCCAGCGCCGCCAGCAGCCAGGTGGTGAAGAGTGTGGTCAGCGTCCAGGTCAGCACACCATGCAGGCCGCCGCGATCCGGCGCGGTACGCCCCGCTACAAATGCACCGACTGCAATGGCGACCAGCGTCGACACAAACAGCCAGATCCCGGCGCCCGTGCCGAAGCCACGCAACGGGTTACCGGCTTGCATCGGGTCGACCGCGCTCGCGCCGATGGCCGTGCCCAGCACGCTGAGCACCAGGTAGGTCACCAGGGCAATTGCACTACCGGCCAGCACAGAGCTCCAGGACACGCGAAACGGTGAACGATTGGTTTCATAGACAGTGGTCATGATTAATCCTTTGAGTGATTGACCGTTTTAGTCTGGCGAGCGCAGGGACGGCCGTCCTCGCGCAAATGCACCAGGGCGTCTGGTGCATTCGCACCCCGCGCCGGGCAATTTCTCTGCACTATCCTCAAGCCCAAGTGTCGTAACTGCCATGCGCCCATACTCCGGAGAGACCATGACCCAGGACGTTCTTGCCAAAGAAACCAACCGCCGCCAATTGCAGCAGATCATCTCCGGACTGTCCGACGGCGTGATCCTGGCCGAGGTTGACCAGACCATCCTCTGGGCCAACGAAGCGGCGTTGACCATGCACGGGGTCAGCGAGATTGAGGCGCTGGGGGTCAATACTGCGCAATACGCCAAGCGGTTCGCGCTGCGCTATCGCAACAACCATCCGTTGCCGCTGGACAGCTACCCGCTCAGCCGCGTGGCAGCCGGTGAAGAGTTCAGCGATGTGGTGGTGGAAGTCACCCCCGCCGCCGACGAAAACCGTAGCTGGGTGCACCGCTTGCGCAGCCTGGTGCTGACCGACACGCAGGGTGAGCCGGAGCTGCTGGTGCTGATCCTCAGCGATGCCACCGAGTGGGCCAGCGCCGAGCAGCGCTTCGAGAAAACCTTCAACGCCAACCCGGCGCCCGCCGTGATCTGCCGCTTGAGCGACCTGCGCTATATCAAGGTCAACCAGGGGTTTCTGGAAATGACCGGCTACAGCCGCGATCAGGTCATCGGTCGCTCGGTGTATGAACTGGACGTGCTGGAACAGGCCGAGCGCAAGGACCTGGCCATCCAGCGCCTGGGTGAAGGTGCAACCATCCCGCAGATGCAGGCCGAGCTGCGCCTGCCCGAAGGCGGCAGCAAACTGGTGATCGTCGCGGGCCAGCCACTGGACATGAACGAGGAAGACTGCATGCTGTTTTCCTTTACCGATCTGGAGCCAAGGCGCAAGGCGGAAATTGCCCTGCGCCAGAGCGAGGAACGCTTTGCCAAATCGTTCCGCCTGACACCGGTGCCGACCCTGGTGTGCAGCGCCGCCAACCGGCAGGTAGTGGATATCAACGAAGCGTTCATGAACATCACGGGTTACACCAGTGAAGAGCTGATCGGCAAGACCATCGAAGACATTCACTTCATCGACAATCCCCAGGCAGGCGCGCAGCTGTTTGCGACGCTGGAAAAAGCCGGCAACCTCGACGGCCTGGACCTCAAGGTGCGCAAAAAAGGCAGCGAGGTGATCGATTGCGTGGTCTCCGCCGACACGGTGCTGATCCAGGATGTGCCGTGCTATTTGCTGGTAATGATGAACATCACCGAACGCAAACGCTCGGAGCTGGAGCTGGTGGCGGCCATCGAGGAAGTGATGCAGGACGCCTCCTGGTTCAGCCAGACGCTGATCGAAAAACTGGCCAACGCCAAGAGTGTCAACAGCCCCAATTTGCCGAACGTGGCCTTCACTGACCTGACGGCCCGTGAACGCGATGTGCTGGGTTTGATCTGTGAAGGCCTGGCCGACAAGGAGATCGCCTCGCGCCTGAAACTGGCGCCCAACACTGTGCGTAACCACGTGGCCACGGTGTACTCCAAACTGGGGGTGCACAGCCGCAGTGCGGCGATTGTCTGGGCCCGTGAACGCGGGCTGTTCGCCGGGGAATTACGCGTAAAAAGCAAGAAATAAAGTGCAAATGCACTAGTAGGACCGGTGCAAATTCGCCTTATTTGCGTAGATCGAGGTGCTTAACCTTGAAGGGTGGGCACAGGGCTTTGAGTCCCGTGCCGTATTGGTTTGATCTCTTGAAGGAATGCACTATGAAAAGCGAACAAGTCAAAGGCGCCGTCGAGAAAGTTGCAGGCAAGGCCCAGGGTTTTCTTGGCGACCTGACCGGTGATGAGCATTTGCAAGCCGAAGGCGTTGCGCGCCAGGCCGCCGGGCAACTGCAGCAGACCTATGGCGATGCGCTGGATACGGTCAGTGATTTCACCCGCAACAAACCGCTGGCTACCGTCGCTGTCGTCGCCGGTGTAGGCCTGCTGGTGGGCCTGTTGCTGCGCCGTCGTTGAGGAGGCTGAGCAAGATGTTCACCCTTTCTCAACTGCGCAATTGCATCGAAGAAGGCCTGTCGCCGCTGACCTGCGAGTTCACCTTGTGCCGGGACGCGTCACTGACCCTCAAGGTGTTCGACGCCCAAACCGGCCGGGTCGACCTGGTGGTGACCGGGATCAGCACCAACCGGCTGCAGACCCCGCAGGAAGTGGAAAAAATGGTGGAAGAGCTGCGCTACGAATTGCAGAGCAACAACGTCGGCAAGCTCACGTTGGATGATTTGCCTTCAACGACGCACCCATGAAATAGAACACTCCACCACCGACGGTAAACGCCCCCAGCATGTAAAACATGTAGTGGGCCGGCAGGCTGGCCAACACCAGCCCACACAACACCGGCCCCAGCGCGGCGCCCAGGTTGGACAGGTTCTGTGCCCCGTAATACATGCCGCGCAGGTGGTCAGGGGCGATTCGGTCGATAAACATGTACTCGGCCGGAAACACGATAATCTCCCCCACGGTAAATACCGCCATCGCCAGCACCCACCACAGCACGCTGGTGGCAAGGGCAAAGCCGATCACCCCCAGCATAAACATGCCCAGGCCAGCGATCAGCCACTGGCTCAGGTGGCGGTGCGAGATGCGCCGGCCAATCACATACTGCAAGGCAATCACCAGTGCGGCGTTGGTGGTGAGCACGGCGCTGATCACGGTGTAGGTATATTGCGCGGTGGTGGTTGTCACCAGGTACTGCGACAGATACGCCGTGAACTGACCGAACACCACTGCACTGAGCACGCCACCGAAGGTGAAACACACCAGGCGATGGTCGCTCAGCAGCACACGGCCGACGGCGAGAAACGCCAGCGGTTTGTGCGTGGCATCGACGCTGGCCAGGCTGCGATCACCCCAGCGCCAGTACAGCAGGAAAAACCCCAGGCCCAGGAGCGCCGAGAGGACGAAAGGCAAGCTGATATCCACCTTGGCCACCATTGCGCCAAAAAACGGGCCGACGGCGTAGCCGATATTGGTCAGGGTGTATTTGATGGAAAACACTTCGCTGCGCGCACCTTCGGGCAGCAAGCTGGCGAAGCCGGCCTTGATGGCGATGTCGATGACCGCATAGGCCAGGTTGATCAGGATCAGGCAGCTGTAGAACAGCCAGATGCCCTGAGCCACGACGGTGCCGATAAACCCCAGCACAAACAGCGCGCTCAAGCCCAACAACAGCCTGTAGCTGTTCACGCGGTCCACCAGAAAGCCGCCATACACGCTGAGCAATGAGCCGACAATCAGCGAACTGCCGATCACCAAGCCGACCTGAGTAATGTCGAGGCCGAAGTGACGGGTGAGGTAAATCACCAGGTAGGGAAAGGTAATGGCCTTGGCCAACGTCAGCAGTAACGTGGCGGACAGCAACAGGTTAACGGTGCGCGGGTAGTTTCTGATGGTGGCAAGCATCCTGCTCTCATCCGTTTGAGGTAACGCGACCTGTGGGGGGTCGGTTACCTTAACGCAAGACCAGGCAAAAAAGACCGGTCATTTCTTGACGGGCGTGATCTCGAGAATCGTGCCGTTGGTGGTTTTGAGCAGCACGAACTTGTCACCCACGCGGGCCCATTGGCTGTCTTCTTCGGGTTGCTTGAGGCCGCGTTTCTTCCAGTCGCTGACGGCCGACTCCTTGCGCATCAGCATGTCCGGGGCGCGGTCGCCTTCTTTCAAATCGCGCGCGTTGATGCTCGAAGGCTTCACCGTTTCCTGCGGGGTATCACCGGCCTGCACGACAAAGCTGGCGGTGGACAGGCCCGCAGTAAGCAACAGGCAAGCAGCTAGGGTTTTGGACTTCATGGGTGCTCCTTCAATGAATGATGCGTACCCAGGTTCGGACCGCGAGCGCACGGAATCATTCAGCCCGCCTTCAATCCTTGTGGCGAGGGGTTACACCGGCGTGCCTTGATGGAACACCATCCGCCACTGCCCTTCTTCCTGCCGCCACACTGAACTGCGCAACGATTGCCCGACGCCTTCGCGGTAACCGCGATAAGTCACCAGCGCCACCCCGTCACTGAGTGCTTTCACCGCAAACTCCGTCATGCGGCGCGCACTGAAAGCCTCATCCTGCAACCCGGCAATCACTTGGGCCTTACTGCCCCAGACATTGCCACTGGCGCCAAATTCGACAAAGTCATCCGCCAGCAAACGTTCAAGCTGCGCGGCATCGCTGCGTGTAGTGCTCTGCTGCAGCGCCTGCTCTAACGAAAACAGATGCGCTTCAAGATCCATCAGCCTTGCCCCCATGAAATTAATCCTGTAATTTTTCATGAAATTTCTCGACATAAATTTCATGAACCAACAACAAGAACTCGCCACCCTGGCCGCGCTGATCCACGACCTGCGCAAACACAAGAAACTCACCCTGGCGCAACTTGCGCAAAAAATCGAGCGCTCGGTGGGTTTCCTGTCTCAGGTCGAACGTGGCCTGTCGCGCCCGACCGTGGCCGACTTGACCGCCATCAGCCATGCCCTCGACGTGCCCACCACGTACTTCTACAGCCTGCCCAAACCCAAGGCGGTGGATTGGGTCACACGCCCCAACGAGCGACGCACGGTGTACTACGCCAACGGCATCACCGACATCCTGGTCTCGCCCAGCATGAACGGCGCCTTTTCGATGCTCGACAGCCTGCTCGCACCCGGCGCCAACAGCGGTGAACAAACCATGAGCGACCGCGCCGAGCAGGCCGGGTTTGTGCTGGAGGGCGAGTTGACGCTGTGGGTGGAAGGCCAACCGGACTCGGTCACCCTTGGCCCTGGCGACAGCTTCCACCTGGCCAGTTTCGCCCATTGCCGTTACGCCAACCTGACTGACCTGCCCGCCCGCGTGCTGTGGGTTTACAACTAGGAGCAACACCCGTGAAAAACCAGTCTTCCATGTTGCTGGCCGAAGTACGGACCTTTCGCCAGAACCACCCCGAGGTGCGTTACGTCGACCTGATCGCCCTGGACATTCCGGGGCATTTCTACGGCAAGCGCTACCCGGTGGACATGCTGGAAAAGGTCGCCGCAGGCAGCCCGCTGAAGCTGCCGCAAAACGCCGTGCTGCTCGGCGCACAGGGCGGGCTGTTCAAGATTGGTGATTATTGCTTCCACGACGGCGATCCGGACGCCAACCGCCGTCTGGTGCCAGGCACGCTCAAGCCGGTGAGTTGGGAGTCGCAGCCGCTGGGGCAGATGCTGATCACCTCGGACGGCACCGAGGCGCCGATCGAGTTCGAACCGCGCGAAGTGCTGGCCAAGGTGCTCGAACGCCTGCAGCACAAGGGCATTCATCCGGTGGTGGCCTTCGAATTGGAGTTCTACCTGTTCGACAAAAAACTCGACAACGGCCGGCCGCAATTCGCCCGCGACCCGCTGAGCGAGGACGCCGATGACCAGCCCAACTTGCATATCGAACGGCTGTCGCGCTTCAGCGAGGTGCTCGACGACATGGCGCAAACCGCCAAGGACCAAGGCATCGATATTACGGTGATCACCGCCGAAATCGGCCCGGGCCAGTTCGAAATCAATTTCGGCCACCTCGATGACGGCCTGCGCGCCGCCGACTGGGCCGCCCTGTTCTGCCGCAGCACGCGTGGCGTGGCGCTCAAGCACGGTTACCGTGCCAGCTTCATGGCCAAGCCTTACCTGCAATTTCCCGGCAGCGGCATGCATGTGCATGTCAGCCTCTATGACGCGGCGGGCAATAACCTGCTCGCCGCGCACCAGCAGCAACCGCTGCGCCATGCCGTGGCCGGGTGCCTGGAATTGCTGCCGCACTGCATGCCGATCTTCTCGCCCAACCACAACGCCTTCCGCCGCCTGGGTGGCACGGTCAACGCCGCGACCCGCGCCAGCTGGGGCTTTGAAGACCGCGATGCGTGCGTGCGCATTCCCGAATCAGACCCGCGCAACCTGCGCATCGAGCACCGCCTGGCCAGTGCGGATGCCAACCCGTACCTGGTTCTGGCGGCGATCCTGGCAGGGCTTGAGCATGGCCTTGAAGCCAGGCAAGAACCCATCGCGCCCTTGAACGAAGACCGCCTCAGCGGCACCGACTTTCCCCTTGAGATGCTCGACGCCGTGCGCGCCATGCAACACCAGCCGGTCGTGCGCGATAAGCTGGGCGCAGAATTTGTCGACGTGTATTGCGAGAACAAACGCCAGGACCATCTGGCTTTTCAACAAGAGATCAACGCGCGGGAATACCGCTGGTTTCTCTAACACTCAGGAAGCACCGATGCCCGAGCAAAGCGCGCCAGCCCTAAAGGAAATCTTCAACGCCGAACGCCTGCAGCACATCGCCCGAGAGATGTCGGCGGTGTACCCGGCGTTCGACGCCAAGGGTTTTCTCAAGCACGCCAAGGCCGGGCTTGCCGAGTTGTCGGTGATGCAGCGCGTGGCGCGGGTCAGCGACAGCCTGCACGCCGTGATTGCGCTGGATTACGCGCAAACGCTCAAGCTGCTTTACGCCCTTGCGCCGCGCCTGAACAGCGCGTTTGTGTGCCTGTGCCTGCCGCACTACGTGGCAACTTACGGCCAGGGTGACTTCAGGCGGTCCATGGCCGCGCTCAAGTACTTCACCACTTTTGGCTCTGCCGAATTTGCCATCCGCCCTTTCTTGCTGAACGACTTCCAGCGCACCCTGGCGGTCATGCAGCAATGGTCGCTGGATGCCAACGAACACGTGCGCCGCCTGGCCAGCGAAGGCTCGCGCCCTCGCCTGCCGTGGTCTTTTCGCCTGGCCGAGGTGCAGGCCAACCCCGCGCTGTGCGCGTCGATTCTCGACAACCTCAACGCCGACAGCAGCCTGTACGTGCGCAAGTCGGTGGCCAACCACCTCAACGACATCACCAAGGACCATCCGGAATGGGTACTCGGCCTGATCGAAGGCTGGAACCTGGACAACCCGCACAGCGCCTGGATCGCCCGCCACGCCTTACGCAACCTGATCAAGCAAGGCAACACCCGCGCATTGACGATCATCGGCGCCGGGGCCAAGGCCGAGGTGAAGATTCATCACCTGGCCGTCACGCCAGCCGTGATCAACCTGGGCGAACGGATCACGCTGTCATTGAGCCTCGAATCCACCGCTGCCGCGCCCCAAAAACTGGTGGTGGATTACGCCATCGACTATGTGAAAAGCGCCGGCCACAGTGCGGCCAAGGTGTTCAAGCTCAAGGCATTCACCTTGGGCGCGGGCGAACACCACAGCATTCGGCGCGAACACTCTATTCGTGAGCTGACCACGCGCAAGCACTACGCGGGCACGCATCGGGTGCATGTGCTGGTCAACGGCGAGCAACTCGGCAGCGCGGAGTTTGAACTGCTAAAACCCTGACCCAAATCAAGCAAAAGGCTCTAGCACGGGCCTTTCAGCCAGATAGATTGTCGAACAATCCTGGTCTTTTTAGTTGCGATCCATTATCATCCGGCGCCTTCTCACTGCCCGTTGGGTAGTTGTTTCAATGTGTCACCCGAGGCGCCAATGTACCGTTTGCACCGTTTTTCGTTTCACCGCTGTTTGATTGTCATCAGCCTGGGGCTGGTTACCCATCCTGTTAACGCCGCACTCCAACCCATGGCCGAAGCGCCGCTGGCCAGTGACACCGAGCTGCATTGCCACTTCAACCGCGACGCCAGCACCGACTGCACCACCACCCAGCACTACACGATCCTCAAACCCAACGGCCGCGAAATGCTCTCGCGCATTGACTTCGATTACGCCGAAGGCGACACCTTTGAGGTGATCAGCGCGCACTCCACCCAGCCAGGTGCCAAGCCGGTGGCGCTGGACGCCACGCAAATCGACACCCGCACCGCGCCCAACCCGGACCAGGGTTTCAGCCGTGACAAGCAGACCTCCCTGGCCTTCCCGAACCTGCGCGTGGGCACACAGATTCGCTTCACCGTGCGCGAACATCGCGCGGCCAAACCGCTGGTGAGTCAGTTTCACTATGCCCTCACCTTCGACCCCAGCGCGTTCCGTCGCGACCACGTCAAGGCGCGCTTTACCGCCGAACGGCCGATCCAGTGGCGCAGTGAACTGTTCGATGGTTTCACCGTAACCCCGTCGGCCAACGGCAAGACGCTGGAGGTGGAGCAAAAAGCCCCGACCTACCTCAACTACATCAACGAATCGTCCAGCGCTGCGCTACAGCGCATTCCGCGCCTGGAAGTGGGCAGCACTGTGGATCGCCAGGCGTATTTCGGTGATTTTGCCCAGCGTTACAACCAGATACTTGCCGCCAGGCTGCCTGCGCAAGCCGCCGCCGCAGTGGCTGCAGCCGGCGGCCTGGCGCCGGCAGAACAGGTGGCCGCGCTGATGCAGTACATCAACGATCACTACCGCTACCTGGGCGATTGGCGCGCTACAGAGCGCGGCTACGTGCCGTTCAACCTGGCGGAAATCGAGCAGCACGGTTATGGCGATTGCAAGGACCTCGCGATCCTGCTGACGGCGATGCTCAAGGCCAGCGGCATCAAGGCTGAAACCGCCTGGGTCAGCCGCGGCGACGTGGCATATGCCTTGTTGATCCCCGGCACCAATGCACCGAACCATGCGATCGTGCGCGCCGAAGTGGACGGCCAGGTCTGGTGGCTCGACCCGACCAACCCGGTGTTCGCCCCCGGCCAGACCTTGCCCGACATCCAGGACCGCTGGGTGCTGGTCAACAATGCTCAGGGCCACGTGCGCGAAGAACAGATCCCGCTGGAACGCCCCGAAACCGCCCTGCGTCTGGACAAACAGGTGCACTTCGACAAACAGGGCAATGGTGCCACCCAGGCGACCATCACCTTCAGCCGCCTGCCGCTGATGCAAATGAGCGTGGATGACCGCCAACAAGGCACCACTGCCACCGACCAGAACCTCTGCGCGCACTTTGGCAACGAGATCAGCGACTGCCAGATCACCCGCCAACCCACAGCCTTTGTGGTGCACGACGGCTACGCTGTTCACGCCACCCTGAACGACCAGCGTGCCCTGGAAAAACTCGCGAATGACTACGTCTATACCGATGAGTCACTCAACGGGCGCTGGGATGGTTTCATCAACTACCGCCGTCACAATCAACAGGCCGACCTGTACCTGGGCAACCCGCAGACCTACGACTACAGCTTCACGCTGACTGGCGCGAAGATGGAAAAAGCCATCCCCGGCTGCCAGGTGCGCTCGCCCTGGTACGACCTGGACCTGGACGGTACGCGCACGGACGACGGGCTGCGTTATCACTATCGCCTGAGCCAGAAAACGCGTTGGCTGACTCACGCCGAGGTCGCGAGCGAAGCGTTTGGCAAAATGATTGACGAGGCGCGCACCTGTGCCGAACAGGTGCATCAGGTGGTAAAGCTCTGAAGGCAGCGTAAACGCAAATCCAATGTGGGCGCTGGCTTGCCTGTGATGGCATCGACTGGTCATGCCTGATCGACCGAGGTGTTTGCATCGCAGGCAAGCCAGCTCTCACACGGGGATCTCATGCCATCAGAGGGATGCCGTGTTGCAGGCAAGCGCTGCTCCCCACATATGTGATCCGGTTGCTTTAGCTGGATTCGCCAAGCAGCAACCCCTGCTCCCTTGCGCACAACTCCACCACGTAATCCCACAACACCCGCAGCCGCACCGACTTGTGCAGCTCCCGGCGTGAGCTGATCCAGTAGCTGCGCTGAATGCCCTCCGTCGGCAGCAACGCCACCAGGTCCGGATCACCCGCCGCCATAAAGCACGGCAACACAGCGATGCCCAACCCCGAGCGCGCCGCCTGGTGCTGGGCGATCACGCTGGTGCTGTGGAACACCACTTTGGGGTTGCGGCAGAAGCTGCTGAGGAATTTGAGTTCCTGGCTGAACAGCAAGTCATCCACGTAGTCGATCCACGCATGCACGGCGAGGTCTTCGCGCTTTTCAATCGGCGGGTTGCGGTCCAGATACGCGCGGCTGGCATACAGCGCGAGGCGGTAGTCGGTGAGTTTGCGCGTGACAAGTTGGTCGACGCTGGGGCGTTCGAGGTGAATGCTGATTTCCGCTTCCCGGTTCAGAATGCTGACAAAGCGCGGCACGGCCACCAGTTCGACTTCCAAGCCTGGGTAACGCTCAAACAGCCCGCCCATGCGGCTGGCAAGAAACATCACGCCCAACCCTTCAGCCACGCCGAGGCGGATCTTGCCCAGGGGCGCGGCGCAATGGGTGAGTTCGTCTTCAGCCAGCAACGCGACGTTTTCCATGGCCTCAGCGTGTTTGAGCAAGGCTTCGCCGGACGGCGTCAGCTCGTAACCCTGTGCGTGCTGCACAAACAGCGCAGTCCCCAGGCTCTTTTCGATGGCCTCGATATGCCGGGCGACGGTGGCGTGCGTGGTTTTCAGGCGCTGGGCAGCGGTGAGCAAGCGGCCGCTGCGTTGCAATTCGAGAAAGAACCGCAGGTCGTTCCAATCGAACATATCGCCTCCCTTGCGTGGGCAGTCAGTAGTTGCGCTCATGTCAGTGGTTACAGGCACTGTTTAAAAACGCACAGCAGCTGGGTAAAAACTAACATTTTTAAGACGAAAACTAACAACTAGGATGGAGCCAATAAGAAAAACAAGCGAGGCCTCAGATGCCCATTGCAGCTGCTGAATACGATTACGTGGTAGTAGGCGCCGGCCCCGCAGGCTGTCTGCTGGCCAATCGACTGTCCGCCAACCCCGCCCACCGCGTGCTGCTGCTTGAAGCCGGCGGCCGCGACAATTACCCCTGGATCCATATTCCCGTCGGCTACCTGTTCTGCATCGGTAACCCACGCACCGACTGGTGCTTCAAGACCGAAGCCCAGGAAGGCCTGCAAGGCCGTGCGTTGAGTTACCCACGCGGCAAGGTGCTGGGTGGCTGCTCGTCGATCAACGGCATGATCTACATGCGCGGTCAGGCCCAGGATTACGACGGCTGGGCGGCCGAGGGCAACCCGGGCTGGGCCTGGAAAGACGTGCTGCCACTGTTCAAACAAAGCGAAAACCACTTCGCCGGCGGTTCGCAATTTCACAGCGACGGCGGCGAGTGGCGCGTGGAGCAACAGCGCCTGCACTGGCCGATCCTGGATGCCTTTCGCGATGCAGCGGCGCAAAGCGGCATCGCGCCGATCAGCGACTTCAACACCGGCGATAACGAGGGCTGCGGCTATTTCCAGGTCAATCAGAAGGCCGGCGTGCGCTGGAATGCGGCCAAGGCGTTTCTCAAGCCGATCCGCCAGCGGACCAATCTCACCGTGCTGACCGAGGTCGAAGTGGACCGCGTGGTGCTGGAAAACGGCCGAGCCTCTCAGGTGCTCGGGCGTCAGAACGGCCAGCAGATGAGCTGGAAAGCGCGCAAGGAAATCGTGCTGTGCGCCGGTTCAGTGGGCTCGCCGGGCATCCTGCAACGCTCGGGGATCGGCCCTGCCAATGTGCTCAAACCATTGGGCATCGACGTGGTGCATGAGCTGCCCGGCGTGGGCGGCAACCTGCAGGACCATCTGCAACTGCGCCTGATCTATAAACTGGAAAACGCGCGCACCCTGAACCAGATCGCGGGCACCCTGTGGGGCAAAATGGGCATGGGCCTGCGCTACCTGTATGACCGCAGCGGCCCGCTGTCGATGGCGCCCAGCCAGCTCGGCGCGTTTGCCCGCTCCGGCCCCGAACAAACCTCGGCCAACCTTGAATACCATGTGCAGCCGCTGTCACTGGAGCGTTTTGGCGAGCCGTTGCATGCGTTCCCGGCGTTTACCGCCTCGGTCTGCGACCTGCGCCCGCAAAGTCGCGGCCGTATCGACATTCGCTCGGCCAACCCGGCCGATGCGCCGTTGATTCGGCCCAACTACCTCAGCCATCCGCAAGATTTGCGCGTGGCCGCCGACGCGATTCGCCTGACGCGCCGCATCGTCGCCGCACCCGCCTTGAACCAGTTCAAGCCGGTGGAGTACCTGCCGGGCGATTCGTTGCAAACCGAGGCGCAACTGCACGAAGCCGCCGCGCGCATCGGCACGACGATTTTCCATCCGGTGGGCACCTGCCGCATGGGCAGCGACAAAGACGCTGTAGTCGATGCTCAACTGCGCGTACATGGCGTGCCGGGTTTGCGCATCGCCGATGCCTCGGTGATGCCACGCATCACGTCGGGTAACACCTGCTCACCTACACTGATGATTGCGGAGAAAGCTGCGCAGTTGATCCTTTCGCCGAACACAAGGAATCTTGCCCCGGAAAGAGAAATGACCACACCCGCGTGACCTGCAGGCGTCCGGCTGGCCGGCGCCTACAGAGAGACAACCGGCGCCGAGGTTGGCGCCGACAGTGGAACAACAATAAATAATCACTGTGAGGGTTACCCGATGTCAGAACATGCTCAACCCCTGGGCTCGGCCGTTCGTGCGAGCACCGGCAGCGAATCAAGAAAAGTCATCTTCGCCTCGTCTCTGGGGACGGTGTTCGAGTGGTATGACTTTTTCCTCTACGGCGCTCTGGCGGCCGTGATCAGCAAACAGTTCTTTGCCGGGGTCAACGACACCACGGCGTTTATCTTTGCCTTGATGGCCTTCGCGGCAGGTTTTGTGGTGCGGCCGTTCGGCGCGCTGGTGTTTGGTCGCCTGGGTGACATGATCGGGCGCAAGTACACCTTTCTCGTCACCATCATCCTGATGGGCGTGGCGACGTTTTGTGTCGGGCTGCTGCCGACCTACGCCAGCATTGGCATTGCCGCGCCGGTCATCCTGATCGTGCTGCGCATGTTGCAGGGCCTGGCGTTGGGCGGTGAGTACGGCGGCGCAGCCACATATGTGGCCGAGCACGCGCCGGCGGGCAAACGCGGCCTGCACACCAGCTGGATTCAATCCACCGCCACCCTCGGCCTGCTGCTGTCGCTGCTGGTGGTGCTGGCTTGCCGTTACTTCACCGGCGACCAGTTCGAAGTCTGGGGCTGGCGGATTCCGTTCCTGTTTTCCATCGTGCTGCTGGGCATTTCCACCTGGATCCGCATGAGCCTGCACGAGTCGCCGGCGTTTCTGAAAATGAAAGAGGAAGGCAAGGCCAGCAAGTCGCCGATCCGCGAGTCGTTCGGCAAATAGGAAAACCTCAAGGTGGTGCTGATCGCGCTGTTCAGCATCAACGGTGGGCAAGCGGTGACGTTCTACGCGGCGCAGTTCTATGTGCTGTTCTTCCTCACCCAATTCCTGAAAATGGACCCGGCGCTGGCCAACATGCTGCTGATTATCAGCGTGGTGATCGGCGCGCCGTTTTTTATCCTGTTTGGCTGGCTGTCGGACAAAATCGGACGCAAACCGGTGCTGATGCTCGGTCTGCTGCTGGCGACCGCCCTGTACTTCCCGATCTTCAAGGGCCTGGCGCATTACACCAACCCGGCGATGGACCAGGCCAGCCATCAGGCGCCGATTACCGTGCTGGCCGACCCGGCCACGTGCACCTTCCAGTTCGACCCGGTGGGCAAGGCGCGCTTTGACAGCCCGTGCGACAAGGTCAAGACCTTCCTGGTCAAGCAAGGCCTGCCGTACAGCAGTTCTGCGGCGCCGGCCGGCAGCCCGGTGCAGGTAAGCGTGGGTGACGTGCGCATCGACGGTTACGACGAAGCGGCCCTGCGCGGTGCGGTGACACTCGCCGGCTACCCGACTTCGGCGGATGTGGCACAGGTCAACAAGGTCATGGTGGTGGTGCTGATTGTGGTGCTGATCCTGATCGCCGCCATGTGCTACGGCCCACTGGCAGCGTTGATGGTGGAACTGTTCCCGACGCGTATCCGCTACACCTCGATGTCGCTGCCCTATCACATCGGTAACGGCTGGTTTGGCGGTTTCCTGCCGACTGTGTCATTTGCCCTGGTGGTGTACACCGGCGACATTTTCTATGGCCTGTGGTACCCGGTGGTGGTCACCGGCGTAAGTCTGATTGTGGGGTTGTTCTGCCTTAAGGAAACCCGAAATGTGGACATCAATAACAACTGATCTTCAAGACGCCTGAGACCCCTTGTGGGAGCGGGCTTGCCCGCAAAGGCGGTGTGCCAGTCGACACATTTCGTTGACTGATCCACCGCTTTTGCGAGCAAGCCCGCTCCCACTTTTGTTTTGTGGCACTCACACACTTTGCTGTACATCCATACAGATAATGGTTGCTCAAATCCCTATGACTCAGCATCCTGCAAGGCATCAACCCGATCTGATGTGATAACCATGCGGCTGTACCTCTGTGAAAAACCCTCCCAGGCCAAGGATATCGCGGCCGTGCTCGGCGCCAGCCGGCGCGGCGACGGTTGCTGGCTGGGCAATGGGGTCACAGTCACCTGGTGCATCGGCCACCTGCTGGAAACCGCCCCGCCCGATGCCTACGACGCCAAATACAAGCGCTGGGTGCTGGCCGATCTGCCGATCGTCCCGGAAAAATGGAAGATGCAGGTCAAGCCCAAGACCGCCAGCCAGTACAAGGCGGTCAAGCGTTTGCTGGGAGAAGCCCAGGACCTAGTGATCGCCACCGACGCCGACCGTGAGGGCGAGATGATTGCCCGGGAGTTGGTCGAGCATTGCCGTTATCGCGGCCCGATCCAGCGGCTATGGCTGTCGGCGCTGGATGACGCCTCCATTCGCAAAGCCCTGGCCGCGCTCAAGCCGGGCGCCGAAACCTTCAGCCTGTATCACTCGGCGCTGGGTCGCTCGCGCGCCGACTGGCTGATCGGCATGAACATGAGCCGTCTGTTTACTTTGCTTGGGCGCCAATCCGGCTATCAAGGCGTGTTGCCGGTGGGCCGGGTGCAAACGCCAACCCTGCGCCTGGTGGTGGACCGCGACCGCAGCATCGCCGACTTTGTGCCGGTGGCTTATTGGGCCATCGATGTCGATCTGCGCCATGAGCGCATGACCTTCACCGCCCAATGGCGCGCCACGGATGATGCGTGTGACGACCAGGGCCGCTGCCTCAACCCGCAGGTGGCCCGCGACGCTGCCGATGCCATGCGCAACGCCGCCACTGCGCGGCTGGTGAAGTTGCGCACCGAGCGCATGCGCGAGGTGGCGCCCCTGCCCTTCGATCTTGGCACCCTGCAGGAAATCTGCTCCAAAAAGCTGGGGCTCGGTGCCCAGGAAACCCTGGATATCGCCCAGTCACTCTACGAAACCCACAAGGTCATCACCTACCCGCGCAGTGATTGCGGCTACCTGCCGTTGAGCCAGCACAGCGACGCGCCGAAAATTTTAGCTGCGCTGGGGCGCGCGGACCCGGCAGTGAATGAACTGATGCCGCATATCGATCCCCAGCGTCGTTCACGGGCCTGGAACGACGCCAAGGTCAGCGCGCACCACGGCATCATTCCCACCGGGGCCGGTAAGGATGTGGGGCAGCTCACCGGTAAATACCGTGCGGTCTACACCCTGATCCGCGCACGTTACCTGGCCCAGTTCCTGCCTAATCATGAATACGATCGCACCCAGGCGGATTTCGACTGCGCAGGCCAATCGCTGCGCGCGGTCGGCAAGGTGGTCATCGAGCCGGGCTGGAAACGCGCGCTGCCCGAAGCGCTGGCCCCGGCAAAGGGGCGCGAGGCACCCGCGCCGCAAGCCTTGCCGGCGCTGGTGCAGGGCCAGGACTACGCGGTGGCCAAGGTCAATCTCAAAGACCTGTGGACCCAACCGCCCAAACCATTCACCGAAGGCGACCTGATCAAGGCGATGAAAAACGTCGCCAAGCTGGTGGAAGACCCGCTGCTCAAGCAAAAACTCAAGGACACCACCGGCATCGGCACCGAGGCCACCCGCGCCGGAATTATCCAGGGGCTGTTGGACCGTGGTTACCTGATCAAAAACGGTAAGTCACTCTCGGCCACTGCGGCCGCATTCAGCCTGATCGACGCCGTACCTCGAGCCATTGCCGACCCAGGCACCACTGCGATCTGGGAACAGGCGCTGGACATGGTGCAAAGCGGTGAAATGAGCCTGGAAGAATTCGTCGCCAAGCAGGCGGCGTGGATGAGCAAGCAAGTGGCGCGCTGCAATGGTATGCGCATGACCATCACCGGCCCAGCCAGCCCGGCAGGTCGAGGCGCCACGCCATGGAAAAAGAAACGCAAGACGGCGCCACGCAAGACAACGGCAGGTACCAAGCGGGGGAAAAAGCCGACAAATGCCGGCTGAAAGACGAAAAAATCCAGCGAATGACGTTTTTCGACGGGTTTAACGCCGCTTTGGACCTTGCAGCCCCGTAGCCCGTCTAGGATTCTGTAAGGGACCTGCTGACTTCCTAACAACAACACCGGAGTGGCCGCCATGAAAACCGTCGCACAAGTGCTCAAAGCCAAGGACCAGAAGAATCAGGAGGTCCACACCATCAAGTCGCACCAGACGGTGATGGAGGCATTGATCCAGATGGCTGCCAAAAACGTCGGGGCCTTGCCGGTTGTGGACGAAGGCAAAGTCGTGGGAGTGATCAGTGAGCGCGATTACGCGCGCAAGTTGATCCTCAAGGGGCGTTCTTCCGCGACCACTGCTGTGAGTGAAATCATGAGTTCGCCAGTGATTACCGTCGATACTCACCAGAGCGTCGAAAAGTGCATGAACATCATGACGGACGGTCACCTGCGCCACCTGCCCGTGGTCGAAGATGGCAAGCTGATCGGCCTGTTGTCCATCGGTGACCTGGTCAAGGAAGCCATTGCCGAGCAGGCTGACTTGATCAAACAACTGGAGCAGTACATCCGCGGCGAATAGGGGACCCCATGCTCGACACGCTGGAACATCAAGAAGACCACCTCGATACCCTGCACCGGGCGATGGCTGAGCGGCGCTTTGTGGTGCTGACCGGTGCGGGCATCAGCACGTCGTCGGGCATTCCTGATTATCGTGACAGCGAAGGGGTGCGTCGGGGCAAGGCGCCGATGATGTACCAGGAATTCCTGGCCACGCCGCAAGCGCGGCGCCGCTACTGGGCGCGGGCAATGCTGGGTTGGCCACGGGTGCGCGTGGCGCAGCCGAACAAGGCTCACCTGGCGCTGGCCACGCTGCAACAACGCGAGCGTATCAGCGGGCTGATTACGCAGAACGTCGATACCTTGCATGACCAGGCCGGTAGCCAGGATGTGATCGAGCTGCATGGAAGTCTGCATCGAGTGCTGTGCCTGGATTGCCAACAGCGCAGCGAGCGCGATGTGATCCAGCGGGTGATGGAAGATCAGAACCCCTACCTGGCCGGCGTCGATGCCGTGCAAGCGCCCGATGGCGATACGCTGCTCGATCCTGCCTTTGAAGAACGCTTCCAAGTTCCCCACTGCCCGCACTGCAATGGCCAACGGTTGAAGCCCGACGTAGTGTTTTTCGGTGAGAACGTCGCCCAGGCCACAGCGGCCAAAGCAATGGCGGCGGTGCAGCAGGCTGAAGGGCTGCTGGTGGTGGGCTCATCGCTGATGGCCTATTCGGCATTTCGCCTGTGCAAGGCGACGGTGGAGCAAGGCAAGCCGGTGATTGCCATCAACCTGGGCAAGACACGCGGGGATGAGCTGTTGCAGATGAAGATCGAGGCGTCCTGTGAGCGGTTGTTGCCGTTGCTCGTCAAGCGATTGAGCCAGTAACACCGCCACAAACCAACAATGAACAGGGCTGTATGTGGGAGCGGGCTTGCTCGCGAAGGCGGTGCGTCAGTCAAAAGCATTCCGGCTGACCCACTGCTTTCGCGAGCAAGCCCGCTCCCACAGGTTTCCATACTGAATTGATGACCTCGCCCCCTTCGACCAACCGCACAAAAAATGACGCCCAAGTCACGTTTTTCCGCATTCCCCCGCCCCCACAACGATTTATGTAGTGCTCAAAATAAATCACTACATAATCGTTGACGTAACCTTTTTACCCTTGCATTATCGAGACGTCTCCCGGATCGGGAGCGTTGGTAACACGTGTTTTGAACAAGCTCGTCTGACCGCCGAGCTGTTTTTTCCGGATGTGCTCTGCCCACAAGGCAGATTGATGAAACTGACCGGCCCGCAAGGATCGGTACAAGAAGCTAAAACGCTGCTTGTCTTCGCGATGAAACCATTGCGTAGCCGTTCATCAGCAAGACTACATGCATCAGGTTCAAGACCCTGCCCGTATTCGGCAGACAGTCACTGACGCCCGGCTTTCAAGCCGGAGACAACTAAGCAGTTTTAACGGAATCAACTGATAGATCGCCAACTGGTCAAGGGGCTTACATTATGAATCTGAACAACCAACCAACTATCGATGAATTGGCTGAGATGTTCGCAGCGCAGAAAGACACACTCGACGACCATATTCTGTGGGTCGAAAAATCGGGTCAAGTCCATATCGACTGCGTGGCGCCCCATACCCTTGAGGAAGAGTTCGATAAAAACAACCGCAACCTGGCGGCGCGCCTGAAAATGTATCGCCGCGGCCAGGGTTATGTTGGCAAGAAAGCGGCTGCCGATCAAAACTTTATCGAGCAGGTATTCGACACACTTAACAATGCCTGGGCATCTTTCAAAGACAGCTCGAACGTTAAAGTAATCGACCGCTATTACTAAGTAATATTCGACAACTAGTGGGCGCTGGCTCGTCGGCGATGGCGGCTTAATATTCAACACTGAGGTTGAGTTTTAAATAGCCATCGTCGACGAGCCAGCGCCCACATTTGTTTTGCGTCGTGATCAAAACGATGGGAATCGACCTTTGGCGGCCTCATCGCGAAAAATATCGAACAAGACCTGCGCAGCTGCCGACAATTCATGGCCCGGCTTGGTCAACACACCAATCGGTCGCTCGATCACCGGATCGCTCAACGTGATGCAATAGGCGCCCGCCTCTTCCATCTGTTTCGCGCACAACGCGGGTACGGCGCTGACGCCAAGTCCATTGGCAACCATCTTGCCCACCGTCGCCAATTGATGGCTCTCCAGCGCCACCGGCAATTTCATCTGCAACGCGCCCAGGTGCTCCTCAAGCATCACCCTTACCGTGGAAGGCCGCTGCAGGGTAATGAACGGCTGCTCCAGCAAGGTTTGCCAGTCGATTTCGCTTCGCTGGGCCAACGGTGAATCTCCCGGCACTACCGCAATAAACCGGTCGAGATACAACGGGGTGAACGCCAGAGACGAACCCTCGGACGGCTCGAACGCCACGCCCAGTTCCACCTGACGGTCACGCACCATCTCCAGCACCTGCTCGTTGATCAGGTCATGCACCGTCACGTTCACTTGCGGGTAACGGGCGCGGAATATCTTCAGGATCGGTGGCAGCAAGTTGCCTGCAAACGACGGCATCGCCGCCACGGTGACCCGGCCACGCTGGAGGGTGAAACGCTGGCGCAGCTCGTCTTCGGCGTTGTCCCAATCGGCGATCAAGCGACGCGCCAGAGGCAACAACGACTCACCTTCAGGCGTCAGCGCGACATTGCGCGTATTGCGGCTGAACAAGCGCCCGCCTAACCCCTCCTCCAGCCCTTTGATGGTCAGGCTCAGCGCCGATTGAGAGAGGTGCAGGCGTTCGCAAGCAGCGGCGAAACTCAGGCTCTGGGCCACGGCGAGAAAGGCACGCATCTGTTTAACGGTCATACGAAGCTCCACGCTGCCAGTCGGATGCTGCAAGTGAGGTTGCCGCATGTCTATGCTTGAAGCTTGCGGCTTAAAACCGATTATGCTGTTTTTCAAACCAATCAACCTTAAAAAACAACTTAACAAATCAATCCGTCGGCGCAACACTCGTGTCATTGGCTGGCCCACACACAATAAAAGAGGTGCATATGGCAGGTTTCGATAAACGCGTGGCGTCCTATGAAGAAGCACTGGCAGGCCTGGAAGACGGGATGACCGTGCTCTCCGGTGGCTTTGGCCTGTGCGGCATTCCGGAAAACCTCATTGCCGAGATCAAGCGCAAAGGCACCCGCGACTTGACGGTGGTTTCCAACAACTGCGGCGTCGATGGGTTTGGCCTCGGCGTGCTGCTGGAAGAAAAACAGATCAGCAAAGTGATCGCGTCCTACGTCGGTGAAAACGCCCTGTTCGAGAAGCAACTGCTCAGCGGCGAAATCGAAGTGGTATTGACGCCCCAAGGCACCCTGGCAGAAAAAATGCGCGCAGGCGGTGCTGGCATCCCGGCCTTCTTCACGGCCACAGGCGTCGGCACCCCCGTCGCCGAAGGCAAGGAAACCCGCGAATTCAATGGCCGCCCCTACCTGATGGAAGAGTCCATCACCGGTGACTTCGCCATCGTCAAGGGCTGGAAAGCCGACCATTTCGGCAACGTCATCTATCGCCACACCGCCCAGAACTTCAACCCGCTGGCTGCCACCGCCGGCAAGATCACCGTGGTCGAAGTTGAAGAAATTGTCGAACCGGGCGAGCTGGACCCGGCGCAGATCCACACTCCAGGCATCTACGTCGACCGGATCATCTGCGGCACCTTCGAGAAGCGCATCGAACAGCGCACTGTCCGCAAATAATCCGCCAGCCCAAATAATAAGGAGACAAACAATGGCCCTTACCCGCGAACAAATGGCTCAACGCGTCGCACGTGAAATGCAGGACGGTTTCTACGTCAACCTCGGCATCGGCATTCCGACCCTGGTGGCCAACTACATTCCCGAAGGCATGGAAGTGATGCTGCAGTCGGAAAACGGCCTGCTCGGCATGGGCCCGTTTCCTACCGAAGAAACCATCGATGCCGACATGATCAACGCCGGCAAGCAGACCGTGACTGCGCGCATTGGCGCCTCGATCTTCTCCTCCGCCGAGTCCTTCGCGATGATTCGCGGGGGCCACGTCGACCTCACCGTGCTCGGCGCGTTTGAAGTGGACGTACAAGGCAACATCGCCTCGTGGATGATTCCCGGCAAACTGGTCAAGGGCATGGGCGGCGCCATGGACCTGGTGG
Source organism: Pseudomonas sp. R9.37 (assembly GCF_963878885.1). Lineage (NCBI taxonomy): Bacteria > Pseudomonadati > Pseudomonadota > Gammaproteobacteria > Pseudomonadales > Pseudomonadaceae > Pseudomonas > Pseudomonas sp. R9.37. The sequence goes on along the minus strand of NZ_CAWNZA010000005.1, from coordinate 7,385 downwards.
CCGGTGCAGAAAACATCATCGTGATCATGACCCATGCGTCCAAGGACGGTGAGTCCAAGTTGCTCAGCCAGTGCAGCCTGCCGCTGACCGGCGCCAAGTGCATCAAGCGTGTATTGACGGACCTGGCTTACCTTGAGATCGAAAATGGCGCTTTTGTCCTCAAGGAACGCGCACCTGGCGTCAGCGTTGAAGAGATTGTGAGCAAGACCGCCGGTAAACTGATCGTCCCGGACCACGTTCCAGAAATGCACTTCCAGTGAGGACAGATTCCATGCAAGACGTCGTGATTGTTGCTGCCACCCGCACCGCCGTGGGCAGCTTTCAAGGTTCGCTGGCCAGTATCCCGGCACCGGAACTGGGCGCGGCCGTGATCCGTCGCCTGCTGGAGCAGACCGGCCTGGACCCGGCTCAAGTGGATGAAGTCATCCTCGGCCAGGTACTCACCGCAGGCAGCGGCCAGAACCCTGCGCGCCAGGCCTCGATACTCGCCGGTCTGCCCCACGCCGTGCCGGCCCTGACCCTGAACAAAGTCTGCGGCTCGGGCCTCAAAGCCCTGCACTTGGGCGCCCAGGCCATCCGTTGCGGCGACGCCGACGTGATCATCGCCGGCGGCATGGAGAACATGAGCCTGGCGCCGTACGTATTGCCCGCTGCACGCACCGGACTGCGTATGGGCCATGCCAAAATGCTCGACAGCATGATCACCGACGGCCTGTGGGATGCGTTCAACGACTACCACATGGGCATTACCGCCGAGAACCTGGTAGACAAGTACGGCATCAGCCGTGAAGCCCAGGATGCTTTCGCCGCTGCCTCCCAGCAAAAAGCCGCTGCGGCTATTGAAGCCGGTCGGTTTGTTGATGAGATCACCCCGGTCCTGATCCCCCAGCGCAAAGGCGACCCAGTGGCCTTCGCGGTCGATGAACAACCACGCGCCGGCACCACCGCCGAATCCCTGGCCAAGCTCAAACCCGCATTCAAGAAAGACGGCAGTGTCACCGCCGGCAACGCTTCCAGCCTGAACGACGGCGCCGCTGCAGTGTTATTGATGAGCGCCGATAAGGCCAAAGCCCTCGGCCTGCCTGTACTGGCGCGTATCGCCAGCTACGCCAACGCCGGCGTCGACCCCGCGATCATGGGCATCGGCCCGGTGTCGGCCACTCGCCGCTGCCTGGACAAGGCCGGCTGGAGTCTGGGCGACCTGGACCTGATCGAAGCCAACGAAGCCTTTGCCGCGCAATCTTTGGCGGTGGGCAAAGAGCTGGAGTGGGACGCTGAGAAGGTCAATGTCAATGGCGGTGCCATCGCCATCGGCCACCCGATCGGCGCCTCGGGTTGCCGCGTGCTGGTGACATTGCTGCATGAAATGATCAAGCGCGACGCCAAGAAAGGCCTGGCGACGCTGTGCATCGGTGGCGGTCAAGGTGTAGCCCTCGCCCTCGAACGCAGCTGATCCAAAGAGCAACAGGAGCAAAGGCTCGGTTCCACGAAAACCGGGCCTTTTCTTTTTTAAGCCGTTCCCATGAAAAACCACCGTCCAACTGTGGGAGCTGGCCTGCCTGCGATAGCGGGTCGACCGTTGGCAAATGTGCTGGCTGACCCTGCGCTTTCGCAGGCAAGCCAGCGCCCACAATGATCTCTATTGTTAGTCCGTGCGTGGCACCGCAAACACGGCAGTCGCTCGCGCCACGACATTCTCCCCCACCTGCAAGCTCACCGTGGCAAACGCCATCTGCCGCCCGCGTTTGTGATGCTCCAACCGCACCACAATCCAGTCGCCCACCTGCACCGGCCCCAGGTAATCCAACGTCATGCTCGCGGTAATCAACGGCAACGGCGGCTCACTGGAAAACGCCATCGCATAACCCATACCGACATCCGCCAGGGTCGCCAACACCCCGCCATGCACCGTGCCGCGCCCATTCGCGTGGCGGTTATCGGAGCGCAGGCCTATTTCCAGATCCAGGCCTTCGCCCCGGCAATAAGCTGGGCCCAGCAAGTCGAGCAGCGGGCTACTGCGCGGCAGCGAAACAAACCCTTCGGGCACGGCGTAGGCAATCATGGCAAATTCATCCTTGGCGTAAGGTCTGAGGTGTACGCCCCGCCCTCTGCGGAGGCCATCATCATCAGTCACGCAAATCCTGCGCGATGCTTTGCGTAAATCCGCCAGACCCGCTTTAATCGCGGGCAATTTCCCCTGCACATCCAAGGAACAGCAATGCGCCACCTGGACGGCACAACACAACCGCTTCTTTTGATCTTGCTGGCCGCACTGGCCTTGGCCGGCTGTTCGCCCAAGGAGCACTCCCGTGCGACTGTCATCAATGGCGAACAAGGCCGAGCCGGCGCGCAATTGGCTTATGAGCACGAGCTGACCCTGGCGCTGCCCGGCGCCCTGCTTGCACCGCGCATGCAGGCCACCCGCGAGGCCTGTGAGTCGGCACGCTTTGGCGCCTGCAATATTCTGGGCATCACCGAAGATGGCAACGGTGGCGAGATCATCCTGCGCATTGCCCCCACCGGCGTGGAGCCGATGGTCGCGCTGGCCGCAGAAGGTGGAACACTCGGCCAGCGCATCACCACCGCCGAAGACCTGGCTGACGCGGTCGCCGATGTGCTCCGTCGCCAGGATCGCCTGCAAGCCCAGCAACAGCGACTTGATGAGCTGGCCAAGCGCAAGGAGATCAGCGTCAGCGACCTGATCGCTTTAACCAAGGAGCAGGCGGGCGTTGAAAACGAACTGCAGGCACTCGCCCAGGTCGCCGCCGGCCAACAACGCCGCCTTGATACTAACCGCGTGACCCTGAATTTCCGTTCCTCCGATGGCGCGAACCAGCAGTCACGCTTCAGCCGGATCTTCAGCAACCTGGGCGACAACCTGGTGGACGGCACGGCAGATGCACTGGAACGCGCCAGCTATGTACTGCCGTTCGTGATCCTGGCGTTTCCGGTGATGTGGTTGTGGGTCTGGTTATGGCGCCGGTTTGTGGTGGCTGGCAGGCGTACTGCTGCAAACGAGCTTTCTGTGGCGAGCGGGCTTGCCCCGCATTCGGCTGCCAAGCAGCCCCAGAACCAGGCACCGAGTGATGACTGACACACTGCGTTCGGCTTGACAGGGGGCTGCTTCGCAGCCCAACGCGGGGCAAGCCCGCTCGCCACAATAAGCCGCTCGCCACGACACGCCCGCCAGCGATAATCAGCGCTTCATGCAGCGCTGATACCGATCGTCCACGCGCTTGGCGAACCATGCGGTGGTCAGGTTGCGAGTGATCTTCGGGCTCTTCAACACGATGCCCGGCAGTATCGCCCGTGGCATTGGCTTGCCGGCCGCTTTATCAGCCAGCGCGTACACGCGTTTGTAGAGGGTGGTCTCCTCAAAGTCCAATTGCTCACCCTTCTCCAACTGGCTGCGGATGGTCGGATTGCGCATGTCCAACTTGGCCCCCAGGGAGCGCACCGCCAACTCAGTGGTGCCCGGCAACAATGAGCCATAGCGAATCAAGTCGCCATCCAACGCCAGCTCGGTGCCAGCAATGCGGCTGACGGCAGCCTGGAACGCAGCGTTGCGGCTGGCGTACCAACCGGCGTTGAAGTCAGCAAAGCGGTACAGCGGCTGGTCATAACTGACCGGGTAGCCCAGCAAGTGGGCGATGCCGAAATACATGCCGCCGCGCCGCGTGAAGACTTCACGGCGAATCGTGCCGTCCACCGTGTAGGGATAACCCCGCGCCTGTTTCTGTGCAAAGTCGATGCTGACTTGCATCGGGCCTGCGGTATGCACCGGGTTGAAACCGCCAAATAAGGTATTACCCAGAGGCACCACGCTGATGAAATCGTCGAAGATTGCGCTCAGGTCCTTCTCCGTGCGTGCAGCACTCAAACGCTCGGCGTAGGACTTACCGGTAGGCGAGCGCAGTTGCAGTGCGCTGCGCACCACAAAGGCCGGCACATGGACCTTGCCGGCACGGCGCAGGATTTCATCCTGGGCGATCTTGCCCATGTTTGGTACCGGCGGGTCGACCTGGTAAGTGGACTCTTGCTCGGTGACTGCCAGCACAGCACAGATATTTTCGGTGCTGGGGTAGATTTTCTGAGTGTCGAAGGCGGTGTAGATGTCTTGTGCCCAGCCACCACGGTCCGGCACCGTCGCCGGCAGCAGGCGCACGATCTGCGCTTTCACCTCGGCCTCGCTACGCTCCGGCTGTTGCGGACTGCGTGAAGTGGAGCAACCGGCCAGCACCAGCAACGTGGTGAGGCACAGGATCAGGCGGCTTGAATACATGGGGCTTCCTTGGGTAACGACGGGCCGGGCATTGCGGATATCGACAGGTAAGTCTAACCGGGGTTCGCCGACCTGCCGCACTCGCCAATCCCAAACTAACGTGACAGGATCTGTCATCGACCATTCCTACAAGGAGTTTGAATGCCATGCTCAGTGTGAACTTCCTCGTCACCTGCCTGATCGTCGTGCTGATCCCCGGCACCGGTGTGATCTTTACCGTCTCCACCGGCCTCACCGCCGGCAAGCGCGCCAGCGTATTTGCTGCGCTGGGTTGTACCGCAGGCATCCTGCCCCACTTGCTGGCATCGGTGCTCGGCCTCTCTGCCCTGCTGCACACCAGCGCGTTGGCGTTTGAAGTGCTCAGGTACGCGGGCGTTGCCTACTTGCTCTACCTGGCCTATGCCACCTGGCGTAATCGCTCGGCCTTCGCGATGAATGACGCACCGACTGCAACCACAGCGCGCGGCCTGATTATCCGTGGTTTCCTGTTGAACATCCTCAACCCCAAGCTGACGATTTTCTTCCTGGCCTTCCTGCCCCAGTTCGTTACCCCAGGCAGCATCTCACCCGCCGTGCAAATGCTGGTACTGAGCGCAGTATTCATGGCGATGACGTTTGCGGTTTTCGTCATCTATGGCTTGTTGGCCAATGGCTTTCGCCGCGCCGTGATCGAATCGCCGCGCGTGCAGAACTGGTTGCGCCGCAGTTTTGCGGCAGCCTTTGCAGGGTTGGGTTTGAACCTGGCATTTGCGCAGCGCTGACAAGGACTACCGAAACGTCCCACGCAACACCCGGATAACCTCTACAGATACCACCTGAAAACCTCGGCAAAGTCCTTCGCCTGATCACACAGCGCGAGGGATTGCAGATGGTTTTTTGTGTTGGAACACGTATTGACGGGGCTGTCGCTTGAACCCGGCTATTGGCCGGCTGGCCCTGAGGCCCATGGACGTCAAAGCGCCGGATGTTGAAGGCGTCTTACGTGATTTCCGGGGCTGCCTGAACACCTTTGACGACTGGGCTTTAAGCTTCTGGAGCTTTTCGAAGCTGGATGTCGAGCAGGTGTTCAAGGTTGGCGATGAAGTGACGCTGGTCGCGCCCATAGCCCCCTCCATTTTTCCCAGCAGCACCGTCGCCACCTGCCAGGCCAACGGCACGTTGACCCTGGTGCACATGTTCCAAAGCACGCAGTTTGTGCCCATCGGCGATACGCCGGTGATACTGCAACGCGTCGACCCCAACGGTGGCCCACTGGGTGAGCCGATCCACAAGACCATCGGCCCCAGCGGCATTCTCGAAATCACCGAGTGTGATCGCAACCAGCAGTACCGAATCAATTTCTATCCCAACGTTTCCAAGGATCACGTCAAGGCGCTGTATGCGTCTTATCAGTCGGTGATCGCGGAACTGGAAGCGCGCCTGCGCGACGAATGGAACAGCACGCTTGAGGCACGTTGGAAAGACTTTACGGACGCTATCCCGCAAGACCAGCGCAGGATGGTGGAAACGGCGTTTCTAAGTGGCATGGGCAAAGCGCTTTACAACCTGTGGGACAACATAACTCAACTGGTTGATTTACTGGCGGACATCAAGCCCAACAGCGAGAAGTTGCTGCACTACATCTCCCAAACTGAACTTGATGAGCTGCTGAAGCTCGGCAACGACGCGATCGCCGACGGCCTGCTGGTGCTCAGCGATGAGCCATTGTTGTTCATTTACGTGTCGGCAATGGTCAGCTGGATGCGCATGCTGCCGCCGAAAGAAATGCATGAATTGATGGGGGAAATCACTGGCGAGGTGTTGATCAACCTGCTGCTGATTTGGGCAACAGCAGGCGTGGGTGTGGCGTTGCGCCTGGGTACGAAGGTGCTGGGGCATATCAAGTCTGAGCGGACGTCGGAGTTGTTGGAGTTGCTGGCTAATAAGCTGGTGATGCCCCGGTTGGAGCCGCATGCCAAAGTGGTTAAGCCGTTGCTGGGACGGAGTGCCGCAATCCCAATCAAGACGGTGCCGGTTGCACCGTTGAAGGCTGGGGATCAGTTGGTTTCCAACCCAGTGCCGGCGGTTCGTAGCAAGAAACAGCAGACCGCTTTGGTGCGCCAGGAACACGTCGATGATGTGCCTGTCGCTGCGAAAAATCCCCAGGGAGATGCCGCGGCGCCTGCCGACAAAACCGCCACCAATGGCTGCCCGGTGTCGATGGTCACCGGGGAGGAATTGCTGACGCTTACCGATGGTGCGCTGGACGGAATTTTGCCGTTTGAGTGGACGCGGTTGTATCGCACCAGTGCGGCGGAGGTGGATTGCGGGTTGGGGTTTGGCTGGAGTCATGCGCTGGCACAAAGGCTGGTGGTGACGGGTGACTCGGTGGTTTGGACGGATCATGAGAATCGGTCGACTGCCCTGCCCTTACCGACTGTGGCTCGACCGGCGATCACCAACAGCTTGGCTGAAGCGGCGATCTATTTGGGTGCCCTGCCCGATGAGTTGGTGCTGGCCCAGGCATCAAGGTTTTACCACTTTCGCGATGGTGCACTGACGGCGATCAGCGATGCGTATGACAACCGGCTGCGGATTTCTCGTGATCGCGTGGGACGGATTGAGCGGCTGGATAACGGCGCGGGTCGGTCGCTGTTTTTGCGCTATGAACTCGGTCGCATTGTGGCGGTTGACTATCAGGTTCATCGCGCCAAAGGGCATGAGCCGTATGTGTGGGTCACTGAGCAAAACATCGTTTCCTACGCCTATGACGACGCTGGCCGATTGGTTTCGGCGACCAATGCTGTAGGTGAAAGCGAGGTTTATCGGTACGACGAACAGCACGTCATTCTTGAGCGGCAATTGGCCGGTGGGACGAGTTTCTTTTGGGCGTGGGAACGGGCTGGCAAGGCGGCGCGCTGTGTTCGGCACTGGGCCAGTTTTTCGCAGATGGACACGTGCTATGTCTGGGATGACAACGGCAAGGTTACGGTTCACAACGCTGATGGCAGTCAGGAAGTGTATGTCCATGACCAGCGCGCGCGGCTGGTGCAGCGGGTTGATCCGGATGGCGCTGAGCACTTCAAATCCTACGACGACAAGGGCCGGCTGACGGTTGAGCAGG
>NZ_CAWNZA010000004.1:0-198850 GCF_963878885.1 Pseudomonas sp. R9.37 | reverse complement strand
GCGGCCCACGGATTCAAGCCTTCGTTCGGGCACACCGAAGCGTGAGCGAGGTGCCGAGTGGTGGGGCAAGAGCCCTTTGGTTACTTTGGGGCTTTTCCAAAGTGACCCGCCGTAAGGGCGGAACCCATACCCGCCATCACCCAAATAACGGATATGCCCTCAGCGATGCTGAAACCTGGGCAAAGAAGCAATGCGTAACTTAGGCTCCTGCAACCGCGCCAAGTCCGTGGCAATCTGCGCCCGCCAGAAGTGCGCACCGGCCAGTTGCGCATCCACCCACGCCTGGCGCAGCAGCACCTTGGCCTTGTCCACCGACCCGTAGTTGCCCTGGCGCAGTGTCAGTTGGGCCTTGATCCGCAGCATCTGCGGCACAAACCAGCGCTCATGGCGGCCGATAGCCAATTGCAGCGTCTCCTCCAACACTTCCAGCGCAAGTTTTTCCAGGCCCAGGCGCGCCAACCCCAAAGCGTATTCACAACGAAACAGACTGTAGAGCTGACCATCACCCTGGCCCTGCAGGTGCTGCAGGGCTTCGCCAAGTTGTGGCACGCCTTCTTCCGGCGAGCCCTGGCGGATCAGCAGGATGCTCTCGAAACACAGGCGAAATTGCCGCCAGATATGCAAGTCCTGGCGGGTGGTGCTGTCCTGCAGCAGGCCCAGGTAATAACGCATTTTCGGCAGGTTGGACGCCAGCAGCGCCAGGGGGATCGCCCCCAGGCACAAGGTGTACCAGAGGGTCGCCGGGTGATCGAGTGAGACCGCTTCATCGACGCAGGTGCCGATCAGCCGCAGGGCCGGGTCGACGTCGCCTTCCATAAATTGCACCTTCGCCTTGAGGCAGCGTGCGGCGATGCGCTGATCAAACAGCGCGTCGATGATGTGCGAGCGCGGGGCCGACGGTGAACCCAGGGCTTCGTCGATATTTTGTCGGGCGCCCGCCAGGTCGCCCATGTGAAACAGCACCACCGCCCGCATGCGCTTGCCCAGCAGTTGCTGGTTCCCGCTGTTGTTCAACGCAATGTAGCGCTCGGCCAACTCCAGTGCTTCGGCGTACTGGTTACACGCACAACGATCACCCCAGAGCCCCCACAGCGCGCGAAGTTTGTGCTCGGCATCGCCGAGTTCGCGGCCGTCCTCGCGCACCTGGCGCCATGCTTCACGCAACGGGCCGCCGGTGCCGTCGGTGAGCATCAGCGCGCTGGCCAGCGCGGTGTTCAGCAGCATGCGTTGGCGCGTCGGCAATGGGGTGCTGGCGTCGCTGGCCAGCCCCTGGTCAACCCAGCTGCGGCACTCACTGACCAGCGACAGGCGCAGCCATAACGGCACGCCGCCCAACGTCAGTTCAATCCCCAGCGGCAGGTTGCCGGTCGTCGAGTAGGCCCAGTCGAGTGCCGACCGCACCGTGTTGATCTCGGGGCCATACAGCGCGACCCAGGTTTGCGGTGACAGGCCATCCAGGGTCTGCCCGGCTTCCTGCAACACCCCAAGCGCATAACGCGCATGGCGTTCGGCGGTGGCGTTGGTTTCGCCCTGTTCGGCGAGCTTTTCCAGGGCGTAGGCGCGGGTGGTTTCTAGTAGGCGATAACGCTTGAGCAACTGCGATTCGCCGGCGATCAGCAGTGACTTGTCCATCAGGTTTTCGAGCAGGGGCAGGGCATTGCGCGGGTCGAGGGCGCTGCTGGCAGTCATGGCCTTGACGGCATCAAGGGTGAAGGAGCCGGTGAAGACCGCCAATTGGCGCAGCATCGCCTGCTCGTCGCCGCTGAGCATCGAATAGGTCCAGTCCAGGGTCGCGCTCAGTGAGCGATGGCGGGCGAGGGCGGTGCGCCGGCCGGTCATTTGCAGGCGGAAGCTGCCGTCCAGCAGGCCGACCAGGTCCTGGATGCCAAAGGTGCGTACCCGCGCGGCGGCTATTTCGATGGCCAGCGCATTGCTGTCGAGCTTGCGGCAGATGGCGCTGACGGCCGCCACGTCGGCGTCGTTGAATACAAAGTCGGGGTCAAGGGCGCGCACGCGCTCCACAAACAGGCGCACGCCGGACCATTTCAGGGCTTCGACGGCGCTGAGTGTCGTGTGTTCGTCGGGCACTTGCAGCGGCGCCAGGTCGTGCACGCGCTCGCCGTCGGCGCGCAGCGGCTCCCGGCTGGTGGTCAGCACGTAGCATTGAGGGGCACTGCGCAAGAGGGTTTCCACGGCATCGGCGGTGGCCGGCAACACGTGTTCGCAGTTGTCCAGTACCAGCAACAGGCGGCGGTCGGCCAGGGTGGCGGCGATGCTGTGCAGCGGCTCGTCGCTGACCGTCTGGATGCCCAGGGCGCTGGCAAGCATGCCGGTGACCCATTGCCCGCTAGTGGCCGGCGCCAGGTCGACGAAGCAAGTGTCCAGCTTGAGTTGGTTGGCTAACTGATGGGCCACGGCCATGGCGACGGTGGTCTTGCCGATGCCGCCAGGGCCGGTGATGGTCAAGAACCGCTGGTTCAGCACCTGGTCGGCAAGGCTGTCGACCAACTCATCGCGGCCAATCACTTCGCAGGACGGCGGCGCGACAGAGGGCTCAAGGACGCGCGCGTGGGGCACCGGCAGATTGTCTTCGCCGGCCGCCTGCACGGTCACCGGCGCCACGAAGCGATAGCCGCGGCCCGGCACCGTGACGATATAGCTGAAGTTGCCATCGTCGCCCAAGGCCCGGCGCAGCGCGACGATCTGCGCGCGCAGGTTGCATTCCTCCACCACCACCTTGGGCCAGGCGAACGAGATCAGCTCGGCTTTCTCCAGCAGTTCGCCGGCGCGGGTGGCCAGGGCAATCAGCAAATACAGGGCGCGGCTGCCCAAGGTGACGGGCTCACCGTTTCGCAGCAATACGTGCTGGCGTGCGAGTAACAGGAAGGGGCCAAAACCAAGGGCGCTTTCGGCGCACGCCGGGGCCAGGGGTTCTGCGTCCATGAAGGACACTGCGTGGTTCTTGCTCGAGCTCATCAATTCGTCCTTTTTATAGTCAGGCTTGTTATTGGCGATCAGGCCATTCGCCCTTTTGGGTACAGATGTGCAGCAGCAGTCTTGGAAAGTTGATGTCGATCAAAAAGTCGGAAAGGTCGCCCTCCTTTGGGGCGTTGTCGTTTTTATTGGCGTGCCACGGATTGTGTTTCAGTTGATGAGACTGTCTCAAAGCTGAAACATTTTATTACCAGAAACAGGGATAAAGCAGAATGTATGCCAGTTGGCATGTAACAAAGATGACAACAACCGCATGAAATTTATGGTGATTTTTAGGGTCGTCTAGGTCGCCTGAAGGGCTTCGTTCGGAAAGGCGAATATTTCTAATTGTGTCGTTCGGGATGCCGAATAAATCGGCGCCTATTTGGCGGTGGGTTATTCACTGTGTATCGCTGTGTATCCGCGCACCACCTTGATACACCGGCATGACGTTCTGTCGTGTTTGCGACACAGAGCGGATACACGCCTGGCTTTAACTCTGTTCACCAGCCGGCGCTGGCGGTCACGCACCGCCATTCGCGCCCTGGTCACACTCAGTCAAGCCAGGAGATACACCGATGAAGCGTCCTTACGCTGCCCTTGCGGCAACCCTCGCCCTGTCCCTCAGCGCCTTCGCGGCGGTGGCTCATGCCGATGAGCCCAAACCTCAGGAAAAGTGCTTCGGCGTGTCCCTCGCCGGCGCCAACGACTGCGCTGCCGGCAAGGGCACCTCGTGCGCCGGTACCGCCACCGCCGACTATCAGGGCAACGCCTGGGTGCTGGTGGACAAAGGCACCTGCACCCAGATCAAGACCCCCAAGGGCTACGGCAGCCTGACGGAACAGCCGTGATCCAGCGCCTGCTGCCCCAGGCACTGCTGTTGCTGGTGGCGCGGCTCGGGATCGCAGCGGTGTTCTTCCTGTCGGGGCGCACCAAGGTCACGGGTTTTCTGAACCTCAAACCGTCGACCTACGCGCTGTTCCGTTCCGAATATGCCTTGCCGTTGATTCCGTCGGACTGGGCTGCGCACCTGGCCACCTACGCCGAACACCTGTTCCCGCTGCTGCTGTTGCTGGGCTTGCTGACGCGTCCGGCCGCCGCTGCGCTGCTGGGCATGACCCTGGTGATCGAGGTGTTTGTGTACCCCGACGCCTGGCCGGTGCACCTGACCTGGGCGGGCCTGCTGCTGCCGCTGCTGGCCTATGGCGGCGGAGCCTGGTCGCTGGACCGCTTGCTGTTGAGCAAACCTTTACAACCCTGATGGAGAGTCCCGATGCGAATGCTTTCTTCCCTGGCCATTGCGATGGCAATGACCGTTCCGCTGTTGGCCCAGGCGGCCGACACCGCGCAGCCCGGCACCGGCAAAAGCGTGGTGATCGTGCCCGGTTCGTTTGTCGACGGGTCCGGCTGGCGTGTGGTGCACGACATCCTGATTCACAAGGGCTACAAGGTCACCGTGGTGCATCAAAGCCACGAGAACCTCGCCGCCGACGTGGCTGAGGCGCGCGAAGTGCTCGAGCAGCAAGTGGGGCCGGTGGTGCTGGTGGGCCACAGCTCCGGTGGTGCGGTGATCTCGATTGCGGGCGATCGCGACAAGGTCAAGTCGCTGGTCTACGTCTCGGCGTTCCAGCCGGAAGTGGGCGAGAACATGGCCCAGCTGATTGGCTCCATGCCCGCGCCCAGCGATGACATCAAGCCAAGCCGCGATGGCCACTTGTTCTTCGACCGCACTCGGTTCAACGCCGACTTTGCCGCCGACCTGACCACCAATCGCACCGACTTCATGGCCGCCTCCCAAGTGCCGGCCACCACCGCGCTGTTCGGCGGCACCGTGTGGGCTGCGGCCTGGCACAAGAAGCCGACCTATGCGGTGGTGTCCACCGACGACCGCGCACTGAGCCCCGCACTGCAACGCTGGATGTACCAGCGGGCCGGCTCCAGGGTCACCGAAATCAAGGCCAGCCACTCGGTGTACATCGCCCAGCCTGAGGCTGTGGCGAAGGTCATCGAAGACGCCGCGTCTGTCATCAAGTAACCCACACACCCACACAGGAAAACACCATGAACACTGCACTCAAATCCCGCTTGAGCCTCGCCGCTGCCGCCGCCCTGATCGCTATGGCTTCGGCTTCATTCGCCAGCGCCGCCAGTGCCGCCAGTGCCGCCGACCAGCAGGAAAAACCCGGCCGCTGCTATGGCGTCAACAGCTGCAAGGGCGAAAGCCTGTGCGCCACCGCCAAGCACGACTGCAAGGGCCTCAACAGCTGCAAGGGCGAGGGCGTGATCGTCAAGACCCCATCCGAATGCCTCAAGGCCGGCGGCACCCTGACTGAACCGAAATAAACCATCACCCCTGCGGGCGCGGGCTTGCCCACGAAGCGCGTTAACGAGGACGCGGGCGTGCAGACAGTGCACAGCGTGCTCAAGTTTTTCGCGCGCAAACCCGCGCCTGCAGTTTTACTGGAGAGCCGCCATGCTGACATCCAACCCGCCCTTTTCGGGCTATGGCCTGGGCCTGCGCAAGGAACACTACTGCGACTTCCTGGAGACCTCGGTGCCCGTGGATTTCGTCGAAGTGATCTCCGAGAATTTCATGGTCCAGGGCGGCCAGCCCCGGCACATCCTGCGCCAGATCCGCGCACGGCACCCGGTGGCATTGCACGGGGTGTCGATGTCCATCGGCAGCGCTGAAGGGCTTGACCCGCACTACCTGCAGCGCCTCAAGGCGCTGGTCGATGAAATTGAGCCGTTGTTTGTGTCCGACCACTTGAGCTGGTCGCGCAGGGGCAATTTCAATGCCCACGACTTATTGCCGGTGCCCTACACCGAGGAGGCGCTGGACCGGGTCTGCGCCAATATTCATCAGGCCCAGGAAGTACTCGGCCGCACGCTGCTGGTTGAAAACCCTTCCAGTTACCTGGCGTTTGATGGCGCGTCCATGAGCGAGTGGGAGTTTATTGCCGCCATGGCCCGGCGTACCGGCTGTGAGCTGTTATTGGACGTGAACAATGTGTTTGTCAGTGCCAGCAATCATGGCTTCGATGCGCTGGCGTTTCTCGCGGGCATGCCTGCCGAACGCGTGCGCCAGGTGCATTTGGCCGGCCATAGCCAGGGCCGCGCGTTGTTGATCGACAGCCACGACCGCCCGGTGTGTGCCGGGGTGTGGGAACTGTATGCCCACGCCATCGCGTTACTGGGGCCGGTGGCGGTGATGATCGAGCGCGACGATGAGCTTCCACCGCTGGCCGAGTTGCTTCAGGAGCTGTCCACGGCCCGTGCCTTGGCAGCGCAGCGATGAACCTGGCCGAGTGGCAGCAGGCGTTTCGCACCTGGCTGGTGAGCGCCTCGGACGAGGCCGCGCAGGTGCTGGGCAATCACCGCGCAGGCCTGGCGGTGTACCAGAACAACTACCGCGCGCAATTGGTGGGCTGCCTGGAGCAGGCGTTCCCGAACCTGCGTCGATGGCTGGGCGATGAGGCCTTTCTGGCGGCCAGCATCGCCCATATCGACCAGCATCCGCCGCATGCCTGGACGCTGGATGCGTATCCCGAAGGTTTCTACGCGACGTTGAAGACGGTGTTCCCGCACAACCCCGATGTGCATGAGCTGGCCTGGATCGAGTCGGCGTTGAATGAGGCGTTCGTCGCCGCCGATGCGTTGCCTGTGCCCGTGCACGCGTTGGCTGAAGTGGACTGGGACAGCGCGGTTTTGCAGTTGACCCCGTCGCTGCGTTGCCATGCGTTGACCACCAATGCCGAGGCCATATGGTCTGCGCTGTGGCAGGAAACCGAACCGCCCGAGGCGGTGATGCTGGAGGAGGCGGGCGGCTTGTTGGTCTGGCGGCGCCAGTTCACCTCGCGCTTGCGTCAGGTGCAGGCGCTGGAGCTTGACGCTTTGTTGCATGTGCAGGGCGACGGCCGTTTTGCAAGGTTGTGTGAATTTTTGGTGGCGCGTTTGGGCGAGGAAGCGGGCGTGGTCCAGGCCGGTGAATACCTGGCCGCATGGTTGGGCAGTGAGTTGATTGTGGGGGGCCGTGGCGAGTGAATAACCTGTGGTGAGCGGGCTTGCTGTGGCGAGCGGGCTTACTGTGGGGGGCTGGCTCAGCGTGATGGAGCCTGACCTTTTGTGGCGAGCGGGCTTGCCCCGCGTTGGGCTGCGAAGCGGCCCCAAGGGCGGCCAACCGGGTTTGTCAGATACACCACAGCGACTGCAAGGGCAGCGCTCCGCACTCCAACGCCGGGCAAGCCCGCTCGCCACAGTAAGGCCGCACTTCATCGTGAGCCCGCTCGCCACGACGTTGGCGGTGGCAAACATGAAAACTCTGACAGCCAGGCAATTGGCCACTGAAAAAATCCGCGTCTGCCCGTACTCTAGGGGCCTTTGTTACCAGCGCCGGATTGTTCATGTCTTCTGTTGCCGATGGGTTGCCCTCCAATAAACGCTTGCCGGCCGTAATTGCCCTTTCATTGGGGATCGGCATGGCGACCCTCGACACGGCCATCGTCAACACCGCGCTGCCCACATTGGCCGAAGGCATCGGCACCGATTCGGCCTCGGTGATCTGGGTGGTCAACGCCTACCAACTGGCGATTATCGCCACGGTGCTGCCATTCGCTTCGTTGAGTGATGTGTGGGGGCACCGTCGGGTATACCTCGGTGGGTTGCTGCTGTTTATTGTCTCGTCGCTGTTTTGCGGGCTGGCCGGGTCGTTGCTGACCCTGACGGCCGCGCGCGTGGCGCAAGGCCTGGGCGCGGCGGCGGTAATGAGCGTGAATACCGCGTTGCTGCGGCATATCTACCCGGCAAAAATGCTCGGGCGCGGCCTTGGCTACAACTCGCTGGTGGTGGGGCTGGCGTTCACCCTCGGGCCGACTGCCGCGTCGGCGATTCTGTCGGTGGCAAGCTGGCACTGGCTGTACCTGATCAACGTGCCGCTGGGCCTTTTGGCCCTGGGGCTGGGCCTGCGTTCATTGCCGACATTGCCCATGACCGGTCACGCGTTCGACCGCCTCGCCGCGCTGCTGTGTGCCGGGTTGTTCGCCTTGCTGGTGCTTGGCCTGGGCACGGCGGTGCACGGCGCCCAGGGCGCACTGACCCTGGGCCTGATCGCCGTGGCGCTGGTCTGCGGTGCGTTACTGTTGCGCCGCCAGGCTGGGCACCCGGCGCCGATGCTGGCTCTGGATCTGTTCAAGCGCCCGGTGTTTGCGCTGTCTTCCCTGACTGCGATCTGTGCGTTCAGCGCCCAGGGCCTGGCGTTTGTGTCATTGCCGTTTCTGCTGCAGGCGGTGCTTGGTCATAGCCAGGTGGAAACCGGTTTTCTGATGACGCCGTGGCCGGCCGTTGTTGCGGTCATGGCCCTGGTCGCAGGGCGCCTGGCAGACCGCGTGTCGCTGGGCGTGTTGTGCGGCATCGGCCTGTTGCTGCTCAGTGCGGGGATGGCGGCGCTGGCAACCCTGGGCAGCGGCGCGTCGGCCTTTGATATCGGCTGGCGCATGGCGCTGTGCGGCGCCGGGTTTGGCTTTTTTCAATCGCCCAACCTCAAGGCGATCATGACCAGCGCACCCTTGGCCCGCAGCGGCGGGGCCAGCGGCATCGTGGCGATCTCGCGGCTGCTGGGGCAAACGCTGGGGGCGTCATTGGTGGCGTTGTGTTTTCACCTGTCCCTGGGCAGTGGCCCGCAATACGCGCTGTGGCTGGGTTGCGTGTTTGCGTTGGTGGGCAGTGTGGCCAGCGGTCTGCGTTTGCTGCCCTATGAGAAAAAGGCGTAATGGGGCGTTGTAAAGTCCGCCGTGGGAAGGCTAACGTGGCGGCCTGAATATTTCAGGATGTTTCAGCTTTATGTCCAGCCTGGCCCAACGCACTGCCGATACCACGTCCCGACGGGCCGCGCTGACCCTCGCGTTATGCCTGCCCAGCGACGTGTTGCTGTACCTGCTGTTGCCGATGGAATCCCAGGCCTTTGGCATCACGCTGGCGCAGGCCGGGGTGTTGTTGGCAGCCAACCGCCTGGTGCGGATTTTTGGCTATCGGCACGTGCTCAATTTCTATGCGCGCAACGGTGACCGGCTGACGTGCATGATTGCTGCCGGCGCGGCGACGGTGTGCGCCCTGGGCAACTCGCTGCTGTCGGGGTTCGCTGCGCTGCTGGGCTTGCGGCTGATCTGGGGCCTGTGTTTTGCCGCGTTGAACCTGTCGACCCAAGTATTAGCAACGTCCGAGCCCGCTGGTGCAGCCCGCCGGGCGGGGCGTTCACGCGCGATGATCGCCCTCGGCCCGATGCTGGCACTGCCGCTGGGTGGCTGGTTGACCTTATGGGCCGGCCCACGTCCGATTTTTGTGATGCTTGCCGGCTGCTGCCTGGCGGGCTTGTGGGTGGCGCGTGGCTTACCCACCGCCGGGCATGATTTGCACAGCACCGGGCGGCGCTTCAAGTGGCCCGACAGTGTGGCGACCTGGTCGTTTATCGAAGGCGTGGCGCTGGACGGGCTGTTTATTTTTGGCCTGTCGATCCAGGCGCAGAAGATTCTCGGCGGCGATGCGGTGCTGATCGCTGGCGGCTTGATGGCCCTGCGGTATGCCTCGGAAATGCTCCTGAGCCCCCTGGGCGGCCGTGCGGCGCAACGCTTTGGCGCCACGTCGATGCTGTTGCTGTTTTCATTCTTGAGTGCCCTGGCCCTGACTGCGTTCGGCAGTTATTGGGTGATCGTCGGCGCGGCGGCGGTATTGGTGCTGCGCGCGCTGCAACTGCCGCTGGTGACCACCCTGGTGGCCGAGCGCAACCCAGGCTCGATGCGCGTCTCGGCACTGGCGTCGAACGCGGTGTGGCGCGATGTCGGCGCGGGCCTCGGGCCGTTGCTGGCGGGCCTGTTGCTGCCGGTGGCGTCAGCGCCGTGGGTGTTCGGCCTGGCGGGCGCGGCCATCGCGGTGAGCGCGGTATTTTGCTGGCGCACTCAGGTTTCCAACTGACCAGGTGAGGTGGTGTGGTGTGCCTTCAAGAAGATTTCGTGCGGGTGCTGGATGAGTCGTATCGACACTGGAGCGGCCAGGGGCTGCCGGCGCCGGAGCACCTCAACGCGCAGCAGCGCCTGAGCTGGCTGCACGCCCACGCACCCTATAGCCTGCTGGCCCACGACGGCGCCGCCGACCCGCGTTTTACCTACGCCAATGCGTGCGCGTTGCAGTGCTTCAAATACCCTTGCGAGACGTTTATCGGCATGCCTTCACGCTTCAGCGCCTCGGAGCGTGATCGCGCCGAACGCCAGGTATTGCTTGAGCAGGTGACCGCCCATGGTATCGCCCAGGGCTACAGCGGCTGGCGCGTGGATGCGCACCATCAGCCGTTCATGATCTACGCCGGGGTGGTCTGGACCTTGCTCGACAAGGCCGGCCAGTCGTGTGGGCAAGCCGCGCTGTTCTGGCCGGATGAACAGCGCATCGGCGTGCTGGTTTAGGCGCTTTTAAGGCTGTCCAGCCATGCGGGGTCGAGGCGGGTTTGCTCGGTGTCGATGCCCAGTGCCTGCATCTTCGCCTGGTGGGCGTCGATCTCGCCGACCAATTGCGCCTGGGCACTGGAGTTGGCGTCCAGCGCATGCATCTGCGTGAGCCCCAGGTGGTAAAAACGCAACAGCTTGATCGCCGCCGGGTCGTTGGCCTGCACGCCTTCGGTGACCTTGTGCATCACGTTGGTCACGCTCATCAAACTGCGCTTGAGCTGCCAGCCATACACCGCCGGCGCGAGCCAGGGCTGGGTCCAGAACGGGCCGCGCACCAACGCGACGGTGATCAACACCCCGGCAAACACACCGCCGACGTTGAAGCGCAAGTTGTCACCGCCGGGTTCGCCGAACAGCATGACCGCCAGGCTCGACAGCAGCATTGCCAGGGCCACGAACAGCACGGCAATGATCAGGGTGCTGCGGCGGGTCTGCTGGCGGAAAGTGGCGGGGTCACAGGGTTTGAGCTCGAACATCCGGGTCTGGTCTCAAGAAGGGGCGGGGTGGCATCTTCGCATGCTTTGCGCAATCAAGTTGAACGATGGCTTCGCGCGGTTTCTCTACATCTGT
This sequence comes from Pseudomonas sp. R9.37, assembly GCF_963878885.1. Taxonomy (NCBI): domain Bacteria; kingdom Pseudomonadati; phylum Pseudomonadota; class Gammaproteobacteria; order Pseudomonadales; family Pseudomonadaceae; genus Pseudomonas; species Pseudomonas sp. R9.37. Next base: position 187,814 of record NZ_CAWNZA010000004.1, on the reverse strand, counting down.
GTAGCCCCCGTGAGGTAAACCATCATGCCCGAATACAAACAGCCGCCGCCCGGCACCCCTGACCCTGACCGCACACCCGGTGAAGAGGAGCGCGACAACGATGCGTTGCGCCCCAACGACCCGGCGGAGCGTCAGGACGACGATGTGGAACAGGTCGAGCAAGACCTTGAACACCTTCATGACAAAGCCCGCCCGCTTTAAAACAAGGAGATCGCCGTGAGTAATCCCCCGCAAGGCCCGCGTTCAGACGAGCATGGCAGTGGCAAGGACGAACTGGGTTTTGACCCGGATTCCCCCGATGTGGCCGACCCGCAAGTCGACCCCATCGGCCCTGCGATCGCGCCGTTGGACAAGGAAAAACAGCCGAAAAAAAAGCCGCCCTATGATCCGCTGGGCGACTTGAAAACTACTTGAAGAAACACGACAAGCCCCGCCATTGCGGGGCTTGTGCTTATTTGGGTGGCACCCAGGTGACGTCGGTAATACCGAACTTTTCCGCCCAGGGCCGGGTGGTTTTTTTCACCTGCTCGTGACCCACACGCCCGATGCGGCTGACATGGGCGATGTCGGCATCCACCGCGGCCCAATGCCACGCCTCGGCGTTGTTCATCACTTCCGCGCGCACCACAAAGGACTTCGGTTGGCCGTGAAGCTGGTAATTAATGGTGTAGATTTTTGCGGTACTCATGTTGCCTCCCTGTCTTGTTATAGATGGATAGGTGAGTGTTCAAAAAGGTTCAGTCAAAATGACAAGTCGCGCATTGGCCCGGCATAGTGAGCGCTTCGCCCCGCGCTCAAGGATCGCGCCATGCCCCGTTTGACTCATCGCCAGCTTTACCTGCAACGCCTGGGCTACGACACGCCGCCGCCGCCGACCCTGCAAACCCTGCAGCAATTGCAGCTGCGCCATGTGTGCACCTTTGCCTTTGAAAGCCTGTCGACGTTGCTGCGCTGCCCGGTGCCGATCGACTTGCCGAGCATCGAGCAAAAGGTGCTGCTCGATGGGCGTGGCGGGTATTGCTTTGAGTTGAACCACTTGTTTCTCGCGCTCTTGCAGGATTTGGGTTTCGAGGCGCGCGGTCTCACCGGCTGGGTCGTGATGGGCGGGCCGGTAGATGCGCGCACCGGGCGCACCCATCGCCTGAGCCTGGTCACCCTGGAGGGCGTGCGCTATGTCACCGACGTCGGCTTCGGCGGCATGGTGCCGAGCAGCCCCTTGCAACTGGACACCGAGGCGACCCAGGCCACCGCCCACGAGCCCTATCGGCTGACGTTCAATGGCGCCGATTACACCTTGTGGGCCAAGGTGGGCGAGGAGTGGCGTGGCTTGTATGTGTTTGACCTGCAGGTGCAGGCGGACAGGGACTATGAAATCGGCAACTGGTACGTGTCGACACACCCGGATTCGGTGTTTGTTGGCCAATTGAAAGCTGCACTGCTCGCGCCGGGTAAACGCTACACATTGAACAACGCCCACTTTGCGGTCCACTGCCTGGATCAGCCCAGTGAAAAGCGCGCAATCGAGAGCGTCGATGAGCTGCTGGCGGTGCTGCATGGCACCTTGGGTATTCGCCTGCCGGCGCATCCTCTTCTTCGCGAAAGCCTTAATGGCCTAGTGATGGCAATTTCCAAAGAAGCTTGAGATAGAGCCTGCGCTGAAGCGTTTTTTCTCCAAATCGATGCAAATTAATTCGAACCTTTCGCGAAAGCCGAGGTTCGAAGCGATTCCTGAATAATTTGCTCACCAGACAAGGAGATTTAAAAAGATGTCCAAGCTATTCGGAAAATTCCTCAAGGGCTCCTCGCTGTTGGCGCTGGTCGCTGCGCCTGCCGTGGTGTTCGCCGCTGCACCGACAGGCCCGATTTCCGTTTTCGGTCTGCAGGGCAGCTACAACGACTTCAAACTTGAAGGCGGCAACGAAAGCGACAAGGACCACATGCCTGAAGCGGGCCTGTTCTACAACTTCGGCAACAAGCTCACCGCTGAATCCGGCTTTATCTACCAGGCCGGGATCGAAGCCAAGTACGGCGAGAAGAGCGACAACAAACTCAAGGAAGGCCAGGCTGACCTGGACCTCGGCTGGCGTGCCGCGCTCGACGCGCGCAACTTTGTCGACGTGATTGTGGGTGGCGGCTATACCTGGACCCGCTACGAGCCGGACACCAATGACTACGACGTCAAGCTCACCAACAAGTCGCCGTTCGCCAAGGCGGCCCTGGGCTACAACCACCAGTTCGATGACATGACCCTGCGCGTCGAAGCCGGTGCCCGTCGTACCATCGACGGCCGTGCCAAGCTCAAAGTCGATGGCGTGGGCAGCGACACCGTGGACCTCAAGGACCGCACCAACCCTTACGCTGAAGTCAGCCTGCTGATGAACCAGAAAGGCGACCTGCCAGTGATGGCGGGCCTGTACTACACCCGTACCGAATACAAGCTGGACGACGACTCCTATGTCGCCGACAACACCAAGCTCAAGCGTGACGAGTACGGTTTCAAGGTCGGTATCGCGTTCTAAGCGAGCCTCAAGGATCCGGGGTGGCCAACGCCCCGCATTCGACTGTCCCATCAAGCCCCCTTTGTGTCCGCCAAAACCCTCAACGCCGTGGCGTCGCTGCCTTAGTGTGCAAGCAGCTTCCACAGCCTAAGAAGAGAGGGTGGCCATGCGCCGCATTGCCTTATTGTTGGCCGTCCTCGGCCTGCTCACCGCCTGTGACGACACGCCCAAACATCCCCCCGAACGCGTCACTGCGGCCACTGCGATGCCGGCTGACCCGGCGTTGGCCCAGGTCTACGACACCAGTTGCAAGCTGTGCCACGCAAACCCTGCGTCCGGCGCGCCGTTGACCGCTGACAAGGCTGCGTGGAACCCGCGCATTGCCCAAGGCACCGACACGCTGCTCGACCACAGCATCAACGGCTACAACGGCATGCCGCCCATGGGCCTGTGCATGCAGTGCTCCGAGGCGCAGTTTGTGGCGCTGATCAGCTTTATGGCCGGTGTTGAACTCCAACAATAAGAACGGGGTGGTGGATGGCGCTCTCACGGCGGCAACTCTTGCAACAAACGGCTGCGGCCGGGGCGTTCCTGGCGCTGGCCGGCAACCCGGTGCTGGCGCAATTGGCCCGCGCGCCACGCCTGATTCCGTGGCGCAACTGGTCGGGGGCGCAGACGTGCCTGCCGCTGGCGCGCCTGGCCCCCAAAGACCTGGATGAACTGGTGCAGGTGATCCGTCAGGCGCCCGGCACTGTTCGGCCGGTCGGCTCGGCACATTCATTCAGCGCGCTGGTGCCGACTGACGGCACGTTGGTCTCGCTGAGTGGCTTCAATGGGCTGCTGGCCCACGACCCCGCGACTCTGCAAGCGACCTTCGCCGCCGGCACGCCGATGTCACGCATGGGCCCGGCGCTCAAGGCGGTAGGGCAGGCGTTGCCGAACATGGCGGACATCGATTACCAGACCCTGGCCGGGGCGATTTCTACCTCCACCCATGGCACCGGCGTGGGCTTTACCTCGTATTCGGGCTGCGTCACCGGGTTGCAACTGGTGACGGCCCAGGGCGAGGTGCTGGATTGCGACGCCCGGCGTCACCCCGAGGTCTTCAGCGCGGCGCGGGTTTCTCTTGGGGCCTTGGGCGTGGCCACCCGGATTCGCTCGCAAAACCGCGCGCCGTATCGCCTGCTGGAGCGCCAGTGGATCGCCAAGACCGAAGAGCTGCTCGAAGACGTCGACAAGCACACGCGTGAAAACCAGCACTGGGAAATGCTCGTGGTCACCCATTCCGACTACGCGCTGTCCATCGCCCTCAACGAAACCCAAGCGCCTGAAACGCCGCCGATTGACCCGGCCGAGGCGGGCGGCAACGCGTTTGTGTCGATCATCGAAAAGCTCGACAAATACGCCAGTGATTTCCCCGACACCCGTAGTACCTTGCTCAACAGCCTGCGTTTTTTTGCGCGCTTTGAAGACCGCGTGGCCGAGTCGTTTCAGGTCTACGCCAACGTGCGCACTGTGCGTTTCAACGAGATGGAGTACTCGGTGCCTGCCGAACACGGCCCGGCCTGCCTGCGCGACATCCTCAAGCTGATCACCGACAAGGACCTGCGCACCTGGTTTCCTATCGAGTACCGCTACGTCAAGGCCGATGACATCCCCTTGAGCATGTTCGAAGGCCGCGACAGCTGTTCGATCTCGGTGCACCAGCATTACGCCATGGACCATCACAACTTCTTTGCCGCCGTGGAGCCGATTTTCTGGAAGTACGCCGGGCGCCCGCACTGGGGCAAATTACACACCCTCAACGCGCGCACCTTGCAGCCGTTGTACCCGCGCTGGGACGAATTCACGCGGGTGCGCCGCGAGCTGGACCCCGGCGGCAAATTTCTCAATGCGCACCTGTCATCCATCCTGGGAGTGGCCTGATGAACCGACGGCATTTTGTCCTGGGCACCGCTGCTGCACTGGCCGGCGGCGCCTGGCTGCTGCGCCCCAGTGATCGCGGCGGCCCATACAGCGAGTATTTCCGCAGCCTGAATAATGAGCTCAAGGCGCATGGGCCGATGCGTCCGGTGATGCTGATTGACCTGGACCGCCTGGATCACAATATCGATGTGGTGATGCAGTCTGTGGGCCGTGGTGGCAAGCACTTGCGGCTGGTGGAGAAATCGCTGCCGTCGCCGGGGTTGCTGGCCTACATCGCCAAACGTGCGGGTACGCAGCGGTTGATGTCGTTTCATCAGCCGTTTCTGAATCACGATGCCCTGGTGTTTCCCGAGGCGGATATCTTGATGGGCAAGCCGCTGCCGGTGCGTTCGGCCGAGGTGTTTTATCACACCCATAAAGGCCCGTTCGAGCCCGCTCGGCAGTTGCAGTGGTTGCTGGATACGCCCGAGCGGCTGCAGCAATACCTGGCGCTGGCCCAGGGGTTGGGCACGCGCATGCGGGTGAATATCGAATTGAACGTGGGCCTGCATCGCGGCGGGGTCAGTGATAACGCGGTGCTGGCGCAGATGCTCAGGTTGATCGGTGCTCATCCGCAGCATTTGGCGTTTGCCGGGTTCATGGGTTATGACCCGTTTGTAGGGATGGGCGTGCCGGGCATTCTCGGCTCGCCCCAGGTGCTGTTCGAGCACGTGATGCAGCGTTATGACGGGTATGTCGATTTTACGCGTCGGCAATTTGCCGGGTTATGGGGCGAGGGGCTGACATTGAATACGGCGGGCAGCCCCAGTTATCGCATGCATGAGCAGGAACGCACCAGCAGCGAGGTGTCGGTGGGCACGGCGTTGCTCAAGCCCACCCATTACGATCTGCCGTCGCTGAGTGAGCATGTGCCGGCCGCGTTTATCGCTACGCCGGTATTGAAAAGCACCGGTCAGGTGACGATTCCGGCGTTGGAGGGGACGTCGCGGGTCTTTTCGTGGTGGGACCCGAATCAGCGCGAGACCTTCTTTATATATGGCGGTAACTGGATGGCGGAGTTTGAGTCGCCCTCGGGGCTGCAAAGCAATGGATTGTATGGGCGCAGTTCGAACCAGGAGATGGTTAACGGTTCGCCTGCGGTGGGGTTGAGGGTTGAGGATCAGGTGTTTTTGCGGCCCACGCAGAGTGAGTATGTGCTGTTGCAGTTTGGGGATCTGCTGGCGGTGCGCGGCGCAAAGATAGTGGAGACTTGGCCGGTTTATGGCTGACTCCAGGGGCAGGCTTGCGCTGAATGCCGGTGCGTTGCTGCCCTCGGACAGGCACTCGAGCGCTCCCGACTGACGGCTATTGTCAGAGATTTCCTACAAGAGTACAAATGTACTCCATGACGACCCTGACCCCCCGCCGCACTGCCATCCTGACCTTTATCCGCGACCGCATCGCGCAGCAAGGCCAGCCCCCCAGCCTCGCCGAGATCGCCGAGGCGTTCGGTTTTGCCTCCCGCAGCGTAGCGCGTAAGCACGTGGTGGCCCTCACGGAAGCCGGTTATATCGAGGTCAACCCTAACCAGGCCCGGGGCATCCGCCTGCTCAACCAGCCGGCACGCCCGGAATGGCTGGATGTGCCCGTGCTCGGCCGCGTCGCCGCCGGTTTGCCGATTGGCGCCGACGCCGAAGTGCACAACCGCCTGCAACTGGACCCCGCCACCTTTGCGAAAACCCCGGATTACCTGTTGCGGGTGCAGGGCGATTCGATGATCGAAGACGGCATTCTCGACGGCGACCTGGTCGGCGTACGCCGCAGCGCCGAAGCCTTGAACGGCCAGATTGTGGTGGCGCGCCTGGACGGCGAGGTCACCATCAAACGCTTCGAGCGCCATGGCGAGCACGTGCGCCTGCTGCCGCGTAACCCCGCGTATCAACCCATCGAGGTAGGCCCCGACCAGGACCTGGCCATCGAAGGGGTGTTCTGCGGCCTGGTGAGGCAAGGCTGATGGGCGCCGTCGTTGCCCTGGACTCGCTGTTCAATGGCGGCCGAGTCTGGAAGGGCCGGCCTGTTGCGCCGCCGGCCAGCGTGCACCCCACCGGGCTGGCGGCGCTGGACGCGGTGCTGCCCAGCGGCGGCTGGCCGGAGGCGGCCCTGAGCGAAATCCTGATGGCCAAGGAAGGGGTCGGCGAATTGCAATTGGTGCTGCCGACCCTGGCGCGTTTATCAACGGCAGGCGAGCGCATCGTGCTGGTCGCGCCGCCTTACACGCCGTACCCGCACGCCTGGCAGAACGCCGGGGTGGATTTGCGCCAGCTTTCGGTGATCCAGGCCGAGGAGCGCGATACCTTGTGGGCCGTCGAACAATGCCTGCGTTCCGGCAGTTGCGGCGCCGTGCTGTGCTGGCCGCGCAAGGCCGATGACCGCGCCTTGCGCCGTTTGCAGGTGGCGGCCGAAACCGGCCAGACCCTGGCGTTTGCCTGGCGCTCTTTACACGAGGCAATCAATGCCTCGCCCGCTGCCTTGCGCCTGGCCGTTGAGGCAAAACCGGCGCAAGTGCGGGTGCTCAAATGCCGGGGCGGGCTGGCCCATCCGGCGCCGATTGCGCTGGCGGGGCACTGAGGTTGCCATGCGCTGGGTGTGTATTGTCTTCCCGCAATTGGCGCTGGACGGGGTGCAGCGTGTGCATCCCGAGCCCGACCAGCCGCTGGTGTTGCTGGCTGGTACGCCGCAGCGTCGCGTGTTGCAAACCGTCAATGCCGCCGCCCGCGCGTTGGGCCTGCGCCCCGGGCAATCGCTGACGGCTGCGCATGCGCTGGCCAAGACCTTCGCCAGCGCCGAATACGACCCCGCAGAAATCGAGCGCTGGCAGCAGTTTCTGGCGGCCTGGGCTTACCGTTTCAGTTCCCAGGTCAGTGTGTATTACCCGCGCGCCTTGCTGTTCGAGATCGAATCGAGCCTGGGCCTGTTCGGGCCGTGGCCGCAGTTCGAGGCGCGGTTGCGCAACGAGCTGACCGCGTTGGGGTTTCGCCACCGTATCGTCGCCGCGCCCAATCCGGCGGCGGCGCGGGTGCTGGCCAATATCTCCGATGGCCTGGCCGTGGCCGATGATCACGCGCTGCACCAAGCCCTGGCGCCATTGCCTCTCGACCGTTCAGGCCTCGACCCGCAGGCCGCCACCGCCTTGTCACGCATGGGCCTGCGCACGCTGGCTCAGGTGCAGGCGTTGCCTCGCCACACGCTGGCGCGGCGCTTTGATGCCGGCTTGCTCAAGCACCTGGATGCGCTGAGCGGGCAGCGGCCGCTGCCCCTGGCGTTCTATCAGCCACCGGACCAGTTCGATGCACGCATCGAGCTGAATTTCGATGTGCAATCCCACCAGGCCTTACTGTTTCCGTTGCGCCGCCTGACCGGAGACCTTTCGGCCTTCCTTTGCGGTCGCGACAGCGGCGTGCAGCGTTTCGACCTGCACCTGGAACACGCCCAGGCGCCTGACAGCGTGATCAAGGTCGGCCTGCTCAGCGCCGAGCGCGAACCGGCGATGCTGTTCGAACTGGCCCGCGGCCGTCTGGAGCAGGTGCAAGTCACCTCGCCGGTACGCGGCTTTCGCCTGGTCGCCCAAGACCTGCCAGTGTTCGTGCCGCAACGCCAGGACTTGTTCGACGACCGCCCGCAACAGACGTTGCCCTGGGAGCAGCTGCGCGAACGCTTGCGTGCACGCCTGGGCGATGAGGCTGTGCAAGGCCTGCGCTTTCATGCCGACCACCGCCCCGAATGCGCCTGGCAAGCCGCCGCCGATAGCCGCGCGTGTCCCACTTTGAACAAGGTGCAGCGCCCGGGCTGGTTGCTGCACGAGCCGACCTTGCTGGCCGAGCAGGGCGTACAGATTCTGATGGGCCCGGAACGCATCGAATCCGGTTGGTGGGATGGCGCCGATATTCGCCGCGACTATTACCTGATCCAGACCCGCGCCGGGCAGCAAGGCTGGGCCTATCGCACCGTCGGGCAAAGCGATGGGCTGTGGCTGCAAGGCTGGTTTGCATGAGCTACGCCGAGCTGCATTGCCTGTCCAATTTCAGTTTTCAGCGCGGCGCGTCGAGTGCGCTGGAGTTGTTCGAGCGCGCCAAGCGCCAAGGCTACAGCGCCTTGGCGATCACCGACGAATGCACCTTGTCGGGCATTGTGCGCGCCTGGCAAGCGGCGAAGGCGGTGGACATGCCGCTGATTATCGGCAGCGAGGTGCGCATCGAGAATGGCCCCAAACTGGTGTTGCTGGTTGAAGACCTCAGTGGCTACCAGCACCTGTGCCGGCTGATCACCCTGGCCCGACGCCGCGCCGAGAAAGGCCGCTATCGCCTGCTGCAGGAAGACTTCGACCAGCCTCTGCCAGGCCTGCTGGCGCTGTGGGTTGCCGACGACAGCGACACCCAGGCCTCGATCCAGTGGCTGCGCCGTACCTTCGCCGATCGCCTGTGGCTGGCGGTGCACCTGCATTGCGGTCAGAACGATGCGCGCCACCTGGAACAGCGCCTGGCCCTGGCCGCCAGCCTGCACATCAAGGCGGTGGCCTGCGGCGATGTGCACATGCATGCGCGCGGTCGCCGCGCCCTGCAAGACACCATGACCGCTATCCGTCATCACGTCACGGTGGCCGACGCCGGCACACGCCTGCATCCCAATGGCGAGCGGCATCTGCGCAGCCTCGACGCCCTCGGCGCGCTGTACCCGCACGCCTTGCTGGATGAAACCCTGGCCATCGCACGGCGCTGCACGTTCGACCTCAGCCAATTGCGTTACCACTACCCGCGCGAGTTGGTACCCGCCGGCCAAAACGCGACATCCTGGTTGCGCCAGCTCACCGAAGAAGGCATTGCCCAGCGCTGGCCGCAGGGTGTCGATGCCAAGACCTTGCAGCAGATCAACCATGAGTTGGCGCTGATCAGCGAGCTGGGTTACGAAAGTTATTTCCTCACCGTGCACGACATTGTGCGCTTTGCCCGCAGCCGTTCGATCCTGTGCCAGGGCCGGGGCTCGGCGGCCAACTCGGCGGTGTGTTTTGCCTTGGGCATCACCGAGATCAACCCGAGCCTGATGAACATGCTGTTCGAACGCTTCCTGTCCAAGGAGCGCAACGAGCCGCCGGATATCGACGTTGACTTCGAACATGAACGCCGCGAAGAAGTGCTGCAATACGTGTTCCAGCGCTATGGGCGCACCCGCGCGGCCTTGACGGCGGTGGTCAGCAGCTACCACGCAGCCGGCGCGGTGCGCGATGTGGCCAAGGCCCTCGGCTTACCGCCGGACCAGATCAACGCCCTGGCCGAATGCTGTGGGTGCTGGAGCGACGATGCGCCGCCCCTGGAGCGCTTGCGCGAAGGCGGCTTCGACCCGCAAAGCCCGATCCTGCGCCGGGTGCTCACGCTGACGCAGCAGTTGATCGGCTTCCCCCGGCACTTGTCCCAGCACCCTGGCGGCTTCGTGATTTCCGAATACCCGCTGGACACGCTGGTGCCGGTGGAAAACGCCGCCATGGCCGAGCGCACCATCATCCAGTGGGACAAGGACGACCTCGACGCCGTTGGCCTGCTCAAGGTGGATATTCTGGCACTGGGCATGCTCAGCGCGATCCGTCGCTGCTTCGATTTACTGCGCCGGCATCGCAACCTGGACCTGGCGCTGGCGACGATTCCCAAGGAGGACGCCGCCACCTACGCGATGATCAGCAAGGCCGACACCATTGGCGTGTTCCAGATCGAGTCGCGCGCGCAAATGTCGATGCTGCCCAGGCTCAAGCCGCAAAAATTCTATGACTTGGTGATCGAGGTCGCCATCGTGCGGCCGGGCCCGATCCAGGGCGGCATGGTGCACCCATACCTGCGCAGGCGTAATAACGAAGAGCCGACGACGTATCCCTCACCGCAACTCAAGGCGGTGCTGGAGCGCACCTTGGGCGTGCCACTGTTTCAGGAACAAGTGATGCAGATCGCCATGGTCGCCGCCGACTATGGCCCCGGCGAGGCCGACCAGCTGCGCCGCTCGATGGCCGCCTGGAAACGCCATGGCGGGCTTGAGCCGCATCAGGCACGCCTGCGCGCCGGCATGCTCAAGAACGGCTACAGCGAGGCATTTGCCGCGCAAATCTTCGAACAGATCAAAGGTTTTGGCAGCTATGGTTTTCCCGAGTCCCACGCGGCCAGTTTTGCCTTGCTGACCTACGCCAGTTGCTGGCTCAAATGCCATGAGCCGGCGGCCTTTGCCTGTGCACTGATCAACAGCTGGCCCATGGGCTTCTACAGCCCGGACCAGATCCTGCAGGATGCGCGGCGTCATCGCTTGCAGATCCGCCCGGTCGATGTGCTGGCCAGTGACTGGGATTGCAGCCTGGAACCTATCGACGGCCAGCAACCGGCGATCCGCATGGGCTTGCGCATGATCTCGGGGTTTCGCGAGGAAGACGCGCGGCGCATCGAAGCGGCCCGCCAGCGCGGTACGTTCAGCGACATTGCCGACCTGGACGAACGCGCCGGGCTGGATGCGCGCGCCCAGGCATTGCTGGCGGACTCGGGCGCCTTGCGCGCGTTGGCCGGCAACCGGCACAAGGCGCGCTGGGAAGTGGCCGGGGTGCATAAACAGCTGGGGCTGTTCGCTGGCCTGCCCAGCCCCGACGAAGCGGCGGTGGCGCTGCCGGCACCAACGGTTGGCGAAGACCTGCAGGCCGACTACGCCACGGTCGGCACCACCCTTGGCCCGCATCCCTTGGCGTTGCTGCGTGATGAACTGCGTAAACGCCGCTGTCGCAGTTCCCTCGAGCTGATGGCGGTTGCGCATGGGCGCAACGTCAGCGTCGCGGGGCTGGTCACCGGCCGGCAACGCCCGGGCACCGCCAGCGGGGTTACCTTCGTCACCCTGGAGGATGAATTCGGCAACCTCAATGTGGTGGTCTGGCGTGACTTGGCCGAGCGTCAGCGTCAGGCGCTGGTCGGTTCGCGCCTGTTGAAAGTCGACGGGCGCTGGGAGGCGGTAGGCGAGATACGGCACTTGATTGCCGGGCGCCTGACCGACCTGACGCCGCTGCTGGATGGGATTAATGTGCGCAGCCGGGATTTTCATTGACGGGAGTTGCTCAGGCCTTCTCGGATAAGCTATATGCAATGAAACGAATTATTGCAGTCAGGCTCCAAGTTTTTATCAGCGCAACTGCATCACTCATCCATTCTTCTCTTCGCCAAGAGCCCATAGATGCTTTTTTTATCCAACACCCATGGCTGCGAAGGCTGGGGCGGTGAAATGGCCCAGCGGATCCGCGCCTTTGACTGGTCGACCACTGACCTCGGCCCGATCCACGCCTGGCCGAAGAGTCTGGTCAGCGCCGTGCAGATGCTACTGGCATCCCCGATGCCGATGGTGATGCTGTGGGGGCGGCCGGGGTACATGATCTACAACGACAGCTACTCGGTATTTGCCGGCGGCCGGCATCCGTATCTGTTGGGCACGCCCGTGGAGCTGGGCTGGCCGGAAGTGGCCGAGTTCAACCGGCGTGTGGTGGACACCTGTTTGGCGGGCGGCACGTTATCGTTCAACAACAAGCAACTGGTGCTGCTGCGCAATGGCAAGCCGGAAGATGTCTGGATGGATCTTTACTACAGCCCCGTCGCCGGCGACGACCAACAACCGGCGGGTGTGCTCGCGATTGTGGTGGAGACCACCGCCCACGTGAACTCCGAACGCTTGCGCCAGGAATTGACGCATAACCTGGAGCAACGCGTGGCGGCCGAAGTGCAGGCGCGCTCCTCGGCCGAAGCGCAATTGCGTCAGTCGCAAAAACTCGAAGCCATCGGCGGCCTGACCGGTGGCGTGGCCCACGACTTCAATAACCTGCTGCAAGTGATCGCCGGCAACCTGCACCTGCTGGCCCGGCACGAACCCGAGAATGCCCAGGTACAGCGCCGTGTCACGGCCGCCATCGCAGCGGTGGAGCGCGGCGCCAAACTGTCGTCGCAACTGCTGGCTTTTGCTCGACGCCAACCGTTGTCGCCGGCTGTTTACAACCCCCAGCGCATCTACGCAGGTTTGGGTGAATTACTGCAGCGGGCGTTGGGCGAAACCATCCATATCGATGTGCAATTGCCGCAGGATTCCTGGTGCATCAATGTCGACCGCAACCAGTTGGAAAACGCCTTGCTCAACCTGGCGATCAATGCCCGCGATGCCATGCAAGGCGAGGGCGTGATTCGCATCACCGGCGATAACATCATCCTCAACCCCGACGACTGCGTGGGCAAGAGCGTCCTGCCTGGCGAATATGTGCGCCTGGCCGTCACGGATATTGGCGTGGGCATGTCGCAGGCGGTCCTGGCGCGGGTATTCGAACCGTTCTTTACCACCAAGCGTGAAGGCCATGGCACCGGCCTTGGCTTGAGCATGGTGTTTGGTTTCGTGCGGCAAAGCGGCGGCCATGTCGAGGTGTGGAGCGAGGAGGGCAAGGGCACGGTGGTGCAGATGTACTTTCCGCGCAGCCTCGGCGCCGAGGACCCGGACAGCCACCCCGTTGAGGCTGTGCCGCACGCGGGTGGCCAGGAAACCATTCTGGTGGTCGAGGACAACGTCGATGTACGGGTGACGGTGGTGGAATTGCTCGAGCAGTCGGGCTACACCGTGCTCACCGCCGAAGACGGCGACCGCGCGATGCAAGCGCTGCAGGGCGGCGTGCAGCCGGACCTGATTTTTACCGACGTGGTGATGCCCGGTCGGGTCAAAAGTACTGACCTGGCCGACTGGGCCCGCGCCCAGGTACCGCCGGTGGCGGTGCTGTTCACCTCCGGGCACACCCGCGACATTCTTTCCAGCAATCACCTGCTGAGCCCCGACATTCATCTGCTGAGCAAGCCCTACAGCCCCGAATCCCTGACACAACGGGTGCGCAGCGTGCTCACTGTCCGATAAGGTCTTTCATGACTTCACAGCGCAACATCCCTCCAGTCACCGGCCAGCACCCTGGCTTTGTGCGAGTGCGCGGCGCTCGCGAACATAACCTGCGTAACGTCGATGTCGACATTCCGCGGGACGCCCTGGTGGTGTTCACTGGCGTCTCGGGCTCCGGCAAATCATCCCTGGCGTTTTCCACGGTGTACGCCGAAGCCCAGCGTCGTTATTTCGAATCGGTAGCGCCTTACGCACGGCGCCTGATCGATCAGGTCGGCGTGCCGGATGTGGATTCCATCGAAGGTCTGCCGCCGGCCGTGGCCCTGCAGCAGCAGCGCGGCACGCCGAGTGCGCGCTCTTCGGTGGGCAGCGTCACGACCTTGTCGAGCCTGATCCGCATGTTGTACTCGCGGGCCGGCAGTTATCCGCCGGGCCAGGCCATGCTGTACGCCGAGGACTTTTCGCCGAACCTGCCCCAGGGCGCGTGCCCGCAGTGCCATGGCCTGGGCCGGGTGTATGAGGTGACCGAGGCGCTGATGGTGCCCGATCCGTCGTTGACCATCCGCCAGCGTGCGGTGGCGTCGTGGCCGTTGGCGTGGCAAGGGCAGAACCTGCGCGACATCCTTGTGACGCTCGGCTATGACGTGGACATTCCCTGGCGCGACCTGCCGAAAAAACAGCGCGACTGGATCCTGTTCACCGAAGACACCCCGACCGTGCCGGTGTACGCAGGCTTCACGCCGGAACAGACCCGCGCGGCCTTGAAGCGCAAGCTCGAACCCAGTTACCAGGGCACCTTCAGCGGCGCGCGGCGCTATATCCTGCACACCTTCACCCACACCCAGAGTGCGCTGATGAAAAAGCGCGTCTCGCAGTTCATGCAGGGCAGCGCCTGCCCGTTGTGCGAGGGCAAACGCCTGACCCGGGCGGCGCTGTCGGTGAAATTCGCCGGGGTGGATATCGGTGAGTTGTCGCAACTGTCGCTGTCGCAGTTGGCGGAGTTGCTGCGGCCGGTCGCGGCGGGGCAGGACAAGATGAAACTGTCGGTGGAAAAACGCCTGGCCGCCCAGCGCATCGCCGAGGATTTGCTTGAGCGCGTGAGCACCCTGATCGAGCTGGGCCTGGGTTACCTGTCGCTGGAGCGCAGTACGCCGACGTTGTCGTCCGGCGAGCTGCAGCGCCTGCGCCTGGCCACGCAATTGGGCTCGCAGTTGTTCGGCGTGATCTATGTGCTGGATGAACCGTCGGCGGGTCTGCACCCGGCGGATGGCGAAGCGTTGTTCACCGCGCTGGAGCGCTTGAAAGCCGCAGGCAATTCGCTGTTTGTGGTTGAGCACGACCTGGAAACCATGCGCCGCGCCGACTGGCTGATCGACGTGGGGCCGGCTGCCGGCGAGCATGGCGGGCAAGTGCTGTACAGCGGCCCGCCCGCGGGCCTGGCGGATATCGAGGCGTCGCAGACGCGGGAATATCTGTTTGCCGAGCGGCGCCCGCCGAGCCAGTCGCGCCGTGAGCCCACCGGTTGGTTGAAGCTCGAAGGCGTGACGCGCAACAACCTCAATGACCTGAGCGTGGACTTCCCACTGGGGTGCTTTACGGCGGTGACGGGTATTTCGGGCTCGGGCAAATCCAGCCTGGTCAGCCAGGCGCTGCTGGAACTGGTGGGCGCGGGGTTGGGCCGTGTGGTGGAAGCCGACGAAGAACCCAGCCTGGAAGACGACACCCCGCAAACTAGCGGCGGGCGTATCAGTGCGGGTCTGGAGTCGATCCGGCGCCTGGTGCAGGTAGACCAGAAACCCATCGGCCGAACGCCGCGCTCCAACCTTGCGACCTACACCGGGCTGTTCGACAACGTGCGCAAACTGTTCGCCGCCACACCGGCGGCGAAGAAGCGCCACTATGACGCCGGGCAGTTCTCCTTCAACGTCGCCAAGGGCCGCTGCCCCAATTGCGAGGGAGAGGGGTTTGTGAGTGTCGAGTTGCTGTTCATGCCGAGCGTGTATGCGCCGTGCCCGACTTGTCACGGTGCGCGTTACAACCCTGAGACCCTGGCGATCAAATGGCAGGGGTTGAGCATTGCTCAAGTGCTGGGGCTGACGGTGGAGCAGGCGGTGGAGGTGTTTGCCGAGCAGCCTGGGGTGCTGCGCTCGTTGCAGGTGTTGCGCGATATTGGCCTGGGGTATTTGCGCTTGGGCCAGCCGGCCACCGAGCTGTCCGGCGGTGAGGCGCAGCGCATCAAGCTGGCGACCGAGCTGCAACGCAATGCGCGAGGCGCCACGCTGTATGTCTTGGACGAGCCCACCACCGGGTTACACCCACGTGATGTGGACCGCTTACTCAGCCAGCTGAATCATCTGGTCGAGGCGGGGCACACGGTGGTGGTGGTAGAGCACGAGATGCGCGTCGTGGCGCAGAGTGACTGGGTGATCGATATCGGGCCGGGGGCCGGCACGCAGGGCGGCAAGGTGGTAGCCAGTGGCACGCCGCAGAAGGTGGCCAAAAGCAAGGTCAGCCGCACTGCGCCGTTTCTGGTACGAGAACTGACTTAACTGCCCATCAGGTCGAAATGCGCAAGCGGGCCAGCCCGCTTGCGCATTTTTTTATCAGGATTTAGCCAGCTGTTCCTTCGCCAGCTTCACCACATTCTCTGTGGTAAACCCAAACTTTTCCTGCAACTTGGCCAACGGCGCCGAGGCGCCAAAGGTGCTCATCACCACTTTTGCGCCGGTCTGCCCGACGTAACGGTCCCACCCCAGCGGGCCGGCTTGTTCCACGACGACCCGGGCTTTCACCGCCGGTGGCAACACGCTGTCGCGGTACGCCTGGTCCTGTTCTTCAAACAGTTCCCAGCTGGGCATCGACACCACTTGCACGGCAATGCCTTCGCTTTTCAACTGCTCATAAGCCGCAACCGCCAGGCTGACTTCACTGCCCGTCGCCAACAGCAGGACTTCAGGGTTGTCCGCGCCCGCCAGGACATAAGCGCCCTTGGCCGCACCGGACGCCGGCGCGTATTTCGTACGATCCAGGGTCGGCAGCGCTTGACGCGACAGCACCACGCAACTTGGCCGATGGGTCTGCGCCAGCGCGACCTTCCACAGTTCCAGGGTTTCATTGGCGTCGCCGGGTCGCAGGGTCAGCAGCCCTGGCGTTGCGCGCAGTTGTGTCAGGTGCTCGATGGGCTGGTGCGTCGGCCCATCTTCGCCGACGCCAATGGAGTCATGGGTAAACACAAACACCACCGGCAATTCCATGATCGCCGCCAGGCGGATCGGCGGTTTCATGTAGTCGCTGAACACCAGGAAGGTCGAGGTGTAGGGTCGCAGGTACGACAGCGCCATGCCGTTGGCAATCGCGCCCATGGCGTGCTCACGGATGCCGAAGTGCAGGTTGCGCCCGCTGTAATCATCGGCACTGAAACGCCCGGCGCCATCAAAGGTCAGGTTGGTCTTGGTCGAGGGCGACAAGTCTGCAGAGCCGCCAAGCAGCCACGGAATCTGTTGGGCAAAGGCATTCAATACCTCGCCACCGGCTGCACGGCTGGCGACGCCTTTGGCGTCGGTGTCGAAGCTGGGCAGTTCATCCTGCCAGTGCTCGGGCATTTCGCCCGCGCGCATGCGGCGCAGTTCATCCGCCAGTTCCGGTTCGTACTGTTCCAGCTGCGACAAGTGGCGGGTCCATTCTTCATACTGCGGCTGGCTGCGCTCAAGCAGCGCATCGCGCAGCACGGTGCGGACCTCGTCGGGCACCAGGAAGCTGGAATCCTCGGGCCAGCCGTAGGCCGCCTTGGTCAGCCGGATCTCATCAGCGCCCAGCGGTTCGCCATGGGCGGCGGCGGTGTTGTGTTTGTGTGGTGAGCCGTAGCCGATCACGCTGTCGACCACAATGAGGGTCGGTGCGCCGGTGTTGGCCTTGAACGTTTCCAGGGCGCTGCTCAAGGCTTGCAAGTCGTTGGCATCGGTGACGTGCAGGGTGTGCCAGCCGTAGGCCTGGAAGCGCTTGATCACATCTTCACTGAACGCCAGTTCGGTATGGCCCTCGATGCTGATGGTGTTGTTGTCGTAGATCCAGCACAGGTTGTCCAGCTTCAGGTGCCCGGCAATCGAGGCCGCTTCGCTGCTGATGCCTTCCATCATGTCGCCGTCGCCGCACAGGGTGTAGACGCTGTAATCGAACAGCACGGTGCCATCGCGGTTGAAACGCTGGCCCAGCCAACGCTCGGCCATGGCCATGCCGACACTGTTGGCGCAACCCTGGCCAAGGGGGCCGGTGGTGGTTTCAACGCCGGTGGTCATGCGGTACTCGGGATGGCCCGGGGTCTTGGAACTCATCTGCCGGAACTGCTTGATATCGTCCAGGCTGATTGCCGGCTGGCCGGAGCGTTTGCCTTGAGCATCGATCTCCACCACACCGGCCAGGTGCAGCAGCGAATACAGCAGCATCGACGCGTGCCCCACTGACAACACAAAACGGTCGCGGTTAGGCCAGTCGGGATGCTGCGGGTGATAACGCAGGAAGCGGCTCCACAACGTGTAGCCCACTGGCGCCAGGCCCATCGGCGTGCCGGGGTGGCCGGAGTTGGCCTTCTGCACGGCGTCCATGGCCAGGGTGCGAATCGTGTTGATGCATTGGGTGTCGACAGCAGTGGCAGCGTGATTCATGAAACCGTTCTCCCTCGGGTGGCGATCTACAGTGGAGGGCAGGGCGTGGCAAAGGTTTGATCGCATCGCCCGCATTACGACGAACGGGGATGTAATGACCCGGGACATGACAAGACCCCCCGCAATGGGCTAGCTTCAAACGCGTAGGCCATTGATCAACTTGCGGAGGTACTCCATGCCAGTGAAACACGACCTGTATCAGGATCTGGGTTTGACCAAGGAAGTCGTTCACGAACGCAGGAGGGGCGATGACCGTTTGAACACGCTGCTCGAGCAATACGACGCCGCCGACAAGGAGGTGCTGGCTTTCGAGTCTTCAGGCGGGGCTGACGAAGAACTGGAAAAACTGAAGAAGAAGCGCCTTTTGGTCAAAGACAAGATTGTGCAGCAATTGGTGTAGTTGCAGTCCGCGCTCCTACAGGGCGCGGACATATTTGTTCAGAATTGTCTGAGGGACAGAGCGCTTTTCACTGTCTATCATGCGCACCGCCCACCCGGCTCTGGGGACTGTTGCGGCGCAAGGATTGCGCTGGTGAGCCGGGTGGGCACTCTCATTTCATACCTGCAGCGCCTGGATGCATTCATCCATCGAGCGCTGTTGCGTCTCGCTGTACAGCTTCAGCTCATCAATCGTTCGGCAGCCCAGTGCTTTCTCGAATTCGGCCTGGTTCGAATTCGCCGCATAGTGACTCTGCGCCGCATCCCCAAGATTGGACTGAAAGATCCCCGCCGCACTCACCGGCAGAAAATCCTCATACACCAGCGGTTCCACGTCCACATGGCCGGCAGCAACGCGCGCCTGGAGTGTGCCCGGTTGATTGGCTTGGCCGCGCGCCGCCAGGCCTTGCTTGGTCACGAAATAGCGAAAGTACGCCAGCCCTTGCTCGCGCATCTGGGTGTGGTTATCGGGGAATGCCTTGAAGTGCTGCTCCATCAACTGCACGTAACGCGCGGCGTTGGCCTCGTTCGGGAAGGCGCCCAGTTCGTCACGCGCAGCGTTCAGCAGCTGGTCGTACAGGGCGCGGCCTTTGGGCGTCAGCGCGACGCCGCGTTGTTCGATTTCGCCGAAGCGCGCGCTGTGGCTGCCCTTCGCGTCGGTGAAGGCGATCGGCTCGTCCAGCGCCTTGAAGCTGGTCTGGCGTAGCAGGATCGGGCAGTGGCGACGCGGCGGCCCTTCGATCACGGCCTTGGGGGTGATGCCTTTGCCGGGCATGGCGGCCTGCACCTGGTCGATGTCGAGGGTGCGCGGGGTCAGGTGATTAATGTGCGGGCCCTTGAACGCGACCACGTCGGCGATCAGGCGATGCTGGTCGCTCAGTTGCTGGTATTGCGCGCCGGTGACGGTGGCGGTGTGGTGCCAGCGAAAGGTTTCCAGGGCTTGGCGGATAAATGCCTCGGCGTCGTCGGCGTTGAGGCCGCCGTCGCGTTCCGCTTGCTCAATCAACGCCAAGGCGCCAGGGGTGAAGATGTTGCGTTGGGCCAGGGCGTTTTCGGCAAAGGCGCGCAGCTCAAGGTTTTCAATCAGTTCCAAGCGCAGCAGTGAGGTAAATACACGGAACGGGCTGGCTTGCAGTGAGCGTTCATGCACGGCGCGAAAGGCAGTGGAATGCACCGGCACGCCAGCGGGCGTCAGGTCGTAATAACCCACCGGTTGCATGCCCATCACGGCAAACAGGCGGCGGATGGTTGCCAGTTCCATGGCTGTGCCCAGGCGAATGGCGCCGTGACGTTCCATGTCCAGACGCTCGATTTCACCCGTGCGCTGCAACTGCCGGGAAAGCCCAGAATCACTGGCCAACACCCGGGTATTGGTCTCGGCCACCAGCGCCATCAGCGCCCCGTACAGCGGAACTTCATCTCGGTACATGTCGGACATGGCTTTGGAAAAGCCTTTACGGATGTCGTCGGGGCTGACATGTGCGGTGGTTGGCATAGAAAAATTCCTGATGGCTAGGGGCGTGAACTTGGCCTATCGCTGGATTTTGTTGAGCTTGAGCCACTGTTGCAAACGAAGAATCCTCTGGACTTCATTCTGCAAATGAATGAGATGACGTGAATATGACAAAAAACGCTGACGACGAAATTTCATTTTCACCGGCACTTTTCTAACAAATTCTTCACGAGGTGCGCCCCGGTCCTCATGAAACAATCGTCACGTTTGTAGGGATGAAAACGCCGTTTTGCACACAACGCACATAAAAAAATGTTTAGGGGCCGTCACACATGAAAATTTCTACACTGGCGTTATCCATCACCGCTGCATTGCTCGCGCAACACGCCTGCGCTGATGACTTCGGGCTCGGTTCTCTGGGCACGGGCACAGGTCACAGTGGCTTTCTTGAAGACAGCCACGCCGCCATCAGTTCGCGGACCATGTACTACAGCGCAGACAACCGCTCGGGGACCAGCAACGATCTGCGCGAAGCTGCGACATTGCTGCGCTTTGACTACAAATCCGGCTACACCCAAGGCACCCTTGGTGTCGGTTTCGACGTCATGGCGTTCGGCGCCTTGCGTCTTGATGGTGGCGACGGTCACGCCGCAGGCCCAGGGCTGGCGGGGAACGGCAACAGCTTCTTCCCGACCAAGAACAACGGCACCGAACCGGCCGACAGTTTCGGTCGCGCCGCCGGCAACGTGAAATTCCGTATTTCCCAGACCGAGTTGCACGTCGGCGGTGGTTTGGCCCCGGTGCTGCCTATTCTGGTCTCCAACGACAGCCGTGTTGCGCCACAGACCTTTGACGGCGGCATCCTCACCTCCAGCGACATTCCGAACGTAACCTTCACCGGCGGTGAGCTGAACAAGGCCGAAGGCCGTGCGTCCAGTAACTCCACGGGCCTGAGTGTGGCTGGCGGTACGCGCGACAGCGACAGCTTCAAGTTCGGTGGTGTGGACTACAAACCGTTCGGCTCGTCCGACAACGCCATCGCGAAAAACCTGACGCTGCAGTACTACTACGCCAACCTGCAAGACTTCTACAAACAGAACTATTTCGGCCTGGTCCACGTGTTGCCGTTGGGCAATGACCAATCGTTCAAGACTGACCTGCGCTACTTCGACAGCACCAGCGACGGCAAGAATGGCGAAAGCGGCTACGCGTTCAACAACAACGGTGGCTACGCCAAGCATGCTGGCGAGGTGGACAACAAAACCTACAGCGCCGCGTTCACCTACCAACTGGGCGGCAGCAGCCTGATGCTCGGCCACATCGGCGTGAGCGACGACGGCGGCTTCGTCTGGGTCAACCAGGGCAGCCTCGCCGACCCTCAGCAACAAGGCGCGGGCGGCAGCGACTTCTACCTGTTCACCGACGCCGTGGTTGGCCAGTTCTCCCGTGCGGGCGAGCAAGTCAACTTTGGTCAGTACTCGTATGACTTCAAGGCCTACGTACCCGGCCTGAAAGCTTCCGTGGCTTACCTGGACGGTACGGACATCAAGTCCAAAGTCGCCGGCGGCCCTGACCAGAAAGAAAATGAAACCGACTTCCGCCTGGATTACGTCGTGCAGGCAGGCCCGCTCAAAGGCTTCGGCACTACCTTCCGGACCGGTACTTATCACGGTCACAACACCGGCACCGCGGATCAGGATCAAACCCGCCTGATCTTCAACTACACCTACGCGATCTTCTAAGCACGCTCGCACGTTTACCGCGTTGAAAAAACCGAGGCCGCCTGATCAGCGGCCTCTTTTTTTTGCCGGGGTGGATGAGACTTCATGTGCATCCGAGCGTGGATGGGTTCTACACTGCCCGTCACTGTGTCAGTGATGGAGGACCCAATGACGGCCACACCCGTAACCAACATCCTTGAAACGATTGAGGGCCAACGCCTGGCGACGCCAGAGGCCGAGCGTTGGCGCGAGTGGGGCCCGTACTTGAGTGAACGCCAATGGGGCACGGTGCGCGAAGACTACAGCGCAGACGGCGATGCCTGGGCCTACTTCCCGCATGACCACGCGCGCAGCCGCGCCTATCGCTGGGGCGAAGATGGCCTGGCCGGTTTCAGCGACAAGGCGCAACGCTGGTGCCTGGGCCTGGCGCTGTGGAACGAGCGCGACACGATCCTCAAGGAGCGGTTGTTCGGCTTGAATAACGCCGAGGGCAACCACGGTGAAGACGTCAAGGAACTGTACTTTTTCGTCGACGGCGTACCCAGTCATGCCTACATGCGCATGCTCTACAAATACCCGCATGCGGCCTTCCCCTACGCCGACCTGACCACCGAGAACGCGCGCCGTGGGCTTGCGGATGCCGAGTACGAAATCCTCGACACGGGCGTGTTCGAAGACAACCGCTACTGCGATGTCAGCGTCGAATACGCCAAGCATCAGCCCGACGATATTTTCATGCGCGTCACCGTGCATAACCGCTCGGACCAGCCGACGCGCCTGCAGGTGTTGCCCCAGGTGTGGGCGCGCAATGACTGGAGCTGGACCCTGGATGCGCCCAAGCCGCAGTTGCGCCTGGACGGCGAACAGGTACTGGCCCGTCATCATGAACTTTCCGATCGCCACCTCAGCGCCTGGGGCCAGGACGGGGTGGAGTGGTTGTTCTGTGAAAACGAGAGCAACTATCAGCGCCTGGACGGGCAACCGGCACCCGGGCCGTTCAAGGATGGCATCAACGATTACGTGGTCGATGGCGTGCAGTCGGCGATTCGCCGCGATGCGGGCACCAAGGTCGCCGCGCGTTTCATCCTCGAACTGGCGGGCCTTGAAAGTAAAAGCCTGTACCTGCGGTTTGCGCCCACCGATGCGCCGCAGATCAACGCGCGCAAGCTGTTCGAACAGCGCCGCGAGGAGGCCGATCAGTTCTACGCGGCCTTGCAACACGGCATCAGCGAGGAGGATGCGCGCAATGTGCAGCGCCAGGCCCTGGCGGGTCTGCTGTGGTCCAAACAGCTCTACTATTTCGACGTGAACCAGTGGCTCGACGGCGACCCTGCCCAGCCGGCGCCACCGCCCGAGCGCCTGCACATCCGTAATACCCATTGGCGGCACCTGTCCAACTTCGACATCCTCTCCAT
Organism: Pseudomonas sp. R9.37; assembly: GCF_963878885.1. Classification (NCBI taxonomy): domain Bacteria; kingdom Pseudomonadati; phylum Pseudomonadota; class Gammaproteobacteria; order Pseudomonadales; family Pseudomonadaceae; genus Pseudomonas; species Pseudomonas sp. R9.37. Next base: position 164,795 of record NZ_CAWNZA010000004.1, on the reverse strand, counting down.
GCCCGACACCTGGGAATACCCGTGGTACGCCTCCTGGGACCAGGGCTTTCAGGCGGTGGCGATTGCGCTGATTGATCCCGGGTATGCCAAGCAGCAATTGTTGCTGTTGGTGAAGGACCGCTTCATGCATCCCAACGGCCAACTGCCGGCGTATGAATGGCGTTTTGACGATGCCAACCCGCCGGTGCATGCCTGGGCCAGTTGGCGGGTGTATCAGCAGGACAAGGCGTTGACGGGTGTCGGCGACATGGATTTTCTGGAGCGGATTTTCCACAAGCTGCTGCTGAATTTTTCCTGGTGGGTCAATCGCAAGGACGCCGAGGGCCGCAACCTGTTCCAGGGCGGGTTCCTGGGCCTGGACAACATTGCCTTGTTCGACCGCTCGGCGACCTTGCCGCCGGGTTACCAGCTGGATCAGGCCGACGGCACGGCGTGGGTCGCGGCCTACGCGCTGGACCTGATGCGGATCGGGCTGGAGCTGGCAAAGCGCAATGTCGTGTACGTCGATATTGCGGTGAAGTTTTTCGAGCATTTCCTGTACATCGCCGGCGCCATCAACCGCGTCGACGACAGCGCCGAAGGGCTGTGGGATGAGCAGGACCTGTTCTTCTACGATGTGCTGCACCGCCCCGACGGCCAGAACGAGCCGGTGCGCTTGCGTTCCATCGTCGGCCTGATGCCATTGTTTGCCGTGCTGGTGCTGGAGCAGCGCGAACATGAAGGCCTGGAAGGCTTGCGTGAGCGGCTGCTGGGGTTCATGCATCACCGGCCGGACTTGGCCAAGTTGGTGTCGCGCTGGAACGAGCCGGGGCAGGGCAATCGCCTGTTGCTGGCGCTGTTGCGTGGCGAACGGACCAAGGATTTGTTGCGCCGCATGCTGGATGACCAGGAGTTTCTGTCAGGCTTTGGTGTGAGGTCCTTGTCCAAGGCGTTTGCCCAAGAGCCACTGGCGCTGAAGATGAATGGCGACACCTTGTGCGCGCGCTACCAGCCGGGCGAGTCGGACTCACGGTTGTACGGCGGCAATTCGAACTGGCGCGGGCCCTTGTGGATGCCGGTGAACTACATGCTGATCGAGTCGTTGCGCGAGTTTCATCGCTACTACGCGGATAACTTCTCGGTGGAGTACCCGACCGGGAGTGGTTATCTGGCGTCCCTTGAAGAAGTTGCAGACGGCCTCAGTCAGCGTCTGACGCGATTGTTCCTGAGGGATGAGGACGGGCTGCGTCCGTCGATGGCGGGGTATGCGCAGCTGGAAGCGGACCCGGCCAGTCGCGACCTGGTGCTGTTCCATGAGTATTTTCACGGGGAGACCGGGCGCGGTCTGGGCGCCTCGCATCAAACTGGCTGGAGTGCGTTGGTGGCGCTGCTGTTGCAGCCTCGTTAGGGCACGCTCCATGGCAGGGGGCACGGGGCGTCTCGGGCCACGATTGGAGGCTCAGGCCGCCCCGGCTGGGCGAGTGATCTTAGGTGCTCCCTGCTTAAAAAGCGGATTTGCCCACGACCCGAATGCCTCACAAGGCAAACGGAATCGTCAGCTTGGCCCACAGCATGTCGCCTTCCGGCCGGTTTTTCACATCAAACTCCTTGGCCCAGCGCACCTCTGCGCTGGCGTATTGGAGGAAGGTGAAATACACCGCCGGACCTATGGCAAACACCTGCCCACGTACGCCGTCATTCACATCTTCGCCGTAGATATTCACCACGGTGCGCCCGTACTGCTTATCGTCGGTGGTCTGCTTGAGGAAATAGCCGTTGACCCCAAGGCTCAGGTTGTCGGTGACCTTGTAGCTGGCCGAATAATCGAAGTGAAAAATCTGCCCGGAGCGGTAATCCGTGTCGTGGTTCTCTTCGTTGAAACTGTAGGTCGTCTTGATCGACAGCTCCGTGCGCGGGTTGGGCAGCCAGGTCGCCGATACCAGCGGCTTGTAGGTGTAGAAGTTGTTGCTGGTATTGGCCAGGCGCGCGGCGTCGTATTCGCCGGTGGGCAGGGTGATTTCCAGTGCGGCAGCCAGGGTCAGGTGCTTGCCCATGTCCCACAGGATGATCGGCGCCAGGGTGGTGTCGCCCATGCTTTCGCGCGTGTCCGACATACCGAACAGTGACACCTGTTGCTTGAGGTACGGCTGGGCAATGTAGCCGCCCAGGCGCCCGCCGAACACGCGCACCGGGCTCAGGTAATCCAGGCGCGGAATAATGGCGTCCGACTTGATGCGCACCTCGGACACTTTGCCACCCAGCGAACTGATGTCCAGTGTGCGGGCCTCGTAGTGGTTGTAATACAGGTTGAACGCGAACATGTGGTCCGGCAGGTTGTTCACGTCCAGCGGCAGGATGTAGAAACCATCGGTGCCCGGACCGATATTGTCGACGCCGCCTTCGGTGGCCAGCGCCGGCAGGCTGAGCAGGCTCAACAGCGCGACTTGCAGCGGGTGAAGCGCACGGGTGGGGTTCATGTCTGGCCTCATTATTATTGTTAGGGCACGGCTGGCCATTAGAAATAAGCCCTCAACGCCCGGCAGGGCAGGGTTTTGGCGGCCAGATAGGGGGACTTTGCCGGACAGGTTTCACTCAGGATGCAGCGGCACTTGCAAGCGCCTATGATTAACAGGATGTTTCTAAAACAAGTACTGAAGTACTCAGTCAGGAACCCGTGAGCCATGCAAAGGAAAGCCGTTGACCCGCAGTTCGAACTGGCGCTGGTGTCGCCGTTCCTGTTGCAAACCCTCGGGCAGGTGGTGACGCAGAGGGGCGCGAATGCCGAAGACCTCTGCCGTGGACTGGGGTTTGCCCTGGCCGACCTGGATGACCCCGCCCAACGCATCTCCTACCGTCAGGCCGCGGCGATGATCCAGCGCGCACTCAAGGTGTTACCCGATCAGGGCTTGGGTTTGTGGGTGGGCCATCAGAATGTGCTGGGCACCCTCGGCTTGCTCGGCCATGTGATTTCCCTGTGCAAGACCCTGCGCGATGCCTTTGCCATTGGCGAGCGGCATCAGCACACCTCCGGTGGCATCGCCACCACCCGTACCCATGAAAGCGCTGATGAAGTGTGCGTCGAGGTCGAATGCCTGCTGCCGTTTGCGCCAGTGCAGGTGTTTGCTGCCGAGGAGTTCTTTGCCAGCCTGATGGTCTACGGCCGCGCCTTGGTCGGCGCTGATTTCATGCCGCAACGGGTGGAGTTCGTGCACGCTGCGCCCCCTTATGCTGCTCAATATCAACGCCTGTTCGGGGCCGATGTGCGTTTTGGCTGCCTGCACAACCGAATGGTGTTGGCGCCTCATTGGCTGGACGTGCGCTTGCCCAATCACCATCCGTTGGCGTTGCGCCAGGCCCTGGCGTTACTCGAGCTGGAAAGCGCCCAACTGCACCAGAAGATGGACCTGATCCAGGCCGTGGAGCGCGCAATTTCGCGGGACTTGCACGCCAGCCAATTGGAGAAGGTCGCCAGTGACCTGAACATGAGTGGCCGCACCCTGCGCAGGCGCCTGACCGAACACGGGCTGACCTTCGAGGCCTTGCTTGAGCAAGTGCGACGCGCGCGTACGATGGGGTTGCTGGGGAATCCGGGGCTGTCTATCGAACGTATCACCGAGGCGGTCGGCTACAGCGATGTGCGCAGTTTTCGGCGAGCCTTCAAACGCTGGACGGGGGTAAGCCCCAGTGCGTTTCGCGGGGAGGGCGGTGGGGCGGCGTAGTCCGTCGGGTAGTCCCGTCAGGATGCCGGTTTAGAGCGGTTTCAGGACGCCGACGAGTTTTCTGGCCGAGCGCGCAAAGGTTTGCTTTTTGGCGAATCAAAAAGCGCGCCGATCGCCTGACGCGCACGCGACAACCGGCTCATGATGGTGCCGATCGGCAGGTCGAGCATCTCGGCGGCTTCCTTGTAGCTGAAGCGCTCCACACCCACCAGCAGCATGACTTCGCGCTGGCCTTCGGGAAGCTTGTGGACCGCTTCGATAATCTGCCGGTGCATCAGGTCGGATTCCGGATTGGGCGCCTCCGGGTCGCTGACGGTTTCCAGGAATTCATCGTTCCAGTCCATGCGCGAACGGCTGCGCACCTTGCGCGAGCGCAGCTCGTTGATCCAGGTGGAATGGACAATCGAAAACATCCAGCTCAGCACCGACGTATCGGGCTGCAACTGATGAGAGCGTTCCAGCGCGCGGACACAGGCGAGCTGAACCAGGTCTTCGGCATCGTGCTTGTCACCGGAAATGCGCAGCGCGAACGCCCAAAGGCGCGGCAGCAGTTCTGGAAGCAGTGCGGGTAAGTCAGCACCGGTGATCGACATATTTCCTCTTTTTATTTCTTGATGCCTAAAATGCTGAGGTCAGGCTACGAGGTCGATACCGTAGCGGATGCCTGTGTCGCGGCGTCCTTTTTGCGGTGCTGAGGGTCCTTGGGGTGACGGTGAATTGTATCAAGCCGTAAACAAAATGTGTCAATTCGACAGGCATTGAAAGGTTATTGACAGCTTATGCAGGTACTAGGCCAATAATTCTGACAATCGTGTCAGGAAAACTACCCCGACACATGGTGAAACATATAAGATTTATTCGGCCCTGGGAATATTTTCAATTCCAGGGTGTTCTCTTAAAGTATTTGTACGTGTCACAGAGTATTTGCCGATTGCTCTAAAGTTTTTTTGACCTGTTGCAACGGCAAAGTTGATGTCAATATGATGGCTTGTTGCTACCCGCTGACTCGCCGCTTCGACCCACAAGGTCGAGAATCACACAGCAGAAATTGATCAGGACAACGGAGAGATAACCCCATGGTAGCGGATGATGCCTTGCTAATGGCTTATGTTGACGGCGAGCTTTCGTCGCAACAGAACCAGGAGCTTGAGCGGCTCATAGAAGCTTCGCCGGACCTGGCTCAGCGAGTCTCTCGGTTGATGGCTTCCTGCCTGCCTTACGAGGAAGCGTTTGCCCGCCAGAATGTGCCGCCTGTTCCGGAGAGCCTCAAGCTCAGTATTGCCGCGCTGGCAGCTCAGCATTCGGCGGCCGGGGAGACCAAAACCACCGCTGCGCATCCCGCTGCCGAGAAGACAGACCGCGGTTTTTCTCGTCTGTTCGCGTTCCTCCAACCTAAATTTGCCTGGCCGGCGTTGACGTTCGTTGCTGGTGCAGCGTGCTATGCGCTGGTGCTTCAGGTTGGTGCGTTCAACGGCGCGCTCAAGCCTGGCATTGACGCGGCTGCACCGACGGTTGCCCAGACGTCGCCGTGGGTGCAACAAGCTGCGGCCTACCAGCATCTCTATACCCGCGAAACCGTTGCCTACGGCGCCCAGCCGACGGATGTGGTGACCAAGACCCTGGCCGATATCCGCGATATCGACGGCCTGGCCCTGCGCGTTCCAGACCTGAGTTCCGCGGGCCTGACCTTCAAGCGTGTGCAGCGCCTGCGCTTCAACAACAAGGCGTTGATTCAGCTCGTGTACCTGCCGGCCAATGGCGCGCCGGTTGCGTTGTGTGTGATGAAAGAGCCCAAGCCGGACCAGTCCATCGCTCAGCAAAGCGTTGCGCAGATGAACGTAGTAACCTGGCGCCAGTCTGAACTGGGCTACGCGCTGATTGGCGAGCCCGAACAAGGTGTAGACCTTAACGCCATTGCCCGACTTGTCGCCGACCGAAGTGCCGCCCCGCTGTTTGCTGACGTGCCTGCACCGATGTGGATCGCCTCCATCCAGAAATGACCATGCTGGGGTCGGGCATTGGTCCTCAATGTCGTGATCCCAGATAGCTTGATGAAAAAACCATCTCTGCTGAAAAATAGCCATCGCCTGCGTCTTGCCCTCGCTGCCGTAGTATTTGCAGGCCTCGGCGCCTGGCTGTTGCCTTCTTTCCATTCCCCGTCACCCACGGCCGCGAAAATCGTCGATGAGATGGAAGCTGTTGCCGGTGGTGCCCATCAGGGCTTTCGTCGTAACCATGCCAAGGGCCAATGCATCAGCGGCCATTTTGAAAGCACCGGTAATGCTCTAGAGATCTCACGCGCGTCCTTGTTACAACCTGGCATGGTGCCGCTGATCGGCCGGTTGTCGGCAGCCGGCGGCGACCCGGCGCAAGCCGACGCGCACGGCATGATCCGCAGCATGGCGCTGCGCCTGGCCGGGGATGACGGCGAGACCTGGTACATGGCGATGAATTCCGTGCCGGTGTTCCCCGTGAATACGCCCGAGGGTCTGTACGAGCAGTTGCGCGCCTCGATCCCTGAATACGGCGGCACCGGGCCCGATCCGAAAAAGATGCAGGCCTTCAAAAGCGCTCACCCAGAAATGCGTCCGTTCGAGACGTGGCTTGCGGCCCATCCTGGCTCATCCGGGTTCGACAACACCGCCTATTACAGCGTCAATGCCTTCCGCATGACGAGCGCCCAGGGCCAGGTGCACTTCGTGCGCTGGAGCATGGTGCCAGAGACGCCTTACAAACCAATGACAGCCGCTGAGTCCAGCGACCCGGATTTCCTCGCCTTCGGCTTCGCCACGCAACTGGAGCAAGGCCCCGTACGCTGGCACCTGATGATTACCCTGGCCGAACCCGGCGATGTGACCACCGACGCCACCGTGCGCTGGCCCGAGGGGCGCCGCCAGATCGACGCCGGCGTGCTGGTCATCGACAGCCAGCAGTCCCAGGTGGAGGGCGCCTGCCGCGATGCGGACTTCAACCCCCTCCAATTGCCAGCGGGTATCGGGCCGTCGGACGACCCGTTGCTGTTGGCACGCCAGGCGGCTTACGCGGAATCTCACCGCCGGCGCATCAACGAACAGAGCGCCCACTAAGAATTTTTCCCACGCTGCGGAATAAATCATTTCCCTCGCTTGTTCTATCCCCAGAACAACTTGAACGAGGGAAGTACGATGGGCCTGTCCACCGACGCTCAACCACTGGATTTCACCGCACTGGCCCAGCCTTTGGGCGAAGCCGACGGCTGTGGCCAGAACTTCGAATACGACCCCCAGTTCCTTGAGCTTGAAGAAGAAGCCCTCGGCAAACCCGAGGTGCAGTATGGCGACACCATCACCCAGGCCATCGAGCCAAGCTGGAAACGGGTGATGCTGTTGGCGCTGCCATTGATGGAGCGCAGCCGCGACCTGCGCCTGGCGATCTGGCTGACCCGCGCTCAACTCAACCTGCACGGCATTCCCGGCCTGGCTGCTGGCCTTGGGCTGATCCATGCCTTGCTGGAAAACTGCTGGCAGGGCTTGCACCCGCAGCTCGACCCCGATGACGACAACGACCCGTTGCTGCGCATCAATATTCTCGCGTTCCTGTGCGAGCCTGCCGGTGTGTTGCGCGACGTGCTCGATGCGCCGCTGGTCAGCGCCCGTGGCGTGGGCGCGGTCAGCTTGCGCCAGGTCGAACTGGCGAGCGGCGAGGAGGGCGAGAGCGTCAGCCTGGCGATGATCGAAGGCGCGTTTGCCGAAGCCGACCCCGTCGAACTCAACGCCACTGACAACGCGCTGGCACAGGCGTTGACGCTCAGTGTGCAGATCGAACAGTTGTTGACGGAGAAGGTCGGCGTCGGCCGCGCCATCGACCTCAGCGGGCTGGCCACACTCCTGCGCCGCGCCGGTGACGTGATCCGCCGCCACTTGCCAGGTGCCGCGCCAGCCGAGGCGATGCCGGCTGGCGTTACAGCCGCCGCCGTGGCCGTCGCCCCGCAGGCACTGCGCGCAGAAATCAACAGCCGTGAAGACGCACGCCAGACCATCGACCGTCTGTGCACGTATTTCCAGACTTTCGAGCCCGCCAGCCCGGTGCCGTTTTTACTGCAGCGGGCGAAGAACCTCATCGACAAGAATTTCATGGAATTGCTGCAAGACCTCGCACCCGATGGCCTCGCGCAACTGGCGCTGGTCAGCGGTATTCGCAACAGCGACACCTGAGCCTTTTTGTATCAACCCCACTCACCGGAGCTTTTCCTGTGGCCAAAGAAAGCAGTCAGAAGTTCATCGCCCGCAACCGTGCGCCGCGCGTTCAGATCGAATACGACGTGGAGATCTACGGCGCGGAAAAAACCGTGCAGTTGCCCTTTGTCATGGGGGTGTTTTCGGACCTCTCCGGCAAGCCGGCCGAGCCGTTGCCGCCGGTGGCCGAGCGCAAGTTCCTGGAAGTCGACATCGACAATTTTGACGATCGTCTCAAGTCCATGAAGCCGCGCGTGGCGTTCCAGGTGCCCAACACCCTGACCGGTGAAGGCAACCTGCCGGTGGAAATCACGTTTGAATCGATGGACGACTTCACCCCGGCTGCCATCGCCAGCAAGGTGCCGAGCCTGAACCAGTTGCTCACCGCGCGCAGCCAGCTGTCGAACCTGCTGACCTACATGGACGGCAAAGTCGGCGCAGAGGAATTGCTGGCCAAGCTGCTCAGCGATCCGAGTGTGATGCAAGCCTTGAGCAGTGCGCCCAAGCAGCCCGAATAACTGAATAACCGTTACCTGCGCCGGCGCCTCGTTTGCCCCGGTACGGGGACGCTTTGCCCAAAATTTGAGGATACCGTCATGTCCACCCCGCAATCGGAACAGCCAGGGCAACTTGCCCCGGCCACGGAATTCGACGCTGGCGACTTCGCAAGCCTGCTGCAAAAAGAGTTCAAGCCCAAGACCGACAAGGCCAAGGAAGCGGTGGAAACCGCCGTGCGCACCCTGGCCGAGCAAGCGCTGCAAGGCACGCAACTGATGCCCCACGACGTGCTGGGCACCATCGAGGGCTTGATCGCCGCCCTCGACCAGAAGCTCACCGAACAGGTCAATCACATCCTGCACCACGAGGAATTCCAGGGCGTGGAAAGCGCCTGGCGTGGCCTGCACTACCTGGTCAACAACACCGAGACTGACGAAACCCTGAAGATCCGGGTGATGAACATCTCCAAGAACGAAGTGCACAAAACCCTGCGCAAGTTCAAGGGTGTGGCCTGGGACCAGAGCCCGATCTTCAAGAAGTTGTACGAAGAAGAATATGGCCAGTTCGGCGGCGAGCCGTATGGCGCCTTTGTCGCGGATTACTACTTCAACAACAGTGCGCCGGACGTGGAACTGCTGACCCAGATGGCCCGCGTCAGCGCCGCCGCTCACTGCCCGCTGATCACGGCTGCCGACCCCAGCGTGATGCTGATGGAGTCGTGGCAGGAACTGGCCAACCCGCGTGACCTGACCAAGATCTTCCAGACCCCGGAACACGCCGCCTGGCGCAGCTTTCGCGCCAGTGAAGACTCGCGTTACGTCGGCCTGGCCATGCCGCGCTTTCTGTCCCGCGCGCCCTACGGTGCCAAAACCAACCCGGTCGAAGCGTTCGATTTCGAAGAAACCACCGACGCGGCCGGCGCCAAGGATTTCACCTGGGCCAACGCCGCTTACGCAATGGCGGTGAACATCAACCGCTCGTTCAAACACTACGGCTGGTGCTCGCAGATTCGCGGCATCGAGTCCGGTGGTGTGGTGGAGGGGCTGCCGGTGCACACCTTTCCAACCGACGACGGCGGCGTGGACATGACCTGCCCAACTGAAATCGCCATCAGCGACCGCCGCGAAGCGGAACTGGCAAAAAACGGCTTCATGCCGCTGGTGCACAAGAAAAACAGCGACCTCGCCGCGTTCATCGGCGCGCAGTCGATGCACAAGCCTGCCGAGTACGACGACCCCGACGCCACCGCCAATGCCAACCTGGCCGCGCGCCTGCCGTACCTGTTCGCCACGTGCCGTTTCGCTCACTACTTGAAGTGCATCGTGCGCGACAAGATCGGCTCGTTCAAAGAGCGCGACGACATGCAGGTGTGGCTCAACAACTGGATCGGCCGTTACGTCGAACACAACCCGGCCACCGCCACCGACGCCGACAAAGCCCGTAAACCGCTGGCCGGCGCCGAAGTAGTGGTGGAAGAAATCGAGGGCAACCCCGGTTACTACGGCGCCAAGTTTTTCCTGCGCCCGCACTACCAACTCGAAGGCTTGACCGTGTCCCTGCGCCTGGTCTCCAAGCTGCCGTCCACCAAATCCAACTGATCAACCTGAAAGGTAACCACCATGATCCTGCTTAACTTCAAAGGCACCCAAATCAAGGGCACTTCCACCGTCGACGCGCATAAGGACTGGATCACCATCGACGCGATCCAGATGGGCGTGGGCCGCGCGATTTCCATCAGCGGCGGCGGCACCGACCGTGACACCAGCAACCCGTCGTTCTCGGAAATCTCCATGACCAAGGCCACCGACCTCGCGTCGGCCGACCTGTTCATGCAGGCGGTGTGCGGTAAAAGCCTGGGCGATGCCGAAATCCACTTCATCCAGACCGGCGGCCCGGACAAGAAACAGCAAGTGTTCCTCAAGCTGATCCTCGGCGAAGCCATCATCAGCTCCTACTCCGCCAGCAGCAACGGCGAGCGCCCCAGCGAAACCTTCTCGATCAACTTCACCACCATCAGCTACGAGTACGACTCCTTCACCGGCGACACCGTGATCACCGGCACGCCGAAGAAGTGGGACCTGGAGAAGAACCAGAAAATCTGACGCCGGCCCTCTGTGGCGAGCCGGATTGTTGGGTGGAGGGTTTCCTGTGGTGCGCGGGCTTGCTGTGGCGAGCGGGCTTGCCCCGCGTTGGGCCGCGAAGCAGCCCCATCACACACACCGCGTTTCTACCGGATGCGGATGCCCGCGGCGGCAGGTTTCAGGGCCGCTTAGCGCCCCAACGCGGGGCACGCCCGCTCGCCACGACAAGCCTGCATACCACAGCGGTAATGGAGATTGAGAACCATGGCTGAACTCACCAGTCGCGAACGCTTGCAGCCGTCCTTGCTCGATCGCCTGAGCGATGACGACACCGAGCACGCCGTGGAGCCGCGCGACAAGCGCGTGCTGTCCATGCGCGGCTTGCGCAAGGCGGTGTTGCGGGACTTGGGATGGCTGCTCAACAGCACCAGCCTGGGCAGTTTTCGTGACCTGAGCGCGCACCCGCTGGCAGTGCAGTCAGTGGTCAATTTTGGTCTGCCGGATCTTGCCGGCAAGACCGCCGCCGGTTTGGACCGAGAAGCGCTGGGGCGGCGCATCCGCCAGGCGATCTGGGATTTCGAACCGCGGATTTTACGCGACAGCGTGCGCGTGGTGCCGGTGGCGCCCTCGGGCGTGACGGCCAGTCCCAACCAGATGGCCTTTGAAATTCATGGCGAACTCTGGGGCCAACCGTTGCCCGAGCGCCTGTACCTGAAGACCGAACTCGACCTGGAAGCAGGTGAGGCGAGGGTCTTTGATATCGAGACAAGGGACGTGCGGTGAACGCCAAACTGCTGCGCTATTACGAACGTGAACTGGCTCACCTACGCGAAGTCGGCGGCGAATTTGCCCGTGACTACCCCAAGGTGGCCGGTCGCCTGGGGCTGGAGACCTACGCCTGTGCCGACCCGTACGTGGAGCGGCTGCTGGAGGGTTTCAGTTTTCTTGCGGCGCGGGTGCAGCTGAAGATCGACGCCGAGTTTCCACGCTTCACCAATCACCTGCTGGAACTGGTTTACCCGCAATACCTGGCGCCCACCCCGTCGATGGCCGTGGTGCAGCTGCAACCGGACATGAGCGAAGGCAGCCTGGCTGCAGGTTTCAAGGTGCCGCGCGATACCGCGTTGCACAGCCAGTTAGGCAAGGGCGACCAGACCGCTTGCGAGTTTCGCACGGCCCATGACGTAACCCTGTGGCCGGTGGAGTTGGTCCAGGCACGCTACTTTGCCTGCGGCGCACACGTGGCCGGCATCGACCTGTCACGCCTGGGCGGCGTCAAGGCGGCGCTGCGTCTGCGCTTGCGCGTCGGCGCCGGCCTGACCTTCAGCGACCTGGCCCTGGACAGCCTGCCATTGCACATTCGCGGCGGCGAAGCCATGCCCTCGCGCATCCTCGAACAACTGCTGGCGCAGGCCGCCGGTGTGTTGGTGATGCCAGTGCAGGAACACGTGGACTGGCACCAGTTCCTGCCCAAAAGCGCGATTCGAAGCGTCGGTTATAGCGACAGCGAAGCCTTGCTGCCCAGCGGCCCGCGTTCATTCCAGGGCTATCGACTGCTGCAGGAATACTTCGCCATGCCGCAGAGGTTCATGTTTGCCGAAGTGGCGGGGCTGGCGAACAGTGTGAGTCGCTGCACTGCCGAGCAACTGGACGTGATCGTGCTGTTCAAGAAGCTCGACCCGGTGCTGGAACAAAGCCTCAGCGCCGCCAACTTCGGCCTGTATTGCACGCCGGCCATCAACCTGTTCCCGATGCGCACCGAGCGTGTGCACCTGTCGGACCAGCAATCGGAATATCACGTGATTCCCGACCGCACGCGGCCGATGGATTACGAGATTTACCAGATCGAAAGCGTCACCGGCTATGGCAGCGGCGCCGAGGCCAGCCAGACCTTCGAGTCGTTTTATCGCGCCGACGACTTGCACGCCCGCACGCCACCGAACGCGTTTTATCAGCTGCGCCGCGACGCGCGTGTACTGTCCGAGCAACAGCGACGGCAAGGGCCGCGCTCCAGTTACATCGGCAGCGAACTGTTCCTGTCGCTGGTCGACGCCCAAGAGGCGCCGCACCGCAGTGATCTGCGCCAACTGGGCATCGACACCCTGTGCAGCAACCGCGACCTGGTGCTGAGCATGCCGGTGGGCAGCGGCCGCACCGACTTCACCGTCGAATCCGGCGCGCCGGTGCAGTCGGTGCGCTGCGTGGCAGGGCCGACGGTCCCGGCGCCATCGTTTGCCGAAGGCGAGACGGCGTGGCGGCTGGTCAGCCACTTGTCCCTCAACTATTTGTCGCTGCTCGATCAGGACAAGGAGCAGGGCGCCATCGCTTTGCGCGACCTGCTGCGCCTGTATTGCCGCGTTGACGATGAGGCCGCGCACAAACAGATCGAAGGCCTGCGCTCAGTCACCGCCGACAGCATTGTGCGGCGCCTGCCATTGCCGGGGCCGATCACGTATGGCCGGGGGTTGCAGGTGTGCGTGACCCTGGACGAGTCGGCCTTTGAAGGCGCCGGCGTGTTTGTATTGGGTTCGGTGCTGGAGCAGTTTTTTGCCAAGTACGTGTCGCTCAATTCGTTCACCGAAACCGTCATCAAAAGCACCGCGCGTGGCGTGATCATGCAGTGGCCGGCGCGGGTGGGCAGATGCGAGATCCTCTGACCCTGCTCAGTGCCCTTGAAGCGCACCCGGGGCGTTTTGATTTCTATGCTGCGCTGCGCCAATTGGAGTGCGCCCACCCGCAATTGCCGCGGATCGGCCACGCCGCGCGCCCGGCGGATGAGGCGGTGCGGTTCGGCCAGCAACCGTCGCTGGCGTTCGAGCCGGCGATGATCGCGGCACTCAAGCCTGGCGTTACGCCGAAACTGCTGCTGAATTTTTTCGGCCTGATGGGCGCCAATGGCCCGCTGCCGATTCATCTGACCGAGTACATTCGCGACCGCCAGCGCAACCTCAATGACCCAACGCTGGCCGCGTTCTGCGATGTGTTCCATCACCGCATGATCAGCCTGTTTTACCGCGCCTGGGCCAGCGCGCAGCCGGCGGTCAGCCTGGACCGGCCGGGGGCGGATCGCTTTGCCCAGTACCTGGGTTCGTTGATCGGCATCGGCCAGCCGTCGCTGCTCAACCGCAATGCCGTGCCGGACGTGGCCAAGCTGCATTTTGCCGGGCGCCTGGGCCCGCAGACGCGCAATGCCGAAGGCTTGGCGGCATTGCTCAGCGACTACCTCGGCGTGCCGGTACGGGTCGAGCAATTTGTCGGCCACTGGATGACGCTGCCCGCCGATGGCCTGTGTGCACTGCGCAGCGGCCCCGACGCTGCCGTACTCGGCCAGACCACCGTGATGGGTAAAAAGGTCTGGAACACCCAGCACAAATTCCGCCTGCTGATCGGCCCTCTGGACCTGGCCCAGACCCGCCGCCTGTTACCCGGCGGCGACAGCCTGCAACGCGTGCAGGACTGGGTGCGCCAATACGTCGGCCTGGCCATGGATTGGGACGTCAACCTGATCGTCAAGAAAGACCAAGTACCCGGCCTGCGCCTCGGTTCCGCGCCTTTGGGCTGGACCAGTTGGCTGAGCAGCCAAACCCCCGAACACGATGATCGGCAGTTGCTGATCAACCCTCGCATCTCTTCTCAAGGACCTGCCCATGGCTGACATCAGTCGCGTCGCGCTTTTCGGCAAACTCAACAGCCTGTGCTACCGGGCGATCGAAAGCAGTACGGTGTTCTGCAAGCTGCGCGGCAACCCCTACGTGGAGCTGGTGCACTGGTTGCAGCAGATCCTGCAATTGAGCGACTCGGACCTGCTGCGCCTGGTTCGTCACTACGGCATCGACCCTGCCGTATTGGCACGTGACCTGACCGCGGCGCTTGACCGCTTGCCACGGGGGTCAACGTCGGTCACCGACTTGTCGTCGCAGGTCGAAGAAGCCGTTGAACGCGCGTGGGTCTACGCCACCTTGATGCTCGGTGAATCCCAGGTGCGTTCCGGCCACTTGCTGCTGGCGCTGCTGAAAACCCCGAGCCTGCGCAACGGTTTGTACGGTGTGTCCCGCGAGTTCAACAAGGTCGGCATCGATGACTTGAGCGAACGGTTCGCCGCGTTGCTCAACGCCTCGCCCGAGGCGCAGATGACCGCCAGCGATGGCTATCAGTTGCCCGGCGAAGACATCGGCGCAGTCGCGCCTGCCAAGCAGGAAGCCTTGAAGCGCTTTACCGTCGACCTCACGGAACAAGCGCGCGGCAACACGATGGACCCCATCGTCGGGCGCGACGAAGAGATCCGCCAGGTGATCGACATATTGATGCGGCGGCGCCAGAACAACCCGATCCTGGTGGGCGAGGCGGGCGTCGGCAAAACCGCCGTGGTTGAAGGGTTTGCCCAGCGCATTGCTCGCGGTGATGTGCCGCCGAGCCTCAAAGACGTGCAACTGCTCGCCCTGGATGTGGGCCTGTTGCAAGCCGGGGCCAGCATGAAAGGCGAGTTCGAACAGCGCCTGCGTTCGGTGATCGATGAAGTGCAGGCCAGCGTCAAACCGGTGGTGCTGTTTATCGACGAAACCCACACGCTGGTCGGCGCGGGCGGCGCTGCCGGCACCGGCGATGCGGCCAACTTGCTCAAGCCGGCGCTGGCGCGTGGCACGCTGCGCACCATCGGCGCGACGACCTTTGCCGAGTACAAAAAACACATCGAAAAAGACCCGGCGCTGACCCGGCGTTTCCAGACCGTGCAGGTCGATGAACCGGACGAGGCCCGCGCGTTGCTGATGCTGCGCGGCATCGCGCAGACCATGCAGAACCACCATCAGGTGCACATCCTCGATTCGGCATTGGCGGCGGCGGTGCGCCTGTCCAACCGTTACATCCCGGCGCGCCAGTTGCCGGACAAAGCCGTCAGCCTGATTGACACCGCCTGCGCGCGCGTCGCCATCAGCCTGCACGCCACTCCCGCGCAGGTGGATGACCGCCGTCGGCGCATCGAGTCTCTGGAAACCGAGCTGGAGATCATCGAGCGTGAAACCGCAATTGGCGTGGACACAACCAGCCGCCGCGCCTCGGTCGACGCCCAACTCGCCAGCGAACGTGAGTGCCTGGACGAGGTGGAAGGGCGCTGGGACAACGAGCTGGCGCTGGTCGAGCAGATTCAACGGCTGCGCCGCCAGCTTGCGGACGCAACCGAGCGCGAGGCGGGCCTGGCGGAACTGCATCAGTTGCAGGACGAGCTGACGGCGCAGCAGGGCGAACACCCGCTGGTGCTGATCAGCGTCGATGAGCAGGCGGTGGCCTCGGTGGTGCAGGACTGGACCGGCATTCCGGTGGGGCGCATGGTCAAGAATGAAATCGACAACGTACTGCGTCTGGCCGAGCGCCTGGGCCAGCGCATCATCGGCCAGGACCATGCACTGGAAATGATCGCGCGGCGCATCCAGACCTCCCGCGCGGGCCTGGATAACCCGGGCAAACCGGTCGGCGTGTTCATGCTTGCGGGCACGTCCGGGGTGGGCAAGACCGAGACCGCCCTGGCCTTGGCCGAGTTGCTGTATGGCGGCGAACAGAACGTGATCACCATCAACATGAGCGAATACCAGGAGGCGCATACCGTTTCCACGCTCAAGGGTGCGCCGCCGGGTTACGTGGGGTACGGCGAGGGCGGCGTCTTGACCGAGGCGGTGCGGCGCAAGCCTTACAGCGTGGTGCTGCTGGACGAAGTGGAGAAGGCTCACCCGGATGTGCATGAGCTGTTTTTCCAGGTGTTCGACAAGGGTTGGATGGAAGACGGCGAAGGTCGGATCATCGATTTCAAGAACACCTTGATCCTGCTGACCACCAACGCCGGCACGCCGTTGATCAGCCGCCTGTGCCGTCACCCGCAAACTATGCCCTCGCCGGATGTCATCGCCAAGGCCTTGCGTGAACCGCTGCTGGAAGTGTTCCCGCCGGCCTTGCTCGGGCGCCTGGTGGTGATCCCGTATTACCCGCTGAGCGACGCCATGCTCGGCAGCATCATCGGCCTGCAACTGGGGCGCATCCAGAAGCGCATCGCCGATAACCACAACATCCCGTTCACCTGGAGCGAGGAGGTCATGCAGCTGATTGCCAGCCGCTGCACCGAGCTGGAAAGCGGTGGGCGGATGATCGACGCCATCCTCACCAACGCGATGCTGCCGGCAATCAGTACCGAATTCCTCAATCGCTTGTTGCAGGGCACACCGGCCACTCATGTGCGGGTGAGTGTCGAAGGCGGCGAGTTTGCCTACGCGTTCAGCGAGGCTGCGAGGTAACCCCTATGGCAACGACTCAGATTCATCGCGAGATCCAGGTCACCAGCACCCTCGGCGCCGATGTGCTGCTGTTTCGGCGCATGCAGGCGACGGAGGGGTTGTCCCGGCTCAGTGAGTACCACCTGGAGCTGTACAGCGAGCGCGCCGACCTGAATATCGACGACCTGCTGGCCACCCAGATGAGCGTGGCGGTGGACTTGCCCAAGGGCGGCAGCCGTTACTTCAGTGGGCATGTCAGCCACTTTTCGTTCAGCACGCGCCAGGGCCGCTACTCCACCTACAAGGCGGTGCTGCGGCCATGGCTGTGGTTCCTGACGCTGGCCAGCGACTGCCGGATCTTCCAGGAATTGAGCGTGCCGGACATCCTCAAGCAGGTGTTCGCGCCCTACAGCATCGCCGATGTCGACACCTCGGGCCTGAGTGGCAGCTACAAGGCGCTGACTTACTGCGTGCAATACCGCGAGAGCGATTTCAACTTTGTCAGCCGCCTGATGGAGCAGGAGGGCATCTACTACTACTTCAAGAGTGCTGCCGGGCGCCACACGCTGGTGCTGGCCGACGCCTACGGCGCGCACTCGCCGGCGCCGGGTTATGCCCAGGTGCGGTTCATGCCCGCCGAAGACCACGCCATGCGCGAAAGCGAAGTGATCTACGACTGGCGCATGGGCGGCGATGTGGAGCCGGGCGGCTATACCTTGCAGGATTTCGACTTCGAAAAGCCCAGCGCCAACCTGTTGGCCAAATCGACCCTGGCCGGCAGTTACCCGCAGGCGCGCCATGAGCGATACGACTACCCGGGCAAATACACCGAGCGCAAAAACGGCGAAACCTACGCGCGCACCCTGATTGAGTCGCTTCACACCGGCACCCAGCGCGTCACGGGCGCCACCCGTGCGCGCGGGCTGTTTCCCGGCGCGCTGATGACCTTGACCGAGCACCCGCGCAGCGAGCAGAACGCACAGTTCCTGCTGCTGGAGGCGCGTTACGCGTTGTCGTCCGACACCTACGAACCGACGCCGCCGGCCGACCCTGCGCCGGTGTTGAGCTGCGAGTTCGTCGCGCTGTCGCGCCAGCAGCAGTTCCGTGCGCCCTGTGTAACGCGCAAGCCGCTGATGCACGGCCCGCAGACTGCCCTGGTGGTGGGCAAGCAGGGCGAGGAAATCTGGACCGATAAATACGGGCGCATCAAGGTGCAGTTCCACTGGGACCGCGAGGGCAAGCGCGATGAAAACAGCTCGTGCTGGATTCGCGTGGCCCAGGGCTGGGCCGGCAAGCGCTGGGGCAGCCTGTATACGCCGCGCATCGGCCAGGAAGTGGTGGTGAGTTTTCTTGAGGGTGATCCCGACCAGCCACTGGTGACCGGCAGTGTCTACAACGCCGACACCATGCCGCCGTATGCGCTGCCGGAAAACGCCACGCGCTCCACCCTCAAGAGCAACTCGTCCAAGGGCGGCGGTGGTTACAACGAGCTGCGCTTTGAAGACAAAAAGGGCGCGGAGCAGGTGTTCCTGCACGCGCAGAAAAACCTCGACCAGCGCGTGCTCAAGGATTCTCTGGACTGGGTCGGTGGTGACCGCCATTCCAGGGTCGATCAGGACCTGCGCGAGAAAGTCGGCGGCGACCGGCACTCGGCGGTCGGTGGCCATCGCAATGAGAAGGCCAGCGGCGATGTGTCGATGGCCGCCGGCGCCAACATGATCATCAACGGCGGCCTGAAGACCGGCGTCACTGCGGGCCTG
This sequence comes from Pseudomonas sp. R9.37, assembly GCF_963878885.1. NCBI lineage: Bacteria > Pseudomonadati > Pseudomonadota > Gammaproteobacteria > Pseudomonadales > Pseudomonadaceae > Pseudomonas > Pseudomonas sp. R9.37. The sequence continues at coordinate 146,284 of NZ_CAWNZA010000004.1, read as the reverse complement.
GACATGTACATCAAGGGCGGTGCCAACGTGGTGATCGAAGCCGGCGCCACCATCACGCTGAAAGTCGGCTCGACCTTCCTCACCCTGACCCCGGCGATGATCCTCGCCTCGATCATCCCCTTGCCGCTGCCCGAAGCCGCGTCGGCGGCGACCGCCCTGGCCCTGACCGCGGCCACCGGACCTGCCGGCGTGCCGCTGCCGCCCAAGGAGGCCGACGATGGCAAATAACCCTTTGTGGAGCCCGTTATGAACCTGATCCTGCTGGTTAAAAGCTACCGTGACCAACCGATGCCCGGCGAGGTGATCTGCCGCTTTACCGAGGTCGGTGGTTCTATCGGGCGTGGGCCGGACAATGACCTGACCCTGGACGATCCGGGCAAATACATCTCGCGCGTACACGCGCGCGTCGAGCAGCGTGGTGAGCAGTTTTACCTGACCGACACCGGCAGCAACCCCAGCCTGGTCAATGAGCGGCCGCTGGGCAATGGCCGGGAGCGGTTGCTGGAGGCGGGTGATCGTCTGGTGATTGGCGATTACAGCCTGGAAGTGCGCCTGGGGCAACCCGCGGCGCCGGTGCTCGAAGACGATGCTTTGGCGACGCGCATCCTGCCGCCGCTGTTTGTGCCGCCACCGGCCCCGGTCGCTGCGCCGTTGCCACCGTTGGAGGTGCCGCCACCGCTGTTGCGCGACCCGCAGGTGGTGGTGCCGGTGGTGCTGCACGACGACCTGGCAGGCGCGCGGATTCTGGAAGGCCATTCGTTATTCGATGGGGCGATGCCGCTGTCGGACCCGCTGGGTTTGAATCCCTCGCTGACCCCGGTTTTTCGCGGCACCGAAAGCGACCATGTGGCGCCTCAGATGCAGGCGTTCAACAAGCCGCTGTGGCAGGCCGAGCCGCCAGTGATCCCGGATGATTACGACCCGCTCTTTGGCCTGTCCACCGAACCCACGGTCGCTCGCGATTCAAATGTGGCAGCCGGCTTGCCCGCGATAGAGGTGAACGATAACGAGGTGATCCAGGAAAAACTCAGCGCCCCTGAGACCTTCGCGAGCAAGCCCACTCCCACAGTGACCGCGCCCACCCGTGACAGCGCGGTGCTGCAGGCGCTGCTGACGGGCCTGGGTTTGCCCGACCTGCACACCGCCCGTGCGCCCACCGAACTTGCCCAACTGGTCGGCGAAATGCTGCGCGCCGCCACCGGCGGCACCATGGATGTGCTCATGGCCCGCGCGCTGACCAAGCGTGAAAGTCATATCGACATGACCATGATCGGCGCCTATTCCAACAACCCGCTGAAGTTCTTTCCCGACGCCGACAGCGCCCTGACCCAGATGCTTAACGGTGATTCGCCGGCCTATATGCGCCCGGTCAAGGCACTCAATGCGTCTTTCGACGACCTCAAGGCCCATGAGCTGGCGGTGATCGCCGGCATGCGTGCAGCCCTTGGCGCCGTGGTGCAGCGCTTTGACCCGGCGCGGGTCGAGCAGCGCCGCACCACCCACGGCGCGCTCGACAAATGGATGCCGGCGCGGCGCAAGGCGCGTTTGTGGGATCGCCTGGTGGAGCGCTACGAAGACCTGGCGCGGGATGCTGACGAGGATTTGCAGCGGCTGTTTGGGGAGCTGTTTTCCAAGGCTTATGAGGAACAGGTGGCGCGGATGAGGCAGTAGGGGGCTGCTGCGCAGCCCAACGCGGGGCAAGCCCGCTCGCCACAGCAAGCCCGCTCGCCGCAAGACCCCTGGTTAAGTTGAGAGAAGAATTTATGTCCTGGAATAACAAAGTAGTCTGGTCCGAAGGCATGTTGCTGCAGCCTCAGCACCTGCAGCAACATGACCGTTTTTTGCAGGCCCAGTTGGAAGCCCGCGTGGCCAGCTTGCGTGCTTACGGCTGGGGCTTTTCCAACGTGCAAATCGACCCGCAACAGTTGGCCATGGGCAAGCTGTCGCTGCTCGCCTACAGCGGCATATTGCCCGACGGCACGCCGGTGGGCCTGCCGTTTGACGATGCCATGCCGCTGCCGCTGGAGATCCCCGACGACGCCCGTGACCTCAAGGTTGTGCTGGCTTTGCCGAGCCTGCGCCCCGGTGTGGCGGAGGTTGACGACAACCCAAGCTTTGAAAATTTCGCGCGCCACCGCAGCAGTGAATACGAAGCCTGGGACAGCAATGGCCTGGACAGCAGCGCGCTGATGAGCATCGGCAAACTGCGCTTGCGCCTGGCGTTTGAAGGCGATGTGGCCGATGCCTACACGGTGCTCGGCATTGCCCATGTGGTGGAAAAACGCGCGGATAAAAGCGTGGTGCTCGACCGCGAGTACTGTCCACCGTGCCTGGACATTCGCGCCGCCGAGCGCTTGCGTGCGTTTGTCGATGAGCTGCTCGGTCTGCTGCAGCAACGAGTTGAGGCGCTGGCCTCGCGCCTGACCCGGCCGGATGGCAGCGGCGCGGCGGAAATCGCCGATTTCCTGCTGTTGCAGGTGCTCAACCGCAGCCTGCCGCTGGTGCGGCATTTGTCGGCCATGACCGGTTTGCACCCTGAGCAGCTGTACCGCGATCTCGCGGCCCTGGCCGGTGAGTTGGCGACCTTTACCCGTGACGATAAACGCGCGGCCGCGTACCCGGTGTACCGCCACGGCGCGCTGGCGGAAACCTTCGCCCCGGTGATGCTCGACCTGCGCCGCGCATTGTCGGCGGTGATGGATGTACGCGCCATCGCGATCCCGTTGGAGGAGCGCCAATACGGCATTCGCGTGGCCGTGCTGCCGGACCAGGAGTTGCTGCGCTCGGCCACGTTTATTCTGGCGGTGCAGGCGCAGATGTCCGCTGAAAGCGTGCGCAACGGCTTTCCGCCGCAGGTCAAGATCGGCTCGGTAGAGAAGATCCGCGACCTGGTCAACCTGCAATTGCCCGGTATTGGTTTGCGCCCCTTGCCGGTGGCGCCACGGCAGTTGCCGTTTCATGCCGGCTTTACCTATTTCGAACTCGATCGCAGCAGTGAATATTGGCAATTGCTGAGCCAGTCGGCCGGCTTTGCCATGCACATCGCCGGGGTTTTTCCGGGGCTGGACCTGCAGTTCTGGGCCATCCGCAACTAAGGCAAGGTGACTGACGTGAACGACACTTTTGAAGGCGGCCAAGACCCGGACCGCACCTTGCTGATTCCCACGCCAGGCGGGCGTCGGGCCACGCCGCCGGTGCTGCCGACGGCCGATGTGCCGCGTGCCGCGCTGGTGGTTCATGGACAGGGGCTCAATCCGCTGGTGCGCGCAGCCAACCCGTTGCTCGACCTGGTGGTGCCGCTGCGCACGATGACGGCAATGCCGGACATGGAGAGCTTGCGCCAGCGCTTGATCCAGGCGGTGCAGGCCTTTGAAGCCCAGGCGCGCGCCAGCCAGGTCGATGTGGAAACCGTGGCCGCCGCGCGCTACGCGCTGTGCACGCTGGTGGACGAAACTATCGCCAGCACCCCCTGGGGCGCGGGTGTGTGGGGCAGCCGCAGCCTGCTGGTGACTTTTCATAACGAGGCGTGGGGCGGCGAGAAGTTCTTCATAATCCTGCAGCGCCTGAGCCAGGACCTGCGCACCCACATCGACGTGCTGGAGTTGATGTATCTGTGCCTGGCGTTGGGCCTGGAAGGGCGTTATCGGGTGCTGGATCGCGGCCTGGATCAATTGGGTCTGCTGCGCGAGCGCCTGCTGCAGTTGATCAACCAGCAGCGCGGCAATCAGGAGCAGGAACTGTCGCCACGCTGGCGCGGCGCACAAGCACCGCAAGCGTCGATGCTGCGTCGGGTGCCGGTGTGGGTCATGGCGTCGGTGGCGGCGGTGCTGTTGCTGAGTGTGCAGCTCACGTATAGCTGGTTGCTCAACCGTGCCTCCGACCCGGTGTTTGCGCAACTGGGATCGATTCGTGTGGCCTCGCCGCTCAAGGTGGCGGTGCCGGCGACACCGGCCCCGGTGCGCCTGGCCGGTTTTCTCGCACCCGAAGTGGCCCAGGGCCTGGTGGCGGTCAAGGACAGCGCCGACCGCTCAGTGATCACCTTGCGTGGCGACGGCGTGTTTGCTTCGGGCAGCGCCGAGGTGTCGAGCAACTTCGACGGCTTGCTGGCGCGCATCGGCGATGCCCTGGCCACCGTGCCGGGGGCTGTGGTGGTGGTCGGGCATACCGACAACGTACGGCCATCGGCGACGTCGCGGCTGGGCTCCAACTTCGACTTGTCCCAGGCCCGCGCCAAGACCGTGGCCCGTTTGCTCGCCCAGCGCGCCGGGCCGGCCGAGCGTTACCGCAGCGAAGGCCGGGGCGAAACCGAGCCGCTGGTCCCCAACGATTCAGCGGCGAATCGCGCGCGCAACCGTCGCGTCGATATCACTGTGTTGATCCCTTCCCAGGCGCAATAGCCATGAACTTCTCTACGCTTTTTTCGTTGTTATGGTCCCCGATGGAGCGCTTCATCCTGTGGCTGCTCAAGCCGTGGTTGCTGTCGCTGATCGGCGTGGCGTTGCTGTCGTTGCTGGTGTGGTATGAAGGCCCGTTGCTGGCGTTCAACGGCAGCGAACCGCTGGAGCCGGAGTCACGGCGTTGGGCCTTGATCGCGCTGTTTGTGCTGATATGGGCCGGCTATTTTGCCTGGCGCCTGTGGCGGGCGTGGCGCGCCAACCGTGGCTTGATGGCGGGTGTGGCCGAGGCGCCGGTGGTGGCGCCCGGTGTGCGTGAAACCCAGGCCGAAGTGGCCGAACTGGGCGAGCGCATGCGTTCGGCCATGGCGGTGCTGCGCAAGGCCAACCCCGGCTGGAAGATGAGCGGGCAGTACCTGTATCAGCTGCCGTGGTACATGTTCGTCGGCGCCCCGGGCAGTGGCAAAACCACTGCGCTGACCCATTCCGGCCTGCAGTTCCCGCTGCGTGAGGCGATGGGCTCCGGCGCCATCGGCGGCGTTGGCGGCACGCGCCATTGCGATTGGTGGTTCACCGATGAGGCGGTGCTGCTGGATACCGCCGGGCGCTACACCACTCAGGACAGCTACAGCGAAGTCGACAAGGCGGCGTGGGGCGGCTTTCTTGACCTGCTGAAAAAATACCGCCGCCAGCGCCCGGTCAACGGTGTGATCGTGGCCTTGAGTGTCAGCGATTTGCTGCAACAGACCGACGCCCAGCGCCAGGCCCAGGCCGTGGCGATCCGCACGCGCATCACCGAGCTGTATGAGCGTTTGGGCCTGCGGTTCCCGGTGTATGTGATCATCACCAAGTGCGACTTGCTGGCCGGGTTTTCGGAGTTTTTCGAGACCTTTGGCCGCGATGAGCGTGCGCAGGTGTGGGGTGTGACATTCGCGCTGCCACAACCGGCGCAGCCGGACAGCGGCTTGGCGTCTTTCCCAAGCGAGTTCGATGCACTGGAGCGCCAGTTGCAACGGCGTGTGCTGGAACGCTTGCAGCAAGAGCGCGACCTGTCGCGCCGCGCCTTGCTCTACAGTTTCCCGCAGCAGTTCGCCAGCCTTGGCGATGGCCTGACACGCTTTCTCAACACCGTGTTTGAAGCCAACCGTTATCAGGAGCCCGCGCTGTTGCGCGGCGTGTATTTCACCAGCGGCACCCAGGAAGGCAGCCCGATTGACCGGGTGCTGACCTCGCTGGCTGCCTCGTTCGGCCTGGGCCGCAAGGCCCTGGCGCCGAATGTCGCCAGTGGGCGCAGTTACTTCATTACCCGTTTGTTGCGCGAGGTGATCTTCAAGGAAGCCGGACTGGCCGGGGTCAATCATCAAGAGCAACGCCGGCGTCAACTGCTCGCAAGGGCTGGGCGGATGGCCGCAGCAGCCGTGTTCGTGCTGCTGCTGGCGGCGATGACCATCAGTTACAACCGCAACCTGCAACTGATCGCCGACGCGTCGAGTGCCGCCGCCCAGGTCGCGCAGTTGGCCAAGGCGCTGCCCACTGAAGGCGATGTGCTGGTGACGTTGCCCTTGCTCAATGCCGCACGCGCATTGCCCAGCGGCTATAGCGATGGCGATAACAGCGTGCCGTTGCTCAGCCGCATGGGCCTGTATCAGGGCAACAAACTCGGCGCTGGTGCGGTGACCCTGTATCGCCGCCTGCTGCGCAGCACGCTTATGCCGCACATCGTCGCCAATATGGAAAACGCCCTGCGCCGTGGCGACGCGAGCAATCAGGAGTTTTTGTACGAAACCCTGCGCGCCTACTTGATGCTTGGCGAGCGGCAATACTTCGACGCCGCGTCGGTGCAGGCGTGGGTCGATGTGGATTGGCGCCGTGAGCTGCCCCAGGCGACACCGGCGCAACTGCAGCAGTTGTCGGACCATGTGTCGGCGTTGTTGGAGGCCGACGATGAGGCCGAGCCGGTGCCACTGGACAGCGCGTTGATCGCCAAAGTGCGCCTGGCGCTGGCCAGCATGCCGTTGTCTCAGCGCATCTATAACCGGGTCAAGCGCCTTGTCGAACAGCAGCATTTGCCGGAGTTGAGCGTCAACAGTGCGGTGGGGCGGGACGTGTCGTCGCTGTTTACGCGTGCCAGTGGCGAGCCGCTGTCCCGTGGGGTCAGTGGCGTGTACCGCCTCGCCGGATACCGTGAGCTGACCGACAAAACGCCACAGGCCGTGACTGACATGGCCAAGGACAGCTGGGTGCTGGACCGCCAGGAGTCGGCGCAGATCGCCGGTGGCAACCCGGCGATGCAGGCAGCGGTGCTGGAGCTGTATTACGCCGACTACATTCGCCAGTGGGATACGTTTCTTGCCGATGTGCACCTGTCGCCGTTGACCAGCCTGGGCCAGGCCTCGCTGGTGACCACGGTGCTGGCTGCCAGTGATTCACCGTTGCGGGCCTTGCTGCAGGCCGTGTCCAGGGAGACCACCCTGGACGGTGCCCTGACCTCGGCAACCAGCCAAGACACCGACCAACGCGTGCGTGACAAAATCGCCGCCGCCACCCAGAGGTTGCAATCGGCCTTGGGCGGCGACAGCCCCGCGGCGCCCGTGGATGCCCAGGCCAACCCGGTGGACCAGCATTTCGCAGCGTTGCATCGCCTGGTGGGCACGGGCACCGGGCCGCAACCGCTGGATGAGGTACTGGCCTCCTTGAAGGACGCCGGGCAGTTTTTCGACAGTGCTGACGCGGCCCGTCGCAGCGCCGCGCCGGCACCGTCCAACGAAGTGCTGGCGCGCCTGAAGCGCTCCGGCGATACCCAGCCAGCGCCGCTGTCGGCGCTGCTGCGGGATGTGGAATCGGGCGGTACGGCGTTGACGCTGGGCAATGAAAAGGCGCGGCTGAATGCGCTGTGGGAGGCCTCCGGCGCACCGTTCTGCCGGGCTGCGATTGACGGACGTTACCCGCTGGTGCGCAGTTCTGGTCGCGATGCCACTGCCGATGACTTCGGCAAGTTCTTCGGTCCGGGCGGCTTGATGGACGACTTTTTCAGCAAGAACCTTGCGGCCTATGTCGACATGAGCGGCAACCCATGGCGCTGGCGCTCCAGCGGTGTGACGCCGCTGAATATCTCCCAGGATGTGCTTAACCAGTTCCAGCGTGGCGCCAAACTGCGGGATATGTTTTTCGTGGCCGGCGCACGTCAGCCATCGATGCGCTTTGACCTGAAAACCCTGAGTGCCGACCCTGGGCTGACCAAGGTCAATCTGGACATCGATGGACAGCCGGTGGTGTACGACGCGGGCAGTGTGGCCGACTTCACCAGCCTGTCGTTACCCAGCGGCAAATCCGGCGGCCTGGTGCGTCTGGACGCCACCCCCGCGTTGGTCAGCCCCTTGCGCAGCGATGGCCCTTGGGGTTGGCTGCGGATGATGGACAAGGCCGTGGTCAGCGCCCAGGGCGAGCAGCTGCAACTGACGTTCACTGTGGAGGGCCATCGGGTGGTGTACCTGTTGCGCGCCAGCAGTGTGATCAACCCGTTCCGCCGTGATGGCCTGGAGTCTTTCCATTGCCCCGGCAGCTTTTAGGGATCAGCCATGAATGGATTTTTCGGCAAGGTCGTCAGCCATGGGGATTTTGTCAGTCGCCGGTTGCCTGCCGTGTTCTTGAACCGTTGGGATGCGTGGTTGCAGGGCGGTTTGCAATGCAGTCGGGAGCGCCTGGGGGCACAGTGGCTGGAGGCCTATCTGTGCAGCCCGATCTGGCGCTTTGCGCTGGCGGCGGGCGTGTGCGGTGAGCAAGGCTGGGCGGGCGTGATGATCCCGAGCGTGGACAGGGTGGGGCGTTATTTTCCGTTGACCCTCGCCTGCGCCGGGGACGATGCGCCGTTGTTGATGCGTCTTGAGCAGGATGCGCGGTGGTATGGCCGGTTGGAGCGGCTGGCGTTGTCGGCATTGAGCGAGACGTTTTCCCTCGAAGTGTTCGATGAGGCCATGGTGGCGATGCCGTCACCCGGGCGCTGGGCGCCAGCGCGTCATGCCAGCACGGTTGTTGCTGCTCCACGCTGGCTGGACCTGTCCGACCCGCAGCGTATCGGCGATGGCATGCCGCAACTGAGTGCGTGGATTGACCCGTTGGCCCTCGCGGGCCACTCGCTGTTCTGGACTGAGGGCTCACCGCGCGTGGCGCCGTCGGTGTGGGTGGGCGAGGGGTTGCCGGGCAGCGAGACCTTTGCCGAGATGCTCGGCGGCCGCTAGACACCTGCCAATAGCCCCGAACCTGTCGGGGCTTGATTTATCAGCTTAGCGCAGCGGGCTGCGCCACTGTTTCCGGAAACAATGCCACCAGCCGAATCAAGGCAGTGGCCTGGGCATTCGGCCTGGCTCGGGCCTTGCTCCCAGTTCACTAGGGGGCGCAAGAGCACAGCGGCCTAGTAGCCGACTTGGGGAGATAGAAGTAACAGCAGGGCAAAAGCCCATCTACCTGATGTACTGAAATCCAAATGTGGGAGCTGGCTTGCCTGCGATGCAGGCAACTCGGTACATCAGGTATACCGAGTTGATGCCATCGCAGGCAAGCCAGCTCCCACCTTTGATTGAGTTCAGCTTCCAGCATCAGTTCGGCTGCCAGGCCGCCTTGGCTGTGCTTTTGATCTAACCACTCCAACTGGGTACAGCCGCCAGACGGCTGTGCTCTGTTTTCTGTGGGAGCTGGCTTGCCTGCGATGCAGGCCACTCGGTACATCAGGTACACCGAGTTGATGCCATCGCAGGCAAGCCAGCTCCCACCTTTGATTGAGTTCAGCCTCCAGAATCAGGTCGGCTGCCAGGCCACCTTGGCTGTGCTTTTGATCTAACCACTCCAACTGGTTTCAGCCGCCAGACGGCTGTGCTCTGTTTTTCTGTGGGAGCTGGCTTGCCTGCGATGCAGGCAACTCGGTACATCAGGTACACCGAGTTGATGCCATCGCAGGCAAGCCAGCTCCCACCTTTGATTGAGTTCAGCTCTCGGGATCAGGCCGGCTGTCAGGCCGCCTCGCCTTCGCTTTTGATCTAACCACTCAGGTCGGCTACCAGGCCGCCGTGCTCTGCTTTTGATCTTGATCTGCTTTTGACTTTGATCTTAGGCGCCCCGTTAAACCACGCTGGCCGAACGCAGGCTTGAATCCGTGGGTAACCCGGCAGGACGCCGGGTTAGCCGTGTTGGGCCATGGATGGCCCGTCACGGCGGCCCACGGATTCAAGCCGGAGTGAGGGCACACCGAAGCGTGAGCGAGGTGCCGAGTGGTGGGGCAAGAGCCCTTTGGTTACTTTGGGGCTTTTCCAAAGTGACCCGCCGTAAGGGCGGAACCCATACCAGCCCTAACCCAAATAAAGGACATGTACCAAGAACTCCAGACACCTCGCCCAACACATTCCCCCAAAACGCAAAACGGCGCCCGAAGGCGCCGTTCTGTTTACTGCATAGACCTAAGCGATCAAACGCCCAGTACCGCGTGCTGCACCAGGGTGAGCAACGGTTGTGGGTACACACCCAGGAAGAAGGCGAGCAGGGCGATCGCCAGCAGCATCACGCCACCGGCTTTCTGTTCCCAGTGCAGCTCGGCGTCCACACGGCGCAGGTTTGGCTCGATCAAGTACAGGGTGACCATCACGCGCAGGTAGTAGAACACGCCGATGGCGCTGCCCAGTACCAGGGACGCAACCAACCACCATTCGTGAGCTTCAACACCCGTAGCAACGATGTAGAACTTACCGATAAAGCCTGCGGTCAGCGGGATACCGGCCAGCGACAGCATCATCACCGTGAGCACGGCGGTCAGGTACGGACGGCGCCAGAACAGGCCGCGGTATTCGTACAGGGCGTCGGCGTCACGGCCTTTGAACGGCGAGGACATCAGCGTGATCACGCCGAACGCGCCTAGGCTGGTGATCACGTAAGTGACCAGGTACACGCCCATGGCTTCCACGGCCAGGCCTTTGCTCGCCACCAGGGCGATCAGCAGGTAGCCGAAGTGGGCGATGGACGAATAACCGAGCAGACGCTTGAGGTTGTTCTGCGTCAATGCCAGCAGGTTACCGAACAGGATCGACGCAATGGCGATCACGGTCAGCACGTTGCTCAGCACGCCGGTGTTGGCAGCAGGCGAGATCTGGAACAGACGCACCATCACCGCAAACACCGCAACCTTGGAGGCCGTGGCCAGGAACGCAGCCACCGGCGCCGGGGCGCCTTCGTACACGTCCGGGGTCCACAGGTGGAAAGGCACCAAGGACAGCTTGAACGCCAGGCCGATCAGCATCATTGCCAGACCCAGTTGGGCAATCGGCGCAGGCATGCTGGTGGTGGCCAGGGCGTGACCGATACCGGTGAAGCTCAGGCTGCCGGCTTCTGCATAAAGCAGGGCCATACCGAACAACAGGAACGCGGAACCGGCGGCCGACAGCACCATGTACTTGATGCCGGCTTCCAGGGAGCGTTTGTTGAAGAAGGCGTAGGCCACCAGGCCGTAAGTCGGGATCGACAGCAGTTCCAGGCCGATGAACAAGCCGGCCAGGTGCTGAGCGCTGACCAGCACGATGCCACCGGCCGCAGCCAGCAGAATCAGCAGGTACAGCTCTTCCTTGTTGCCCGGGTAGCCCGTGCCGCCTTCGCCGAGGTAGGCGTGGGCGAGGGTGACGCAGGCCAGGGTGGCGACCAGGATCAACGCGATGTACAGCAGCGCGAAGTCATCGATCATCATCAGCGGGGTGACCGCCAGTGGCGCGACCTTGAGGGCCGGGATGATCGACAGCAGGGCCAGGTTCAAACCGGCACAGGACAGCAGAAACGTTTGCGAGTGATTGCGGCGCCAGGCGATCGCCAGCATCACCACCACAATGGTGAGGCTGGTGATCAGCAGCGGCGCAAGCGCGATAAAGTGTTGGATCGTGAATTCCATAGCGCTCTTACCGTGCCGAAGCGAGTTGAGTGAAGGCGGTGCCGAACCACTGCTGCACGCCATGCATCGTCGCGGCAGAAGTGTCCAGGAACGGTTGCGGGTACACGCCGATGTAGATCAGCAGCACCGCAAGGCCGAGCACCATGATCAGTTCGCGAGCATCCATCCCGTGCAGGACGGTGTCGGACTTGGCCGGACCGAAGTACGCACGGTGGATCATGATCAGCGAGTAGACCGAACCGAATACCAGGCCGGAGGTAGCGATGGCGCTGATCCACGGCGTGTGCACGAACGAACCCATCAGGATCAGGAACTCTCCGATGAAGTTACCGGTGCCCGGCAAGCCCAGGGACGCGGCGGCAAAGAACAGGCTGATCGCCGGCAGGTAGGCGATGCGCGACCACACGCCCCCCATTTCACGCATGTCACGGGTGTGCAGGCGCTCGTACAGCTGACCACTCAGGATAAACAGGGCAGCGGCCGAAACACCGTGGGCCAACATCTGGATCACAGCGCCTTGCAGCGCCAGTTGGCTGCCGGAGTAGATGCCGATCAGTACGAAACCCATGTGGGAAACGGACGAGAAGGCAATCAGACGCTTGATGTCGGTTTGCGCAAAGGCCAGGAACGCACCGTAGAAGATCCCGATCAGACCCAGGGTCATGGCGATCGGCGCAAACTCGGCCGAGGCATTCGGGAACAGCGGCAGGGCGAAACGCAGCAGGCCGTACGCAGCGGTTTTCAGCAGAATACCGGCCAGGTCCACGGAACCTGCGGTCGGCGCCTGGGCGTGAGCGTCAGGCAACCAGGAGTGGAACGGCACCACCGGCAGCTTCACCGCGAACGCGATGAAGAAGCCCAGCATCAGGATGTACTCGGTGGTCAGCGACATCTTGGTTTTCAACAGGTCGGCGTAGTTGAAGGTAATCACGCCGGTGTTGTTGAAGTTGACCAGTACCAGACCCAGGATCGCCACCAACATGATCAGGCCGGAAGCCTGGGTGAAGATGAAGAACTTGGTCGCCGCGTAGATCCGGGTTTTCTTGCCGTCCGAAGAACTGTGACCCCAGAGCGCGATGAGGAAGTACATCGGCACCAGCATCATTTCCCAGAAGAAGAAGAACATGAACAGGTCCAGCGCCAGGAACACGCCGACAACGCCGCCCAGAATCCACATCAGGTTCAGGTGGAAGAAGCCCACGTGACGCTGAATCTCTTTCCAGGAGCAGAGTACCGAGAGGATACCCAGCAGGCCGGTCAGCAGGATCATCAACAGCGACAGGCCGTCGAGGGCCAGGTGCACGTTGATGCCGAAGCGCTGGATCCACACGTGCTTGAATTCAAGCGCGAAGGTGGGATCGACGCCCGGTGCCGGAGCAAATGAATAGTCGCCATGCGCCCACAGCCAAAGGCCGAGTGCGAGTTCCAGGGACATGGTCAGCAACGCAATCCAGCGGGGGAGGGTGGCGCCGAAGCGTTCACCCATCCAGCAGAGCAGGCCGCCGATAAAGGGGATCAGGATTAGCCAGGGCAGAATCATGACGGGCTCGTTTCCTTTCGCAAGTTCGCAAAGTACGCAATGTTCATAGTCAGACCGCTACCACAACGATGGCGCCGATCACCAGCACGGCACCGACGGCCATGGAAGCTGCATACCAACGCAGCTGGCCAGTCTCGCTGCGGCTCAGGGCGGTGTGACCGGCCTTGGCAGCACGCGGGATCAAACCGATGGTCTGGTCGAGCGGGTCTTTGCGCAGAATGTGGCTGATAGCAAGGTATGGCTTGACGAACAGCTTGTCGTAGATCCAATCGAAGCCCCAGGCGGCGAACCACCAGGCCGACAGGAAACGGCCAATGCCGCTGTTGGCAACCGCCGTCACGAAGCGACGCTTGCCCAGGAACAGCAGTGCCGCCAGCAGGATACCGGCGATGGCGATGGCGCCCGAGGCGATTTCCAGGCTGTGCTTGGCAGCGCCGCCGGCATGGCCAGCGCTTTGCGGCAGTACGCCGGCCAGTGGTGGGGTGATCATGGCGCCGATGAAGGTCGACAGGATGATCAGCACCGACAGTGGCAACCAGTGGGAGATGCCGTGGCCTGCGTGTGCTTCGGTCTTGGCTTCACCGTGGAAGGTGATGAAGATCAGGCGGAAGGTGTACAGCGAGGTCATGAAGGCACCCACCAGGCCTGCGTACAGCAGGTTCTGGTTACCGCTGGCAAAGGCTTCCCAGAGGATTTCGTCTTTGGAGTAGAAACCTGCGGTCACCAACGGCAGGGCCGCCAGAGCGGCACCGCCGACGATGAAGCTGGCGTAGGCCAACGGCAGTTTCTTCCACAGGCCACCCATCTTGAAGATGTTCTGCTCGTGGTGGCAGGCAACGATTACCGCACCGGAGGCAAGGAACAGCAGCGCCTTGAAGAAGGCGTGGGTCATCAGGTGGAAGATCGCCGCGTCCCAGGCGCCGACGCCCAGGGCCAGGAACATGTAGCCGATCTGGCTCATGGTCGAGTAGGCGAGGATACGCTTGATGTCGGTCTGCACCAGCGCGGCAAAGCCGGCCAGTACCAGCGTCACGCCGCCGACCAGGCCCACCAGGTGCAGGATTTCCGGCGCCAGGGTGAACAGGCCATGGGTACGCGCGATCAGGTAGACACCGGCGGTTACCATGGTTGCCGCGTGAATCAGTGCGGAAACGGGAGTAGGGCCAGCCATCGCATCCGCCAGCCAGGTTTGCAGTGGCAGTTGCGCAGATTTACCGACCGCGCCGCCCAGCAGCATCAGGGTCGCCAGGGTGATCCAGAAGTCACCGACCTGGAATTTCTGCGGCGCCAGCACCAGCAGTTCCTGGATGTTCAACGTGCCCACTTGTTGGAACAGGATGAACAGGCCGATGGCCATGAACACGTCGCCGATGCGGGTAACGATGAACGCCTTGAGTGCCGCGTTACCGTTGTTGCGGTTGCTGTAGTAGAAACCGATCAACAGGTACGAGCACAGGCCCACGCCTTCCCAGCCGAAGTACAGGAACAACAGGTTATCGCCCAGCACCAGAAACAGCATGCTGGCGATAAACAGGTTGGTGTACGAGAAGAAGCGCGAGTAGCCCGCTTCACCGCGCATGTACCAGGACGCGAACAGGTGGATGAGGAAGCCCACACCGACCACCACGCCGAGCATGGTGATCGACAGGCCGTCGACGTAGAGGGCGAAGTTGGGCTTGAAGCCGTCCACCGACATCCACTGCCACAGCACCAGGGTGTAGTGGCCGCCTTCGGGCGGTGCCACGTTGAATTGCCAGATGACGTAGGCAGCGACAATCGCCGACAGGCCAATGGAACCCACACCGATCAGGGCAGACAGGTTTTCCGACCAGCGTCCACGGGAGAACGACAGCAGCAGGAAACCGATCAGGGGAAATACGAAAGTCAGAAAGATCATGTTCATCCGCGCATCTCACTGGCAGCGTCGATATCAAGCGTGTGGAAGCGACGATACAGTTGCAGCAGGATCGCCAGGCCAATACTGGCCTCGGCGGCTGCCAGGCTGATCACCAGAATGAACATCACTTGTCCATCCGGCTGGCCCCAACGGCTACCTGCCACGATGAAGGCCAGTGCCGCAGCGTTCATCATGATTTCCAGGCTCATCAACACGAACAAAATGTTACGGCGAACCATCAGGCCGACCAGGCCAAGGCAGAACAGGATGCCGGCGACCGCCAGACCATGCTCCAAGGGGATAGCAGGCATCGTCATTGCTCCTTGGCTTCGTTGCGGCCCAAGTGGAAGGCGGTGATGGCTGCAGCGAGCAGCAGCATCGAAGCCAGTTCGACCACCAGCAGGTACGGGCCGAACAGGCTGACGCCCACGGCTTTGGCATCTACGGTGGTGTGGCCGATGGCCTGGCCGCTCTGGTGAGCGAACAAGACATACAGCAGTTCACCCAGCAGCAACGCTGCGAGGATTACCGGGCCGAGCCAGATGCCGGGCTTGAGCCAGACGCGTTCCTGGGCGACCGAAGCCGGCCCCAGGTTGAGCATCATCACCACAAACACGAACAGCACCATGATGGCGCCGGCGTAGGCGATCACTTCCAGGACACCGGCAAACGGTGCGCCGAGGCTGAAGAAGGTCATGGCCACGGCGATCAGCGAAATGATCAGGTAGAGCAGGGCGTGCACGGGGTTGGTGTTGGTGATCACGCGAAGCGTGGACACCACTGCAATACCCGACGCGAAATAGAAAGCGAATTCCATCTTTCTTCCTTAAGGCAGCAAGCTCTTCACGTTGATCGGCTCGGCTTCGTTTTGTGCGGCGCCCTTCGGCTTACCGGCAACGGCCATACCTGCAACACGATAGAAGTTGTAATCAGGGTTTTTACCGGGACCAGAGATCAGCAGATCTTCTTTCTCGTACACCAGGTCCTGACGTTTGAACTCGGCCATCTCGAAATCCGGTGTCAGCTGGATCGCGGTGGTCGGGCAAGCTTCCTCGCAGAGGCCGCAGAAAATGCAGCGCGAGAAGTTGATGCGGAAGAAGTCCGGGTACCAGCGACCGTCTTCGGTTTCAGCTTTCTGCAGGGAGATGCAACCTACCGGGCACGCCACGGCGCACAGGTTGCAGGCTACGCAACGTTCTTCGCCATCGGGGTCGCGGGTCAGCACGATACGGCCGCGATAGCGCGGCGGCAGGTACACCGCTTCTTCCGGGTATTGCAAGGTGTCGCGTTTGCGAAAGCCGTGACCGAAAACCATCACCAGGCTTCGCAACTGGGTACCGGTACCCTTAACGATGTCGCCAATATATTTGAACATGGGTCAAATCCTCACTGAACCGCGCCGGCTGGCGTGTTCAACAACACAACAGCAGCCGTCACCAGCAAATTGATCAGGGTCAGCGGCAGGCAGAATCTCCAGCTGAAATCCATCACCTGGTCATAGCGTGGGCGCGGAATAGAAGCGCGCAGCAGGATGAACAGCATGATGAAGAACGCCGTCTTCAAGAAGAACCAGAAGAACGCCAGTTGCGGCAGGATGTTGAACGGGCCGTGCCAGCCGCCGAAGAACAGCGTGACCAGCAATGCCGAGATCAAGATGATGCCGATGTATTCACCGACGAAGAACATGCCCCACTTCATGCCGGCGTATTCAATGTGGTAACCGTCGGCCAGTTCCTGTTCCGCTTCCGGCTGGTCGAACGGGTGACGGTGAGTCACGGCGACGCCAGCGATGAAGAAGGTACAGAAGCCAAAGAACTGCGGAATGATGAACCACAGGTTCTGCGCCTGGTACTCGACGATGTCGCGCATGTTGAACGAGCCGACCTGCACCACGATGCCCATCAGCGCCAGGCCCATGAACACTTCGTAGGACACGGTCTGGGCCGAAGCCCGCAAGCTGCCCAGCAGGGCGAACTTGTTGTTGCTCGACCAACCGGCGAACAGCACCGCGTAGACCGACAGACCGGCCATGGCGAAGAAGAACAGCAAGCCGATGTTCAGGTCCGCCACGCCCCAGGTCGGGGTGATCGGGATAACGGCGAAGGCGATCAGCAAGGCGCTCATGGCCACGACCGGTGCCAGGGTGAAGATCACCTTGTCGGCAAACGGCGGGGTCCAGTCTTCCTTGAAGAACATTTTGAGCATGTCGGCAGCGATCTGGAACATGCCGAATGGGCCGACGCGGTTAGGACCGTAACGGTCCTGCCACCAGCCCAGCAGGCGACGTTCGACGAAGCTGAGCAGGGCGCCCGCAACGACCACGGCCAACAGGATCACGATGGCCTTGACGACCGAGATGATCACGTCGATCACTTCAGGGGTGAACCAGGTCATTGCGCTGCCTCCTGCAGACCGTCAACGGTTTTGCCAAAGATCGCAGGCGGAATACCGGCGAGGCCTTTTGGCAGTGCAACCAGACCCGCGCCCAATTCGTCATTGATGCGCAGCGGCAGACGCAGAGTCTTGCCGTCGACGTTCAGGCTGAGCAGGGCACCGTCGTTGACGCCCAGGCGGTCGGCTTCGGACTTGGCCACGGACACGTAAGCGGCCGGGATGCGCTCTTGAACCGGCGCGGCTTTGGAAGAGGTCTCTTCGCTGCCGAACAGGTGGAAGAACGGCACAACCTGCCAGGTGCCCTGGGCCGGGTTGAACGGGCGCGGTACGGCAGCGAACCAGTTCAGCGAATCACCGGTGATTTCGATCAGGCGTGTGCCCGGGTCGCCTGCGCGGATGTGACCACCGACTTCGTCCTGGAACTTGTTCCAGGCCTGTGGCGAGTTCCAGCCCGGCGACCAGGCAAACGGCACCTGCTGACGTGGCTCGACCGAACCCGAGTAACCTTCCATGGAGAAGGCGAACGCGGTGTCGGGGTCTTGCGGGGTACGCGGTTCGTGCACGCTGATGTCGGCGCGCATGGCGGTACGGCCGGAGTAACGCAGCGGTTCACGGGCCAGTTTCAAGCCCTTGATGCGGAACGAGGCAGACGGTGCAGCATCAACGATACGTGCCAGCTGCGGGGCGCTTGCGGCGGCCGCTGCGGTGACGTGGTCGAGCTGGGTCCAGTCGATCGGCTGGTTCAGCAGGGTCGCGCGCAGGGCATGCAGCCAGCGCCAGCCTTCGTGAACCAGGATGCTGGCGTCCATGTACTTCGGATCGAACACCTGGAAGAAGCGCTGGGCGCGGCCTTCCTGGCTGACCAGCGTACCGTCGCCTTCGGCGAAGGTGGCGGCTGGCAGTACCAGGTCGGCGCGATCGCTGGTAGCGGTCTTCTGGTGGTCGGCAACGATCAGCACTTTGGCCGCATCCAGCGCGGCGTCGACCTTGGCCGAATCCGTGCGGGTGTACAGGTCGTTTTCCAGTACCACGATGGCGTCGGCTTTGCCGTCGGTCACGGCTTGCAGGGCCGCGTCAAGGGATTCACCGCCGAGCATGGCCAGGCCGAGGCTGTTGGCTTCCGGCACGACCAGGCTGATGGAACCGTTTTTGTCGCGCAGCTTCAAGGCTTTGGCGATGTTGGCAGCCGCTTCGATCAGTGCTTTGGAACCCAGCGAGGTGCCGGCAATGATCAATGGACGCTTGGCGGCCAGCAGGGCGTCGGCGATACGCTGGGCCAGTTCACCGGCTTCGGTGTCCAGGCCTTCGACGGCAGGCGCGCTGGCGTCGAGGGCGTGAGCCACGGCGAAACCGATGCGGGCCAGGTCGTCCGGTGCGGCGTGGACGCATTCTTCGGCGATGTCGTCGAGCTTGGTTTCAGCCAGGCTAGCAATAAACAGTGGGTTCAGCGCGTGCTGACCGATGTTTTTCACCGCAGCGTCGAGCCAGGGCTGAACGCGCATGGCGTCGGCCATGTCTTCGGCCTTGCCTTTGACCGACTGACGCAGCGACAGCGCGATACGCGCGGCGGTCTGGGTCAGGTCTTCACCAAGCACGAAGATCGCGTCGTGGTCTTCGATGTCACGCATGTTCGGAACCGGCAGCGGGCTGTCGTTCAGCACTTGCAGGACCAGACGAATGCGCTCCAGCTCAGCGGCTTCGATACCCGAGTAGAAGTGTTCGGCGCCGACCAGCTCGCGCAACGCGTAGTTGCTTTCGAGGCTGGCGCGGGGCGAACCGATACCGACGATGTTGCGACCGCGCAGCAGCTCGGCGGCTTTATCCAGCGCGTCGTCCAGGCTCAGCTTGGCGCCACCGGCCAGCAGTGGCTGACGTGGGCGGTCTTCGCGGTTGACGTAGCCATAGCCGAAACGGCCACGGTCGCACAGGAAGTACTGGTTGACCGAACCGTTGAAGCGGTTTTCGATGCGACGCAGTTCGCCGTAACGCTCGCCCGGGGAGATGTTGCAACCGCTGGAGCAGCCATGGCAGATGCTCGGCGAGAACTGCATGTCCCACTTGCGGTTGTAGCGCTCGGAGTGAGTCTTGTCGGTGAACACACCGGTCGGGCAGACCTCGGTGAGGTTGCCGGAGAACTCGCTTTCGAGCACGCCGTCTTCAACGCGACCGAAGTACACGTTGTCGTGGGCGCCGAATACGCCCAGGTCGGTGCCGCCGGCGTAGTCTTTATAGAAGCGCACGCAACGGTAGCAGGCGATGCAGCGGTTCATTTCGTGGGAAATGAACGGGCCGAGGTCCTGGTTCTGGTGGGTACGCTTGGTGAAGCGATAACGGCGCTCGTTGTGGCCGGTCATCACCGTCATGTCTTGCAGGTGGCAGTGACCGCCTTCCTCACAGACCGGGCAGTCGTGGGGGTGGTTGGTCATCAGCCATTCGACAATGCTGGCGCGGAACGCCTTGGATTCTTCATCTTCGATGGAGATCCAGGTGTTGTCGGTGGCTGGCGTCATGCAGGACATGACGATACGACCACGGGTGTCGTTCTCGTCGGTGTACTGCTTGACCGCGCACTGGCGACAGGCACCAACGCTACCAAGGGCTGGGTGCCAGCAGAAATAAGGGATGTCGAGGCCTAGTGACAGACATGCCTGTAACAGGTTGTCTGCCCCATCGACTTCGAGCGCTTTGCCGTCTACGTGGATAGTGGCCATGGTTCAAAGTTCTTCGTTGGCCCGTTGTCAGCGGGCGTGGCTAATGGAATCTTGTTATTCATGTGCATCTACACAGCCTTAAAGGCGTCAGCACATGAGAAGGCGAAGCGCACGGGCCCCTCGCCTTTTTAAGCGTTACGCACCAACCATGGTCGGTGTGACCACCTGATTCAGATCGCCGGCGCGCGCGGGTGCGATGCCAGCCTCGAATTCAGAGCGGAAGTATTTGATTGCGCTGCCCAATGGTTCCACGGCGCCCGGTGCGTGAGCACAGAAGGTCTTGCCTGGGCCGAGGAAACCGACCAGACCCAGCAGGGTCTCGATGTCGCCTGGCTGGCCTTCGCCTTTCTCGATCGCCATCAAGAGCTTCACGCTCCAGGGCAAACCGTCACGGCACGGGGTGCAGAAACCGCAGGATTCGCGGGAGAAGAACTGCTCCATGTTGCGCAGCAGCGAGACCATGTTCACGGTGTTGTCCACCGCCATC
Organism: Pseudomonas sp. R9.37; assembly: GCF_963878885.1. Classification (NCBI taxonomy): domain Bacteria; kingdom Pseudomonadati; phylum Pseudomonadota; class Gammaproteobacteria; order Pseudomonadales; family Pseudomonadaceae; genus Pseudomonas; species Pseudomonas sp. R9.37. The sequence goes on along the minus strand of NZ_CAWNZA010000004.1, from coordinate 125,939 downwards.
GCCAAGCCGGTCCCCATACGGGTGCCGACCTTGCCGATGCCGCCGGCATACATTTGTGCGTCCAGGTGCTCGGGCAGCAGGAAACCGGTGCCGGCGCCGCCTGGCTGCCAGGCTTTCAAGGTGTAGCCGTCGCGCATGCCGCCGGCGTAGTCCTCGAACAGCTCGCGTGCGGTCACGCCGAATGGCAGCTCCCACAGGCCAGGGTTCTTGACCTTGCCGGAGAAGCCCATGAGCTTGGTGCCCATGTCTTCGCTGCCTTCGCGGGCCAACGATTTGTACCAGTCCACGCCGTCGGCGATGATCGCCGGCACGTTGCACAGGGTCTCGACGTTGTTTACGCAGGTCGGCTTGCCCCACACGCCTACGGCGGCAGGGAAGGGCGGCTTGGAGCGCGGGTTGGCGCGGCGGCCTTCGAGGGAGTTGATCAGTGCGGTTTCTTCACCGCAGATGTAACGCCCGGCGCCGGTGTGCACGAACAGTTCGAAGTCAAAACCGGAGCCCAAGATGTTCTTGCCCAGAAGGCCCGCTGCCTTGGCTTCTTCCACGGCACGGGTGAGGTGCTTGGCGGCGGTGGTGTATTCGCCACGCAGGAAGATGTAGCCACGGTAGGTTTTCAGCGCACGGGCGCTGATCAGCATGCCTTCGATCAGCAGATGGGGCAGTTGCTCCATCAGCATGCGGTCTTTCCAGGTGTTGGGCTCCATTTCATCCGCGTTGCACAGCAGGTAGCGGATGTTGATGGATTCGTCTTTGGGCATCAGGCCCCACTTCACGCCCGTGGGGAAGCCTGCACCGCCGCGACCTTTAAGGCCGGCGTCTTTCACGGTCTGGACGATGTCGTCCTGAGCCATGTCGGCGAAGGCTTTGCGCGCAGCCGCGTAACCGTTCTTGGCCTGGTATTCGTCGAGCCATACCGGCTCGCCGTCGTCACGCAGGCGCCAGGTCAGCGGGTGAGTCTCGGCCGAACGCTTGATCAGGTTGGCCGGGCCGAAAGATGTAAGGGTCATGGGTAGCCCTCAAGCAATTGGGTCACGCCAGCAGGCTGCACGTCACCGAATGTGTCGTCGTCGATCATCAACGCCGGCGCCTTGTCGCAGTTGCCCAGGCAGCACACCGGCAGCAGCGTGAAGCGCCCGTCCGCAGTGGTCTGGCCCAGGCCGATGCCCAGTTTGTTCTGGATCTCGCTGACCACGGACTCGTGGCCACCGATGTAGCAGACCATGCTGTCGCACACGCGAATGATGTGGCGGCCCACCGGCTGACGGAAGATCTGGCTGTAGAACGTGGCCACACCTTCAACGTCGCTGGCCGGGATGCCGAGGATCTCGCCGATCGCGTAGAGGGCGCCGTCGGGCACCCAGCCACGCTCCTTCTGGACGATCTTCAAGGCTTCGATCGACGCCGCGCGCGGGTCTTCGTAGTGATGCAGCTCGTGCTCGATGGCCGAGCGCTCGGTTTCACTCAAGGTGAAACGGTCTGTCTGGATAAGCGTGCTGTTCATGCTTAGCGGTCCACGTCGGCCATAACGAAATCGATACTACCCAGGTACGCAATCAAGTCCGCGACCATCTCGCCTTTGATCACCGAAGGGATCTGCTGCAAGTGCGCAAAGCTTGGGGTACGAATCCGGGTGCGGTAGCTCATGGTGCCGCCATCGCTCGTCAGGTAATAACTGTTGATACCCTTGGTCGCTTCAATCATCTGGAAGGATTCGTTGGCCGGCATGACCGGGCCCCACGAAACTTGCAGGAAGTGCGTGATCAGGGTTTCGATGTGCTGCAGCGTGCGTTCTTTCGGCGGCGGCGTGGTCAGCGGGTGATCCGCCTTGTACGGACCTGCCGGCATGTTGCGCATGCACTGCTCGATGATCTTCAGGCTCTGGCGCATTTCTTCGACGCGCACGATGCAGCGGTCGTAGGCATCGCCGTTGGCCGCCAGCGGCACTTCGAATTCGAAGTTCTCGTAGCCGGAGTACGGGCGTGCTTTACGCAGGTCGAAGTCGCAACCCGTCGAGCGCAGGCCAGCACCGGTGACGCCCCATTCCAGGGCTTCTTTGGTGTTGTATTGCGCCACGCCGATGGTGCGGCCTTTGAGGATGCTGTTGTCCAGCGCAGCCTTTTGGTACTCGTCCAGACGCTTGGGCATCCAGTCGATGAATTCCTTGACCAGGCGCTCCCAGCCGTTCGGCAGGTCGTGCGCCACACCGCCGATGCGGTACCAGGCCGGGTGCAGACGGAAACCGGTGATGGCTTCGATCACCTTGTAGGCGCGCTGACGGTCGGTGAAGGTGAAGAACACCGGGGTCATGGCGCCAACGTCCTGGATGTAGGTACCCAGGAACAGCAGGTGGCTGGTGATCCGGAAGAACTCGGCCATCATGATGCGGATGGTGTCGACGCGGTCCGGCACTTTGATGCCGGCCAGCTTCTCGACCGAGAGCACGTACGGCAGGTTGTTCATCACGCCGCCGAGGTAGTCGATACGGTCGGTGTACGGAATGAAGCTGTGCCAGGACTGGCGCTCGGCCATCTTCTCGGCACCACGGTGGTGGTAGCCGATGTCCGGCACGCAGTCGACGATTTCTTCGCCGTCCAGTTGCAGGATGATACGGAAGGCACCGTGCGCCGAAGGGTGGTTCGGGCCCAGGTTGAGGAACATGTAGTCCTCGTTGGTGCCGGAGCGCTTCATGCCCCAGTCTTCCGGACGGAAGCGTGCAGCCTCTTCTTCAAGCTGTTGCTTGGCGAGCGTCAGGCTGAACGGATCGAATTCGGTGGCGCGCGCAGGGTAGTCCTTGCGCAGCGGGTGACCTTCCCAGGTAGGCGGCATCATGATGCGCGTCAAGTGCGGGTGGCCCGGGAAGTCGATGCCGAACATGTCCCAGACTTCGCGCTCATACCAGCTGGCGTTCGGCCAGATGCCGGTGATGGTCGGAATGCTCAGGTCGCTTTCGGACAGCGCGACCTTGATCATCACGTCGCTGTTACGCTCCAGCGACATCAGGTGATAGAACACGGTGAAATCGGCGCCGCTCGGCAGCCCCTGGCGCTTGGTGCGCAGACGCTCGTCCACACCATGCAAGTCATAGAGCATGACGTATGGCTTGGGCAGGTTGCGCAGGAAGGTGAGGACTTCGACGAGCTTGGCGCGCGCCACCCACAGCACCGGCATACCGGTGCGTGTGGCCTGGGCGGTAAAGGCGTCAGGGCCAAAACGGTTATTGAGTTCGACGACCACATCCTGGTCGTCTGCCTTATAAGGCGGGATGCGTCGAGCACTGCCTGTAGTCATGGTTTTTTATCGCTTTCGGTCAACGTAAAGAATGAAGCCAGGGTTTCGTTCTATAAAAGAAGCGGTGCTGGATCAGACTTCGTCAGGGCTACGCAGGTTGGTGACTGCGATTCGCTGTTCGCGGCGCTGTTCCTTTTGCGAAGGCATCTCGGCGCGGTATACGCCTTGATCGCCGACGACCCAGGAAAGTGGGCGACGCTCCTTGCCAATCGATTCCTGCAACAGCATCAAACCTTGCAGAAATGCTTCAGGGCGGGGCGGGCAGCCAGGCACGTAGACGTCCACGGGCAGGAACTTGTCCACCCCTTGAACGACGGAGTAGATGTCGTACATGCCACCGGAGTTGGCGCACGAACCCATGGAGATAACCCACTTTGGTTCGAGCATTTGCTCGTAGAGACGCTGAATGATCGGCGCCATCTTGATAAAGCAGGTTCCGGCGATAACCATGAAATCCGCCTGGCGCGGTGATGCCCGGATAACTTCGGCGCCAAAGCGCGCGATGTCGTGGGGCGCCGTGAAGGCGGTGGTCATTTCCACGTAGCAGCACGAAAGGCCGAAGTTGTACGGCCACAGGGAGTTCTTACGTCCCCAGTTGACCGCGCCACTCAGCACGTCTTCGAGCTTGCCCATGTAGATGTTTTTGTGGACTTGGTCTTCTAACGGGTCGGAAACGGTTTCGCGTTCGCCGATTGGGTACTGCTCGTTAGGAGCATCCGGGTCGATCCTGGTGAGATTGTATTGCATCGCCAAAGCCTCATTGTTTCAGCTTCGCTTGCCGCTTGCGACGAGCTTCCGGAGCCCAGTCAAGGGCGCCCACTCGAAATAGGTAGACAAGGCCTGCCAACAGAATTGCTATGAAAACGAGGGCTTCGACGAATCCGGTCCAGCCGCTTTCGCGGACGGACACAGACCAGGCAAAGAGAAAGAGGGCTTCGATATCGAAGATCACGAACAGCATCGCGACCAGATAGAATTTGGCTGAGAGCCGCAAGCGGGCGCCACCTGTAGGCAGCATGCCGGACTCGAACGGTTCATTTTTGCTGCGGCCCCAGGCTTTTGACCCGAGGAGGCTGGAGACACCAAGCATGAAGGCGCAAAGGCCGACAACACCGAGGAGGAAAATGGCAAAGCCCCAGTTGTGGGCCATGAGTCCTGTCGCTTCGGTCATGCTGGAAATCCTTAACAGAGAGCAAAGGTCTCTGAGCTCGAAAAAGTAACGATGCAGTGACGATATGTCGCACTGCAATCAATCGCGGTGATTTTATGGCTAAACACCGGGCAAGTAAAATTCCGATAGCGAAATTATTCGATGGAATAAGCACATAGTGCACCTCTTTGGGGCTGTAGCCCTTGTGGGGCGGGGATTAGCGGGCATTTAATCAATTCTGTTTTGTTTAACGGGTAACGAAGTTTTCATGCGCTAAATGATAATGAATATTGTTTGCGCAGGGTTTAAGCGAATGTTTCTCGTGTGGCGGGGGAAGTTGCCGTTACTTGCTTGATGGGTGCTTAGTTGCTGGTGGGGATCTTTTAACTGATTTGATTCGGGTAAACACCGCTCTGGATCAATGTTTTGCGCAAAACCTTCAGATGGCGTGCATTGCCTTGTGGGAGCGGGCTTGCTCGCGAATACCGTGGGTCAGTCAGCGCTTCCTAGACTGACAGGTCGCATTCGCGAGCAAGCCTGCTGCCACATTTTTAATCTCCTGTGTCTCAGGGAGTTTTTCCCGAGCAAAAAAACGCCCCGAACCAGTCGGGGCGTGATTGTTGTGCGGCAATGCGGTTAGGTCTTCCATGGGGCCGCACTGGCCGTGTACTCGCTACTTAGTGGAACTGCTCTTCTTCTGTCGAGCCGGTCAACGCGGTCACGGACGAGGTGCCGCCCTGGATCACGGTGGTCATGTCGTCGAAGTAGCCGGTGCCCACTTCCTGCTGGTGCGCCACAAAGGTGTAGCCCTTGGCGGCGTCAGCGAATTCCTGTTCCTGCAGCTTCACGTAGGCGGTCATGTCGTTGCGGGCGTAGTCGTGCGCCAGGTTGAACATGCTGTGCCACATGTTGTGAATGCCGGCCAGGGTGATGAACTGGTGCTTGTAACCCATGGCGGACAGCTCGCGCTGGAACTTGGCGATGGTCGCGTCGTCCAGGTTCTTCTTCCAGTTGAAAGAAGGCGAGCAGTTGTAGGACAGCAGTTGGTCCGGGTATTCCTTCTTGATCGCTTCGGCAAAGCGGCGAGCTTCGTCCAGGTCCGGCTTGGCGGTTTCGCACCAGATCAGGTCGGCGTACGGCGCGTAGGCCAGGCCACGGGCGATCGCCTGGTCGAGACCGGCGCGCACTTTATAGAAGCCTTCCTGAGTCCGTTCGCCGGTTACGAATGGCTGGTCGTACGGGTCGCAATCGGACGTCAGCAGGTCGGCGGCGTTAGCGTCGGTACGGGCCAGGATGATGGTCGGGGTGCCAGCAACGTCAGCAGCCAAACGAGCGGCAGTCAGCTTTTGTACGGCTTCCTGAGTCGGAACCAATACCTTGCCGCCCATGTGGCCGCATTTCTTCACAGATGCCAACTGGTCTTCGAAGTGCACGCCGGCAGCGCCAGCCTCGATCATGCTCTTCATCAGCTCGTAGGCGTTGAGTACGCCGCCGAAACCGGCTTCAGCGTCCGCCACGATCGGGGCGAAGTAATCGATGTAGCCTTCGTCACCCGGGCCTTTACCGGCTTTCCACTGGATCTGGTCGGCGCGGCGGAACGAGTTGTTGATGCGCTTGACCACGGTGGGTACCGAGTCCACCGGGTACAGCGATTGGTCGGGGTACATGGATTCAGCGGAGTTGTTGTCCGCTGCCACTTGCCAGCCGGACAGGTAGATCGCCTGGATACCGGCTTTCACCTGTTGGACTGCCTGGCCGCCAGTGAGGGCGCCCATGCAGTTGACGAAATCTTTTTCGGGACGGAAGGACGGCTTGGCACCCTGGGTGACCAGCTTCCACAGCTTCTCGGCGCCGAGTTTTGCAAAGGTGTGCTCAGGTTGAACCGAGCCACGCAGGCGGACGACGTCAGCAGCGGAATAAGCGCGGGTTACGCCTTTCCAGCGTGGGTTTTCAGCCCAGTCTTTTTCAAGGGCTGCAATTTGCTGTTCGCGTGTCAGTGCCATGGGGAAAAACCTCGTCGCATAGGTCTAGGTGGAAAATTCCATTTGCCAGCCACGTACTCAGTGCGTGGTGATGGCTGCTCGCTGACCAGAAGCTTGGCGGTCAAGCCGGGTTTGGCGGGGAGGGCGACGGGATGAACGAGTGGCTCAAGGGGGAATTGAGCAGGTAAGGGCGAACTGTGAACGGTCTTCGGGCATCGTGGGCCTTGGTACGATTCGTCAGTGTGTAGCCGGGTTACCTGGTTAGCTTCCGTCCCTCGGGACAACTTCGTTCCAGTCGCAACCTCGTCAAACACACCTTGTGGGCGGTACAGACACGAATCGGCTCAGGTGGGTAGCTTAGAGCGGCGATCCGAAGGCCCTTGCCAGGGCCCCTGATTAGCGGGAGCGAGGCCATCATGCACAGGCTTTTTTGGATCGTCAAATGTTTTGTAGTGCTTTTTTTAAAGCACTACATCTTTAGTCTAAGGCGACTCATCAGTCAGTTTTTGGTGCCTTAGTTCAAGGTGTCGACCTTGACCCGTAAAGTCAGGTCATCACGGCCTTGAGTAGAGTATTTGCGGGTTGTAGAGGATTTGTCGGCCTGGGTCTCTCGGTTGATGCCGGCCAGGGGGATCCACTCGCCCAACTTGCCGCTGACAGTTGTGTCGGTACTTTGAACGTTCACTACATCGGGACGTTCCTGGCTCATGCGGTCACGGTTGGTACTGATGGCCAGGTGCACGGTCTCGCCGGTGACGCTGGCGGTGACGTAAAAGCCTTGGGTGACGTTGCGATACTGGGTCTGGTTTTGCGGGCGGCCATAGGCGTCGGGCTGAGTAGTGGTCAACGGTACGCTCTGGCCAACCTGGATCAGCGCGGGCACGCCCTCACTGGCCTGAATCTGCTGAATGCCGCCGTCGCGGCTGGCAGTGCCGTAGCTGATGATGCGCGTTTGGCTGTCACCGGTGTTTTGCTGGTTGTTTTCATTAGTGTCGACGGTAATCAGCAGGCGTTTGGCGGGTGTGTCCAGCTGCGCGAGCAGCGCGCGCAGGTCTTCGATCTTGCCAGGGTCGGCTTTAACGATGAGCTGGTTGCCGTAGGCGCTGACGGTGCCGTCCTTGCCGATGAAGTTCTGCGCCACCGGCAGCAGGTCGGCGCTGGTGCGATTGTTCAGGTTGACGACTGCGGTGTCGGCCACGGCTGAGACGCTGGCGGTCAGGAGGAGGGCGGTGAGCAGGGTGCGTAGGGACATGTCCGTTATCTCTGCGAGTCATTTAGCGTGATAGTGCCAGTTTGTCGGCCTGGCGCGTCGCAAGTTGAATCGTAGACGGCAAAATGCCCTGGCATGGCAGGGCATTTTTGGGTGTTGCTGAAATTGTCTTCGCGAGCAAGCCCGCTCCCACATTCGGCCGCATTCCAAAGGATCTACTTGGTCAAGTGTGGGAGCGGGCTTGCTCGCGAAGGGAGCGACTGGGTTTTGGATCAGCCCCCGCGCACCATATCCACATGCGGAATCCCGACTTCAAGAAACTCATCGCTGACAATCTTGAACCCCAGCCGCTCATAAAACGGCGCCGCATACACCTGCGCGCTGAGGAACTGTTTGGTCTGGCCACGCTTCTCGGCCATGCCAATCACGGCTTCCATCAGCTTGTCGCCAACCTTCAGGCCGCGCCAGTCCTTGAGCACCGATACGCGCCCGATCTCGCCGCTGGGCAGCAGGCGCGCAGTGCCAATCGGAAAATCGCCTTCGAACGCCAGAAAATGCACGGCGTCGGCGTCGTCCGCGTCCCACTCAAGTTCCGGTGGAACCGATTGTTCAGCGATAAACACCGCTTCACGAATGCGCCGTATCTCAGCGATATCCTTTTGCCAGTCCGCGACACTTACGTGAATCTTATTCATCGGCAAATCCCAGGCTTCCTTGCTTGACCAATTCGCACAGCAGGTCGCGACCGTCTTCGTCCGCGAGCCACTCGCCGAGGTTTTCGCTGTGCAGGGCGTCGGCCGAGCACACCAGCTTCAACAGCTCGCGCAGTTTGCCGGGCAGGTAACGGCTCTGGCCGCTGGCGAACAGCAGTACATCGTCATCGACTTCCGACCACGCCATGCGCGCGCTGGGGTTGCGCACCAGGATCGCGCCGCCTTCCAGGCTGTTGACGAAGTCCTCTTCGCCCAATTCTTCGCCCGCCACCAGTTCAGGGTAGCGCGGCTCGGTCATGAACTGGCCAAACCAGGTCAGCAGCATGCGTTCGTCGCTCATGTGCTCGGCCAGCAGGCTCTTCAGGCGGTCCAGCGCGTCACCCTGGATCTGGTGCGGGTCGCTTACCGGCTGAGCGTCGGCGTCGGTGTAACGCTCCTCGTCTGTCAGGTATTGGCTGAGGAAGTCGGTAAAGTGGGTCAGCACTTCAGCGGCACTTGGCGCGCGAAAGCCAACCGAATAGGTCATGCAGTCATCTTCGGCGATACCGAAGTGCGCCAGGCGCGGCGGCAGGTAGAGCATGTCACCCGGTTCCAGCACCCATTCTTCGCTTTGTTCGAACTCGGCGAGGATGCGCAGGTCGGCATGCTGCAGCAGCGGGCTTTCGGAATTGCACATCTGGCCGATTTTCCAGTTGCGCTTGCCTTGGGCTTGCAGCAGGAACACGTCGTAGTTATCGAAGTGCGGGCCAACGCTGCCGCCAGGTGCGGCAAAGCTGATCATCACATCGTCGATGCGCCAGCTTGGCAGGAAGCGGAAGTGCTCCAGCAACTCGGCGACTTCCGGCACGAACTGATCGACGGCCTGCACCAGCAGGGTCCACTCACGCTCGGGCAGGGTGCTGAAGGCGTCTTCGGCGAATGGGCCGCGACGCAGTTCCCACGGACGCTCGCCGTGTTCGATCACCAGGCGCGATTCAACTTCTTCTTCCAGGGCTAAGCCGGCCAGTTCGTCGGCGTCGATCGGGCTTTCGAAATCAGGGATGGCCTGACGGATAAGCAACGGTTTTTTCTGCCAGTAGTCGCGCAGGAATTCGCGTGCCGTAATGCCGCCCAGAAGTTGAAGAGGAATATCAGGATTCATGTGTAACCTATTGAAAAAAAGCACTTTTAAGACAGGAATAAAAACGCCCGGCGCGGCCGGGCGTCTCAAGAGACCTTGCGCGAATCAGATGCGCTTGGCTTGGGCCACCGCGTTGCCGATGTAGTTGGCCGGGGTGAGCAGTTTCAGCTCGGCCTTGGCGGCGGCTGGCATATCCAGGCCATCGATGAAAGTTTGCAGCGCCTCGGGGCTGATGCCCTTGCCGCGCGTCAATTCTTTGAGCTTCTCGTAAGGGTTTTCGATGTTGTAGCGACGCATCACCGTCTGGATCGGCTCGGCCAACACTTCCCAGCACGCGTCCAGGTCAGCGGCGATTTTCTGCTCGTTGAGCTCAAGCTTGCTGATGCCCTTGAGGCTGGCTTCGTACGCGATCACGCTGTGGGCGAAGCCCACGCCGAGGTTGCGCAGTACGGTGGAGTCGGTCAGGTCGCGCTGCCAGCGGGAGATCGGCAACTTGCTGGCCAGGTGCTGGAACAGGGCGTTGGCGATGCCGAGGTTGCCTTCGGAGTTTTCGAAGTCGATCGGGTTGACCTTGTGCGGCATGGTCGAGGAACCGATTTCACCGGCAATGGTGCGCTGCTTGAAGTAGCCCAGGGAGATGTAGCCCCAGATATCGCGGTCGAAGTCGATCAGGATGGTATTGAAGCGCGCAATCGCGTCGAACAGTTCGGCAATGTAGTCGTGCGGTTCGATCTGCGTGGTGTACGGGTTGAAACCCAGGCCCAGCTCGTCTTCGATGAACGCGCGGGCATTTTCTTCCCAGTCGATTTCCGGGTAGGCAGAGAGGTGGGCGTTGTAGTTGCCCACGGCGCCGTTGATTTTGCCCAGCAGCGGTACGGCGGCGACTTGAGCGATCTGACGCTCCAGGCGGTACACCACGTTGGCCAGTTCTTTACCCAGCGTGGTCGGCGAAGCCGGCTGACCGTGGGTGCGCGACAGCATCGGCACGTCGGCAAAACGGATCGCCAGTTCGCGGATGGCGTTGGCGGTCTGGCGCATCAGCGGCAGCATCACGTCATCACGGCCTTCGCGCAGCATCAGGGCGTGGGACAGGTTGTTGATGTCCTCGCTGGTGCAGGCAAAGTGGATGAACTCGCTGACCCTGGCCAGTTCCGGCAGCTTGGCCGCTTGCTCTTTGAGCAGGTATTCGATGGCTTTAACGTCGTGGTTGGTGGTGCGCTCGATCTCTTTCACACGCTCGGCGTGCTCCAGAGCGAAGTTTTCCGCCAGGGCGTTCAGCACCGCGTTGGCTTCGGCGGAGAACGCCGGCACTTCGCTGATGCCAGGGTGAGCGGCCAGGCGCTGGAGCCAGCGCACTTCAACCAGAACACGAGCACGGATCAAGCCGTATTCGCTGAAAATAGGGCGCAGGGCCTGGGTTTTGCCGGCGTAGCGGCCGTCAACAGGGGAAACCGCAGTGAGCGAAGAAAGCTGCATGGGGTGTTCTCGGACAGTCGGGCAACGAAATGGGGCGCGTATCATACATGAAAAAATCCGCCGGTCCGTTGCCAACTGACCGGCGTATTACGCGTGAGGCGATAAAAATCCTGGTTGCTGCGACTTATTCGTTGCGCATCAACGGGTAAAGCTCTTTGAGCAATTTGCGTCGGCTGATCACCAACTGCCAGCGATGACCACCCAACTGGCGCCACAACCGTGCCGAACGGATACCGGCCAGGAGCAGGGCGCGGATTTTCGAGGCGTTGTTCGGTTGCTGCAGGTTACGCATGTCGCCGTGCACCTGGATGCGTTGGCGCAAGGTGCTCAAGGTGTCCTGGTACAGCGCACCGCAGGCTGCGATCACGTTTTCGTGGGCCGGGCCAAAGTGCTCGACCTGGGATTGGATCTGTGGCAGGCGCTTGCCGATGGTCTCGAGCATGTCGTCACGCTTGGCCAATTGGCGCTCAAGGCCGAGCATCGACAGGGCGTAGCGCAGGGGTTCGCGCTGCAAGGTGCTCGGGTCGCGCTCCAGCGCGCCGATCAGCGCGCGATAGCCTTCGCGCAGCGCCAGGTCGTCGCCACCATAGACTTCCAGGGTGTCCTTGGGGTCGCGGATCAGCAGGCTGCCAAGCATGCAGGTCAGGCCTGCCTCGGTGACCTGGCCGGTCTTGGCGATCTTGTCGACCAGTACCGCAGCGAGGAAAACCCCGCCGAGTGCAGTCAATTGCTCCTGGGTCGGGCTCATGCCGGGTTGCTCCAGGGTTCGGCAACTTCAATCACACCGCCCCCCAGGCAAATTTCGCCGTCATAAAACACCACGGACTGGCCAGGCGTGACCGCGCGTTGCGGGTCATCGAACGTGGCGCGATAGCCACTGGCAGTCTTTTCCAGGGTGCAAGGCTGGTCGCTCTGGCGATAGCGCACCTTGGCGGTCAGGCGGCGCGGCGTGCTCAGGTCGATCGGGTTGACCCAATAGATCTCCGAGGCCAGCAGCGCACCCGAGAACAGCAGCGGGTGTTCATTGCCCTGGCCAACGATCAGCACATTGTTTTCCAGGTCCTTGACCAGCACGTACCACGGTTCTTCACCTGCGTCTTTCAAGCCGCCGATGCCCAGGCCCTGGCGCTGGCCGATGGTGTGGTACATCAGGCCGTGGTGGCGGCCGATGACATCACCTTCGGTGGTTTTGATGTCGCCCGGTTGTGCCGGCAGGTACTGCTTGAGGAAGTCGCTGAAGCGGCGCTCGCCGATAAAGCAGATGCCGGTGGAGTCCTTTTTCTTGGCGGTGGCCAGGCCGTGTTTCTCGGCGATCTTGCGCACTTCGGGTTTTTCCAGCTCGCCCACCGGGAACAGAGTCTTGGCGATCTGTTCGCCGCCGACGGCGTGCAGGAAGTAACTCTGGTCCTTGTTCGGGTCCAGGCCTTTGAGCAGTTCGGTGCGGTCATCCACGTCGCGACGGCGCACGTAGTGGCCGGTAGCGATCAGGTCGGCGCCAAGGATCATGGCGTAGTCGAGGAACGCCTTGAACTTGATTTCGCGGTTGCACAGGATGTCCGGGTTCGGCGTGCGGCCGGCCTTGTATTCGGCCAGGAAGTGCTCGAACACGTTGTCCCAGTACTCGGCGGCGAAATTGGCGGTGTGCAACTTGATGCCGATCTTGTCGCACACGGCCTGGGCGTCCGCGAGGTCGTCCATGGCGGTGCAATATTCCGTTCCATCGTCTTCTTCCCAGTTCTTCATGAACAGGCCTTCCACCTCATAACCCTGCTCCATGAGCAGAACGGCGGAAACGGAAGAATCCACGCCGCCGGACATACCGACGATGACGCGCTTCTTTTGTGTGTCAGAAGGGGCTGGATCACGCATAGGATTTCAACGGGTGTCTTTAAAAAGGACGCGATTCTAGCAGGCTCGCGTCCGCAAGGCTAAAGAGAAGGGCGGATCAGTTCCAGACTGTGGCGCTGGCCGCTCAAATAATCATCGATGCAACGGATGATCAACTCGCTGCGCCAGTCCTTGCGCAGGGCCATCAGCTCGTCGCGGGTCAGCCAGCGGGCGCGGACGATGCCGTCGTCCAGTTGATAGTCCGGGTGATGTTTCAGCGCCTTGGCGGTGAAGCAGACGCGCTGGTAGGTCACGCCATTGCTGGGCGCGGTGTACAGGTAGATCCCGACAATGCCGGTGGCCTCGACGTCCCAGCCGGTTTCTTCGAGGGTTTCGCGAACGGCGGCTTCAGTCAGGGTTTCGTTCGGTTCCAGATGGCCGGCGGGCTGGTTGAGCACGGCGCGGCCGCCTTTGAGTTCCTCGACCATCAGGAAGCGGCCGTTGTCTTCGACGAGGGTGGCGACGGTGATGTGGGGTTGCCAGGTCATGGGAGGCCTCGATTCAAGATATGACGCGGTGTTTGGGCACAATGGCGGTCAGTGTGGGAGGGGGCTTGCCCCCGACGACGGTGTGTCGGTTACCAATAGCTCGACTGATCCATCGCTATCGGGGGCAAGCCCCCTCCCACATGTGATCCGGTTTCTTGCGTTGAACGGTAGAAACAGAAACCCCGGCACGGGGCCGGGGCTTCTTTGCATCCTTACAACCTTACTTCAACTTGGCAATTGCCGCGTTGAGGGTGTTGCTTGGGCGCATGGCTTTGCTGGTCAGCTCTGGGTTCGGCGCGTAGTAGCCGCCGATGTCCACTGGCTTGCCCTGTACGGCGTTCAGCTCGGCAACAATGGTCGCCTCGTTGTCGCTCAGGGTTTTGGCCAGTTCGCCGAACTGCGCTTGCAGTGCAGTGTCTTCGGTCTGGGCGGCCAGGGCTTGAGCCCAGTACAGCGCCAGGTAGAAGTGGCTGCCGCGGTTGTCGATGTTACCGACTTTGCGCGATGGCGACTTGTTGTTGTCGAGGAACTGGCCAGTGGCCTGGTCCAGGGTCTTGGACAGCACCAGGGCTTTCGGGTTGTTGTAAGTGACACCCAAATGCTCAAGCGACGCTGCCAGGGCCAGGAACTCGCCCAGGGAATCCCAGCGCAGGAAGTTCTCTTCAACCAGCTGCTGCACGTGTTTCGGAGCCGAACCGCCGGCGCCGGTTTCGAACAGGCCACCGCCGTTCATCAGCGGCACGATCGACAGCATCTTGGCGCTGGTGCCCAGTTCCATGATCGGGAACAGGTCGGTCAGGTAGTCGCGCAGTACGTTGCCGGTCACCGAGATAGTGTCCAGGCCCTTGCGGGTGCGCTCCAGGGTGAACTTCATCGCGTCGACCGGCGACATGATGCGGATGTCCAGGCCGTCGGTGTTGTGGTCTTTCAGGTAGGCCTGAACTTTCTCAACCACCACGCCGTCGTGCGCGCGCTGTGGGTCCAGCCAGAAAATCGCCGGGGTGTTGCTGGCGCGGGCACGGTTGACGGCCAGTTTGACCCAGTCCTGGATCGGCGCGTCTTTGGTCTGGCACATGCGGAAGATGTCGCCGGCTTCAACAGCCTGTTCCATCAGCAGGTTGCCCTTGCTGTCGGTGACGCGGACAACGCCGTCAGCCTTGATCTGGAAAGTCTTGTCGTGGGAGCCGTACTCTTCGGCTTTCTTCGCCATCAGGCCAACGTTTGGCACGCTGCCCATGGTGGTTGGGTCGAAAGCGCCATTGGCCTTGCAGTCTTCGATGACGGCTTGGTAGATGGTGGCGTAGCAGCGATCCGGGATCACCGCCTTGGTGTCGTGCAGCTGGCCGTCGGTGCCCCACATCTTGCCGGAGTCACGGATCATGGCCGGCATCGAGGCGTCGACGATGACGTCGCTCGGCACGTGCAGGTTGGTGATGCCTTTGTCGGAGTTGACCATCGCCAGGGAAGGGCGAGCGGCGTAGACCGCCTGAATGTCAGCTTCGATCTGCGCCTGTTGCTCGGCAGGCAGGGCCTTGATGCGAGCGTACAGGTCGCCGATGCCGTTGTTCAGGTTGAAGCCGATCTGTTCCAGCACGGCAGCGTGCTTGGTCAGGGCGTCTTTGTAGAACTCGGCAACGATCTGGCCGAACATGATCGGGTCGGAGACCTTCATCATGGTGGCTTTGAGGTGAACCGACAGCAGCACGCCTTGTTTCTTGGCATCTTCGATTTCGGCGGCGATGAACGCGCGCAGGGCTTTTTTGCTCAGCACGGCGGTATCAATGATTTCGCCGG
The DNA here is from genome assembly GCF_963878885.1 of Pseudomonas sp. R9.37. Lineage (NCBI taxonomy): Bacteria > Pseudomonadati > Pseudomonadota > Gammaproteobacteria > Pseudomonadales > Pseudomonadaceae > Pseudomonas > Pseudomonas sp. R9.37. The sequence goes on along the minus strand of NZ_CAWNZA010000004.1, from coordinate 110,831 downwards.
CTTGTACCGAAGTCTTTTCTTTCAGCACGGTGGCGGTGCCGTCTTTGGCAACCAGCTCGATCTTCACCGCGTCAGCGGCTTCGATCTGTACGGCTTTTTCGCTGCCGTAGAAGTCGCCGTTGCTCATGTGAGCAACGTGCGACTTGGAGTCTGCAGCCCAGGCGCCCATTTTGTGCGGGTGCTTGCGTGCGTAGTTCTTGACCGACAGCGGCGCGCGGCGGTCAGAGTTGCCTTCGCGCAGTACCGGGTTCACGGCGCTGCCCTTGACCTTGTCGTAACGTGCACGGGTTTCTTTTTCCGCGTCGGTGGTTACGGTTTCCGGGTAGTCCGGCAGGGCGTAGCCCTGGGCCTGCAGCTCCTTGATCGCAGCTTGCAGCTGCGGGGTCGAGGCGCTGATGTTAGGCAGCTTGATGATGTTGGCTTCAGGCGTAACGGCCAGGTCGCCCAGTTCGGCGAGGTGGTCCGGGATAGCCTTGGTGCCCAGTTGCTCGGGGAAGCTTGCGAGGATGCGCGCGGCGAGGGAAATGTCGCGGGTTTCCACGGCAATATCAGCGGAAGCGGTGAAGGCCTCTACGATAGGCAGCAATGAATAGGTGGCGAGGGCTGGGGCTTCGTCGGTGAAGGTGTAGATGATCTTCGAGCGGGTGGGCATATTCGGATTAACTCTCTTCTTTGCTGAAAGCGTGCGCAGAAACTCGAGATGCGCCGGGTGGAGCGCGTTCGTTCAAAGTCATCCATGAGCGAAATGTCGAGGTTTCTTCGCGGTGATGTTGGTTTGCATCAGTCGAGCGTCAAGCGTTTGGACTATGGTAATAGTCCTGCTTTCTGGCTGAGGGCTACTGTCTAGAGCGGTCAACCGTCGTGACTCTTTGGTCAGCGGCGGCATTATACATAGGTCGCTATGCTTACGCCGAGCCTTCATACAAAAGGTGTGTCGTCCATTGGTCTAAAGGTCGCAGGGCGCAAATCGCGGCGAGCGTCGCACGATGTGCTCAAGATTGGCGATTTTGCCTTTGATTTCAGGCTTGTAGGCGACCAAATATGCTGTTTTCGATGCAAATGAGCGTGGCGTGAGGTTTCAGTCGCCCTATATCTGGAGTAGGCTCGAACGCAGCCAGATGTTCAATCCATAGATGGAGTTCAGCATGGGATACAAGAAGATTCAGGTTCCGGCAGTCGGCGACAAAATCACCGTCAATGCAGACCATTCTCTCAATGTTCCTGACCAACCGATCATCCCTTATATAGAAGGCGACGGTATTGGCGTCGACATCAGCCCAGTGATGATCAAGGTGGTCGACGCCGCTGTTGAAAAGGCTTACGGCGGCAAGCGCAAAATCTCCTGGATGGAGGTTTACGCCGGCGAGAAAGCCACTCAAGTCTACGATCAGGACACCTGGCTGCCCCAGGAAACCCTGGATGCGGTCAAGGATTACGTGGTGTCCATCAAAGGGCCCCTGACCACGCCGGTCGGCGGTGGCATTCGTTCGTTGAACGTGGCCCTGCGTCAACAACTCGACCTGTATGTGTGTCTGCGCCCGGTGCGCTGGTTTGAAGGGGTGCCCAGCCCGGTCAAGAAGCCTGGCGATGTGGATATGACGATCTTTCGTGAGAACTCCGAAGATATTTACGCCGGCATCGAGTGGAAGGCCGGCTCGCCGGAAGCCATCAAGGTGATCAAGTTTCTCAAGGAAGAAATGGGCGTCACCAAGATCCGCTTCGACCAGGACTGCGGGATTGGCGTCAAGCCGGTCTCCAAAGAGGGCACCAAACGTCTGGCGCGTAAGGCCCTGCAATATGTGGTGGATAACGACCGTGACTCGCTGACCATCGTGCACAAAGGCAACATCATGAAGTTCACCGAGGGCGCCTTCAAGGAGTGGGCCTACGAAGTGGCCGCTGAAGAATTTGGCGCGACGTTGCTCGACGGCGGGCCGTGGATGCAGTTCAAAAACCCGAAAACCGGCAAGGACGTGGTGGTCAAGGACGCCATCGCCGATGCGATGCTTCAGCAAATTTTGCTGCGTCCGGCCGAATATGACGTGATCGCGACCCTCAACCTGAACGGTGACTACCTTTCCGATGCCCTGGCGGCGGAAGTAGGGGGGATTGGTATTGCGCCGGGGGCCAACCTTTCCGATACCGTGGCGATGTTCGAGGCCACCCACGGCACGGCGCCCAAGTATGCGGGCAAGGATCAGGTCAACCCGGGCTCATTGATTCTGTCGGCGGAAATGATGCTGCGCCATATGGGCTGGACCGAAGCGGCCGACTTGATCATCAAGGGCACCAATGGTGCGATTTCGGTCAAGACCGTGACCTATGACTTCGAACGCTTGATGGACGGCGCGACGCTGGTGTCGTCATCGGGCTTTGGTGATGCGTTGATTTCGCATATGTAAATTACGCGCCATAAAAAACCGGCCATTCTGAAGTCTCGGAATGGCCGGTTTTTTGAGGCACTTGCTGAAAAAACTGATCAGGCCGTTTGCTTCTTTTTCGATTGAGTGGGCTGATCTGTCTTGAGCTTCTTTTCGTGCATTTTTTCAGGTGGCAGCGCCTCTGTTTGCGCCTCAGCCGCCGAGATTGCAACGGCGTGCAGTCCCTTGGGCCCCTGAATGGTTTCAAATGTCACTGCTTGGCCCGCTTTCAGCGTCTTGTACCCGTCCATGGTAATCGCTGAATAATGCGCAAAGAGATCTTCTTCGGGTTTTCCTTCTGCATTTATGAAACCGTAGCCTTTGGCATTGTTAAACCATTTGACCTTGCCATTGATCTTGACGCCAGACATACCATATCCCTCTGCACCAGACTCCATCACTGGAGTATCATCCAGTTTATCCGTCCTAACCCGAATAAATAAGGTTGACTGCGCGGACCTTTTTTACCCACTGTGGGCTCTATTGGTTGTAACACTGATTCGCCGATAGTCAAGGCGACCATTGGGTCAGAGTTGAAATTCTGACAGGTCGCCCCCATCACTGTACTTGAACCACTGACGAACCTTTCTTTCCATGCATGCAAACAGCCAGATTCGACTAACATTCAATCAGGATCGCCCGGATCAGGAACATGACGACGACGGTTCTGCGGGCATTGCTGTTCAGGAAGCGAAGCCTGCCTTACAGGCGCCGCCGATGTACAAGGTGGTTTTGTTCAATGATGACTACACACCGATGGATTTCGTGGTCGAAGTACTCGAGGTGTTTTTTAACCTGAACCGCGAGTTGGCGACCAAGGTAATGCTGGCCGTTCACACAGAAGGACGGGCAGTATGTGGAGTGTTTACCCGCGACATCGCCGAGACAAAGGCCATGCAGGTCAACCAGTACGCCAGGGAAAGCCAGCATCCGCTACTCTGTGAAATCGAGAAGGACGGTTAACGCCGACCACTTGGGTATGAGGTGAAGCTATGTTAAACCGCGAGCTCGAAGTCACCCTCAATCTTGCCTTCAAGGAGGCCCGTTCGAAGCGTCATGAATTCATGACCGTCGAGCACCTGCTGCTGGCACTTTTGGATAACGAAGCTGCCGCCACCGTTCTACGTGCGTGCGGCGCCAACCTCGACAAACTCAAGCATGACCTGCAGGAGTTTATCGACTCCACTACGCCACTGATCCCCGTGCATGACGAGGACCGCGAAACCCAGCCAACCCTGGGCTTCCAGCGGGTCTTGCAGCGTGCGGTATTCCACGTCCAGAGCTCCGGCAAGCGTGAAGTCACAGGCGCCAATGTGCTTGTGGCTATCTTTAGCGAACAGGAAAGCCAGGCAGTGTTCCTGCTCAAGCAGCAGAGCGTTGCGCGTATTGATGTCGTCAACTACATCGCCCACGGTATCTCCAAAGTGCCAGGGCACGGCGATCATTCCGAGGGTGAGCAGGATATGCAGGACGACGAGGGCGGTGAGTCTTCTTCTTCAAGCAACCCGCTGGATGCCTATGCCAGCAACCTCAACGAGTTGGCGCGCCAGGGGCGGATCGACCCGCTGGTGGGCCGCGAGCTTGAAGTTGAGCGCGTAGCGCAGATCCTCGCGCGTCGTCGCAAAAACAACCCATTGCTGGTGGGCGAGGCGGGCGTGGGTAAAACTGCGATTGCTGAAGGCCTGGCCAAGCGAATTGTCGATAACCAGGTGCCTGACCTGCTGGCCAACAGTGTCGTCTACTCCCTTGACCTGGGCGCGTTGCTCGCCGGGACCAAGTACCGTGGCGACTTCGAGAAGCGCTTCAAGGCGCTGCTCGGTGAGCTGAAAAAGCGCCCGCAAGCCATCCTGTTCATCGATGAGATCCACACCATCATTGGTGCCGGTGCGGCTTCCGGTGGGGTGATGGACGCCTCCAACCTGCTCAAGCCGCTGCTGTCGTCGGGTGATATCCGTTGCATCGGTTCGACCACGTTCCAGGAATTTCGCGGGATCTTCGAGAAAGACCGTGCCTTGGCGCGTCGCTTCCAGAAAGTCGACGTGTCCGAGCCTTCGGTTGAAGACACTATCGGCATCCTGCGCGGGCTCAAGGGGCGTTTCGAGGCCCACCATGGTATCGAGTACACCGATGAGGCGCTTCGCGCAGCGGCTGAACTGGCGTCGCGCTACATCAATGACCGGCATATGCCGGATAAAGCCATCGACGTGATCGACGAAGCGGGTGCCTACCAGCGCCTGCAACCTGTCGAGAAGCGCGTGAAGCGCATCGATGTGCCTCAGGTTGAGGACATCGTGGCGAAGATCGCGCGGATTCCGCCAAAACACGTGACCAGCTCCGACAAGGAACTGCTGCGTAACCTGGAACGTGACCTCAAGCTCACCGTGTTCGGCCAGGACGCGGCCATCGACTCGCTGTCTACCGCGATCAAGCTGTCGCGTGCGGGCCTCAAGTCGCCGGACAAGCCGGTCGGTTCGTTCCTGTTCGCAGGCCCTACCGGCGTCGGCAAGACCGAGGCGGCGCGGCAGTTGGCCAAGGCCATGGGCATTGAGCTGGTGCGCTTTGACATGTCCGAATACATGGAGCGCCACACGGTGTCGCGCCTGATCGGTGCGCCTCCGGGCTACGTCGGTTTCGACCAGGGCGGTCTGTTGACCGAGGCGATCACCAAGCAGCCGCATTGTGTGTTGCTGCTCGATGAAATCGAGAAGGCCCACCCGGAAGTCTTCAACCTGCTGCTGCAGGTCATGGATCACGGGACCCTGACTGATAACAACGGGCGCAAGGCAGACTTCCGCAACGTGATCGTGATCATGACCACCAACGCCGGTGCTGAAACCGCCGCGCGGGCTTCGATCGGCTTTACGCATCAGGATCACTCCTCTGATGCGATGGAAGTGATCAAGAAAAGCTTCACGCCGGAGTTCCGCAACCGCCTGGACACCATTATCCAGTTTGGTCGCCTCAGCCATGAGGTCATCAAAAGCGTGGTGGACAAGTTCCTTACCGAGCTTCAAGCACAGTTGGAAGACAAGCGCGTGCAGCTGGATGTAACGGACGCGGCACGCAATTGGCTGGCGGAGGGTGGTTACGACGCGGCAATGGGCGCTCGCCCAATGGCACGTCTGATCCAGGACAAGATCAAGCGGCCACTGGCCGAAGAGATCCTGTTCGGCGAGCTTTCCGACCATGGTGGCGTGGTGCATATCGATCTGAAGGACGGCGAGCTGACCTTCGATTTCGAAACCACGGCCGAAATGGCCTGATATCGCTGACCGCAACAAAGCAAAAAGGCGCCCAAGGGCGCCTTTTTGCTGTCTGTCTCAAACGCTGGGGATTAATTGTGGGGCTGGCTCGCCTGCGATCGGATAGATCAGTCAGCGACGTGCTTACTGTGATTACGCTATCGGCGGTAAGCCAACTCCCTTATTAATCTCGCGCGTCTGGATAGACAGCGCACACACAAAAACGCCCGGCAGAACCGGGCGTTTTGTATTGACTTGATTAACGAGCGCGGTAAGTGATGCGCCCTTTGCTCAAGTCATAGGGCGTCAGCTCAACGCGCACCTTGTCACCGGTAAGAATACGAATGTAGTTCTTGCGCATCTTGCCGGAGATATGCGCGGTTACGACGTGCCCATTTTCCAACTCCACACGAAACATGGTGTTGGGCAGGGTGTCGACGACAGTGCCTTCCATTTCGAAGCTGTCTTCTTTCGACATGCAGTAAAGCCCTCGGTATCCAGTGAATGGCCCGGTGCAACTGCGCCAGGCAAAAGCGGCGTGCATTGTGCCCGAAAAAGGGTGTTTAAGCCAAGGGGTTCTAGTTAAGCGTGACCCATCTTTGATTAATAAGTAGCTCAATGGGCCGATATTGGGTCTTGTAGTTCATCTTTTTGCAGTTTTTTATCCAGTAACCGAGGTACACCGCCTCCAGTTCCAGACGCAAGGCTTCGCCGATTTGCCACAAAATTGCAAAGCGTCCCAGGCTGCGACGTTCTTCGCCTGGCTCGTAGAACGTATACACCGCCGACAGGCCGTTAGGCAGCAGATCGGTGACGGCCACCGCGAGCAGGCGTCCGTCCAGGCGAAACTCATAGAACCGAGAAAACGGCAGGTCACGCACCAGGAACGTCGAAAACTGATCGCGACTGGGTGGGAACATGTCACCGTCGGCATGGCGTTGTTCGATGTAGCGCTGGTAGAGGTCGAAATATTCTTCGCTGTACTGAGGCTTGGTGGCAGTCACCGTCAGGTCGGCATTGCGCTTGAGGATGCGTTTCTGATTACGGTCCGGCAAAAACTGCGCAGCCGGGATGCGTGCCGGTACGCAAGCATTGCAGTTCTGGCAATGGGGGCGGTACAGGTGATCGCCGCTGCGCCGAAAACCCATCTCTGACAGGTCGGCGTATACGTGCACGTCCATTGGCTGGCTGGGGTCGAGGAACAGCGTGGTGGCCTGCTCGTCGGGCAGATAGCTGCAAGAGTGGGCTTGAGTGGCATAAAACTTCAAGCGCGCCAGCTCGGTCATGATCAACCCTCGGGATAAGCTTTGAAATAAGTGTAAGCCACGTGTGAGGAAGTCGCCTAGGAAACCCACGGTCCAGAGCTGGGTTGGTCCAAATGGTTGCGCAGGAAGGTCGCGAAATCACTGCGCGGTATGGCGCGCGCGCCAAGGCTGTGCAAGTGGTCATTGGGCATCTGGCAGTCGATCAGCACAAAACCCCAGGCCTGCAACTGCCGGGTCAAGGTGGCGAAACCGAATTTCGACGCGTTGTCGGCACGGCTGAACATGGACTCGCCAAAGAACAGTTGGCCCATCGCCAGCCCATACAGACCGCCAACCAGTTCGCCGCCATCCCACACTTCCACCGAATGTGCGTAGCCGCGCTGGTGCAGCTCCAGGTAGGCGTTCTGGATGCCCTCGGTGATCCAGGTGCCATCGGCGTAGCTGCGTGGTGCGGCGCACGCCTGGATGACGGCAGCGAAGTCCTGATCGAACGTCACGCTGTAACGCTGCTGACGCAGCAGTTTGCCGAGGCTGCGCGAGACATGCAGTTCGTCGGGGAATATCACGGTGCGCGGGTCGGGTGACCACCAAAGAATCGGTTGCCCTTGCGAGAACCATGGAAAGCAGCCATGCCGGTAAGCCTGGATCAGGCGTTCGGCCGACAGGTCGCCACCGGCGGCAAGCAGGCCATTGGGTTCGCGCATGGCCTTGGCCAGCGGCGGAAAAGTCAGGGAGTCGCGTTGTAACCAGGTCAGCATGGCATCCAGGCTTACGGAAGGGGAGGGGAGTGGCAGGCGGGTCGCCAGCCGCAGCAACGGTGATTATTGTCGACACAGCGCTGTGGGGCCAGCCCGAATCGGGTATCGGCGAGGATTAGCGTGAGCGCGTGTTTCTGCAACTCTGTGCTCGAGTCGCGGTCGTAATCGGGTCCAGACAATGCAGGCCATTTGCCAAGCTTGCCTGGATTGCTAAAAACAGCTCATAAGCCTTTGTCAGCAAAGACAATGCATGCTCAAATTGAACATGCTGTGACACTTCATTTGTCTATGCTGCTCGGTGATGGGCAAGGGCGTGGCATCGCGGGCGCAAACCCGTACAATGCGGCCATTGTGGCGTTATCGCCATTTCACCCTTTCATCACCCAGTGTTAAAAGTAGATTCAGCGACGTTCGTTCATTTTTCAGCCGCTCGGATTGAGCGGTAGTGTGCAGTCATTCAACAGATGGACGCGCTAAAGGCGCAGGAAAAGACCCGTTTTGAAGAAATCCGCCGCAACACCTAAAGCAGCAGTCGTGCCGGCCTGGCGCCAGCACCTGCACTACCGACTCAAGGAAGGGGCGCTGATCGCCATCGGCGCCCTGTGCCTGTTCCTGATGATGGCCTTGCTGACCTATGGCAAGGACGATCCAGGCTGGAGCCACAACAGCAAAATCGAAGACGTGCAGAACTTCGGTGGACCTGCCGGTTCCTACAGCGCCGACATTCTGTTCATGGTGCTGGGTTACTTCGCGTACATCTTCCCGTTGTTGCTGGCGATCAAGACCTGGCAGATCTTCCGCCAGCGCCACGAGCCGTGGCAGTGGAGCGGCTGGCTGTTCTCCTGGCGCTTGATCGGCCTGGTGTTTCTGGTGCTGTCCGGTGCGGCCCTGGCGCACATCCACTTTCATGCGCCCACCGGTTTGCCGGCGGGTGCGGGCGGTGCGCTGGGCGAGAGCCTTGGCGACCTGGCGCGCAAGAGCCTGAATATCCAGGGCAGCACCTTGATGTTCATCGCGCTGTTCCTGTTCGGCCTGACGGTGTTCACCGACCTGTCGTGGTTCAAGGTGATGGACGTCACCGGCAAGATCACCCTCGACCTGCTCGAATTGTTCCAGGGTGCGGCCAACCGCTGGTGGTCGGCGCGCGTTGATCGCAAACGCATGGTTGCGCAGCTGCGCGAGGTGGACACCCGCGTCAACGAAGTGGTGGCCCCAAGCACACCGGACCGACGCGAACAGGCCAAGGTCAAGGAGCGCCTGATCGAGCGCGAGCAGGCCCTGAGCAAGCACATGTCGGACCGCGAGAAGCAGGTGCCGCCGGTGATCGCCCCAGCGCCGCCCAAGGCTCCCGAGCCGAGCCATCGCGTACAGAAAGAGAAACAGGCGCCGTTGTTTATCGACAGCGCCGTGGAAGGCACTTTGCCGCCGATCTCGATTCTCGACCCGGCTGAAAAGAAACAACTCAATTATTCCCCGGAGTCCCTGGCGGCCGTCGGCCATCTGCTGGAAATCAAACTCAAGGAATTCGGCGTCGAAGTTTCCGTCGACTCGATCCACCCGGGCCCGGTTATTACCCGTTACGAAATCCAGCCCGCCGCCGGCGTCAAGGTCAGCCGCATTTCCAACCTGGCCAAAGACTTGGCCCGCTCCCTGGCGGTGACCAGCGTGCGTGTGGTGGAAGTGATCCCCGGCAAGACCACCGTGGGCATCGAGATTCCCAATGAAGACCGGCAGATCGTGCGCTTCTCCGAAGTGCTGTCGACGCCGGAATACGACAACTTCAAATCGCCGGTCACCTTGGCCCTGGGCCATGACATCGGCGGCAAGCCGGTGATCACCGACCTGGCGAAAATGCCGCACTTGCTGGTAGCCGGTACCACCGGTTCCGGTAAATCGGTGGGCGTGAACGCGATGATCCTGTCGATCCTGTTCAAATCTGGCCCGGATGACGCCAAGCTGATCATGATCGACCCGAAGATGTTGGAATTGTCGATCTACGAAGGCATTCCGCACCTGCTCTGCCCGGTGGTCACCGACATGAAGGACGCCGCCAACGCCTTGCGCTGGAGCGTGGCCGAGATGGAGCGCCGCTACAAACTGATGGCGAAGATGGGCGTACGAAACCTGTCGGGCTTCAACGCCAAGGTCAAGGAAGCCCAGGACGCCGGCACGCCGCTGACCGACCCACTGTACAAGCGCGAAAATATCCACGACGAAGCGCCGCTGCTGACCAAGCTGCCGACCATCGTGGTCGTGGTCGACGAGTTTGCCGACATGATGATGATCGTCGGCAAGAAGGTTGAAGAGCTGATCGCACGTATCGCCCAGAAAGCCCGGGCGGCCGGTATTCACTTGATCCTGGCGACTCAGCGGCCATCGGTGGACGTGATCACGGGTCTGATCAAGGCCAACATCCCGACGCGCATGGCGTTCCAGGTTTCCAGCAAGATCGACTCGCGCACCATCATCGACCAGGGCGGCGCCGAGCAACTGTTGGGTCACGGTGACATGCTCTACATGCCGCCCGGCACCAGCCTGCCGATCCGGGTTCACGGCGCGTTCGTTTCCGACGACGAAGTACACCGCGTGGTGGAAGCCTGGAAACTGCGCGGCGCGCCGGAATACAACGACGACATCCTCGCCGGTGTCGAAGAGGCCGGCAGCGGCTTCGACGGTGGCAGCAGCGGTGGTGACGACGACGCCGAAACCGACGCGCTGTACGACGAAGCCGTGGCGTTCGTGCTTGAGAGCCGCCGTGCCTCGATCTCTGCGGTGCAGCGCAAACTGAAAATCGGCTACAACCGCGCCGCCCGCATGATCGAAGCCATGGAAAACGCTGGCGTCGTGACCGCAATGAACACCAACGGCTCGCGCGAAGTCATCGCCCCCGGGCAGATGCGCGACTGATCTCGTGCCGCGTGGTAGCACGCGGCTCGCCTTAACGACTCAATGAGGACTCCCATGCGTCTTATCCGCATGCTGTTGTTGCCGGCCCTGGCCCTGACTGCTGTTTCGGCCCACGCTGATCCGGCCTCCGTGGCCAGCCTGACCAACCTGTTGGACAAATCCAAGACCCTGACGGCGCGCTTCTCCCAGCTGACCCTGGATGGTGGCGGCACCCAGTTGCAGGAAACCGCCGGTGAAATGGCCGTACAGCGCCCTGGCCTGTTCTACTGGAAAACCGACGCGCCGAACGAGCAGACCATCGTCTCCGACGGCCAGAAAGTCACCTTGTGGGACCCGGACCTGGAGCAGGCGACCATCAAAAAGCTCGACCCGCGTTTGAACCAGACCCCGGCGCTGCTGCTGTCGGGCGATGTGTCGAAAATCAGCGACAGTTTTGATATCACCTCCAAGCAAACCAGCAACGTGATTGAGTTCACCCTCAAGCCCAAGTCCAAGGACACGCTGTTTGATAGCCTGCAACTGTCGTTTGGCAATGGCGTGATCAACAACATGCGCCTGATCGACAGCGTTGGTCAGCGCACCGATATCCTGTTCTCCGCGGTCAAGGCCAACGGCGTCGTGGATGCTTCCAAGTTCAAGTTCGTCATCCCCAAGGGTGCCGACGTGATCCAGGAATAAACTGTTTAGAGGTTTCAAGCGCTGCCCATGGATTTGTTTCGAAGTGACCCGATTGCTCAACCCTTGGCCGCGCGTTTGCGTTCGACCAACCTGGACGAGTACGTCGGGCAAGAACACCTGCTCGCTCGCGGCAAGCCATTGCGCGAAGCCCTGGAGCAGGGTGCGCTGCACTCGATGATTTTCTGGGGGCCGCCAGGCGTGGGTAAAACCACCCTGGCGCGCTTGCTGGCGAAGGTCTCGGATGCGCACTTCGAAACGGTTTCGGCGGTGTTGGCCGGGGTCAAGGAGATCCGTCAGGCGGTTGAGGTGGCCAAGCAGCAGGCCGGGCAATACGGCAAGCGCACCATCCTGTTCGTTGATGAGGTGCACCGCTTCAACAAGTCGCAGCAGGATGCGTTTTTGCCGTATGTCGAAGACGGCACGCTGATTTTTATCGGCGCCACCACCGAAAACCCATCGTTTGAACTCAACAACGCGCTGCTGTCGCGGGCGCGGGTCTATGTGCTCAAGAGCCTGGACGAAGCCGCGATGCGCAAGCTGTTGCAGCGTGCATTGAGCGAAGACAAGGGCTTGGGCAAACGCCAGCTCAGCCTCAGCGACGAAGGCTTCAAGATTTTGATGAGCGCCGCCGATGGCGACGGTCGGCGCTTTCTCAACCTGCTGGAGAACGCGTCGGATCTGGCCGAAGACCACAGCGAGATCGGCGTCGACCTCCTGCAGAGCCTCCTGGGCGACACTCGCCGGCGCTTCGACAAGGGGGGCGAAGCCTTCTACGACCAGATCTCGGCGCTGCACAAATCCGTACGCGGCTCCAACCCCGACGGCGCGCTGTATTGGTTTGCGCGCATGATCGACGGCGGCTGCGACCCGCTGTACCTGGCGCGCCGTGTGGTGCGCATGGCCAGCGAAGACATCGGCAATGCCGACCCGCGCGCGCTGAGCCTGTGCCTCGCCGCCTGGGAAGTGCAGGAGCGCCTCGGCAGCCCGGAAGGCGAGTTGGCGGTGGCGCAGGCCATCACTTACTTGGCCTGCGCTCCCAAGAGCAACGCCGTTTACATGGGCTTCAAGTCGGCCCTGCGCGCCGCGGCCGAACACGGCTCGCTGGAGGTGCCGTTGCACCTGCGCAACGCCCCGACCAAGCTGATGAAACAACTGGGCTACGGTGACGAATACCGCTATGCCCATGACGAGCCGGACGCCTACGCCGCCGGTGAAGACTATTTTCCCGATGAGCTTGAGCCGCAGCCGTTCTACCAGCCGGTGCCCCGTGGGCTGGAGCTGAAGATTGGTGAAAAGCTCAATCACCTCGCCCAACTCGATCGCCTCAGCCCCAAACAGCGGAGAAAGTAGTGCTCAAGACCATTCTTGCCGTGTCCGTAGCCGGCATCGCTGGTACATTATTGCGTTTCGCCACCGGTACGTGGGTGAGCGCCAACTGGCCCAAGCATTTTTATGCGGCGACCCTGGCGGTCAACCTGGTGGGCTGCTTGATCATCGGGCTGTTGTACGGCTGGTTCCTGTTGCGCCCGGAAGTGCCGATTGAGATTCGCGCCGGCTTGATCGTCGGCTTTGTAGGCGGTCTGACGACCTTTTCATCCTTTTCACTGGATACGCTGCGCCTGCTGGAAAGCGGGCAAGCCCTGGTCGCCTTCGGCTACTTGGGCATCAGCGTGTTCGGCGGGCTGCTCGCCACCTGGGCTGGCCTGTCCTTGACCAAACTTTGATAACGAGAGACCGACATGCTCGATTCCAAACTGTTACGTAGCAACCTTCAGGACGTAGCGGACCGCCTGGCATCCCGTGGCTTTGCCTTGGATGTTGCGCGCATCGAAGCGCTGGAAGAACAGCGCAAGACCGTCCAGACCCGCACCGAAGCACTGCAGGCTGAACGCAATGCGCGCTCCAAATCCATCGGTCAGGCCAAGCAGCGCGGTGAAGACATCGCGCCGCTGATGGCGGACGTCGAGCGTATGGGCACCGAGCTGTCCGACGGCAAAGTCGAGCTGGAAGGCATTCAGAGCGAGCTGGACTCGATCCTGCTGGGCATCCCCAACCTGCCGCACGAATCCGTGCCGATTGGCGAAGACGAAGACGGCAACGTCGAGGTGCGCCGCTGGGGCACGCCTAAGGCCTTTGATTTCGAGATCAAGGACCATGTTGCGCTTGGTGAGCTGACCGGTGGCCTGGATTTTGAAACCGCCGCCAAAATGTCCGGCGCACGCTTTGCCTTGCTGCGCGGCCCGATCGCGCGCATGCACCGTGCCCTGGCGCAGTTCATGATCAACCTGCACACCGGCGAGCACGGCTACGAAGAAGCCTACACCCCGTACCTGGTGCAGGCACCAGCGCTGATGGGCACCAGCCAGCTGCCAAAATTCGAAGAAGACCTGTTCAAGATCAGCCGCGACGGCGAAGCCGACCTGTACCTGATCCCGACGGCCGAAGTGTCGCTGACCAACATCGTCGCGGGCGAAATCCTCGATGCCAAGCAGCTGCCGATCAAGTTTGTGGCCCACAGCCCGTGCTTTCGCAGTGAAGCCGGCGCTTCGGGGCGTGACACGCGCGGCATGATTCGCCAGCACCAGTTCGACAAAGTCGAGATGGTGCAGGTTGTAGAGCCGTCGACCTCGATGGAAGCCCTGGAAGGCCTGACCGCCAATGCCGAACGCGTGCTGCAACTGCTGGAGCTGCCGTACCGCGTCTTGGCGCTGTGCACTGGCGACATGGGTTTCAGTGCCGTGAAAACCTACGACCTCGAAGTGTGGGTACCGAGCCAGGACAAATACCGCGAGATTTCGTCGTGCTCCAACTGCGGTGATTTCCAGGCCCGTCGCATGCAGGCGCGTTTCCGCAACCCGGAAACCGGCAAGCCGGAGCTGGTACACACCCTCAACGGTTCGGGGCTGGCCGTCGGCCGTACGCTCGTAGCCGTGCTGGAAAACTACCAGCAGGCCGACGGCTCCATCCGCGTGCCGGAAGTGCTCAAGCCGTACATGGGCGGCGTTGAGGTCATCGGCTAAATGGAATTTCTGCCGCTGTTTCATAACCTGCGCGGCAGTCGTGTGTTGGTCGTCGGTGGCGGGGAGATTGCCTTGCGCAAATCCCGGCTGCTGGCCGACGCCGGTGCGTTGTTGCGGGTGGTTGCTCCCCAGATCGAAGACCAGTTGCGTGAACTGGTGCTGGGCAGTGGCGGGGAACTGATTTTGCGCGGTTATCAGGAGCCCGACCTCGACGGTTGCACCCTGATCATCGCCGCGACCGATGACGAACCACTGAACGCGCAAGTGTCCAGTGATGCCAAGCGTCGCTGCGTGCCGGTCAACGTGGTGGACGCGCCAGCCTTGTGCAGCGTGATCTTTCCGGCGATTGTCGACCGTTCGCCCTTGGTGATTGCAGTGTCCAGTGGCGGCGATGCGCCGGTACTGGCGCGCCTGATCCGCGCCAAGCTGGAGACCTGGATTCCGTCCACCTATGGCCAATTGGCCGGGTTGGCGGCGCGTTTTCGTGCCCAGGTCAAAGGTTTGTATCCGGATGTGCAGCAGCGTCGCGCGTTCTGGGAAGAAGTTTTCCAGGGCCCGATTGCCGACCGCCAGTTGGCCGGGCAGGGCGATGAGGCTGAGCGCCTGCTGATCGAAAAGGTCAACGGGAAACCGCCACATGCGCCGGGCGAAGTTTACTTGGTGGGTGCAGGCCCGGGTGATCCGGACCTGCTGACCTTCCGCGCCTTGCGCCTGATGCAGCAAGCCGACGTGGTGCTGTACGACCGCTTGGTGGCGCCGGCCATTCTCGAACTGTGCCGTCGTGATGCCGAACGGGTTTACGTGGGCAAACGTCGCGCCGATCATGCTGTGCCGCAGGACCAGATCAACCAGCAATTGGTGGACCTGGCCAGGCAAGGCAAGCGTGTACTGCGCCTCAAGGGTGGCGATCCGTTCATCTTTGGCCGTGGTGGCGAAGAGATCGAAGAGTTGGCGGCCCATGGCATTCCGTTTCAGGTGGTGCCGGGTATCACGGCGGCCAGTGGTTGCGCGGCGTATGCCGGAATTCCGCTGACCCATCGCGACTATGCGCAGTCGGTGCGGTTTATCACCGGGCATTTGAAAAACGGCACCTCGGACCTGCCTTGGCATGACCTCGTTGGCCCGTCGCAGACCTTGGTGTTTTACATGGGCTTGATCGGCTTGCCGATTATCTGTGAACAGCTGATCAAGCATGGTCGCTCGGCGGATACGCCGGCGGCGTTGATCCAGCAGGGCACCACCTCCAACCAGCGTGTCTTCACCGGCACCCTGGCGGATTTGCCGCGCATGGTGGCGGAGCATGAAGTGCATGCGCCAACACTCGTCATCGTCGGTGAAGTGGTGGTGTTGCGCGAAAAGCTGAAGTGGTTCGAAGGCGCACAATCCCAGGTGTGACACCGCCCTTGAGTGCGTGATTTGAGTGTGGCGAGCGGGCTTGCCCCGCGTTGGGCTGCGCAGCAGCCCTAAAGCCAGACACCGCGGTTTGCCTGGCAGAACGCGGTGTTTTTACTGGGGCTGCTGCGCAGCCCAACGCGGGGCAAGCCCGCTCGCCACGAAAGTCCAATCGCTACCGGAAGAGGGGTTGTCAGTTCCAGACGGCCTTACCGCTCAGCCGCTCGCGATCATGCCCAGCATCAAAATTGTGCAACGGCCCTTTCGGCACAATCCCCGTCGGATTGATGGTCCGGTGGCTCGCGTAGTAATGCCCCTTGATATGCGCAAAATCCACCGTCTCGGCCACGCCTGGCCACTGATACATCTCCCTTAGCCAGTTCGACAAATTCGGATAATCGGCAATCCGCCGCAGGTTGCATTTGAAGTGGCTGTAATACACCGCATCAAAGCGAATCAGCGTGGTGAACAGCCGCACGTCGGCTTCGGTCAGGTATTCGCCGGCCAGATAGCGATGCTTACCCAAGTGCTGCTCCAGGTGGTCCAGCTCGGCAAACACATCGTCAAACGCGCTTTCATAAGCCTTTTGCGAGGTGGCGAAGCCTGCGCGGTACACGCCGTTGTTCACCGCGGGGTAGATGCGCTCGTTCAGCGCGTCAATCGCCTCGCGAAGCTCCTCGGGGTAGAAGTCCAGCGTGTTGCCGGTCAGGTGGTTGAACGCGCTGTTGAACATGCGGATGATCTCCGCCGATTCATTACTGACGATGCGCTTGAGCGTCTTGTCCCACAACACCGGCACGGTCACGCGGCCAGTGTAGTCGGCGGTGTCGGCGGTATAGCGCTGATGCATGTAGGCAAAATCATCGAGCTTGTCGCCGGTAGAGCCGTGGGCCTTGTCGAAGGTCCAGCCGTTTTCCAGCATCAACCAACTGACCACGGACACCTCGATCAGGCTTTCCAGGCCCTTGAGCTTGCGCAGGATCAGGGTGCGATGCGCCCAGGGGCAGGCGAGGGACACATACAGGTGGTAGCGACCGGCTTCGGCCTTGAAGCCACCTTCGCCACTCGGGCCGGGCTCACCGTCGGCGGTTACCCAATTGCGGCGCTGTGCCTGCTCGCGCTGGAAAGCGCCGTCTGCGCTACTTTCGTACCACTGGTCTTTCCAGTGTCCTTCGATCAGCAAACCCATGACTGGCTCCTTGGCTAATAAGCGTTGGAGGCCAGTCTAAAGGGATGAGTTCGAACTAAAAGCGCAAAGACTGCGGGGCAATGATCGATTAAATCGATGTGTCCCGCGCATCCCAGTATTGCTGGGCCAATGCGAACGCCTGCTCTCGCGGATGGCCGATGCCGCGTAGGGCCAGGGCCATGGTCGCGATCAGCGCCAGTTGCGGGTAACTGTCTTGAGCGTCACCACGCCACACGGCTTTCAAGTGTTCAGGTTCCAGGCTGGCAGGTTTGACGTGGCGTTGGGCGGAGAGGGCGGGCCATTCTTCATCCCAGCTTTGGCCGCCAGTGGTGCCGTACAGGTGACTGATTGTGTCCGGGTTGATCTCGACTTCGCCGCCATCGCCCTTGACCACGATCACATTGTCGCCAAGCAGGCCGCTGGCATCGCGGTGTACGCCCTGGTAACCGGGATGGAAAATGCTTTGCAGGCCGCAGCGCGCATTCAGCGGGTTGAGCAGGCGCGCCAGCGAGTGGATCGGCGAGCGCAGGCCCAGGGTGTTGCGCAGGTCAATCATGCGTTGCAGTTGTGGTGCCCAGTCGCCGAGGGGAATAAACGCCAGGTTGCCGTGCTCGAACGCCGTTTCGACCTGCTGCCAGTTGCGGCACAACGGGATCTGTAAACCGTCCAGCAATTGCTCGGTGTACAACCGGCCGGCGGTGTGCGCACCGCCGCCGTGCATGAGGATGCGCACCCCGTTTTGCGCCAGGCACTTGGCCGCCAGTAAATGCCACGGCAGATGGCGTTTTTTACCGGCGTAGGTTGGCCAGTCGACATCCACCTTAAGCGCCGGCGCGTTCAGGCGTTCGCGCACGGCTTGGGTGAAACCTGCGAGCTCTTCCGGGCTTTCTTCCTTGTGGCGCAGCAACATCAGGAAGGCGCCGAGCTGGGTGTCCTCGACCTTTTCGTCGAGCAGCATGCCCATGGCTTCACGGGCTTCCTCACGGGTGAGGTTGCGCGCGCCGCGCTTGCCTTTGCCCAGGATGCGTACGAACTGCGCAAACGGGTGCTCGGCAGGGGTTTCAAAGGTCAGCGGGGCAAAGTCGGTCATAAGCAATTCGTCGGCCTGGGCAGGCCCGCCAACTTGGCGGCGAGTTTGGCGGGAGTGCCGTTGAACAGTGTGTTGAGGTGCAGGCTGTTGCCCTTTTCCGGTCCCAGCTTCAAGGCGGTGTACTTGATCAGTGGGCGCGTGGCCGGGGACAGCTGGAACTCTTCATAGAACCCGCGCAGCAGTTCGAGGATTTCCCAATGGGCGGCGGTCAATTCCAGGGGCTCGGCGGCGGCCAGCGCGTTGGCGACCTCTGCAGACCAGTCATTGAGGTCGACGAGGTAGCCGTCCTTGTCCAATTCGAGGGTGCGTCCGCCTACGGTCAAGGTGTTCATAGCCAGCTGTTGACCTTGTCGTAGTCGATGGACAGCTGCACGAAACCCGGGTAGTCCACGCTGTCGGCCCAGTCCGGTAGCGGCAGATTGCGCGCCAGCATGTCTTCAGCCAGTACAAAAACCTTCACGCCCCTGGTTTGCAGCGCCGCGTTGTGCAGGCCGTAGGCGCCGTCGCCGCACAGCAGAATCGCGTCCGCACTGCCGCATACGCGCAGGCAACTGGCGAGGCGGCTATCGGTAAACGGTGAGTGAGACACCACATGTAAAGTCGACATCAGAGGGTAATCACCTGGTCGTAACGGTCAATCAATTTGCCAATAGCGTCGTTGCCCAGTGCCTGGGCGCTGGCAGGGGCTGTGAGCCCGCGTTCGGCCAGGCTGTGGCCGCAGGCGAACACGTCATCAATGCCAAACAGGCCCAACGCTTGCAGGTTGGCGCTCAGGTCCTTTTGCTGCACGGCTTTGGCGTTTTGCTGCGGCGCCAGTTGAAACACGCCGTCGTCCATAAACAGCAGGCCGATCGGTAAGTCGAAAGCACCGCCGGCCAGCACAATATCCAGGGCTTCGCGCGCGCTTGGCCCGGACCACGGCGCCTGGCGGCTGATGACCAATAAGGATTTGGACATGTCACGGCCCTCCAAAACAGATCAGGCGGTCGGCGGCCTGGGCGGCATCGTGCAATTGCCCAAGGCCCGACAACGCCCACGGCGCATCCAGGTTTACCGCGCTGCGTTGGTAGCGCGTGGCTTCTTCGCCATTGAGCACGCCACGGCGCAAAGCGGCGGCAATGCACACCACGCCGTCCAACTGGTGCGCGCTGACAAACTCGCGCCATTGCCGGGCAATATCTTGCTCATCCTGGGGCGCGACGATGTTGCTGGAGGCGCTGTACACGCCGTCCTGATAAAAAAACAGCCGCACAATCTCATGCCCACCGGCAATCGCCGCTTGGGCAAACAGCAAGGCGCGGCGCGAGGAGGGCGCGTGGGCGGCGGAAAACAGCGCAATTGCGAACTTCATGGAACACTCTGCAAGCAAACGTGGGCCAATGATAAAGCCGCCGCGGCGAAAAAGCCCGCCGTGATCAAAACGGTCACCCTCGCTGATCGTTCTGACGATTGCCGGTAGGATCAAGCCTGCCTACGCTGTGGGCATTCGAAACCGAAATGGAGTCTCCATGTCAGGTCCCTTGGCGTCCCTCAAAGTGCTGGATTTTTCCACCTTGCTACCTGGCCCGTTTGCATCCTTGATGCTCGCGGACATGGGCGCCGAGGTGCTGCGGATCGAATCGCCTACACGCGTGGATCTGTTGCGCGTTCTGCCGCCGCACGATCACGGCACGTCGGCCAGCCACGCCTACCTCAATCGCAATAAGCGCAGCCTGGCGCTGGACCTCAAGCAGGCCGAGGCGCTGGAGATCGTGCGTGAGCTGGTCAAGGACTACGACATCGTCCTCGAGCAGTTTCGCCCCGGCGTCATGGAGCGTTTGGGACTGGGCTATGCGGCGCTCAATGCGATCAACCCCAGGTTGATCTACGTGTCGATCACCGGCTACGGCCAGACTGGGCCCTATAAGGACCGTGCCGGGCACGATATCAATTACCTGGCGCTGGCCGGCATTGCCAGCCACACCGGGCGCCAGGACAGCGGACCTCTGCCGCTGGGCGTGCAATTGGCGGATGTGGCCGGTGGTTCGCTGCACGCGGTGGTGGGGTTGCTGGCGGCGGTGATAGCGCGTCAGCACAGCGGCGTTGGCCAACACCTGGATGTGAGCATGACGGACTGTTCGTTCAGCCTGAACGCCATGGCCGGCGCGGGTTACCTGGCCTGTGGGGTCGAGCCGGATTGGGAGACCCAGGTGCTCAACGGCGGCAGCTTTTATGATTACTACCGCACGCGCGACGGGCGCTGGATGTCGGTCGGCAGCCTGGAGCCTGCGTTTATGCAGCAACTGTGCGAGGCGTTGGGCCGATCGGAGTTGGCAGCGCAAGGCCTGTCGCCCAGGCCGGAACAGCAAAAAGCCCTGAAGCTGGCGCTGCAGGTCGAGTTTGAAAAGCGCAGCTTTGAGCAGTTGTGCGAGCTGTTTGCCGGGGTGGATGCGTGTGTGGAGCCTGTATTGAGTTTGAGTGAAGCGGTGGAGCATCCGCAGTTGAAGGCGCGGAAGCTGATCAGCCAGGTACCACGCGGCGATGGCTCGACTCAGGCGCAAATCGCCTGCCCGTTGAAGTTTTCAGAGGGGTTGCCAGAGCCTCGGCACACAGGTGCGGCGGTGGGGGCGCATTCAGATGAAGTGTTGGCTGAGCTGGGGCTCAGTGCGCAACGAATAGCAGCATTGCGTCAGGCCAAGGTGGTTGGGTGACTGCTCGGCCGCTTTCACGGGCCAGCCAGCTCCCACCTTTGATCGGCGGCGCGGTCAACAGGTGGGCGCTGGCTTACCTGCGATGGGGCCCTCACTCCACCCGGGTTTCCCCGGTGTACACCAAGGTATGCCGGCAACGCCTGCACAAGTACCGTCGGCCCTGGTTCACCAACCCATGGCGCTGGGCTGAAAACGGGAAATCACTGTCGGCACATGGGCAGCGATAGATGTAACGCGTGACTTGCCGACGCTTGATTGCATAGGTGTGGCAGCGATCCGGCGGCAGTTCGTATACCCCGCGCATGATCAATTGCCATTCCTCGCCATGGGGCTGAATGCGTTCGCCAAACAATTGATGGGCGATCAGGTGCGCAACCTCATGGGCCACGGTCTGCTTCAGGAAATGTTGGCTGTTTTCACGGTACAGTTGTGGGTTGAAGCGCAGCAGGTTCTCGTGCAAATGCGCGACACCGGCCTTCTGGCCCCGCAGCTTGAGGCTGACCTGGGGGCGTTTGAAGCTTCGTTTAAAAAAGGATTCTGCTTGCAGGAAACAATCTTCGACGCGGGTATTGAGTTGCTCGGGCATGCTGACCATATCTCCAGAGGCGCCCAGTATGCCGCAAAAACAGGTGTTTCCGAATCTGTCAGGCGCCGAATGGTCATGCATGACGCACAAAGCCACCTTGCGGTGGCTTTGCCTGCGGGGTCAGCCGCTCAGTTGGTGTAGATCGGGCCTACGCCCAAGCCCCAGACGATCACGGTGAACGCCATGATCGCCACCAGTACCACCAGGCCCACCGCCAGCACCGAGCTGGAAAACAGGAACCCCTCGTCCGGGTCGATGCTCATGAACGTGGGCAGCCCCACATACAGCAGGTACACCGTGTAACAGATGGCGGCCGTACCGACGACCATGCCCAGCCACATATGCGGATACAACGCCGCCAGCCCACCGATAAACAGCGGGGTCGCGGTGTAGGTGGCAAATGCTACGCACCGCGCCATGCTGGGGCTGGCGTCGTAGGTACGGGCCATCCAATGAATGAACGCGCCCATGACCGCCACGCCGCCGAGCATGGCCGCGTACGACATCAGGGTCATCCACAGGGCGCTTTCCTGGGTCAGCATCACCGGCGCGCGGCTGCCGATGACCCAGCCCACCCGGGTAGTGCCGATAAACGCCGATACGGCGGGGATCGCCGCGAGAATCAGGGTGTGAGTGAGGTACATGTGGCCAATGCTTTCTTCCTTATCGCCACGAATTTCCCGCCATTCCTGGTCGGGATGGGTAAACAGCCCCACGACGTGATGGATCATGCCAGTCACTCCTGTCGTTATTACCATCGCCCCCCATCGGAGCGCCCACGGGCCAAAGGCCTCAAAGGTCCCGGATAACTGTGCGACCTTACGTCGCAGTATAGGAAGTGATGACCGGAAAAACTGTAGGGCTTTAGAGCAAATTGCGCTGTAAACAGGGGCGCTAATCGCGGTGAGGTCTGTCAGTAATGACGAGGTCCGCCGTGGGAGCCGGCTTGCCTGCGCCAGCGATGGGTCAGCCCGTTACACGTGTGTGTCACAGCGCCATCGCAGGCAAGCCAGCTCCCACATTGGAACTCGGTCGGTCATGAAGGTAAAATGCCGGGCTTTTCGTCACACACCTCTAGCGGATCCAAGCGCCATGGGCACTCTTACGGTCAACCAGAACAAACTGCAAAAACGCCTGCGTCGCCTGGCCGGTGAAGCGGTCGCCGATTTCAACATGATCGAGGACGGCGACAAGGTCATGGTCTGCCTCTCCGGCGGCAAAGACAGCTACACCATGCTCGACGTGCTGTTGCACCTGCAAAAGGTCGCGCCGATCAAGTTCGAGATCGTCGCTGTCAACATGGACCAGAAACAGCCCGGCTTCCCCGAGCACGTATTGCCCGCCTACCTGAAAGCGCTGGGCATCGAGTACCACATCGTCGAAAAAGACACCTATTCGGTGGTCAAGGAGTTGATCCCGGAAGGCAAGACCACCTGCTCGCTGTGCTCGCGCCTGCGCCGTGGCACGCTCTACACCTTTGCCGATGAGATCGGCGCGACCAAGATGGCCCTCGGTCACCACCGTGACGACATCGTCGAGACGTTCTTCCTCAATATGTTCTTCAACGGCTCCCTCAAGGCCATGCCGCCCAAGCTGCGCGCCGATGACGGCCGCAACGTGGTGATCCGGCCGCTCGCGTATTGCAACGAGAAAGACATCCAGGCCTACTCCGACTTCAAGCAATTCCCGATCATCCCGTGCAACCTGTGCGGCTCCCAGGAAAACCTGCAGCGCCAGGTGGTCAAGGAAATGCTCGTGGACTGGGAGCGCAAGACCCCTGGCCGCACTGAAAGCATCTTCCGCAGCTTGCAGAATGTGATCCCCTCGCAGCTGGCCGACCGCAACCTGTTCGACTTCACCAGCCTGAAAATCGATGAGAGCGCCGCGTCGCGCTTCGTCAATGTTGTGAACCTCTGACACGTTTCAACGCTCTGAAAGACGGCGCTCACGGGCGCCGTCTTCAATTCAATTGCCAGGAGAGGGCATGCGCGATTACAAGTGGCTGCACGAATATTGTCTGAACCGTTTTGGTTCAGCGGCCGAGTTGGAAGCCCACCTGCCTGTTCCCAAGACCCCGGCACAGTTGCGCAAAATCAGTGACGATCGCTACCTGTCGACCCTGGCGCTGCGGGTATTTCGCGCCGGGCTCAAGCACAGTGTGGTGGATGGCAAGTGGCCCGCGTTCGAGCAGGTGTTTTTCGGCTTTGACCCGGAAAAGGTCGTGCTGATGGGCGCCGAACACCTGGAGCGCCTGATGCAGGACACGCGCATCATTCGTCACCTGGGCAAGCTCAGGAGCGTGCCGCGCAATGCGCAGATGATTTTGGACATCGAGCAGGAAAAGGGCAGCTTCGGCGCCTTTGTCGCGGACTGGCCGGTGACCGATATCGTCGGCTTGTGGAAGTACCTGAGCAAGCACGGCCACCAGTTGGGCGGGCTGTCGGCGCCGCGTTTTTTGCGCATGGTGGGCAAGGACACGTTTGTACCGAGCTATGACGTGGTGGCGGCGTTGAATGCGCAGAAGATCGTCGACAAAGTACCGACCAGCCTGCGCGATCTGGCAACGGTGCAGGGCGCATTCAACCAATGGCACGCCGAGAGTGGGCGGCCGATGTGTCAGTTGTCGATGATGCTGGCTTACACAGTGAATC
Organism: Pseudomonas sp. R9.37; assembly: GCF_963878885.1. Taxonomy (NCBI): domain Bacteria; kingdom Pseudomonadati; phylum Pseudomonadota; class Gammaproteobacteria; order Pseudomonadales; family Pseudomonadaceae; genus Pseudomonas; species Pseudomonas sp. R9.37. Next base: position 86,943 of record NZ_CAWNZA010000004.1, on the reverse strand, counting down.
ATTGAGACCGAGGTGAGGCTATCGCTGGCTTGCCTGCGACAGCGGTCTTCAGGCCGGCTGCACATCTGCCGCCAGCCGCCGATTCAACTGATGCCGCCACCGCACATATAACAGTGCGGTACAAAACACCGCCAGGCTCGCGAGCATTTCCAGCACCCCGAACCACTGCCGGTTCGGGTCATAGGCCGCCAGCGCGCCCTTGATGAAATACAAATTCACCACAAAGCACATCCACGAATGCCCGCGTGCGCTGCCGAGCAGCATGCCGGGCGCCAGCACCAGCAGCGGCACCAATTCGATCAGCAGGATCACCCACGGGCGCGCGCCGTGCAGGTCGGCGACGAACAGGTAATACCCGCACAGCAAACCCACTAGCCCAAAAAACGCCAGTAGGCTGAGCGCGCGTGCGACGTTGACCCGGGGTTCCAGCCACGCCTGGGGCGGCAGGACCTTAGGCTTTCTGGCCACGGCCGTTCTCCAGCAACATGGCGGTGGTGGCCAGGCGCAGGCCGAGGGCGCGGCACAGGGTGATTTCGTGTTGGTCGAGCATGCGCTTGCCGTCGGGCCCCGAGTGATGGCTGGCGCCGTACGGCGTGCCGCCGCCCTGGGTGTCGAGCAGTGCTTGTTCGCTGTAGGGCAGGCCGGTAATCAACATGCCATGGTGCAGCAAGGGCAGCAGCATCGACATCAGCGTGGTTTCCTGCCCGCCGTGCAGGCTGGCCGTGGAAGTGAACACGCCGGCTGGCTTGCCGACGAGGGCGCCGGTCAGCCACAGGTTGCTGGTGCCGTCGAGGAAATACTTGAGCGGCGCGGCCATGTTGCCAAAGCGGGTCGGGCTGCCAAGGGCCAGGCCCGAGCAGTTTTTCAGGTCATCGAGGCTGGCATACAGCGCACCTTCGTCGGGAATGCTCGGCGCCACCGCTTCGCACTCGGTGGAGATCGCCGGCACGGTGCGCAATCTTGCTTCCATCCCGCCTTGCTCGATACCGCGGGCAATTTGCCGGGCCATTTCGCTCACCGAGCCATTGCGGCTGTAATACAACACCAGCACATACGGCGCGGTCACGGCAGCAACTCCAGCAGGTTTTCCGGCGGGCGGCCAATCACGGCTTTATCGGCGGTTTCCAGGATCGGACGTTCCATCAGCTTCGGGTGTTCGGCAATCGCGGCAATCAGTTGCGTTTCGCTGAGGCTGGCGTCGGCCAGGTTGAGGGCTTTGTATTCGTCTTCGCCGGTGCGCAGCAATTGGCGTGCGCTGATGCCCAGCTTGCCCAGCAGCGCCTTTAATTGCGCGGCGTTCAGCGGGGTTTCGAGGTAGCGCACGACGGTGGGCGTGAGGCCGCGGGCTTCCAGCAGTTCGAGCGCTCCGCGGGATTTCGAGCAGCGCGGGTTGTGATAAAGCGTCAGATCGGTCATGTGCGGGTCGCATCTTGCGTAAGGTGGCGGGTATTCTACCTGCGCAGCGTCCTGTCCTTAAACCGTAAGAGGCGATAGGTCGCAGCCAACGTTCATTTTTTTGCGAAGGATTACCCCATGACAAGGCGACTGATCGGTGCATTGGCGATCATCACAACCCTGCTGCTCAGCGGCTGCGGTAACGACTACGGCGTTGACCAATACGGTAACAAGGTCGCGTCAGAGCGCTTGGACAAACACTGGGTGGTGGTCAACTACTGGGCGGAATGGTGTGGCCCGTGCCGCACGGAGATCCCGGAACTCAATGCCTTGGCCGAGCAGCTGAAAGGGCAGAACGTTGGGGTTTTCGGGGTCAACTTTGACAATGTGCAGGGTGAAGAACTCAAGGCCGCCAGCGAGAAGCTGGGGATCAAGTTCACCGTACTGGCGCAGAACCCGGAAGAGATTTTCGATATCCCGCGCAGCGAGGCGTTGCCGGTGACCTACATCATTGATGACAAGGGCAAGGTGCGCGAGCAGTTGATGGGCGAGCAGACGGCGCAAGGGGTGCTCGCCAAACTCAAAGCCCTACGCGGTTAACTGTGCGGGAGGCGGCTAGCCTGCGATGCGGGCGACCCGGTACGTCTGTGATACCGAGTCGATGCTGTCGCAGGCAGGCCAGCTTCCACAGCAAAGCCCGTTTGCAATGATGTCGATCAGCCTTCTTCAAGCCACAGCCGAATAGGCTTGCCTTCAGCCGGCCAGAAACGCGTCTGCTCGATCGGCGAGATGTCCCAACGCTCGACGCCTTGCAGGGCCTGGAAGAAGCGGTGCTCCTGCTCCATCAAGGCTTCGGCGCAGAGTTTGCGCGTGCTGCCGATCTTGCCGAAGTTCAGCTTGTCACCCTCTACGGTGTACGGCGCAAACCAGTGGTTGCAACCGCCATTGCCGTAGGCGCGACCATCGGCGCCAAGGGTGACGGTCAGGTGCGCGTAATCCATCAGCGGCCGCTCACCAATCCATTCCACCACGTAGCTGTGATCCTGCTTGAGCTTCACCGCATCGCCGGCGCAGCCGGTCAGGCCTATGCCGACGGCGGCGAGCAGCAGCGGGCCTTTCATTGCGCGGCCTGCTGGCATTTAGGGCAGCGATGCTTGTCGCCTTCGCTGGCCCAGCCCAATGCCTTGATGCGCGCGTTGGCGGCAGGTTGCAGCGGCTCTTTGGTCAGTTTGGTTTCTACCGCGAATTCAAATTCCAGCACGGTGTCGCAGCTGTCGCAGTTGACCTTCCAGGTATGAATTTCCAGCTCGCCGAATTTCGGCCCCTGGGCCATGGCGACCCATTGGCCTGCCGGGCGAATGGAGTAGCGCGCATCACCTTCGACGGTCAGGCGCATCGACAGGGTTTTACTGCCACGCAGGGTGACGATCAGCACGTCGCCGTGTTTGATCGAACCACCGTTGCCGGTGACTTGATAACGGCCCGGCACCAGGGCGCGGCATTCGATCAGGGTGTGTTGCGGGCTCAGCAAGCTGAAGCGGAAATCGTGTTCGGCCATGGATCCTCCAAATAGGCGCGGCATCCTATCACGGGTGCCGGCCTATCATGAGCCTGGTATGTGACCGCCGATCATCCTTCGACCAGGTTCTGCGGCTGGCCTTTGGCCCACGCGGCAATATTGCCCAACGTGGTGCTGGCGATGGCCGCCAGGGCCTCGCGGGTGAGAAATGCCTGGTGGGCGGTGATGATCACGTTGGGGAACGTCAACAGGCGTGCGAGCACGTCGTCTTGCAGCGGCAGGTCGGAGCGGTCTTCGAAAAACAGCTGGGCCTCTTCTTCATACACATCCAGCCCGAGGTAGCCGAGTTGGCCGTCCTTGAGGGCTTCGATCAGCGCCGGCGTGTCCACCAGGCCTCCACGGCCGGTGTTGATCAGCATTGCGCCGCGCTGCATCTGCGCCAGGGCGCGGGCGTTGATCAGGTGTTTGCTGTCGGCGGTCAGCGGGCAATGCAGGCTGATGATCTGCGCGTGCGCCAGCAGCTCGGGCAGGCTCACGTAACGTGCACCGAGGGCCTGCACCTGCGGGTTGGGGAAAGGGTCGTAGGCCAGCAATTGGCAGCCGAAGCCGGCCATTATCTTGGCGAACGTGGCGCCGATCTGCCCGGTGCCGACCACGCCGACGGTCTTGCCCACCAGGTCGAAACCGGTCAGCCCGTGCAAGCTGAAATCGCCATCGCGGGTGCGGTTGTAGGCGCGATGCAGGCGGCGGTTAAGGGCAAGAATCAGCGCCACGGCATGCTCGGCCACCGCGTGAGGCGAGTAGGCCGGCACCCGCACGATGGTCAGGCCCAGGCGCTGGGCGGCGGGCAGGTCGACATGGTTGTAACCGGCCGAGCGCAGGGCAATCAGACGCGTGCCGCCTGCGGCCAGTTGCTCCAGCACCGGAGCGCTGAGGTCGTCATTGATAAACGCGCAAACCACTTCGTGGTGTTCGGCCAGGGCCACGGTGTCGAGATTGAGCCGCGCAGGCTGAAATTGCAGCTCAAGGCCGGCCGGCAGTGGCTCGCCAAGAAAGCTGTCGCGGTCGTAGGTCTGGCTGCTGAAAAGAATGACGCGCATTAAAAAGCTCCCTGCAAGTTGCGAGTTGCAAGCGCAGACCCTTGAAGACAGGAGCAAACCCGCGCCGCAAGTGCCCGCGCTTATAAATAAACTCAGGCGCTGACGCGCGCCTCACTGGCCAGGCGGGCAATCGCCATGTCCAGTTCATCCAGGGCCGCCATGGCCTTGGCGTCGTCCTGCTTGAGCAAGGTCTCGGCGCGTTGGCAGGCGGCGCGCAATTGCGGCACACCGCAGTAACGGGTGGCGCCGTGCAGCCGGTGGACGCGCTCGATCAGGGCATTGTTGTCTTTGGCTTCGCGGGCGACGGTGATCGCAAGGCGGTCGGCTTCCAGAGAGGCCAGCAGCATGGCGAGCATGTCGGCGGCCAGATCGGATTTGTTGGCCGCCAGACGCAGGCCTTCCTCATGGTCCAGTACCAACAGTTTCACGCCTGTGCCCGAACTGTCGTTGGTGCGTTCCGGGCCTTGGTTGCGCAGGGCCAGGCCGGTCCACTTCAGCACCACTTGGGCCAGTTGGCGTTCGCTGATGGGTTTGGTCAGGTAGTCGTCCATGCCGCTTTGCAGCAGCGCGCGTTTTTCGTTGGCCATGGCATGGGCGGTGAGGGCTACCACCGGCAACGGCGTGCCGTGGCGCTCGCTTTCCCATTGGCGGATAGCCTCGGTGCTTTGGCGGCCGTCCATGCCGGGCATTTGTACGTCCATCAGCACCAGGTCGAATGTTTCCTGTTTCACCGCGTCAATGGCGGCATAGCCGCTTTCTACCGCCTGCACCTTGGCGCCCATGTCTTCGAGCAGAGTTTGTACCAGCAACAGGTTTGCCGGGTTGTCATCCACGCAGAGCACGCGCGGCGCGCGGCTGGACAGCGGCTCGCCGGGTTCGCTGCGCAAGGGGCGCGGGTTGATCAGGTCGGCCAGTGCGCGGCGCAATTTGCGCGTGCAGGCCGGTTTGGCCTGCAACTGGCTGTTGGGGTTGGGCACCGACTGGTTGAACAGCATCTGCTCGGTGGTCGGGCACAGCACCAGCACTTTGCAGCCCAGGTGTTCCAGGTCCCACAAATGCTGGTTGAGGCGTTCGGGCGGAATATCATTGGCCGTGACGCCGAGTACGGCAAGGTCGATGGCCTGCTCGGTCTGATGCGCGCTGGTGATGCCGTTGGTGAGGCTTTCCAGGGTGTTGAACGGCGTCACTTCCAGGCCGCAATCTTCCAGTTGGTGTTGCAGGGCCTGACGCGCCAGCTCGTGGTTTTCCAGCACCGCCACGCGACGCCCCAGCAGTGGTGCAGAGGGCAGGTCGTCGACGTCATCGCGGGTTTTCGGCAGGTTGAGGCTGATCCAGAATTCAGAGCCTTCTCCCGGCGTGCTGTCGACACCGATCTCACCGCCCATCTGCTCGATCAGTCGTTTCGAGATCACCAGGCCCAAGCCGGTACCGCCCGGTTGCCGTGACAGGGAATTGTCGGCCTGGCTGAACGCCTGGAACAGTGCGCGCACGTCCTGGTTGGACAAGCCGATGCCGGTGTCTTGCACACTGATGCGCAGCTGTACGCTGTCCTCCTGTTCGTCCTCGACCATCGCGCGGGCCACGATAGTGCCTTCGCGGGTGAACTTGATCGCATTGCTGATCAGGTTGGTGAGGATCTGCTTGAGTCGCAACGGGTCGCCGACCAGCGCCAACGGGGTGTCGCGGTATACCAGGCTGACCAGTTCCAACTGCTTGGCATGGGCGGCGGGCGCGAGGATGGTCAGGGTGTCTTGCAGCAAGTCGCGCAGGTTGAAAGGCACGCTGTCGAGTACCAGCTTGCCGGCCTCGATTTTCGAGAAGTCGAGAATTTCGTTGATGATGCCCAGCAGGTTGTCGGCGGACTTTTCGATGGTGCCCAGGTAGTCCAGTTGGCGCGGTGACAGTTCGCTTTTTTGCAACAAGTGAGTGAAACCGAGAATGCCATTGAGCGGGGTGCGGATTTCATGGCTCATGTTGGCCAGGAACTCCGACTTGATACGGCTGGCCTCCAGGGCCTCTTTGCGCGCCAGGTCCAGCTCGATGTTCTGGATTTCAATGGTTTCCAGGTTTGGCGCACGTCTTCGGTGGCCTGATCGATGCTGTGCTGCAACTCTTCCTGGGCATTTTGCAGGGTTTCGGCCATGCGATTGATGCCCGAGGCCAACTGGTCCAGTTCCTGGCTGCCCAAGGGTGGCAAGCGGGTTTCCAGGTTGCCGTCCTTGAGTTGGGCCACGGCCAGCTTGATCTGGCCAATCGGCGAGTTGATCGTGCGGCTGATCCGCAGCGCAAGCGCGGCGGTGCAGATCAGGCCGATGGCGATCAACAGCAAGCTGGCGAACAGGCTGCGATAGCCGCGCAACAACATGCCATTGTGCGACAGCTCTACCTCGACCCAGCCCAGCAAACGATCGGCTTCATCGGGGATCAGCTCGCCTGCGAGGTTGCGGTGGCGGCCAAATACCGGCAGCAGGTAGCGCGTGGCGTCATTGCCGGTGCGCTGCAGCAGGTGGGAGCTGTTACCGACGGGCGGCTGGTTGAGCATGGTTGGGCCGGCGTGCGCCAGGGGCGAGCGGTCCGGCGCCAGAAACGACACGGCACGCACGTCGGGTTGTTCCAGCGACTGGGTGGCGATGCGTTCCAGCAGGTCGGTGTTCTTGCTACTCAGGGCAGGGGCTACCAGCGGCGCCAACTGCTCGGCAATCATTTCGCCACGCTGCAGCAATTGGGTTTGCAACTCCGAGAGCTGCATCCAGGTGAAATAACCCCCCAACAACAGGGCCATCAGGCTGGTCGGTAATAAGGTCAGCAACAGTACGCGGCCTTTTATCCCCATTCTTCTAAGCACGCCACTCTCCTGCTACCACATTGTTTTCGATTATCTGCGCGGGCATCCGGCCCACGCCACCTGCGCAGTGTAGCCATTTGCGCGGTCTGGAATCTCGCAAATTAATGACATACCGCAATCTTCGGGCCATTGAGAGCCGGGTGGCGATTGCCTGGGGCCGGTTAATCTTGAATAATCAGCGATTGAGAATGACTTGCAGACGCTAATGACTCCCGCAGCTGGCTCACCCAGTATCCTGACAATCGAAGACGATCCCGTGCTGGGTGCTTATGTGCATGAGCATCTGGGCCGCTGTGGCTTCCAGGTGACCTGGTGCCAGAACGGCCAGCAAGGTCTGCAAATGGCCCGCGACCAGGCGTTCGACGTGGTGTTGATGGATATCCTGCTGCCCGGGATGGACGGGTTGTCGATCCTCACCCACCTGCGCCAGAGCCATGCGATCCCGGTGATCCTGATGTCGGCGCTGGGCGCAGAAGCCGACCGTATCAGTGGCTTTCGCCTCGGTGCGGACGACTATCTGCCCAAGCCGTTCAGCATGATCGAGCTGCGGGTGCGCATTGAAGCCATCTTGCGCCGTGTGGCCCTGGATCGGCGCCCGCTGCCCACGCGTCGGGCGGTGCGCGACGACACTCGCACGCTGCGCTTTGACGACCAGCTGTGCGATGTCTTTTATCAGGCGCACTGGGCCGGGCTGACCCGCAGCGAATACCGTCTGTTGGAAACCCTGCACCGCAATGCTGACGAAGTGCTCAGCAAAGCCTTCCTCTATCAGCATGTGTTGCAGCGCGGTTATGCGCCCCACGACCGCAGTCTGGACATGCACGTCAGCCAGATTCGCCGCAAGCTCAAGGCCATCGGCTACAGCGAGTGTGAAGTGCGCACGGTATGGGGCAAGGGTTACGTACTGAGCGGCCATGATGAAGGGCTTTGAGCGGTTGCCGGGCAAGCATTCGTTATTCTGGAAACTGGCCTGCCTGCTGATCGCTTTCTGTTTGCTGATGATTTGGCTCAGTTGGTCCTGGGGCCGCTACATGGAAGAGCAGAATGCCTACGTGGCCGAGGAGTCGCGCGAGATTCTGCGGGGTTATGCCGCGGGCGCCGAACTGGCCTGGAATACCCAGGGCAGGGCAGGCGTGGATGCCTGGTTAGCGCTTATGGCCAAGCGTGAGTCCACGTGGATCGGTGTGATCGGCAACGACTTGCAGTCTTTGAGCAGCACGCCACTGAGTGACAAGGAAAGCCAGCGCCTGACCTTTCTGCGCGGGTTGGAGTGGCCCGTCAGCCGGCATGTCAAAGGCCTGCCGTGGATGAAAATCCCGTTTCCAGTCGACCCAGGTGCGGGTTCACTGGTGATCGAACTGCCCCAGCGTTTCATGCCTGGGCGCTACCAGTTGTTTTGGCGCGTGGTGACCAATGGCGTGATTCCAGGCCTGTTTACGCTGTTGCTGTGTATTGGGCTTTACCGGCTTTTGATCATGCCCCTCAATCAATTGCGTGAGCAGGCCAATGCCTGGCGCGCCGATCAATTGAATACGCGCATGTCGCGCGAGGCTACCAGCCGTCAGGACGAGCTGGGTGAACTGGGCCGGGCCTTTGACCATATGTCCGAGCGCTTGCAGGGCACGGTGGTGTTGCAGCAACAACTGTTGCGGGACATGTCTCATGAGCTGCGCACACCGTTGAGCCGTTTGCGCGTGGCCTGCGACAGCGAACAGGATTTGACGCAGTTGCGTGAGCGCCTGGGCCGGGAAATCGATGCCATGCAGCGCCTGGTGGAAGACAGCCTGCAACTGGCCTGGCTGGACAGCGAACGCACGCCATTGCCCAATGAAGATATTCAACTTCCGGCCCTGTGGGACATGCTGAGGGAAAACGCCTGCTTTGAAAGTGACTGGCCGGCGTCGCGTTTACCTTGCCGGTTGCCCGCAGACTGCTGGGTACAGGGCAACCTGAACGCGCTGGCTCAGGCCCTGGAAAATATCCTGCGTAACGCCATTCGGCATTCGCCCCCGCACGGGCGGGTGCAGCTTGATGGCTGTCGAGACGCTGATTACTGGCATATCTGGCTGGAGGATCAGGGCGCCGGCATTGATGAGCGTGACCTGGAGCGAATTTTCGCGCCTTTCACACGCTTGGAAGGGTCACGGCCCGGTGATGGCGGTTTCGGCCTGGGCCTGAGCATCGCCCGTAATGCCGTACAGCGTCAGGGCGGGCGTTTGTGGGCGGAAAATACCGGGCAAGGCCTGCGGGTCCATTTGCGTCTGTTGGCGCGTTAGCTTTTTTTCACGCGCGACGCTGCTTGCGCTTCTTCCACTGGTGCGCGACCCACCAACGCCAATAGCCCATGGTCAGGCAGTAGGCCAACGCGCCCAACACCAGCCCCAAGACCACCGACCCCAACAGGAATGGCTGCCACAGCGTGCTCAACTGGCCGCTGATCCACTCCCAGGTGAGGTTGTCCGGCAGGCTGCGCGGCGGCACGTTCATCAGCCAGGCACCGGTCAGGTAAGTGCAGATAAACACCACCGGCATGGTGATCGGGTTGGTCAGCCACACCAGGCTGACGGCGATAGGCATATTGCCGCGCACCACAATCGCCAGGATCGCGGCCAGCAACATCTGCAGCGGAATCGGGATGAATGCCGCGAACAGGCCCACCGCCATGGCACGCGCGACGGAGTGCCGGTTCAGGTGCCAGAGGTTGGGGTCATGCAGCAACGTGCCGAGAAATCGTAAAGACTTGTGTTCCCGGATACTCGTGGGATCGGGCATGTACCGTTTGAATAAGCGCCGGGGCATAAGGGGTCCAGGTCAGTTCGAGGGGCAAGTATGCCCGCATTCTATAAACAGAAAATTCAGACTTTGTGACAAAACATCATCGGCAGCGCTGGGCGAGCGACTAAGACTGAGTGGATCACTTGCAAAGGATGATTCATGAAAATCGGCATGTTTGCGCTCGGACTTGGCCTGCTTTCGTTGCGACTTTTGCCCGCACTGCCGCCTACCGGATGGTTACTGGCCATTTGGGTGATTGCATTGATGTTGTTGCCTTTTCGCACCTACCCGGTGGCCTTTTTCCTGTTCGGATTGGGCTGGGCGTGCCTGAGCGCGCAGTGGGCGTTGGACGACCGTCTGAAGCCGGCGCTGGATGGCCAGACGCGCTGGGTAGAAGGCCGCGTGACCGGGTTGGCGCAGCAGACGAGCACCGGCGTACGGTTTGAACTGACCGACAGTCGGTCACGCACAGCCCGCTTACCCAAGCGCATTCGGGTGTCCTGGCACGGTGGCCCGCCAGTCAACAGCGGTGAGCGTTGGCGCCTGGCGATCACGTTGAAGCGGCCCACGGGGCTGCTCAACTTTCACGGTTTTGACCACGAAGCCTGGCTCCTGGCCCAACGTATCGGGGCCACGGGATCGGTCAAGGACGGCCAGCGCCTGGCGCCAGCCCGCAATGCCTGGCGCGATGCTGTCCGGCAACGCTTGGCGGCGGTGGACGCCCAAGGGCGCGAGGCGGGTTTGGCGGCGTTGGTATTGGGCGATGGCTCTGGGCTGGCTGCCAGCGACTGGCAGGTATTGCAGGACACCGGAACCGTGCACCTGCTGGTGATTTCCGGCCAGCACATCGGCTTACTGGCGGGGTTGATCTACGGCCTGGTGGCCGGGCTCGCCCGCCACGGCTGTTGGCCTCGAGCCTTGCCGTGGCTGCCATGGGCGTGTGGCCTGGCCTTTGCCGCCGCGCTGGGATACGGCCTGTTGGCTGGGTCTGGTGTGCCGGTACAACGGGCCTGTGTGATGGTTGGCCTGGTATTGCTGTGGCGTTTGCGCTTTCGGCATTTGGGGATCTGGTGGCCACTGTTGTTGGCGCTCGACGCCGTGCTGGTGCTGGAACCGTTGGCGAGTTTGCAGCCGGGGTTCTGGTTGTCGTTCGCGGCCGTCGCGGTACTGGTACTGGCCTTCAGCGGGCGCTTGGGTCCATGGAGTCTGTGGCATGCATGGACGCGTCCACAGTGGTTGATTGCCATCGGTTTATTTCCGTTACTGCTGGTGCTGGGCTTGCCTGTAAGCCTGAGCGCGCCAGTGGCGAATCTGTTTGCCGTGCCATGGATCAGCCTGGTGGTATTGCCATTGGCGCTGCTGGGGACTGCGCTGCTGGCGATTCCGTTTGTGGGTGAAAGCTTGCTGTGGCTGGCCGGCGGCGCACTTGATGGGCTTTTCAGGGCCCTGACGCTGCTGGCGAGCCAGCAGCCGGCCTGGATACCGGCCGAGGTGCCCCTGGTGTATTGGTGTGTAAGCCTGGCGGGCGCGGTGTTGTTGCTGCTGCCTCAAGGCCTGCCGTTTCGGCTGCTGGGCTGGCCAATGCTGCTGCTGGCGGTCTTTCCACCCAGACAGCCCGTGCCTGTTGGGCAGGTTGAAGTGGTGCAGTTGGATGTCGGCCAGGGACAGGCGCTGGTCCTGCGCACGCGTCATCACACCTTGCTTTACGATGCGGGGCCGCGTTCCGGCGAGTTTGATCTTGGCGCGCGTGTGGTGCTGCCCGCGTTGAAAAAGCTCGGGGTCGAGACCTTGGACCTGTTGGTGATCAGCCATGCTCACGCGGACCACGCGGGCGGTGCGGCAGCAGTTGCCCAAGGGCTTGCAGTCCAGCGGGTAATCGGAGGAGAAACCCAAGGCTTGGCGGCATTGCTCGATGCCCAACCCTGTGTCAGTGGCGAGCAATGGGAGTGGGACGGTGTGGCGTTTGAACTGTGGCAGTGGCCTGGCGCCACTACCAGCAATCCGAAATCCTGTGTATTGGGTGTAAGCGCCAACGGCGAACGCCTGCTGTTGACCGGCGATATTGACCGCGCTGCCGAACGGGCCTTCCTCGCGTCCCCCCTGGCGGTACGGACCGATTGGCTGCAGGCGCCGCATCATGGCAGTCGCAGTTCTTCATCCTGGCCCTTGCTGGAACAACTTGCGCCCAAATCGGTCCTGATCTCACGGGGGCGTGGCAACGCGTTCGGTCATCCGCACCCGCAAGTGCTGGCGCGTTATCAGGCGTTGGGCAGTCGCGTGTACGACAGCGCCGAGCAAGGCGCCGTGCGGGTGCAATTGGGCGCCTTTCAACCACCTGATGTTGCTCGCAGTCAACGCCGCTTCTGGCGTGACGCGTTACCCTAAACCAACATCGCCCAGGGCCCAGGCCCGCGACGGGCGGGCCGGTGGCTGACGAGCCCCGCTGACGAACCTATATGGTAAAGTGGCGCACTTTTTCGAGGGGACATTCACTGTGTGGGAATTGGTCAAATCCGGCGGCTGGATGATGTTGCCGATCATCTTGAGCTCCATCGCCGCACTCGGCATCGTCGCCGAACGCCTGTGGACCCTGCGTGCCAGCCGCATCACGCCCGAGCATTTGCTGGGGCAGGTGTGGGGCTGGATCAAAAACAAGCAACTGGATAAAGACAAACTCAAGGAATTGCGCGCCAACTCCCCTCTGGGTGAAATCCTAGCTGCCGGCCTTGCCAACTCCAAACATGGTCGCGAGATCATGAAAGAGTGCATTGAGGAAGCCGCCGCCCGGGTCATCCACGAGATGGAGCGCTATATCAATGCGCTCGGCACCATCGCGGCCATGGCGCCATTGCTTGGCCTGCTGGGTACGGTGCTGGGCATGATTGATATTTTCAGCTCGTTCATGGGCTCAGGCATGACCACCAATGCCGCGGTATTGGCAGGCGGTATCTCCAAGGCCTTGATTACCACGGCTGCGGGCCTGATGGTCGGTATTCCTTCGGTGTTTTTCCACCGTTTCCTGCAACGCCGCATCGATGAACTCGTCGTCGGTATGGAGCAGGAAGCGATCAAACTGGTGGAAGTGGTGCAGGGCGATCGTGATGTTGATTTCGTCGAGGGCCGGGTGTGAAATTTCGCCGCAAGCAACGGGAAAACGTTGATATCAACCTCGCGTCGCTGATTGACGTGGTGTTCATCCTGCTGCTGTTCTTCGTCGTCACCACCACGTTCACCCGGCAAACCCAGCTGCGTGTCGACTTGCCGGAAGCGGTGAGCGGCTCGCCGGCCGAGGACCAGGATGCCAAGCAATTGGATATTGCCATCAGCGCCGACGGGGTGTTTTCGGTGAATAACCAATTGCTTGAGAAAAATGACCTCACCAGCCTGATGGACGCCTTGCAGAAAGAATCCGGCGGCGATACCAACATGCCACTTTCGATCAGTGCAGACGGCAAAACCCAACACCAAGCCGTGATCACCGCGATGGATGCTGCCGGCAAGCTCGGCTTCACCCATCTGCGCATGACCACCGTAGAGGCGGCGGCCCAACCCTGATGGCCATGTCCGATCGTTTGCTCAAGGCCTGGTACGAAGGCCACCCGGCACTCACGCTGCTGCGGCCGCTGGAGTCTTTGTATCGCCGCGTGGTGCAGCGCAAACGTGCGCGTTTTCTGGCGGGCGAGGGCGCGATCTATCAATCGCCGGTACCGGTGGTGGTGGTCGGTAATATCACTGTGGGCGGCACGGGTAAAACGCCGCTGATTCTGTGGCTTATCGATCACTGCCGGCGCAGTGGTTTGCGGGTAGGGGTGGTCAGTCGCGGTTACGGGGCCAAACCGCCGCAGTTGCCGTGGCGGGTCGAGGCGAGCCAAAGCCCTGAAGTGGCCGGTGACGAGCCGTTGCTGATCGTGCAGCGCAGCGGCGTCCCGCTGATGATTGACCCAGACCGCAGTCGCGCGGTGAAAGCGCTGCTGGCCAGCGAGCCCCTTGACCTGATTCTTTCCGACGACGGCCTGCAGCATTACCGCCTGGCCCGAGACCTTGAACTGGTGTTGATCGATGCCGCCCGTGGCCTCGGCAACCGCCGTTGCTTGCCGGCCGGGCCCTTGCGTGAGCCGGTCGAGCGTCTGCAGAGTGTCGATGCGCTGCTCTATAACGGTGCCGCGTCCGATCGCGAGGATGGCTTCGCCTTCCGTCTGCAACCCACGGCGCTGATCAATTTGAAAACCGGTGAGCGCCAGCCCGCCGATTATTTTCCGGTGGGCCAGCAGGTCCATGCGGTCGCGGGTATTGGCAACCCGCAGCGTTTCTTCACTACCCTTGAAACGCTACACTGGCTGCCGATACCGCATGCGTTTGCCGACCACGCGCCCTACAGCGCCGATGTCTTGAATTTTACGCCGGCATTGCCGCTGGTCATGACCGAAAAGGACGCGGTGAAGTGCCGCGCCTTCGCCCGTCCCGACTGGTGGTACCTTGCAGTGGATGCGCTGCCGTCACCGGCGTTTGTCGCCTGGTTCGACACGCAACTGATGCGCTTGCTGCCCGCCCGACTCTTGCCTTAAATCGCTTTTACCCAGGAAACGCTCATGGACACCAAACTGCTCGACATCCTCGCTTGCCCGATCTGCAAAGGCCCGCTCAAGCTAAGCGCCGACAAAACCGAGCTGATCAGCAAAGGCGCCGGCCTGGCTTACCCGATCCGCGATGGCATCCCGGTGATGCTGGAGAGTGAAGCCCGTACCCTGACCACCGATGAGCGTCTGGATAAATGACCACCGCCTTTACCGTTGTCATTCCTTCGCGCTACGCATCGACCCGCTTGCCGGGTAAGCCGCTGCAATTGATCGGCAACAAGCCGATGATCCAGCTGGTGTGGGAGCAGGCCTGCAAAAGCAGCGCCGAACGGGTCGTGGTGGCCACCGATGACCCGCGCATCATCGAGGCCTGCAAAGGTTTTGGCGCTGAAGCGGTGTTGACCCGAGAAGACCACAATTCCGGCACCGACCGCCTGGCCGAAGTCGCCACACAGCTCGGCTTGGCGGCGGATGCAATTGTAGTCAACGTGCAGGGCGACGAGCCATTGATCCCGCCGAGTGTGATCGATCAGGTCGCCGCCAACCTGGCTGCCCATGGCGAAGCGCGCATGGCGACCCTGGCCGAGCCTATTGAAGACATCGACACCCTGTTCAACCCGAACGTGGTCAAGGTGGTCAGCGACATCAATGGACTGGCGCTGACCTTCAGCCGCTCGACCCTGCCCTGGGCGCGCGATGCGTTTGCCAAGCGCCGCGACGTCTTGCCGGAGGGCGTGCCTTACCGCCGCCACATCGGTATCTATGCCTATCGCGCAGGTTTCCTGCATGACTTTGTCAGCTGGGGCCCGTGCTGGTTGGAAAACACCGAATCTCTGGAGCAACTGCGTGCCTTGTGGCATGGCGTGCGTATCCATGTAGGCGACGCGCTGGAAGCACCGCCGGCCGGTGTCGATACCCACGAAGACCTTGAGCGCGTCCGTCGCCTGCTGGGGGCCTGATGGAGGTTCTGTTTGTCTGCCTGGGCAACATCTGTCGTTCGCCCACCGCCGAGGGCGTATTGCGCCATAAACTGCGCGAAGCGGGCTTGGCAGGCCAGGTCGAAGTGGCGTCTGCGGGCACCGGTGAATGGCATGTCGGCAACCCGCCGGACCAGCGTAGCCAGCGTGCGGCGTTGGTGCGCGGGTATGATCTGTCGGCTCAGCGTGCCCAACAGGTCTCGCGTGCCGACTTCGCGCGTTATGACCTGATTCTGGCCATGGACCACAGCAACCTGCGCAACCTCAAGGCGCTGCACCCCGGGCAGGGTAAAGCAGAGCTGGACTTGTTCCTGCGCCGTTTTGAGTCTGAAGTGGACGAGGTGCCAGACCCTTACTACGAAGGTGAACAAGGCTTTGAACGGGTTCTTGACCTGATCGAGCGCGCCTGTGATTTATTGGTGATCGAATTGAAGGGGCGGTTATGACCTTGCACGTGCTTGCGCAGGTATCGCTCAAGCCATTCAACAGCTTTGGCATCGACGTACGCGCCCAATTGTTTGCCGAGGCCCATAGTGACGCCGATGTCCGCGAGGCCCTGGCTTATGCGGCTGCGCACGCAGTGCCGCTGCTGGTGATCGGTGGCGGCAGCAACTTACTGCTGACCCGGGACATTCAAGCGTTGGTGTTGCGCATGGCGACCCAAGGCATTCGCGTGTTGCAGGATGATGGGCAGCAGGTGGTGGTCGAGGCCGAAGCGGGCGAAGCGTGGCACCCGTTTGTACTGTGGACCCTGGAGCACGGTTTCTGCGGTCTGGAAAACCTCAGCCTGATCCCCGGCACTGTCGGTGCCGCGCCGATGCAGAACATTGGTGCCTATGGTGTAGAGATCAAGGATGTGTTTGCCGGCCTGACTGCTCTGGACCGCCAAACGGGCGAGCTGCGCGACTTCAGCCTGCAAGAGTGCAACTTCGCTTACCGCGACAGCCTGTTCAAACACGAAACCGGGCGCTGGTTGATTCTGCGCGTGCGTTTTGCCTTGAGTCGCACCAGTCACCTGAAGCTCGACTACGGCCCGGTGCAGCAGCGCCTGGCCGGGCAGGGGATCACCGAGGCGACGCCCAGCGACGTCAGCCGCGCAATCTGCAGCATCCGCCGCGAAAAACTGCCGGACCCGGCGGAGCTGGGTAATGCCGGGAGCTTTTTCAAGAACCCGCTGGTGTCTCAAGCGCTTGCCGCAGAGCTACAGGCGCTGTATCCGGACCTGGTGGCTTACCCGCAGGCGGACGGGCAGATGAAACTCGCGGCCGGCTGGCTGATCGATAAGGCCGGCTGGAAGGGCTTTCGTGATGGCGATGCGGGCGTGCATAAGATGCAAGCACTGGTGCTGGTCAACTATGGTGCGGCGACAGGGCACGATATTGCC
This sequence comes from Pseudomonas sp. R9.37, assembly GCF_963878885.1. Taxonomy (NCBI): domain Bacteria; kingdom Pseudomonadati; phylum Pseudomonadota; class Gammaproteobacteria; order Pseudomonadales; family Pseudomonadaceae; genus Pseudomonas; species Pseudomonas sp. R9.37. The sequence goes on along the minus strand of NZ_CAWNZA010000004.1, from coordinate 70,371 downwards.
GACCTGGCGCTGCGTATCCAGCAGGACATTGCTGAACGCTTCAAGGTTGAGCTGGAAATGGAACCTAATCGGTATTGAACCGTTAGAAACAAAAATGCCCCGCATCTTTCGATGCGGGGCATTTTTTATGGCGCTAGCAATCAGTCATCACGGCCCATGATGCCGAAGATCTGCAACAGGCTGATGAACAGGTTGTAGATCGATACATACAGGCTGATGGTCGCCATGATGTAGTTGCGCTCACCGCCGTGGATGATGGCGCTGGTCTGGAACAGGATGCAAGCAGAGGAGAACAGCACAAACCCTGCGCTGATAGCCAACTGCAGGCCGCTGATCTGGAAGAACATGCCTGCGACCACTGCTGCCAGCAACACGAAGAAGCCAGCGGTGATGAAACCGCCCAGGAAGCTCATGTCCTTGCGGCTGATCAGCACGTAGGCCGACAGACCACCGAAGACCAGGGCCGTCATGGCAAACGCCGAGCTGACTACTTCCGCGCCGCCGGCCATGCCGAGGTAGCGGTTGAGGATCGGGCCGAGGATAAAGCCCATGAAACCCGTCAAGGCAAACGCCGACACCAGACCCCAGGCCGAGTCACGCAGCTTGTTGGTCAGGAAAAACAGACCGTAGAAACCGATCAATACGACAAAGATATTCGGGTAGCCAACGCGCATTTGCTGCGCTACATACGCCATTACGCCGCTGAATGCGAGGGTAAGGGCGAGCAAGCCGTACGTATTGCGCAACACGCGGCTGACTTCAAGCTGCTCAGCCTGCGCGTTACCATTCACTGCGTAATTCTGTTCGCGCATGGCGACACTCCTTCAGTTTTGAAACGTTCAGTCGCAAAGATCATAACAGACGCTCTGTAACAAGCGATGCCGAGAGTTTGACAGTGTGTTTCATTCGGGTATTATGGCGCCCGCTGACACGGGAAGGGCTACTATAATCCTGTGATGCAAAAGGGAAATTGGCAGAGTGGTTGAATGCACCGGTCTTGAAAACCGGCGAACGTTAATAGCGTTCCCAGGGTTCGAATCCCTGGTTTCCCGCCAAGATTTACACAAAAGCCTCGCGAAAGCGGGGCTTTTGCGTTTCTGGAGCAAGGTGATTCTGTCACCGGTTTCCGCAGGTGTTCCGTAACTAATATTGGAATGTTTCATAACTTTTTTACTTTGACGGCTTCGCGGTCGCTCCGACCCTCCTGTAAACCCTCTGCGTGATTTCCTGCTTGCCATGCCCCAGCAGCGGGCTCGCATCCCCAATATCGAGGATTTCCGGCGGCGCTTCAGGGCGAATGTCCCGAAACTGAACCCCGGCGATCTTGGCTGCAAGCAGTGGGTTGCCCTGGTCGATCGCCTTCAGTCGAGCCAAGCTCAACATCCTTTTCGTCACCCGTTTTGCATGCCTGTTGATCAGCAGGTACCTGGATGGCCGACATTCCGTTCAGTTATCTCCCTGACTAATTTCCCAAGACTGTTTTCCCCCGGTTCTGTGCGTATCAGGATCCTCAGCTCCAGCCCGGTTTTCCCTTGCGTGACCAGAAAGTAATCACCCTCAGTATCGTCGCTGCGCATGATGATCACATCAGCTGCCCGCTGGCCGGTTAATAACTCAGATCCATGGCTTCCTTCCGTTCAGGCTCGCCATCCCGTATACCGCATCCCAGACCACTGCGTGTGCGTAGTAGTCGCATGCCAGCTCCTTATATTCTTCCTAACGCCTTGGCAGGGGTTCTCTCGCTCGGTAAGTCCCCATTCGCGAGCTATATTGAACACATGCAAAAGAAGGGCGATTTCCCTGTTGGCGCGAACCTTGGCCGTTCGGGCATCGCGATAGCCGGCGATGTTGGCTGGCGTGATCGAGTCGATGGGCGCGCTATCGAACGTCCGCCTGAATTGTTTGAGCTCTGCCAGGTATTGGTCTGAGTCCGATTGCCCTTTTCGGGATGACGTCCCGATCACAGCGTTCAAAAATGTCCTTCATGATCGTCAGGTCGCCCGGTTTATCTTTGGCCTCCCGTTTTGCCCATTTGAGTCGAGCTTTGTCCAAGTCCTTGCCGGTGACATCGGGTGCGGGCGGGGCTCACACGGCGAACGCTTATAACCTCAACTTGACCGGCTCAAACGTTGACGTGTATCGGCGCAACGTACGTGGGCACCATGACACTGTTCGGCGCTGACTACCGCTTCAAGAAATACATCAAGGACGCGCCCGAGGCATCTTACTTGGAGCGTATCGACGCTTACCGGATCGTCACCTACCAGCGCAAAGCGTTTGGCGATGTGTTCAGAGGGGATGACGTCGTTTATCAAGGTCTGATCGCGCACGAGGCGCAGGGATCAATACGCTTGCCGTTACCGGCGAAAAAGATGGGGTTGGCGACGATGGCCAACCCCGCGTTCAGCAACTCGACCGATGGCATTGATCACGGACTTGATGGGAGCTGTCAAAGAATTGCGCGCAGAGCTCGCTGCGTTGAAGGCTGCACAGGCCTAAGCAGCGCTCAACCGCGGCAAACAAGCACGCCGATACCGCCTTGAGCGGTTTTTTTTCGCCTGGAGGAAGGATCAGCTCAGCGCTTCGAACTTTAAAAGCCGCTACCACGAATGAAAAAATGGTCAGGGAGCTTGGTCCACCAAGAGGGGGGCGGGGTGTAGCATCCGGGCTGATTGGCTGGGGTTGCATTGCAACTGACCTGAAGTCCGCCAGCCTTAATGTCAGGGCCATCTTGGCCACCGCTATAAGTTTTACAGCCGCTAAAAGTAAGGACGGCTAAGAGAAGTATTCCGTATTTCATGGGATCCATCCCTGTTCGCTCCGATAATTAATCGGAGTATATCGAAAGAGTCTCGCCCGACAAGGCGCAGGCTTTTTTTGTCTGGAGAAAAAATTGCTGGAGCAGCCGAAATACGCCGCAATATCAGCAGCATAGTTCTGGTCTACACGCGGACTCAATACTCTGGCTGATGCCGGAGACTTCGCGAAGATCACCCGGCGCATCAACGGTAGACTCACTTGCCAGGATGACCGCAAGGCACTGTATGAAAAGGCACCGGGCGTGCTTTCATGATCTCTGTGCGGATGCAGATCCTTTCCTACTTTGCGGCGCTTCTACTCGCACTTGCGACGTTATTTGGCGCCTACAACCATGGCGTAACTACGGCAGACGCAACATGTGAGACCGAATGGAACGCCGCGCGATGCGGACGCCCAGGCAAAAGCAGCCAACGATGCGTCTACACGGGCTCTTGAGCAGTCTTATCAACGCTCAATCGACAGGCGGTACAAGATGGCCAAATCACCGCTGATATTGCTAATGAGCGCGCTTCTCGTATCAGCGTGCAGCGAACGGCAGATAGCCTTGCCACTCGATTCACAGCACTTAAAGCCAGCAGCCATTCCTGCACTGCCGCCTCAAGCGCGCCAGCCACCCGTGCCGTCTTGGTTTGCCCACGTCTTCAAGCGCGCTGAAAAGAGATCGGGAGATCTGGCAGGACATGCTGATCAAAGCCACGCCCCAGGAGAGACCTGTGAGAAGGCATATGGTGGACTATCGAATTAGGATGTGTATGATCGCCGGCGCATCCAAAAAAAATATAGTGTTCGGTAGAATAGAATTAAGGATCACAGACTGTGCGTCAGGAATATAATTATGGTAATGCTGAAAAATTTAACAGGGAAAAGCTCTATCGCTTAGCAAGTCGCGCGATATGCATGGTAATTGTGGCGTTACCCATCATAAGCTTTCTCATGAGCATAGTGGGCTGGCTCTCGTTTGGCATCGATCTTCCATTTCTGGACGATATGCGACAGTACGAAACCGGCAGTGCAGGTCGCATGGATTTCGACTATATAAGTCAGCCGGCTAATGATACCTATTATTCGGTTGGTCTATTTCTCGATAGCTTGGCATTTAGAGTTCTTGCTGGAAATAGTATTGCTTACCAAGCAATATCGTTGTTTTTTGTTTTAGGTTCAATTCTACTTATGCAGTGGAATTTGTTAGGTCGAGTGGTCGAAAATCGAACTGTAAAAGCTATTGCATTCTCAACTACCATATTTATGCTCCAGCCAGATTCATACTGGGGTTGGCAAAATATGGCTTACCATCAGGCTCTACCATTAGTCTGCTCTTTAGGTATTCTCAGTGTCGCACTCTCTCGACTTGATAAATGGGTGTCTGGTTGCCTTATTGCTGTAATGGCTTTGCTGTCTGGTTTTTCATATACAAGTGGAGCATTTGCCAATCTTTCCATTTTTATCGGGTTTGTCATTTTTTTTGTAATAGCAAAAAATAAATTGTCCGACCGTATTAAGGTGTGCGCGGCATATTTGTTGTTGCCCACTGTTATAACAGTATTTGCACAGCTTTGGGTGATTTTAGCAATCCAGCACGGAACGCATCGACCAGACGCGCCTTTGGCCTACCCATGGGAGCCTGATTTCTGGCTTTTCATGCTTGGCAAGGTAGCACGTTCACTTATGCTCCCTAGCCAATACCCTAAGCTATCATTGACGCTGTCAGTAATGATGATGGTGATCGCTACCTTTTTTGCTGCGCGTTCACTTTTTGACTTTATTTTCAATAAGGGAAATAATAAAGTTCTTAGGGTTGCTTTTATTTACCTGTGCTTATATGGGGTGTGCATTTCATATCTAATGATTGTATCAGCAGGAAGAGCGAATCTACGTCCTGATTTCATTAGTGCGCCAATTGATGTGTTTGTTTATGGTTACGGGAGATTTCATTTTTTTTGGCTTACAATATTGTGGCCTTGGCTTGTGATGCTTGGGTTGATGAATTTTAAGTTAGAGCTAAAGTCTAGATGCTTTCAGCTTTCGGCTGGCGCCGTTTCTTTGATTGCTTTGATGGCGTTGGTCTTGTGCACTACAATAATGTCGCATGCCGATTTCTACAAAAAAACAATGGTGGTGCGTGAGTCTATATTCAAGTGTCTCCAGAATGGATTGGACAATAGAGCGCCTTTTGAATGCAGCGATCTCCACCCCGGCCTCAACATGCAAAAGGTGTTTTACATAAGTAGGGAGGCGGGTGCCTCTTATACGCGTCTCATAAATGCTAGGCCTGTTCCTATTGGATCTAATACACCGCCTCCTATCTTTCGACTAACAAGTGATAATGGCTTGGTCGAATTCAAAAATTCACATATTTTGTCTTCGGGGGGTGACGGTGTTTTTATAGATTCGCAAAATGATCCAATGCTGATAATTTCTATAGGTCACGATGAGCTGATGAGGAATTGCTCTGAAATTGAAGTGAACGGTTCATATGATATCGGTCATCAAGACTTGGCCCAGCTATTTTATCTTCCGTCTGGTGTAACTGCATTCTCTGAAGAATTATCAAGCAGAGTTTCGCTACAGGCCGGTAAGGGTACGTTCTCACTCTCTGCGAGAAGCAGCACTGGATTTTCGAGCCTGCTACGCTTTGATCCGACCGTGGGAGCTACAAAAATTCGCCTTATGCAGCTTGAGGTCCGATGCACAATGGACCATAGATCGGGAACGAAGATGCATTGAGGTAAGGGTTATCGCATATTTATTAAGTATCCATGTGCGGGAGGAGTTGACTGTGATGTGGGGTAACTTGAAAGAGTTACACCCACCAGCTAAGTGGATAGGTATTATGCTGCCATGAGTAGATGGTCTAACTGAAGGTCACTATGGACAAGCGGCATGCGGGTGTGTCAATACTGCTGACCTTCGGTGAGTCGTCACAGTGGCGACTGATGTGGTACTTCTACGGCAATTAGTCTAAAGGCCAGAATCAGTTCTGGCCGCTTGTTCCTCACTTCCCCATAGCTGTGTCCACTTAGAACCATTCGAAGACATCCGACGCTTCTCGCTGATGCAGCGCATCTGTTCCAAGCTGTCAATTCAGCGCTCTCAGCCCGGCGTACCTGTTGCACCTCAGCCACTCGGCTGTTCGACGCGCGGCGTTCACGACGCTGTGGGTTGTCGCTGATCTTCGAGCGCATGGCGATTCTAGGCAGGAACTGAAGCCCTCGCTGACCATTCATGGTTTACCGCCAACATTTGGGGGGAGAGTGGGGGGCGTGCAAAATCAACACAAACCGTTTGATTAGCAGTCTTGCAGTGTTGATCATCAAGCGCTGAATCCGAATGGAGCGGTTATGACTAGGGTATGGAAGATCTCAGCACTTGTCCGGTTCGGGCTACTCAGCGCCTGCACGATCACAGGGCCAACATTTACCCCTCTTGAAAACGTGGGTTCCCAACGGGGTGTCATCTATGTCTACAGGCCCAGTAACTACGACATGGGTTTAATGTCTGCCTTGATTTCTTTGGATGGCAAGCCAGTAGCGTCTCTGGAGAACGGTGGTTATGTAGCCGTACCTGTTACGCCAGGTGAGCACACGGTCACTCAGAAATGGAAAGCTGGAATTCTGGGGAATGCTGATCTTGAGGGCGACACCACCGCCGTTGTCATCGACGTTAAAAGTTCAGATGCCTCGTATATCAGCCTCACGTCCAGCAGCGCCAGAGTGCGTGTAAACCAATCAAACGCTGTCAAGCTGCATTGGCAGCTCAATAAAGTCTCTGCCGATCAGGCATTGCCCGAGATTTCTCAATGTAGAAAGGTTGAGGCGCTCTAGTTCCCATCGGGTCGCAATACCAACAGCCAAATTGCGCGCAAAGAAAAGCCCGCGATGGGGATCAGCGGGCTTAAAGGGATGTTCACCAGGAGCTTGGGTTCACCAATAGGCGCTTGACTGTGAAAAGTTTGTGAGCGCCGGGCGAGGTCACTGTCTGGAGTGCGATATAAGGCCAATGGCGTCCAGGCAGCCATGCCAAGGGCTTGAGGCGGGCTACAGTGCAACAATGCGCCGTGATGACATAAAGGCGTTACTCTTGGAACAGGCGCCGCAACCTGGCGCCGCCGCTTCGCTCCTATCCGCCGGTGTTGCACCAGGAGATCCTGTGTCCACTTCCACGCTGACCTCGCACATCTTCAGCACGCCCCGTCATACGACCCACTATGTGACGTCGGGACCTGCCGAGGGGCCATTGATGATGTTCCTGCACGGCTGGCCGCAGCTCAGTCTGATCTGGCGCCCGCAGATGCAAGCGTTCGCTGCCCAGGGCTGGTACTGCGTTGCACCCGACATGCGCGGCTATGGCGGCTCTTCTGTGCCGGCGGACACCCACGCGTATACCCTTGAAAACATCGTGGCAGACATGGCAGAGCTTCATGACCACCTCGGTGGAATGCCCGCCATTTGGGTGGGCCACGATTGGGGCAGCGTTGTTGCGGGTGAATTGGTCGCCCATGAACCCCAGCGCAGCCGCGGCGTTGTGCTGATTTCGGTCCCGTACTTCCCCACCACGAATGCGCTGCCGACGCTCGTCCCGCTGGTCGACCGAACGATCTATCCGGCAGACGAGTATCCAGACGGTCAATGGGACTACTACCGCTATTACAACGCGCACTTCGCGTCCGCCGTCGCTGACCTTGATGCCGATAAAGCCGCATCACTGGCTTCGATCTATCGACGAGGCGACCCTGCGAGCATCACCAAAGTCGCATCAAACGCCCAAGTCACCAGCAAAGGAGGGCGGTTTGGTGAAGCACACCGAGCACCGCCCACCCAGCCCGACCCCGCGCTTTGGCCGCAGACGGACTTCGCGGCACTGGTGCGCAGTTTTGAGCAGCATGGTTTTCGCGCGCCCTGCGCATGGTATTTGAACGACGACGCCAACATCGAGTACGCCGATCGAGCGCCCAATGGCGGCCGCCTGTCCTTGCCCGTACTGTTTGTAAACGGTGACTATGACCCGATGAATACCATCAAGGGTAACCAGTTGGGCGAGCCAATGCGTGCCGCCTGCGCAGACCTCACCGTAACGAGTTTATCTGGCGGGCATTGGTTGCCGGTGGAGTGCAAGGCCGAACTCGTCGAGGCAATCAGTACCTGGCTTCATCGCAGAAACTTACGATGAGTATCGAGACTTTGATGTTGCGGTGCGCCTGCTAAGGCTCGTGAAAGTTTTGGCGGGTAGAGAAGGGGCTGATGAGCTCGCCCAAGGGTTTCTTGGTTCGGATGCGATGATCATCGCCGTTCGCCACATCGCGCGTCGTTGAACTGACCGTGACCGGCTATTGGCAAACCCCGCTACCCGGCAAACTGCGCGTCTGCCGGGCTTGAGGAGCATTTAAGGCATCAAGACCGAGTCAACAACGTGGATCACGCCGTTGGACTGCATCACGTCTGCGATGCTGATACTTGCCTTACCGCCTTTGGCATCTACCACCCAGAGCTTGCCGTCGTGCAGCTTGATATTCAGCGACTCACCTTGAACTGTTTTCAACACAACGGTGCCGCCGTTCTTTTTGGCGTCGGCCATCAGTTGTGCCGATGTGTGAGTGCCGGGTACGACATGGTAGGTCAGGATTTTAGTCAGGTCGGCTTTGTGTTCAGGCTTGACCAGCGTATCGACGGTGCCTGCAGGCAGCTTGGCAAAGGCTTCGTTTGTCGGTGCGAATACGGTGAATGGGCCTTTGCTATTGAGCGTATCAACCAACCCGGCAGCCTTGACGGCTGCAACCAGCGTCGTGTGGTCCTTTGAATTGACCGCGTTTTCCACGATGGTTTTACTCGGGTACATCGCTGCGCCTCCGACCATCACAGAGTCGGCGGCGAAGCTGACGGTTGCGGTTACGGAGAGAATAGCGAAGCAGGCTGCTGCAGCAATTTTTTTGTAAAAGGCGTGCATGGTGTATCTCCTTGGCTCGTATGCCCTCCGAGTGAGGGTATTGAATCTACGAACCAGCGAACAAAGTGGATGCACCCGTTCATAAAATAATTGTGTGAGCGTCTCGCGTGTTCGCTCATGTTCTTTCTGATGCAGCAGCTAATGGCCAAAGACTTCAAGGTTTGAATGCCGAACGAATCTTTTCCGCTGCAATACAACCCTCGCCAAGAGCGTGTGTTTTGCATCGGTCTCTTTACGGGCGTGGCGGCTCGGCTTCATGATAATTCTTCATTCGCACCGGGACCCTGTCATGAACCCAGCACAAGGACGTATCGATTTTTCAGGGCTGACTTGCCGCACGCTTGAGGTCAATGATCTCGAAACCATCTGCATGCACCGGCAAAGCATGTTCCTCGACGCGGGTGGCGATCTGGATAAGTTACAGGTGATGACCCAACATTTTCGACCATGGCTGGCGCAACGTTTAAGTGATGGCCGCTACTTTGGGTTCTTGCTGCTTGACGCCGGGCGGCCGGTTGCCGGTATTGGGCTGATGTCCATCGAATGGCCGCCGCACCCATCACATCCTACGTCGGACCAGCGAGGTTATGTGCTGAACGTCTACGTTGCGCCGCAATATCGGCGGCGAGGCTTGGCATCAGCGCTGATGCAGGCAGCTGAAGCGGAGTTTTCTCGACGAGAGATCACATTTGCCGTACTGCATGCTACCCGGATGGGACGGCCTATTTATGAGCAAATCGGCTGGGCCGGTACGTCTGAAATGGCAAAGTTACTGTCCTAGCTCGATTGCCATGCCTAGACTTTTTCACCGGCGTAAGCCTCACAGCGCTACATTCCAGTCAACTTAGAGCGCAAAAAAATTTTCAATGAATGATGAACTCTGGCTGGAGCCTGACGGTGAGCAGACATTTTGTCTCGCCGGCCCTCAGGGCGAAGATGCACGTAAGCTTTTACATAACGAGGCAGTACTTACTTGGCGGGTCGAAGCCTCAAACCATTTTGAAGCGATGAGTAAGTGCTATTCGTACAGATTAAAAAACCGACTTTCCTGAACAGGACAAGGTTTCCTATAAGGACCTTGATTGGGAGTAAAACACGCTCAGTAATTGACTTTCCCTTAGCGGCGCTCGCCCATTTAGTTTAGGGGGGCGCACCCCGTCGAGTCAGTTGGGTTGGGCGGGGGCGTCTGCGGCGTGTCGACTCGTTGGGCGTTGTACCTAGCAGTTCCCTGCGTGCATTCACCGTCACCATCTGCCTCGGAAAACCCCCATATCGAGCCAGCGTCACTGGCGCTGAATGCTGGGGCGTGCACCGCACGTCATAGAGAGGGTGGGCTAAGTCTCCAACCCCGCATTTTACTAACAGTGTATAAAACGTGATCAATGAATGATTAATAGCATCCGGGAATTCCAGGGAAACATAGATTTGTCATCATCACTCTCGAACACCCATCGCATTGGCACCCCGCATTCTGTTTATCACGATGCCGTGTATCAAGAACGCAAGGGGCCTTGAGGGAGCGAAAACCCCGTTGCCACCCTGCGCAGGTCATACCCGATAGACGCGTTCTCTCTCAGTGCCCGCCCATCCAACGGCTCCATGAAAAAGTGTGAGAACGGCCACCAGGCCGTTCCCGCACTCTTGTACTGTGCTGCCAACCGCTACATAATCCCACCGCTGAGGTTGATGTCTTTAGCAGCAAGGACGAAGACTGTGCCACTTATGAGTCGTGCATTTTTCGAGCTGCGCCGATTGCACTGCCAAGCATTTATATATTGAAGAAATCAACGCTACACACATTGACGCCCCTCAGGAATAAACATGTACAAGATGATTGCGGCACTGAGCTTTCTCGCTATAACTTCAGCGACAATGACTGGATGCAATGAAAAGGAAGGAAGCAAGGAAAACGCGGCAGCCGCCAAAACCACCTATAGCCCGTCTGATAAATGCGCCATTGACAACATCGCCGGAAAGACCGGTGCAAGTATTTACGTTCCGCGCAGCGTTGTACAATTCAACGGCTGGGCTTTCGATAGCGTTAACCAAAGTGCTTCGAAGGAAATCAAACTTCGCCTGAACGGTTATAAGGGCAATCCTGTCGCATTCAAGGATCATACTGTTGTTGATCGCCCGGACGTGGCAAAAGCATTCAACAATCAGAAGCTCTTGAAGTCAGGGTTCTCCTTCAGCGCAGATTTGTCTTCGTTGGAGCCAGGTGGCTACAGCATCTCCATTGAGATCCCTGGAGAGAACTCGTCTCTTCTATGCCAATCCAATGTCTTACTTGTAATCGAATAACCCAACATTCGCTGCCAGCCTCGAAGCCACTTCAAACGAAGCCATTCAAATGAAGTCGCGAGTATGAGCGTTGAGGCTCGCAGCGCTTGATTTAAAAAGTCCCCAGTCGATTGAAAAAGCAAAATTCAGCACCACAGAAAAAATGCCTAATATTGCTCACTTAAGCGCAGCAACCCTACAATCCCGCTTCGAACGGTGATTCAAAAACGTCCCGATTACACCGGCCTACAGCCTTCACCATTCGTAAAAATAGTATTGAATGCAGCTGTTACAGTGGGCTGCCCCGTGACGTATTTGCCTGAATTTAAAGCTTGCATCTGCCTGCGTTCGGGCTAGCGACTGCGTGGCCAAAAGCCTCAGCGCAGGTCGTGGATTCGAGTCTAATCAAAACCGCGAAGATCAACGCCCAAGAGCCTGTGTGTTTAGGTGCTGAAGCATTCGCCACACGCTTCGTGGTAGAAGGCTACGAAGCTTAGTCGATGCAAGTGCCACGTTATAAAAAGAAGGTCGCTTGCGGCTGTAGGTGCAGCTGGATGAGGGCTGCACTTATCATTCAAGTCCGAGAAGTAATTCTTCAACTTCGGGTGGTTCTGCCGCTCGCTAATATCGCGCAAGTGAGAGCGCCAGACGGTGATGGAGCACAGTTCAGCGCTAATTAGTGCTCGATAACTTGATCAGTCGCAAGTGTTTAGCAAAGCTGCAAGTAGCCCCGGTAAGGCTTTTGCTGCGGTTTCAAAGCGCATGAGAAAGGCTCTTGCTTGATTCACACAGAAGCCCCGTTCAGGCGGGGCTTCTGCATTTCTGGGCTTAAAGACGCTCGACGCCGGAGCCTCCGATTGTTTCTTCTTACTTGAACAAACCACCGATGGCATTGATGGCATCCGCGGCCTTGTTCATGTTTTGCTGGCGTTGAGGATGGGTGTCCACTTGTGCCTGAGCGTTGTAGTTGGAATTACTGCAGCTTTTGTTGGTTTGCGTCAGCGCCGCCTGGAAGGCTGTCGCGCGCAAGCTGTCACCCTTGGCATTGGCCGCGTTTATGTTGGCCTGCAGGTCGCGGATCTGTTGCTGGCAGGAGGCGTTATTCGTGTTGAGGGTGTTGCTATTGCTGTTGCTGGCGCCGCCCAAGGCAGATGACAGGGCGCCCGTCAGGGCGCTCAGGTCGGCAGCGTGGGTGGGCAGGGTAAACAGGCTGAGCAGGGCGGCGGTTGGCGCGAGTTTGGAAAGACGCATGGCAAACCTCACTGTTTGATTGCCTGCGCTCAGGTGGGGACCCGAGCTGGCGCAGAACAATATCCGTATAGAGGTGAGCGCTCGGGTGGAGCGAAATATAGGTTGGTCAATTATTGACCTTCAATATCGGCGTTGCATAAATGTGAGTTGTTTCACGTTGTGCGTCGGCCATCGCCGGCGGCCCATCAGGTTTTTTTGCGTTTCTGCCAGCGTTCGGCAGTAAACATCCCAAGCTTAGAGCCTCAATGCCAAGCATTGATTGGCACCATTCGTCTAATGCTTTGCACTCTGAATGCTGCGCCGTCTCTCAAGTTTAAGTGCGCATTTCCCGTGCGCCGAAGCGGAGAGTCAACATGGAAATCAATGAGAAGGCGCCAGGAAACCTTTCCCAGCAAGCCGTGACGCGTGGCACAGACAACGAAACGGGCCATGATCCGCGTCGAGACGAGGACGCGCTGCCATTGCCGCCTAATGACGACGCGCCGTTGGAAGAAGATATGTCGGATGTCGACGCGGCTGATTCAGTCGCGAGTGAACACCCTGATAACTGATCATTTCACGTCAGCGAACCCGGCCCCTGCGCCGGGTTTTTTATTGCCTGCAGAACGCGATCACCCAAGCAAACCGTCTAGGTCAATGGTTTTAAGCCGATTCGGGGTTGCCATGCGGGGTTTTGGCGATTAACCTGAAAATGTTCGAATTGTTACGAATAATTTCGGGTGCGATCGATTTCGGTTCGCACGACTTCAGGATGAGGAACGAAAAATGTTTTCACACGAAGGTCCCGCACTAGAGCTGTTGCTGTTCGTTTTTGGCTTGGCAGGCCTGCTTCTGGTCGTCTGGTTCTGTCATCACCAATACGAGCGAAAAACCGGGAAGGGCGTTAAAAAACAACAAAATCGCAACGAAAGCCGCTCGACGTAGGGTGATCAAAGCGGTGCCAGCGGTCGGCCGTTAAGCCTGACCGCCGGCAAAATGCAGCATTACGCGACGGTGCAAGTCCAGCGGTGGTTCTGCCGGTACGGCGCGCGGGTGAAGTGCACATCTGAAACCAGATTCAGGCCGCGTTCCTGAAGCGCTTCGGTCAGTTCTACGAGTGTCTCTGCTTGGATAGTCATTACTGTTACCTCGTCAGATTTACTGCGTTCATAGTTCTTGACCGGGCGGGCAACTGACTAATTCAAATTTTCTATGCGCGTGTTTGATTTATCGCGCTGGGTTGCGATGGGTTCAGCGTCATCGCCAAGTCATGCCGTTCAGTCAACGGATGAAGCGGAGCAAAAAACCGCGCTGGGTGAGTTTACTTAAGCTTGGGCGCAAAAGCGTTTGAGCGATGGGCTACGTAAACGCTGAGTTCTGGCGTGTGATGGATAAGGGATTAACCGCCGCGCATTCAGAATCGCAGACAAAGAAAAGCCCACGATGGGGGCGCGGGCTTAAAGGTGTTCACTTAGGAGCTGAGTTGAGCCTATGCGTGCGACTGTGAAAACCCTGTGAAACGCGCCCCTCGGTTAAGCTTTTTTTGCACCTTGTTGGTGTGCTCACGTACTGTGCGACTTCCTAAACCAACCTTTGCGGTGGTGTTTGCATGTCAGATGAAGTGCGGCTTGTCGTCATGATCAATACGCAGCCCGGCAAGGGCGCCGAGCAACGTGCAGCGTTCGCGAAACTGGCCCCATTGGTCAGGGCCGAGCATGGCTGTCTGCACTACGATTTGCACCCCGTGGTCGGCAACCCCGACAGTTTTGTCTTGATCGAAAAGTGGGCCTCGAAGGACGCCCTGGCCGCCCACCATGTGGCCGCTCATATGGTCGAAGCGGCCCGGCACAATCCGTCTTTTCGCGCCGGCCCCGCGACCGTTCTGCTGTTAGAGGATGCGGTTTAGGCTCATAGCTGCACCCGCCGCAGCCTGCCACTGAGCGGCGCCACACTGCCGTCGGGTGTCGGCAGCGGTCGGCCCGTCAAGCCCATGCCTTCGCTCACCACCACCGCGTCCTGCACCACACACAGGTTGGACGGCGTATCCAGACCGCGCGCGAGCACTTCAACCGTTGCGTTGTGCAGGTCACAGCGCAGCAGCCGCCCGGTAAAGCGCGTAAAGCCTCCGTGCAGCGGCTCGCCATTCCAGTTCGGCAGCAAGGGTTGTTGCAGATGGCTGCACAGCTCCAGCACCAGCAGATTGCCTTGCGGGCACAGCGCCAGCCCGGTGGGCAGTTGCAGGCCGCGAATCACCACGTCGGTCTGCCCGCTGGCCGGGTGAACTCGAATCACTTGCCCGGCGTAGTCGGCAAAGTCGATGCCTTTGCGCGCGGGGTCGCCGTGTAATTCCCCGGAGAACAGGCTGATCAACACGGCGTCTGTGTGCGGCTCGTACACCAGGGTGACAGGCACAGCCTCCTGACCCTCATCCAGAACGGACAATTGCGCGAGCACGCGTTCTTGCTCACCGTGGCTGAACTCCACCAGTTGATTGGTATCCGGTTTCACCGCCAGCCAACTGCGTCGCGTCGGGTGGTAGCACAGCGCGTTCAGGTTGCCACGGCTGTGGAACACCGGCTCGGGCGTGCTGTAGTGCAGATCGAGCAGTCTGGAACCGCCGACGTAATCGGTCTGGCTGGCCAGGCAACGTCCGTCACCGCAGGCGATGTCGGACAGGCCCATGATTTCATCGCGCAGCATGCGCGCCTGCAGGTTCATGCTGCGAAAACCCTGAGCGAGCACTTCGCCGGGCAGATAGGCGCCCGGCCTTAGAGGGTCGGGCGGCAGTCGACTGATGCGACTGCTCAAAGGCTGGTCCGCCGAGCCTGAGCCGGCTTCGGCCAGCAACAGGCTGCCATCGGCCTGCAGGCACACACCACGCGGGTTGAGCAGGCCTTCGGCGATAACGCTGCTCGGGCGCAGGGCTTCGATAGGCTGTACGGGAATATGGAGTGTCATAGCGTTTGCCTCCTATTGCGGTGGCTGCCACGGGCTGCCGGTGAGATAGGCCCGCAGCAGTGCGCGCTGGGCGGGGGACATCGAGCGCACGACCGGCATGAACAACGTGGTGCCTTTGTAGGCGTCCGAGGTGCGCGCGAGGATGGCGTTCTTCGCGCCCATGATCGCGTCAGGCTGGTTCAACGGCACGTAGCGCGACATGGCGGGGAACGCCAGGTAGTGAAAGCGCAGCACATTCGGGTACACCTGTTGCCAGGTAATGACGCTGCCCCTGGCGATGCCAAAGTCTGTCTGAGCGTATTTTCGAAAGTTGGTGAAAAAGGCGCCGTTGTCCACGCCATTGGCCGTGTAGGTCAGGGCCACGAAGCCCGCCTGGGCGGCGCTGCCGGATGTGAGCGTCACGGGGAAACTCACCGTCTGTTGGCCCGCATTCACGGTCAGCGAGGGCGGAAAGTTGAGAAAGTCCGTGTACTGCTTCTGCTCGTAGACGCCCGGTGGGCTCGCTGCCAGGCTGATCGTGGTGGCGCCGGGCACCGGCCCGCCGAGGTAGCGAACCTGCAAGGTGATCGTCAGGCCGTTGGGGTAATCCTCCAGGTACACATTGCGCTGATCCGCATACACCCGATAGGTCGACTCGGTCGCCTGCAACTGAGTCCCGGCCACCTGGCCAGGGGCGTTGATCGCCAACGGCGTGGTCCTGACGGCCTGCTGCTGGCTGGTGGTCAGCGCCACATCGACGATGCCGCCATACACGTAGTAATTGACCAGTGGGCTGGCAGTCGGGTTGAGGGTGATCAGCGGCGCGGCACCGGCCGAAATGGTCACCGGCCCATAATTCGCATTCGGCCCGATCGGGCTGGTGATGTCGTCCCGTACCGCGCGGAAGGTTTGCTTGGGAATCACGTTGACCATGTCCAGGCTCAACAGCCCGTTATTGCCCAGCGCCGCGTAGGCGGCGTTGTTCGTGGCCGCATTGATCAATCGCCGTCCCGGCTGGCAGCTCAGCGGCTCGCCGGCAAAGGCCGGGGCCAGCGTACCGATGACCCGGCCGATGCTCGGGTTGGGCGTGTATTTGCCGGCAGCATAATCGGCATCGAGCTGCGCAGTGGTCATCTGCGGGCACATCTCGAACATCACGAAACGCAGGACGATGCCCGTCGCGCCCGGCGCCTGGATGATCGCCTTGAGGCCGCTGCTGTTCGGGTTCCAGCTGACGATGCTGCTCAGCGGGAACGTCAGCTGGAACGTGCCGCTGGCATGGAACGACCCCGGAGCGTCCATCTTTGCCGGCTCGAGCACGCGCCCGGTCACGTCGAAACTGCTGCACACCGCATTGCAGCGAATCAGCAGCTGGATATTGTCGTTGCTGCCGATTTGCAGGCCGCCGACAAAAATCTGTGTAGTGGTCGTGGCGCTGGGGTCCAGATCCACCATCATCGGCCCGGACACCGGTGCCTGGCCGCTCACCGGGTCTACTGACCCGAGCAGGTACACCGGCTGACCGACCTGGTCACCCGTTGTACTGATGTTGCCGGGGCTGCCCTGGGAACTGATCAAGGCGTTCTGCAGGTCCACCACGTGCTGGCCGTAGTGGTTCCAGCCGCCGGCGGTGTAGTAGTTGCCGGCGGGCGCGTTGATCATGCTGTTCAACTGGTCGTCGGTGTAAGGCTGCGCGCCGGGTGCCACGGTCGAAGTGGTCAGGTCGAAGAGTGGCCATTGCTTGTTGCCATTGAAAGGAATGGTCGGCGAGTTGTTCGGCAAGCTCACGTCCGTGCGGATGCCGCCCCAGAAATTCAGTCGTGGTCCGTTGAGGATGCTCATGGTCTATTCCTTGCCCGTGGCGTGTGGGGTGATGGGGCTGTTGGCAAATTTGAACAGGTAGGAGAAGTCGGACTTGAACGGGCTCTTCACCGGTGTCGCCATCGAGTGGCAGTTCATGCAACTGCTGGTGGGCTGGATATAGCTTTCCATGGTCACGTTGGCCGACAGCGCCGGGGTCGGCTGGCCCAGCGGATTGCCTGGGTTGTTCGGCATCAGCGGGCGCTGGGTGGTGATCAACTGGTAGTACTTCAACACGCTGCGTTGCAGGCCCGGATCGTTGCGGTAGTTGTTGTTCACCCAGTTCGTCACATCCGCGATGGGCGTCACGCGTTTCAGCGGGTTGGGCGTCTGGAACGTGGTGCCGGGCTTGGGCACGCAGACCAGCTGGGTGCCTTGTGTTTGCCAATTGCAGGGCGACTGGTTCAGCGCGGCGGCGGGCGCGGCCGCATTGAAGTAGGAATAGGCGGTGCCGGGCGCCGGTTGATCGACCCATTGGCCGTTGACTTTGGCTTTGGGCGGCACGTTTTCGACCTGCTCGAAGGTGGACCAGATCCACTGCGGGTAGCCATTGACCTTGGTGATGATGTGCAAGCCCACCAGGCCCAGGTACGCCTCGCCGACGCCGATGCGCTGCCCCTGGCTGTTGAACTGCGCGACGCGGGCAAACTGCGTGAGGTAATGGCTGGCATTGTCACGGGCGGTGAGCACGCGCCAGCTGGATTTGACCTCGATCACGCCATTGGGGAAGTTGATGGTGTTGGCCCTGGACACCACATTCGCGTTGTAGAAGTTATTGCCGACGATGTAGTTGTAGGACGCTTGGTTGGCCGAGATATCGTAGTAGGTCGGGTTGCCTGCCTGATCGATCAACCAGCCGCCCACCGCCTGGTCGATGGAGTTGACCAGTGAGCTGTTTTTCAGCGCTGCGATGTTGATGATGCCCAGGCTTCTGGCAATCAGCGGGCTATTCCACGGCCCGGGGTTGGCGGCCCCCGGCAGGAAAATTTCGCTGACGGTCTTGTAGGTCTGCCACACGGTGTAGCCGGGGTCGCCGGGTTGTTTGCTGCAATTGGGCGTGCCGCGCTGCCCGTCCTGTGCCGGCCAGTTCAAGGCGATAAACAGCTGCCAGCTGTATTGATCGAACTGGTCCTGGCTGGCATTGGCTGCGGGCGCGCGCGTGGGCGGCTGGCAATTGAGTTGCGTGGCCAGTGCCAGGGGCTTGCCGCTGTCGTCCCCGGCAAAGGCGCCGGGGCTGAGCAGCATCAGCAATAGCAACAGTCGGCTCAAGCGGCTGGCGTTCATACAACACTCCTTTGAAAACCGGGTGGCAGGTGCGTCACCCGGTGGTCCTGTGCGCGGTTTACGCGTAGTCGTTCATGCTCAGCGGGACGGGCGGGTAGTTACGCTTCACCAACGCCTGCGCCCACAGTTCCAGCACCGCGCGACGGCTTTGCGGCATGTCCCGCGTGATGGGCATCGCCAGCGTGCTTTCCTCCTGATAGGCCTTGCTGATCAACACGATCAGTTGGTCGACCGCGCCCTCGATGCGCGTCAGGTTATTGAGCGGCATGTACTTGCTCATGATCGGGTAGAGGTAATAGAACGGCCGCAGGATGAATGGGTAGATGAAGGTCTCCCAGATCAGCTGGCCGGCATTTTCACGCTGATAAATCAGGTTCCAGGCGTTGACGAAATCCTGCTGCATTTGCGGTTCCAGCGGCAGCACACGCAGCGGCGCGAGAAAATCGGTAAAGGCCTGGTTGAGCGGAAAGCTGAAGGGGATCTCCGGTTCCTGCTGACCGTCCTGGACAAAGAAACGCAAGGTCGGAAAGCCCGGCGCCTGGGCCGTGACCGTCAGGTTGGCGATGCCGTTGGCGTCGGTCTGGATCTTGGTCAGGCTAAATTGCACCGGGCTGTTCAGCGGGTCTTGCAACGTGCGTTGCAGGGTGATCGGGTTGGCGAACGTCAGCGTCGGGCTCAGGGCGACAGCGGCGGGCGTCGGCAGAAATTGCTGGTAGGTCACCGGCACGGTTTGATCGGCGGGCACCGCCAGCCGGGTTGCCATGAGCTGGCGGCCCGTGCCTTCGGTGATCTGGCCGGCCAGGGTCTTCGCCCCGGCAAATTGCGGCAGGCAGGGGCTGTTGTTGGTCGGGTTCTGCGGGTCGTTGTTGAACAGAGAAAAGTCCGCTGCGTTACTGAACGCCAGGTAGTAATCGGTGGTGCACAGCATGTAGGCATTGCCGTATTCGGCCACCCACAACGTGGTGCCGGCCGGTGCGGGCTGGCCGTCGTATTGCACCATCACCTGCAACGTCTTGGTGTCGCCCACGTCGATAAAGCTGGCGCTCTCTACCACCTCGGCGGTCCACAATTGCTGGGTCGCGGCGATGATCGGCGTGGTGCCTTGCTGTTGCAGCTCCAGCGTGCCGGATTGCAGCTGCGCCTGGGCCTCGACGGTGAGGGCCAGGTCGAGGATGCCGGCGCGCTTGTCGAACGCCAATTGCTGGTAATCGTCATAGCCAAAGCTGGCCAACGGGCTGAATTGCGTGCCTTGGCGGATGCCGATCTGGTAGTCGCCGGCCTGGTACTTGGCCGCGACCGGGATGTCGGCCTTGCTGTCGATTGGGTAGAACGGAAAGGCGTTACCCAGGTCCAGCGACAAGGTATTGCCATGGGCCTGGGCCGAGATCACGCCCAGTTGGACCTGGCTGGTGGTGCCCGGTGAGGTTTTGTAGATCGCCACCTTGGCGGCCGGCACCAGGCGCCTGCCGGCCGGCGCGGTGGGGAATTCGTCCTCTAACCACAACCCCAGGCTGCCCACGGTACGGCTATAGGCCGGGTTGAAGAAAATATCGCCGACGTTATCCAGCGCCTGCTGATACATGGCCTGTACCTTGGCCTGGGCCTCGGGCGTGGAGCTGTGGGTGTCGATGGGTGGGTAGTTGTTGAAGATGCCGTTCTTGTCGTAGCAGGTCAGGTAGGTGGTAAAGCGGAACATCAGCCCCTTGGCGTTTTGTTGCGCCATCTGCGCCTGCAGGTTTTGCAGCAACGCCGAGTTGCCGATCACCCACGCCAGGTTTTCCTTCGGAAAGCAGGTCTGCCAGGTGGTGGTCACGTACGCCAGGCCGCCGAGGTTGGCCCAATTGAAATTGAGGAAACGGTCGAGCATGCGGTGCTCGCGGTTAAGCGTCAGGCCGCATTGCGCATTGCCCAGCACCAGCTTGTCGAAGTACAGCGCGGTGAAGGTATTCTGCCACGGGCTCACGTCGACAAACCGTGCCGGCGACGTCGGCGCGCCGCCAAACGGATTGCCGAGCAACTGATAACTTTGATTGATCAGCGGGTCCTGGCTGACGTAACCACCGTCGGGCAACTCGCCGCCGGTGATCACCGACTGGGTCTGGTTGTAGCTCACGGTGCCGCAGGCGTTATCGCCGAACAGGTTCCATTCGCCGGGAATCATGGGGGATGCCAACTGCCCGGCATTGCCCGGCACCTGCATCACGTAGTCCGGCACGGCGGCCGGCGCCAGCGGCGCGATGGTCCAGGGCAGCAATTGGCTGGCGGCGTTCAGCGGCGTGATCTTGAAGGCTTCCAGGAACCGCCAGTTCATCTGCATTTTGACCGCATCGTAGAGCGGGTACATGTCGTTGTTGTTGGCGGTCGGCGGGTTCCAGAACATATGGCCGCCCAGGTAGATACGCGGGAAATTCAATACGCTCATGTGAGGCTCCTTAGCGTTGCCACTGGGCGCGTTTGAGCGACCAGACAAAGTCCAGTTTGTGATACCCGACAAAGTCGGAAGCCGGCAGTGCAGCGGTGGGGTAGACGATGCCGCCGTCTTGTTTGAGGGCGAAGTTGAAGTAGCCCTTGGTCGGCGAATACGCGGCGGTGCCGTGGCAGGCGAAACACGACGACTGGTTCTGGAACGCCGATTCCAATTGGGAGTTGGCGAGCAGGGTAGGCGTGGTATTGGACTGCACGCCGATCAACTCGTATTGCGCCAGTGTCGGGTTGCTCGCCTGAAAACTCGTATTGACCGGTTGCGCCGCCGCGGTCGGCCCGGTGCTGTTGGTCATCGGCGTGGGCGGGATCGCGTTGGTCACGGTGTACTTGCTGTTGTTGCGGTTTTCGAAGGTGGTCCACACCCAGTCGGGGTTCAATTTGTTGATCACATGCAAGCCGCTCAACGCGGCATAGCCCACCACGTACTCAGTGCCTTGCTGGTAGTAGGTCTGGGCGATGTAGTAGCCATCGTTGGCCAACTGCTGCTGGTAGGTCGGGTTGTTGCCGATCCACAGCCAGGCGGCCTTCAGTTCCCAGGCCGTGGAGGGAAAATTGAGGTCGCTGGTCAATGCGGCCTGGCCATTCACGTTGTAGACCTTCTGCTGCACGATGTAGTTGAAGGTGTCCGGGCCCATCAGCAGCTGAAACCGCACCGCCTGGCCTTGCTGGGCTTGCGGCACCTGGCCGCCCATTTCCAGGATCAACCCGTCCACCTGTTGCGTGGCGTTGAGGTTGTGGAACAGACGATTGACGTTCATGCCCATCGCCTGGGCTTGCGTCAGCACCGCGGCGGGCACGGGTGTGCGCTGGGCGTAGGGCAGGGGTTGCGTGCCATTGGCCAGGTAAACCTGGTCTGAAGGCTTCATGGTTTCCCAGGCCCGATCAGGGCTTTGTGCCGCAGCCGGTTGGTTGAGGCAGACAAACCAGTTCCAGGCCAGGGTCTCGGGGCTTTGGGTGAAGGTGGTTCGCGTCTTGTCGATATTGCCGCCAAACTGCAGAAAATCCGTGCAGTCGAAGGCCGTGTTTGCGCCTTGGGCCTGGGCCAATCCGGCCAGTGCACTCAGGACAGTGATAGATAAGGCTCGCCGCATGGAAGCTCCTTGGCATTGGCCAGTTCGAGGTGTGGGCGCCCCAGGAAGTGTTCCAGGAGCAGTTGCTTGACTGCCGTCGCCGCAAGCTGCTGCGGCAACGCCAGATCGCAATTGGTGATCAGCAATGGGCCGGTCTGTGCACTGCTGGGCAGGCGCCCGTGGCTGCCACGCACCAGCGTGGTGTCCAGCGGGATCAGGTCCATGTAGTAGCGAAAGCCGAGCTTTTTTTGCAGCAGGCGGCGCGCCATTTTCAGTTTGGGGAAGCGAATCGCCGGGTCGATGAACAGCTCGACCGGGTCGTAGCCAGGCTTGCGGTGGATGTCCACGGTGCGCGCAAAGTCCGGCGCCTTGCGCTCATCCAGCCAGTAGTAGTAATCGAACCAGTAACCCGCGGCGGCCACGGCCACCAGCTCGCCGCTGCGCGGGTGATCAAGCTGCCAGGCGCGTTGCTCGGCGTTATCGAGCACCTGCTCGATACCGGGCTGGCGCTGCAGCAAGGCTTTGATCCGCGCAATGTTCTTTGCCTGCTTTACGTAGATGTGCGCAACCTGATGATCGGCCACCGCAAACGCCGCACTGGCGCCCGGGTCGAGCAGTTCCCAGCTCAAGGATTGGCGCACCTGCAACAGGCCTTCGGCGCGCAGCACGCGGTTGATCGACACCGACTGCTCGACCGCTTCGATGCCGTACTCGGACAGCACCATCACCGCCGCCCCCTGCGCCTCGGCGAAGGCCAGCAGGCGCCCCACCTCGGCGTCGATGGCGCGTACTTCATCGGCAATCGAGGGATGTTCAGGCCCCACGCGCTGCAAGCTGTAGTCGAGGTGAGGCAAGTAGATCAATTGCAGGTGAGGGCGATTGATCTGGAACTCGGCCATTGCGCAGTCGACGATCCAGCGGCTTGATGCAATGCCCGCCGCCGGCCCCCAGAAGCCATGGAAAGGGAACTCGCCAATCTGCGCCTCGATCTGCTCATGCAGCCCGGGCGGTGACGAATACAGCCCGAACTGTTTGCGCCCATCGGCCGGGTAATGCGGGCGCGGGGTGATGGCGGCGTCCACGTCGGCGTACATGTTGTACCACCAGAACAACTGGCTGCAGCGAAAGCCCGGGAGCTCGCGCTTGAGCGTGTGCCAGACCTTTTCGCCCTGGATCAACCCATTGGGTTGCAGCCAGAAACGCACCTCGGCCTGATCGCGAAAGTACCAGCCATTGCCGACAATCCCGTGCTGCGACGGCGGTGCGCCAGTGAGGATCGAGGCCTGCACCGTCGAGGTTACGGCGGGGAACACCGGTTGCAGGCTGGCCATCTTGGCGGTCTTGAGCAGGGAGTTGATGTGCGGCGTCGCTTCGCCCAACAGCGAGGGCGTGAGCCCGACCACATTGATCAACAGCAGCGGTTGTTCAGAGGGCATCGGCGTAGGCCTCCTGCACGTGCAACAGGTTGCGCTGGCGCAGTTGCTCTTCGACCCAGCGCAGCTCAGCGGCGATGCCGGCCAATTGAGCGGCCTCGGTAGCGGGCCGCAATTCAACGGGCAGCACGCCCCAGCTGTAGGTTTCCACCTCCAGCACCGGGCGCACATCGGCATGCGCCGCCAGGTAGTCGAAGGTCTGCGCCAGGGCAATCTGGCTGCCGCTGAGTTCGGGCAGCAACAGGTGGTCGCTGAACAGCGGGATGTGGAAGTGGATGCGCAGTTCGCCGAACCCGGCGCAGTCCTTCAGGGCGGCCGGCAGGTCTGGCCAGGCCACTCGATGGCCCTGGGCCGTGAGCGCTTTCACCTGATGCAAGTACGTGAGTTCGGCGAAGGTGCTCAGGGTTGTGAGCACGTGTTCGCGCCGGCTGGCGTCGTCCGATGGCAAGCGGCAAATCATCGCGTTGGACAGCTGGATCTTGCCCACCGGCACCTCGGCCGCGCGCAGCCGTTCCAGCGACTGGTAGCAGTCTTCGAACATCACCGCCTGATGGCACACATCGAAGCACAACGCCAAGTAGGCATGGTTGGGGTCCATGGCGCGCCGGCGCTGGAAAAACGCGATGGCCTGCTCGGTGTTTTCCAGCACGCAGTCCGGTTCCATCTCCAGGCAGAACACGATTTTCTTGCCGGTTTCCCAATGCAGGTGGGCGAGTGCGGCGGTGAGTTGGCTCAGTTGCTCGTCGGCGCGCGCCTGCAATGCCGGCGTCCAGGTGGCGGCATAGCCCAGCGGTACCGTGGAGATCACGCCGTGGCGGCAGTCGTTTGGCAAGGCATGGGCGAGGAGGCGCGCCAGGTCCAGGCTGTAGGCCAGGCGTTGCGGGTCGGCCCAATTGGGCAGGTAGACGTCGGCTTTGACGGCGCCCTGATGAAATTCGCCATAGGGAAAACCGTTCAGCGAGGTCAAGCGCAGGCCGCTGTGCTTGAGCAATGCCAGGAACTGCACGCGCGCCGATTCCTGCTGCAGCTGCGCCGCCGCGTGAGCGCAAATCCACAGGCCGCTGTCCTGTTGCTGCAGCCCGCGCAAATTGCGCACGCCTTGAAAATCCTGCTTGATCGAGGCCCGTAACCCGGCCAGGTCGCGCGTCGGGTGCACATTGCTGCAATACCCGAGTTGGGCGGCCGTCCAGCCGCTGCCGGCACTCATTTGACCACCGGTTCCTGGCCGCGCAGGGCCGAGTTTTCCTGCCATTGCTTGCGCTGGTCGATGGGCAGTGGCGTGCTCACCAGCGCCTTGTCGAGCTGGCCACTTTGGGCAAAAAAGTCCACCGGGTTATGGAACAGCACCTGTTCGACCTGGGCTTCCGTGAAGCCTGCGGCCAACATCGCCTGGCCGGTCTTGGGCACTTTGAGTGGGTCGCTGATGCCCCAATCCGCCGCGCTGTTGACCACCATTTTTTCGGTGCCGTATTCCTTGAGCAGCGCGACCATGCGCTGCTCCGACATCTTGGTGTTGGGGTAGATGGAATGGCCGCGCCAGCACTCGCTGTCGAGCACCAGCGGCAAGGTCAGTTCGTTGAGGTGGTCGATGATCACCAGGTGCTCGGCGATGCCCACTTCACGGATCACCGCGAGGGTGCGTTTGGTGCCGCCGATCTTGTCGCGGTGCGGCGTGTGCACCAGCACCGGCAGGTTGAATTGCTTGGCCAGTTCCAGCTGCGCGGCCAGAAAGCGGTCCTCTTCAGGGGTGATGTCGTCATAGCCGATTTCGCCCACTGCCACCACGCCGTCCTTGACCAGGTAGCGCGGCAGAATCTGCAGCACTTCATTGGCGATCGACAGGTCATTCGCTTCTTTGGGGTTAAGGCCGATGGTGCAGAAGTGATGAATGCCAAACATGCTCGCGCGAAAGCGTTCCCAGCCGAGCAGCGTGTCAAAGTAGTCGACGAAACTGCCGACACTGGTGCGTGCCTGGCCCTGCCAGAACGCCGGTTCGATCACGCCGGTGATGCCGGCGGCGGCCATGTTCTGGTAGTCGTCGGTGGTGCGGCTGACCATATGAATATGCGGATCGAAGTACTTGAGCATGGTGAATCCTCGTCAAGGGCAGGGCGGCGTTGTGCGGTGTCAGTTCAGGTAGGCGCGCCATTGCGGCGGCAGGCTCAGGCTTCGCAGGCGCTGGCGTTGCGCGGCGCTGAGCAGGTCAAAGGCGATGACGGTGGGCAGCCCTGGGGACACGGTGCGCTCGGCCGCGAGCTGTTCATCGAGCAGGTCAAGGGCCAGCTGGTTGAGCGTGACGCCCTGGCGCTGCGTGAGCCCCACCACGCGCCCCACGTCGAGGCCCATGCCGAGCGCTTTGAGTACCAACTGG
Organism: Pseudomonas sp. R9.37; assembly: GCF_963878885.1. NCBI lineage: Bacteria > Pseudomonadati > Pseudomonadota > Gammaproteobacteria > Pseudomonadales > Pseudomonadaceae > Pseudomonas > Pseudomonas sp. R9.37. The sequence continues at coordinate 44,662 of NZ_CAWNZA010000004.1, read as the reverse complement.
TGAAAGGCGCGCTCCGGGTAATGGCGTGACGGGTAGGCCGTGTCAAGGGCGAGGGCGGCGAATACCTGCGGGTTGCTGGTGCGCCCGGCCTGCAGGGCCAGCGCCACGCAAAGGCCGTCGCTGTCGAGCCAGTCGAGGGCACCCAGCAGGGCGATTTTTTCCTGGTCGTCACCCCACAGGAACAGCTGACGCAGCAGCGGTACCTGCTCGGTTACCGGGGTGTGTTCGAGTGCTTTGGCCAGCACCAGTGCACGTGCCAACTCCACGGCCGACGCGGGCAGCAGGCGCTTGCATTGGCCGCTCAACAACGCCGCCAGGGTGGCGCTGGGTTGCTGGGCGAGCTGCGCCTGCGCCTGCTGCCACCACTCCCGTTGGGCGGCGGTCAGTTGCTGGGTCAGGGCTTGAAGGTGTGCGGCGAGGCCATCCTGGTGCATGTTCATGTCGGCTTGATCCAACGCTGGAAGTGGGGAAGCAGGAAAAACACCACCACACACAACAGGCTGCCCATCGGTTGGTTGGCCACCGCCAAAACCAGTGCGTCAAACAGCGGCAGGGCGGCCAGCCCTGCACCGATAAACGCCCTGACTTGCCGGTGTTGCGGGTTGGCCAGGTGCTTGCGGTAATGCCAGCCCAGCCAGCCCAGCCACAGCAGCAGCACCGGCCAAAACCACAGCGTGTTGGAGTAGAAAGCCAGGGCCAATGGGCTGAGCATCAGCAGCAATGGCAAGCGGCTGATCAGCTGGTTGCGGTGTTCCTGGCGCGCCAGGTAGGTCAGGCCGCTGATGTACACGCCGAGCAGAATCGCGCACAGCCAGATCGGCTCCGGCGGCACCGCCAGGCTGGCCGCCGCCGTGAGGTACAGCGCCGAGCGACAGGCGCCCATCAGCCACACGCTGTGGGCGTATTTCTTGTGCAGCAGGTTGTAGCCGACGATGCAGCCCACCAACAGCACCACGCTGCCAAGCAGCCAATGCGGCTCGTCGATCAAGCGGCTCAGGCCCAGCACCGCTGCGGCGGCGAGTATCAGCAGCAGCGCCGTGGCCAGGCCGACTTGTTGCCGGCTGGCCAAACCCAGCGTGATCGGACGCGGGTTGTGGTGTTGCCGGTCCCAGTCGGCGTCGAGCCAGTCGTTCAACAGCATGCCGGCCAGGTACAGCAACGACAGCGTGATCAGCAGCAGCCCCCACACCAGCGACGACGGCGGTGCCAGGGCGCCGGCGCTGCTGGCGAGCAGGGCCGCAGCGAGGGTGTTGGTCCATACCGTGGGCAGGTTGGAGACGCGGCCCAGGGTCATCCAGGTTTTCATCGGGCTCATTGTGCGTAACCCTCGTCCAGCGTCAGCGCTGCCTCGCTTGCGGTCGACAAGCGTTGCAGCGCGGCCTCCATCGTCGCGCTGTCGATTTCATGCAGGTCCACCGACTGGCCGATGCGGTTGAGCATGGGGATCGACAGTTGCCCTCCCAGGTGCTGGCGGAACTCCTCCAGCCCCAGCAACAGCGGCGAGCGGCCCTGCGCATCTCTCAAGGTCAGTTCAGGCGGGCACAGGTTGAACCCCAGTTTGCGCAGCAGGCTCATCACTCGCTCAGTGTCGGTATCGCTCAACAATCCCAAGGCATTCGCATACAGCCCATCCAATGCCATGCCCACCGCGACCGCTTCGCCATGGCGCAGCCGGTGGTGGCTGAGGTTCTCCAATTTGTGCGCGGCCCAATGGCCGTAATCCAGCGGCCGACCGTTGCCGCGTTCGAACGGGTCGCCGGCGCCGGTGATGTGCGCCAGGTGCAGCTCGGCGCAGCGGCGAATAGCGTGGCGGCTGGCCGGGTGATCAAAGCGGGCGAGGGCATCGGCGTGTTGTTCCATCCACGCGAAAAACGCCTGGTCCTTGATCAGCGCTACCTTGACCGCTTCGGCCAGCCCGGCGATCTGGTCGCGGCGGGTGAGGCTGGTGAGCAGTTGGAAGTCGTTGATCACCGCCGTGGCAGGGCAGAAGGTGCCCAGCAGGTTCTTCTGGCCGAAGGCATTGATGCCGTTTTTCACGCCGATGCCGGCGTCGTTCTGGGCCAGCACCGTGCTGGGAATACGGATCAGGCGGATGCCGCGGTGGAAGGTGGCGCAGGCGTAGCCCACCGCATCCAGCACCGCGCCGCCGCCCAGGGCCAGCACGTAGCAATGCCGGTCCAGTCCGTGTTGCAGCATGTCGGTGTAGAGCTGCTCCAGCACGCGTGCGGTTTTGCTCAGTTCACCTGCCGGCACGGCGATGGGGGCGGTTTGCAAATGCAGGTCTGCATGGGCACGGAAATAGGCGTCGATTTGAGCCAGCAACTGTGGGGCGCTGTGCAGCAGTTGCGCATCGGCGAACACCATCACCGTCACCGGTGCCGCGTGCTGGGTGATGAGCGCGCGGTGCAGGCACGGGTTAAGCGGATCAAACACGTGATCGGTGAACATCACCGGGTAGTCGTAACTGACCTCGAACCGTCCGCGCAGCGGCTGCTGCCCAGCGGGTTTGCGTTTGAGCAGGCTATAACCGGCCATAAACGCCAGCGGCAACACCATGCTGGCGAGGAGGGTGACCAGCAGTGAGTTCTGCTCGATCAGCAGCGTGCCGATGGCGGTGTAAGCCAGTGCCAGTCCGGCATTGGCCAGGGTGGTGATCAGCAAAAATGCGCGCAGCGGATAGCGTTGCATGCCGGCGGCGACCACCGAGGTTTCCGCCAGCACCGGCACGCCACGCAGGCAAATCAACGACAACGTGCTCAACCGATACGCCAACTGCCCTGGCTGGCGCTGATGCAAGCCAAGGCGGCCGGACAGCAAGCGCAAATAGCCGGCGCCCAGCGCATAGCCCAGCCCGGCGCCCAGGCACAGCCCAATGAAAATCACCAGGTAACCGCCGATGCTGCCGAGCATGGCCACCGCCAGCAACGCCACCAGGCTTGACGGCACCGGCAACACCACATCGAGGGCGAGCAGGGCGAGCAGCAGCAGTGCCAGGTTGAATGCCTGGGCAGGCGTCGAAGGTTGATACAGGGTGAGGTGAATCAGGAAGTCTTGGATCTGTTGTTCAAACAACAGGAAGCTGGCGATCACCAGCACAGCAAAGCCTATCAACGACAGCCAAAAATGTTCGGCTGGCCCCTTTTTCGAGAACGCACGGTACCACCGGCTGCGCTTCATCAAAGCATCCCTTTTGAGAGTTAAGACTAAGTTCCGTGTCAGTGTTAAGCGCTGTTTTCAGAGCAATAGAGTCCCTCGCCCGTTGGGCTGGTTGTGTGCGTAATGGCTGATGGCTTTCACGGTATTCATGAACGTAGCCGGTTGTGGTTTTTTTGCAAGTTTGCGCATCAAGGAGTTTAAAGCCGGGAGGTTGGCGCGGGTTACACAGCGCTATTTATTTACGCTTTACAATTAGTTGTATGGCTTTTTTTAAAGCGTCAAGAACCCGTTGTTGCGGGCTTTCGCCGGTAACAAGTTCACTACAAGGTCTTGAAGTTTGTTATTTGGATTATTGCCGCTGGCTATAAGTAGATCGGTAATAACTGCTTGTCGAGAATGGTTCCGCTTAAGTTGTCTGCATGCGTGTATTATTTACCCACAAATCGAAAACCGCCGGATAACTTATCCTTTAGATAGCCCACTAACGTACTGACCGATTTCGGTACATGGGGCGAGTACGGTCGAATCAGGTAAATCTCATCGGCAAACGCGCCCTTGAGCGTCCAGCCCGTGAGCACCTGCACCAAGTTGCCATGGGCCAGGGCGGCCTGCGCGCTGAAATCCGGAAGCAGGGCGATGCCCAGGTGGTTCATCGCTGAGTCGCGCAGCGCTTCACTGTTATTGGTCGAAAAACTTCCAGAGATCGGCACGGTCACCCGTTCAACCTGTTTGCCGCCGCGTTCAAAGGTCCATGCCGGCTGGTCGGTGCCCCGAGGGTAGTACAGGCAGTTATGCGCGGTGAGGTCGCCAGGTTCGCGCGGTTCGCCGTGCTGTTGCAGGTACTCGCGCGTGGCGACCAGCACCGAGCGGGTGTCGCACAGCTTCCACGCTACATGGGTTTCCGGTACCTGGAAGCCGTGCCGTACCGCCAGGTCGTAGCCTTCGGCCGCCAGCGAACTCAAGGCATCCGAGACGTCCAGCTGGATGCGTACCTGCGGGTAAAGTTGCAGGAATTCGGACAGGTGCGGCACCAGTTGCTGGCGGGCAAATGCCACCGGCGCGGTGAGGCGTACCAGGCCGCGAATCTCCCCGGCAGCGTCGCGCACCGACGAGAAACTACGGGCGATCTGCGCATAGGCGCTGCGTACTTCGCGGGTCAGTGACAGGCCCGCATCGGTCAGCCGCACGCTGCGCGTGGTGCGGGTGACCAGCCGGGTGCCGGTGGCTTTTTCCAGGTCTGAAATGCGCTGGCTGACGGCGGATTTGCTCACGCCCAGGCGCGCGGCGGCGGCGGTGTAGGTGCCTTGCTCCTCAAGCACCGACAGCCAATGAATGTGCGTCCACAGCCCTTCGATCTCAGCCTTTTCCATGATTCTATTGTTCGCCTATGAGGACAATCAGTTCTGGATTCTGCTCTGGTTGGGAACAAACTGAAAGCCTATCGTGGGCTCCAACGTTTACCGACCTAGGACCCAATTGCCATGAGCACCCTCGAGCATTACATCAACGACCAGCGCGTTTCCCGCGATGATCGCTATCAGGACGTCTACAACCCGGCCACCGGTGAGGTGACCGGTCGCGTGGCCTTGGCCAGCCGCCAGACCGTGGGCGAGGCCGTCGCCGCCGCCCAGGCCGCCTTCGCCGGTTGGGCCGACACCCCGCCGATCCGCCGTGCCCGCGTACTGTTCGAATACCTGCACCTGCTGCGTGAACGCAAAGACGACCTTGCGCGCATCATCGTCGCCGAACACGGCAAGGTGTTCACCGACGCCCAGGGCGAAGTCGACCGGGGCATCGACATCCTCGAATTCGCGTGCGGCATTCCCAACCTGCTCAAGGGCGAACATTCCGACCAGGTGTCACGGGGCATGGACAACTGGACCCTGCGCCAACCCTTGGGCGTGGTGGCCGGCGTGACGCCGTTCAACTTCCCGGTGATGGTGCCGATGTGGATGTACCCGATCGCCATCGCGGCGGGTAACACCTTCATCCTCAAGCCCAGCCCGACCGACCCGAGCGCTTCGCTGTTCATGGCTGAGTTGCTGCGCGAAGCCGGCTTGCCCAAAGGCGTGTTCAACGTGGTGCAGGGCGACAAGGAAGCGGTGGATGCCCTGCTCGAACACCCGGACGTCAAGGCCGTGAGCTTTGTCGGCTCCACGCCGATTGCGCAATACATCTACGAGACCGGCGCGCGCAATGGCAAGCGTGTGCAAGGCCTGGGCGGCGCGAAAAACCACATGGTGGTGATGCCCGACGCGGACATCGAAAAAACCGTCGACGCGCTGATGGGCGCCGCCTATGGCAGTGCCGGCGAGCGCTGCATGGCGATTTCGGTGGCGGTGCTGGTGGGTGATGTGGGCGACAAAATCATCGCCGCCCTGACCGAGCGCGCGAAGACATTGCGCGTCACCGACGGCCGCGATTTGAAAGCCGAGATGGGCCCGATCGTGTCGCGGGCTGCGTTGGAGCGCATCAGCGGCTACATCGAACAAGGCGTGCAAGCCGGCGCAAAACTGCTGCTCGACGGGCGCGACTATGTGCCCACCGAACCGGGCCTGGAAAACGGCTTCTGGCTCGGCGCAACCTTGTTCGACCACGTGACGAAAGACATGAGCATCTACCGCGAAGAAATCTTCGGCCCGGTGCTGGCCTGCGTGCGCGTGAATGACTTCGGTGAGGCGATCAAGCTGGTCAACGACCACGAATTTGGCAACGGCGTCAGCTGCTTCACCCGCGACGGCAACATTGCCCGCGAGTTTGCCCGGCGTATCGAAGTGGGCATGGTTGGCATCAACGTGCCGATTCCGGTGCCGATGGCCTGGCACGGCTTTGGCGGCTGGAAGAAGAGCTTGTTTGGCGACATGCACGCCTACGGCACTGAAGGCGTGCGCTTCTACACCAAGCAGAAGTCGATCATGCAGCGCTGGTCAGAGAGCATCGAGCAGGGCGCGGAGTTTGCGATGCCCGTGTCCAAATAACCTCAGCGCGCTGTAGATCAACGGTGGGAGCTGGCTTGCCTGCGAAGGCGGTGTATCAGTAACAGATCTTCTGACTGACACACCGCAATCGCAGGCAAGCCAGCTCCCACATTTTTTACCGTGTTCAGGCGGTGGTTTTTGCGCCAGCAAGAGATCAATGTGGGAGCGGGCTTGCCCGCGATGAGGGTGTGTCAGTCAAGCTGTTGGGGGCTGGTCTACCGCCATCGCAGGCAAGCCAGCTCCCACACTTTTTACCGTGTTCAGGCGGTGGTTTTGCGCCAGCAAAAGATCAATGTGGGAGCGGGCTTGCCCGCGATGAGGGTGTGACGGTCAGCCTGTTGGGGACTGGTCTACCGATATCGCAGGCAAGCCAGCTCCCACACTTTTTACCGTGTTCAGGCGGTGATTTTGCGCCAGCAAAAGATCAATGTGGGAGCGGGCTTGCCCGCGATGAGGGTGTGACGGTCAGCCTGTTGGGGACTGGTCTACCGATATCGCAGGCAAGCCAGCTCCCACACTTTTTACCGTGTTCAGGCGGTGGTTTTGCGCCAGCAAAAGATCAATGTGGGAGCGGGCTTGCCCGCGATGAGGGTGTGTCAGTCAAGCTGTTGGGCACTGGTCTACCGTTATCGCAGGCAAGCCAGCTCCCACATTTTTTACCGTGTTCAGGCGGTAGTTTTGCGCCAGCAAAAGATCAATGTGGGAGTGGGCTTGCCCGCGATGAGGGTGTGTCAGTCAAGCTGTTTGGGACTGGTCTACCGCTATCGCAGGCAAGCCAGCTCCCACACTTTTTACCGTGTTCAGGCGGTGGTTTTGCGCCAGCAAAAGATCAATGTGGGAGCGGGCTTGCCCGCGATGAGGGTGTGTCAGTCAAGCTGTTGGGGGCTGGTCTACCGCGATTGCAGGCAAGCCAGCTCCCACACTTTTCACCGTGTTCAGGCGGTGGTTTTTGCGTCAGCAAAAGTTCGAATGTGGGAGCGGGCCTTGGGCACGGCGGTACCGGCGGCGTTTTGTGGCTGAACGGCGCGGCCTAGAACACTGCCTTGACCTGCAAGCCCAGCACCAGTGCATTGTCGATCTCTGTATCCGAAAACGCTCCCGGCTCAATGATGTATTGCACATCCGGACGCAACGTCAGCCACGGCGTGGCCTGGTAGCCATAACTGAGTTCGATCAACTGCTCGGCATTGTTCAGGTTCGGATAGTCCGTCCCCGCGTTCAACGCTGCCAGTTCCTGCACGTCGCGACTGCGCGGGTTCGGCACTGCGCGGCCGTAACCCAGGGCGACGGTGTCGCGCGGGCGGCCTTCGAACGGTTTGTACAGCACCACGCCCGCGCCATACCACTTGCTGAACGGCGAGGCGGCCTCACTGGCGGCCGAGTATTGGCCGAAGGCGTGCAGCACGCGACCGGCGGATGTGCTGGACGCCCACACGGCCTGGTCGATCAGCAGGTAGTGACCGCCGCGACCGCTGACGGTTTTATTGCTGCCGATGCGTTTCACATCGGAGCTGTCGTAGTAATAACCCAGCTTGTATTCACCCGGCAGCGTGCCCGCGTGTTTGTAGACCAGCTCGATAGGCACCACGGTGCCAGTGGTGTGCTTGGGCCCCAAGTGCCAGGCGCGGCTGGAATTGCCGTTGCTCGACGGGTCGACATTGAACGCCGCCACGCGCAGTTGCCACGCCGGCGAAAAGTCGTATTTCACCCGTGCGCCCAGGTGTGCGTTGGGGTAGTTGGCCCAGCCGCTGCCGCCGGACATGTTCAGCGGGTGCCCGCAGAAACCGGCGTTCATGAAGTTGCACAGGATGCCGCTGTCGAGGCCGCCCAGGTCGTTGCCCATGGCCATGTAGCCAAGCTTGACGTTCAGCGCGGGGGTGAACAGCGTGCGTTCGTAGCTCAATTCGGTGAGGCGGGTGTAGAGGCCGCCGTAGTTTTCCTGGATCGGCAGACGGTTGCCCACCAGGTCTTCGGAGGCGCTGTTGCCGCGCCGGTCGTTGATGGTCAGCTGGATGCGGTCGCCATTGTTCAGGCCGTAGAGCTTGCCCAGGTCGAACTGCACGCCAAGCTTGATGTTTTGCGAGTAGCGCGCCGAACGGTGTTGGCCGCCGTCGGCGTTGTAAGCGGTTTCGCCGCTGTAGTCGCCGGTGAAGCGGATGCCTTGCTCGTCGAGTTCACGGCGCAGGCCGCCCCAGTCGCCGGTCAGGGTGGTGTCGTCGGCTTGAACGGGCAGGGCGGCAGCAAAGGCCAGGCCCAGCACCAGGCGGCCAAGGGGCAAATGAGAAGTGGGGGTCATGCGTGGTTTTCCAGACAAAAAGCGCGGTGCCGGGGGCGGCACCGCGCGAACACAGGGTTATGGCAGGGCGTAGGCGATCACGTAGTCGCCACGGTCAGTGGACTGGCGCGCGCCGCCGGCGGTGATGACGATGTATTGCTTGCCGGTTTTCGGCGACACATAGGTCATCGGGCCGCCTTGGCTGCCCACCGGCAGGCGGGCTTTCCAGACTTCATCACCGTTGCCGCTGTTGAAAGCGCGCAGGTAGAAGTCCTGGGTGCCGGCGATAAAGATCAGGCCGCCCTGGGTGGACAGCGTGCCGCCGAGGGTCGGCAGGCCAATCTTGATCGGCAGGTGCATGCGGATGCCCAGCGGACCGGTGTCTTCAACCGTGCCCACCGGCACTTGCCAGGCGATCTGCTGGGTCTTCATGTCGATGGCGGTCAGGGTGCCGAACGGCGGCGCCTGGCACGGGATGCCGGCCACCGACAGGAAGCGGTTTTTGTTCACCGCATACGGCGTGCCCTTGAGTGGCACCGCGCCCATGCCGGTGTTCAGCGCTTCGCCACCGGACGAGGCCTGGGCCTTGTTCTGCGACGGCACCATCTGGATCCACAGGCCCAGGCGCATGTCGTTGACGAAGATAAAACCGTGCACCGGGTCGGTGGAAATGCTGCCCCAGTTCATGCCGCCCAGCGAGCCCGGGAAACTCAGCGATTTATCGGTGCCCGGCGCGGTGTACAGGCCTTCGTAGCGCATACCCTTGAAGTCGATACGGCACAGCAATTGGTCGTAGGGCGTGGCGCCCCACATGTCCGATTCGTTCAGGGTTTGCGCGCCGATCTGCGGCATGCCCACCGATTTAGGCTGGGTTAACGAATACGGCTCGTTGGGAATGTTCGCGGCCTTGACCGGCACTTCCTTGACGTCTGTCAGCGGCTTGCCGGTGGCGCGGTCGAGCACGTAGATCTGCCCGGCCTTGGTGCCGATCACCACAGCCGGTACTGCCTTGTCGCTGCCCGGTGGGGTGAAGTCGATCAGGCTCGGCTGCATTGGCAGGTCGAAGTCCCACAGGTCATTGTGGACGGTCTGGTACACCCACTTTTCTGCGCCGGTGGAGGCGTCCAGCGCCAGCACCGAGGCGCCGTATTTGTGATTCAGTTGGGTACGTTCAACGCCATAGATGTCGGTGGACGAGCTGCCCATCGGCAGAAAAACCGTGTTCATCAGCGGGTCGTATGACATCGGCGCCCAGCTGTTCGGCGTGCTGCGCACATAGGTGCTGCCGGCGGCTGGCGCTTGTTTGTCTTCGGGATTGCCCGGGTCAAAGGCCCAGCGCATTTGGCCGGTGATCACGTCGAAACCACGGATCACGCCGCCGGGCATGTCGGTTTGTACGTTGTCGGCGACGCGGCCACCGACGACGACGGTGGTGCCGGCCATCAACGGTGCCGACGACAATTGGTAGTAGCTGTCCGGCACATCGCCCAGGCCGGCTTTCAGGTCCACTTGGCCGTGGGTGCCGAAGTCTTCGCAGAATTTGCCGGTGTCGGCATCCACCGCAATCAGGCGTGCATCAATGGTGTTGGTCAGCAGGCGACGCTGGCATTGCGCACCGGCTGGCACGCTGGCGGCCATGATCGGCGAGCTGTTGGGTTGGGTCGGCTGAGCGAGGGGCGCGGTGGCGTCGAAATACGCCATGCCACGGCAACGCTGCCACACCGCCGATTTGGCATTGACTTCGTTCTTCCACAGCTCTTTGCCGGTGTCGGCATCCAGCGCGATCAGGTTGTTGTGCGGCGTGCAGATAAACACCTTGTTGCCGATCTGCAGGGGCGTCAGTTGGTCTTCGGCACCGTTGCCGTCGCTGATGGCAACGTCGCCGGTGTGGTAGGTCCACGCCACTTTGAGCTTGTTGACGGTGTCGCGGTTGATCTGGTCCAGCGCCGCAAAACGGCTGCCGCCTTCGGTGTTGCCGTAGTGCGCCCAGTCTTTTTGTGCATCGGCTGCAGCCACTGGCGTGATGCCTGGGCCTTTACCGGTGGGCGCCACGCTTGGGTGCGCCACGAACATGTTGCCTGCAGCGACGGCCACGCCCACTGCCAACACGGCAGCAATGCCATACGCGCCGCGAGCGGGCTTGCCCACCAGCAGCGGATACACCAACGCCACCACCACGCCGATCACCGCAAACATGAACAGCCGCGAAAACAGCGGCCAGTACACCAGCCCTACGTCCGCCACTGCCCAGACAGCCGTGCCCACCAGAAAAGCGGCGAACAGCCACGCGCCAGCCGGGTTGCGCCGCGCGATCAACAGGCCGGAAACGGCCATGGCCACGCCACCGATCAGGAAGTACCAGGAACCGCCCAGGCTGACCAGTTTGGCGCCGCCAACGGCCAGGGCCACGCCGAGCAGGGCAATGATGATGCCCAGGCCCAGCAGAAGATATCGTGAGGCGCCAGCGGCGCGGGATGCTCGTTTCATGTCGACAGGACTCGAAGGTGAGTGACTAAAGGTCGAATGTTAGCAAGATAAGTAACTGGTTAGTACATTCTACTGGGTAATAGTCTTTTACAGCCTTTGGGATGATGTTGTTGCAAACCGGCTTGGAGGCGCCAGCAGGCTTTGTGTGGCAAGCCTGCTGGCCACTTCAAGGATGCTTGCCAGTTAAAGCCTGCCCATCACAGAGCGTTGTGTTTTCACTCCAGGGAGGCAAGAAACTCGGCTACACACGCCATGCACGCATCACGCTCTTCAACATGGGGCATATGGCTGGACTGCTCGAAAATCTGCCAGCGCACGTCGCTGATGCCGTCGGCAAACGGCTGCACCGTGGCCGGTGTGGCTTCGTCGAAGCGGCCGGAGATCAACAGCGTCGGCACCTGGATCTGCGGCAGCCGATCAATGATCGTCCAGTTGCGCATGCTGCCGATCACATGGAACTCAGTGGGACCATTCATCGCGTGGTAAACGGTAGGGTCTTCTTCGATGGCGGCATTGGTGCGCTCAACTTCGGCGGGCACCGGCAGGGTACGGCACACATGGCGCGCGTAAAACACCTCCGCCGCGGCGAGGTATTCAGCGGTGTCGGTGGTGCCGGCGGCTTCATGGCGCAGCAACGTGGCCTGCACCTCGGGCGGCAGCGCCTGGCGCAGCTCATTTGCTGCTTCGCACCACAAATCCATCGAGGCTGGCGAGTTGGCAATAATCAACGCTTTCAAGCCGGCAGGCTGGCGCACCGCGTGCTCGGCGCCGAGCATGCCGCCCCAGGATTGGCCCAGCAGCGCGTAGTCACTGATCTCAAGGTGCTCGACCAGGTTGTCCAGCTCTGCCAGGAACAGCTCCACGCTCCAGAAATCGACGGAGGCGCCGGGTAAGTGGGTCGAGCGGCCATTGCCGACCTGATCGTAGTGCACCACCGCGCGGCCAGTGGCGGCCAGGTCTTTGAAACTGTCGACGTAGTCATGGGTGCAGCCCGGGCCGCCGTGGGCAATGATCAAGGGCAGGCGCCCTGAACTCAAATCGCCAGTGACCCGGAACCACGTCCGATAGCCACGGAAATCGGCATAACCTTCGCGAACCTGCATGCTGTGTACCTCCTTGGAATTGATGCGGTACAGGCTAACCAAAACCGCGCGTCAGGTGCACTGGTAGAAATGATAGGTTCTACGCGTGCAGCAAACGGTCACCGCCCAACGCATCACGCTGCATCGATTGCAGGTTTTTCTCGATGGTCTCGCAGAGGGTTTCCATCTGGATCTGGTGTTCGCTGGAGTGAAACGGGCTTTGCAGGTCGGTGCCGATGCGTTCGATCGCCAGCAGCATAAAGCCCACCACCGTCGACGCCAGCGGCGTGAACCAGCCCAGGGATTCCACCAGGCCCACCGGCACGATCAGGCAGAACAGCGAGATAAACAGCCGCGGGAAATACACGTAAGGGTAGGGCAGCGGCGTATTGGCGATGCGTTCCATACCGCCCTGGGCGTTGGACAGGTCCACCAGGGTGGACTCCAGCCGAGCCAGGCGAATGCTGTCCAGGTGCCCAGTCTTGTATTCACGCGCCAATAACGCTGCAGAGCCGGTGAGGATGTCATTGGCAAAGTTATTGGTGGCGCCCTTGCGCGCGAACTCTTCAGCCGGGATAAACGCACGCACCTCGTCCGGGCATGGATTGCCCCTTAGGTGCGCCGCCAGGCAATTCACATACGCCACATGGCGGCGCAACAGCGTGGCCTTGGCTGGGTTCACCTCGCCTTCAGGGTCGTCGAGCAGGGTCAGTACCTGGCGTGCAAAGCTGCGCGAGTTATTCACCATCGCGCCCCACAGCGTGCGGGCTTCCCACCAGCGGTTATAGGCGCTGCTGTTGCGAAAACTGATCAGCACCACCAGGGCCGAACCCAGCAATGTCAGCGGCATCAGCGGCAGATTGATCTTGGTGGTCAGAAACAGCATGAAATCCACCGTGACGGCGACATCCCACAACAACAGCCAGAACAGGGACCAGCCCACATAGCCCATGGTCTTGATGACCAAGCGGTATTTTTTGATGATGGCGGCTTTCAAACGTGAACCTCGAAGCGGGCGATAAGCAACAGTGCTTAAGCTCGGACGCCCGTTTGCGGAGAAAGGTTCGCATTGGACCTGAATCGTTTAAGTTACGGGTTATCAGGTTTCACACGCTGACCTATAGGCGGGGGCGGCCGGCGTAAGTGGTCCACAGCACAGACGCCGTTGATGTTTACCCTGCAAATCCGGCGATTTGGATAAATGGGAGCCTGAAAGTGAGGCGTTTATCTGCCCATTGCATGAGTGTGGGTTGAAACGGCGAGGGTGTTATCTGATCGACGTGCCAACCACGAATGTCTCTTGCCTCTTGAAATTCAAGATGCGCCTGGCGGCAGCTACTGCATGCTTGGAGAGCGCTTCCATGCGTGGAGATTGCAAGGCCCAGGCGTGCCAATACAACGCAACGTCGGTGAAATGCCCAGGGACCAGATCCACGAGATCTCCACTTTTAAGCAAGGTACTGGCTTTCATCTGCGGAACCATGCCGTAGCCGAGGCCATGACGTATCGCCCGAAAGCGCGCTTCGGGCAGCGACAGGTAGTGGCTCGGAAAGGCATCTGCATGCAGGCCCAAACGCGACTGTAAAAATTCTGACTGCAATGTGTCTTTGCGAGAGTAGGCAAGCACCGGTGCCCTGCGTGCGGCGTCGCGTGTCAGCCCGGACGGGAACCATCGCGCCTGAAAGGCCTTCGATGCCACTAATTGGTAGCGAACCGACCCTAGCGGTTCTGCAAAGCAGCCACGCATCGGCACTGGACGCGTGCCTATACACCCAATGACTTGCCCACTTTCCAGCAGGGCATACGTATGGTCCTGATCATCGACCACGAGCTCCAGGAGAATCTTTTCGCTGACAAACGTCTCTGCCAATGCCGGGAAAAACCATGTGTTCAAGGTGTCGCCGTTCACGCCTATTACCAACCGTACATAGTCCTCGCCGGTTCCTGCTATATCGTTGAGCAATTCTTCCTCCAGCACTGTCGCGCGACGCAGATAAGTCATCAACTTCCTCCCAATCTGAGTCGGCTCGCACGGCCGCCCCCGTACCACCACGGAGCTACCCAGACGCGCTTCCAGTGCATGTATCCGCTGTGAGACGGCTGACGGAGTCACTTTCAGGTATTCGGCTGCCTTTTCGAAGCTGCCACCTTCGATGACGGCCAGAAACGCCTGCATGTGCTTCGCATCGAGCTTCATTGTCGAATTCCTGATTAAGTATTGCTTATGGGTACTGAAATATACTTCGTTTTACTTCACTTTTATTTCAATGCATTCAATGATGACTTCAGGGCGACACAAGGTAATTTCCCGGTGCAGTGCCCGACCCGATCTTCGCCCACAGTTTAAAGGTGGCGCAGGGAGGTACTGTTTAACCCCAGGAGTTAAGCATGAGATGTGTGTTTATGATTTTGCTCGCGTTGACGTTGTGCGCGTGCACAACCTCTGTCCGCAATTGGACGAGAATAGACGGGCAAACCACGGATATAGCGCAAGACAAAGCCCGTTGTCAGTACGAGGCCAAAGCGGCGACGGCAAGCTATCACTCCTCGCCTTCGGCTGACGACAAAACGTCCGGCATGGGCAATGCCGTGGGTGACGGGATTGTTATTGCGCAAAAACAAGTTGAACTGATCAACGACTGCCTGCGGGTAAAGGGTTATGTCGGGCAGTAAAAAATAGACACAGGGTGGGCCGTTGATAGTTGCCTGGCTGTGCTGTCGAGTTGTTTGCCAGTGGTTTTATACCGCCGGTGTTTTCCTGATTATTTAAGATTAAGGCATTTGGTTTTCAGCAGGGTGCAGTCAATTTAATTGGTCAGTGCTCGCGTTATCGGCCGCCTTGATCTTGTTTATGTGTTTGTTATGGAAGTTTGCCTCCAAAGGATTTTACAGAAGTAGTTGTAAAGGTGTTTCAAAATGAAAGCCGAAAAAGTTCTGGTGCTGCGAACATGCGCAAATAATATGGCCGACCACTGTGGTCTGATCTGGCCTGTTTCAGGACGGGTCGAATGCAAGTTTTGGGAAGCCACCCTAAAGCTTGAAAATGGGTTGACTGGCGTGTTGTGGGGGCAGGGCGCGAGTGCGCAGTTGAGCCCGCAGGCAGACGCGAGATGGGTAGTGTGTGAAGTGGCAGTGAGTGACCTGATTTTCCTCGAAGAGGATGAAGGCGTGAAATTTTCTCGTGCTGAAGTTGTTCATGTCGGTACGCGAAGCAGTGCACTGGACTTTATTCAGGACAATGCTTGCAAGTATGAAGCCTCCACGACAAATTTGATTGAGGCCTTGGTTATTCCTGATGCGCAATCAGGGACGAAGGCTGTTCTTCCCGCCTTGCCGGTTGTGACCAAGACTCCTGCCGATGTGGTCACTCGCCGTACTACGGTGCGTTCTACGCAAACGCTGGAAACGGCCGTTTATGGCAGTACGCTCACTGGCGCTAATCAGAGCCAACTCATTGCAGGCTACGGCAGCACTGAAACTGCCGGAGACAGCAGCACATTGATTGCAGGCTATGGCAGCACCGGAACGTCGGGTTCTGATAGCTCAATCATTGCCGGCTACGGCAGTACACAAACCGCGGGCGATGAAAGCTCCCTGATGGCGGGGTACGGCAGTACACAAACAGCCAAGGTGGGCAGTGATCTCACCGCCGGTTACGGCAGCACCGGCACTGCCGGCTCCGACAGTTCGCTCGTTGCCGGGTATGGCAGCACGCAAACGGCAGGCGGCGAAAGCTCCTTGACCGCCGGTTACGGCAGTACCCAAACGGCTCAAGAAGGCAGTGATCTCACCGCCGGTTATGGCAGTACGAGCACCGCCGGCTCCGACAGTTTGCTGATCGCTGGCTACGGGAGCACGCAAACTGCCGGCGGTGAAAGCTCTCTGACCGCAGGGTATGGCAGCACCCAAACAGCCCGCTTAGGCAGTGATCTGACCGCCGGTTACGGCAGTACCAGCACTGCGGGTTCCGACAGCTCACTGATCGCCGGTTATGGCAGCACGCAGACTGCCGGCACGGACAGCTCTCTGACGGCCGGTTACGGCAGTACCCAAACGGCTCAAGTGGGCAGTGACCTTACGGCGGGTTACGGCAGTACCAGCACTGCGGGCTCCGACAGCTCACTGATTGCCGGCTATGGCAGCACGCAAACTGCCGGCACAGACAGCTCTCTGACGGCCGGTTACGGCAGTACCCAAACGGCTCAAGTAGGCAGTGACCTTACCGCCGGTTACGGCAGTACCAGCACTGCGGGCTCCGACAGCTCACTGATTGCCGGCTATGGCAGCACGCAAACTGCCGGCACAGCCAGCTCTCTGACGGCCGGTTACGGCAGTACCCAAACGGCTCAAGTGGGCAGTGACCTTACGGCCGGTTACGGCAGTACAAGCACTGCGGGTTCCGACAGCTCACTGATTGCCGGCTATGGCAGCACGCAGACTGCCGGGGGAGACAGCACCCTGACGGCCGGTTATGGCAGCACGCAAACAGCTCAATTGGGCAGTGACCTCACTGCCGGCTACGGCAGCACGAGCACTGCGGGCTCCGACAGTTCGCTGATCGCGGGTTATGGCAGCACCCAAACTGCGGGAGGCGAGAGCTCCCTGACTGCTGGTTACGGCAGTACTCAGACGGCTCAGGAAGGCAGTGATCTGACTGCCGGTTACGGCAGCACGGCCACCACCGGACCTGGCAGTATGGTAACTGCCGGTTACGGCAGTTCGCAGACTGCCGGTCACGCGAGTGCGTTGATTGCCGGTTATGGCAGCACCCAGACGGCGGGTTACAAAAGCATTCTGACTTCGGGTTACGGCAGCACTCAGACCGCCCAGGAAAGCAGTGATCTCATCGCCGGCTACGGCAGTACTGAAACCGGTGGTTACGACAGTTCGTTGATCGCCGGTTACGGCAGTACCCAGACAGCCGGTTACGCAAGCATTCTGACTGCCGGATACGGCAGCACGCAGACAGCACAAGAAGGCAGTTCACTCACCGCAGGCTACGGCAGCACCTCAACTGCCGGATTCAACAGTTCATTAATCGCCGGCTACGGCAGTACGCAAACCTCGGGCTATGAGAGCACCCTGACAGCTGGTTACGGCAGTACACAAACCGCCCAGGACAATAGCTCGCTCATCACGGGTTACGGCAGTACCTCCACGGCGGGTTATCAAAGTTCGTTGGTTGCGGGTTACGGCAGCACCCAGACCGCAGGTTATGAGTCGACCCTGACAGCCGGCTACGGCAGTTGCCAGACGGCTCAAGAGCAAAGTTGGTTAACTGCCGGCTACGGCAGCACATCAACAGCGGGTTATGAAAGCAGACTGATTGCCGGCTATGGCAGTACGCAAACCGCCGGCTACAAAAGTACCCTGACCGCAGGCTACGGCAGTACCCAGACCGCCCAGGAAGAAAGCTCGCTGACTACCGGTTATGGGAGCACTTCAACGGCGGGCTACAACAGTACGCTGGTCGCCGGTTACGGCAGCACTCAAACCGCCGGCTACAACAGCAGCCTGACGACGGGTTATGGCAGCACCCAGACTGCGGGTTACGACAGTGTCATGACTGCGGGGTATGGCAGTACGCTGACCGCCCTCGACAGCAGTACGCTGACTGCCGGCTATGGCAGCACGCAAACCGCCGGATTTGGCAGTTCGTTAATGGCCGGCTATGGCAGTTCGCAGACTGCCGGTTGTGAAAGCACATTAACGGCCGGTTATGGCAGTACCCAGATGGCGGAGCGCGACAGCACGCTCACCGCAGGTTATGGCAGCACCGGTACTGCCGGGCAGGACAGCTCGCTGATTGCCGGTTATGGCAGCAGCTTGACCAGTGGCACGCGCAGCTTTTTGACCGCGGGCTACGGCAGCACACTGATCAGTGGACTGCACAGTGTACTGACGGCGGGCTACGGCAGCAGTCTTACCTCAGGCATGCGCAGCAGCCTGACGGCGGGATACGGCAGCAACCAGATTGCGAGCCACAAGAGTTCGCTGATTGCGGGCCATGAGAGCACCCAGATTGCAGGGCACAAAAGTATGTTGATCGCCGGCAAAAACAGTTCGCAAACTGCGGGTTCTCGCAGCACGTTGATCGCCGGCGCTAAAAGTGTCCAGATGGCGGGCGATCGCAGCAAGCTGACTGCTGGTGCAGACAGCACCCAGACAGCCGGCGATCGCAGCAAGCTTTTGGCCGGTAGCAACAGTTACCTGACGGCTGGCGACCGGAGCAAACTCACTGCGGGCGACGATTGTGTGCTGATGGCCGGGGACCGTAGCAAGCTGACGGCTGGCAAGAACTGCGTATTGACCGCTGGCGCTGACAGCAGGCTCATAGGGAGTCTGGGCTCGACGCTTTCAGGCGGGGAGAACTCGACACTGGTTTTCCGCTGCTGGGACGGTAAGCGCTACACCAACGTGGTCGTCAAGACGGGCAGCGACGGCGTGGAAGCTGATGTTGCCTATCAATTTGACGAGGACAGCAACGTTCTAATCAAGGCTGAGGACAGCCACAGTGTGGCGGACCCGTCTCAGCTTCAGCCATGAACTTATTCTCTAAACCGCCTGCGGCCGAGCGCTGAAAACCTAACCCCCCAGGTGCTTTCAATCATTCTTGTGAAGGGCAACAAGACGCCGTGACGAAGCCCTGATGAAGGCCAATGCAAAACGCCCCGACTTGTTTGGGGCGTTTTGTTATCAATCGGCGAAAGGCAGGTAGAGGAAACGAACACAGTGATCCTCATCGTCTGCCATCTTCTTCAATGATTATGCAATTGTGCATTTATATGTTTGCGTTAATGCATATTAACGCCTAGGGTTAGGTCGAGCCAGATCGGAACGCGCCCTCTAATCCGGGCATCTCGGAACGTCGATAGCTCAGCAACACCGCTGTACCTTTACACGCTGGATGCGTGTTTTCATTCATGGAGGATTGAAAAATGTTAACCCCTGAAACAACCCGATTCACCGGCGACACACAGCCCAACTGCCTGATCGGCCATCTGCTCGACCCGCAACTGGTCGAAGCGGCGCATCAGACTAAAGCAATGGCTGGCGCCAGCCTGAATTTCAGCATGCAGAAACAAACCCAGACCAACTGGTGCTGGGCGGCGGTTTCCGCGTCGGTCGGCAACTACTACGGCACCGGGTCCTGGACCCAGTGCGGTGTCGCCAGCAACGCGCTGGACCGCAACTGCTGCAATCAGCCCGGCCCGTGCAACGTCTACGGCTATCTGGATTCCGCCCTGCGAATCACGCGCAGCTACAACGGCATGAATCAAGGCTCGCTGCAGATGTCGGCTATCCAGAACCAGCTCAACATGGGCCGCCCCATCGGTTTGCGTTGCGCCTGGTACGGTGGCGGTGCGCACTTTCTGGTGATCTATGGCACCAACGGCAACTACCTGTTGATCGCAGATTCGATCTACGGCTATTCGACTCGCGCATTGAACTCGTTCCCCGGTTCTTACAACGGCGGCGGCAATTGGACCAACACTTACTTCACCGTAAAGCACTGAGGAGGGCTGCATCATGCAACTGACTTATCCAAAGGCGCCTTCCAACGGCGTACAGGTACTGCGTCCAGCGCTGCAAGCCGCGCTGCAAACCCAGGGCTTCGGCGTCAATCGCCAATTCGCAGCCGCCGTGCCAGGCCAAATCAGGCTGAGCGAAGGCTATCGTGGCTACTCGCTCAGCCTGGAGGACCTGAGTCTCGGTAAGGGCCTCAAAGACGCTGAAGTCGGCGATTGGCATTACCTGGTATTTGCCGATGGCGCGACGGTTGCCGACGCGCAATTGGCCGACGTACGTGGGCATATCGAGTTCGCTTCGCTCAACCACGGGACGTTGGCAGCGGCGACGGTGGATGCGCTGAAACTGGCGGAACAGTCGCCGCAATTGCAGCGTAAAACCGTGGAACTGCGCGTGTTGTTCATCTCGGCACTGCACGTTGTGGCCATCTGGCTGCACGCCGACGGCGAAGAGGTGCTGATCCCGATTGAGCCGACCCCCAAGGAACTGGCGGTCACTCAGTTGTACAGTGAGGCGGCGCTGCTCGCTTTGCTCAAACCGGCGGCTGATCAGGCCCGTCAGCGCTTCGACGCCGACACCCGTGGCGAGTTGGGCAGTTGATAAAACCCTAGGGTAAAAAAACCCGGACATTGTCCGGGTTTTTTTATCGAAACGGCTCAGCGAATCAGGGTCAGTCAGACGTGATACGCAGCCTGGGGCGGCGGAGAAAAAATCACATGGGTTTTTCGAGATCATCCGGCGTTGATTTTCGACCGGACTGTGCTGATGTTTTTTCATTTTTCCACTGACGGCGTAAAGCGCCTATTTTCTGAAACGCACGCTGGGTGGTATTGATCCAGCCAGTGGGTCTGGGATCGACCAGCATGCTGAGCGCCCGCGCATAATCCAGTGCCAGGCCCGGCGTCCACGCCATGGTCTGCGCGCGTTTACGAATTTGAATGGCCACCCATAATTCCGGCGTGGTGAATATTTTTCCCAGAATACGGTAGAGACCGTAATGCCCCCATATACGCCCTAGCGATCCTTCCAAAGCCGCTTCAAGAACCTGTATGACGCTGCTGGAACAATTGCGGTGGGTGAGGTTATAGGTGGT
Source organism: Pseudomonas sp. R9.37 (assembly GCF_963878885.1). Classification (NCBI taxonomy): domain Bacteria; kingdom Pseudomonadati; phylum Pseudomonadota; class Gammaproteobacteria; order Pseudomonadales; family Pseudomonadaceae; genus Pseudomonas; species Pseudomonas sp. R9.37. The sequence goes on along the minus strand of NZ_CAWNZA010000004.1, from coordinate 24,061 downwards.
GTCTTGACGGTACATCGCCCAAAAGCTCTGCAAGTGCTGCGGGTCATAGTTACGCAGGTGTACTTGAACGGTAGAAGGGCACCATGCCTGTGATTCCGTGAGGTAATCGGACTGGAATTCTCCCGGCACATCGTTATCTTCGGTGGCCCGCAACAGGCGCATGAACTGGTCCGGTGAATGGTCGATGTCCTGCGCCGGGTAAAGGCTCACATACAAACCACCGGGCGCTTCCAGTGCGGCATGCCCCGTTGATATCACCCCGTTCTTGTCCACGGCGGCGATATACCGCTCTATCAATGGGCGGCGTACCACTTCAGCATTCGCTACACCCAGCGGCGTCCAAATATGGACGATAAGGGGCCGGGCATTCTCTCCTGTGGGACGCTCACACGTGGTTTGCTCTGTGTGACCTGGCCCAGGCATGGGACGATCAGCATCCTCGTTTAGCGCCGGGTTGGAGATCATTCGCCGGGCGCGGCCCGCAACAAGCAACATATTCCAACCTGCAAAAAACAATCCCAGCCCGAGGCAGTAGGGGACCGTGCCGATATAGTGTGTTGGGTAGGGTTGGAAGAAGAACACGGCCAGAGCGATTTCGACCCCGCCGCCGAACATTGCGATACGAAAGGTTCGGTAGCGGACAACGTAAGCGGACACGATCTGCAGCAAGCCGTCGGCTAAAAACAACGTGCCGAAGATCATCGAAAGAATAAAGTTGCCGTGGTGGTGGCCTGCCAGGATCAGTGCTGCAGCCGTCACGAAAGACAAGCCTTTGAGGTAGCGAAGCTTGCGCTGCCCGACGATCCCGCTGTGTGCCACGACCAACGTCGCACTGCCCTCGATCAACAGTAACCAGGCGAAAGGGTTTATCGGGAAGTACAGTGCGTCATCCAGTGCATCAATGAATAGGATGCTCCCGCACAGGGTGCCGACAACCCCAATGGCTGTCAGCGTGCGCCAATATGACCGAAGGTAATCAACCCCCAATAGCAGTATGACAAGCCTGACCATTGCACCGTCCTCTACCCTTGAACCAGCGTATTAAGCCGGCAGTGGTCACGTTCCCATTTGGGTGTTGAGTCTCCAGCACAACGCAATGTGCACCGCCGCTTGACGGGCAGCCTGCGGTTCTGAGAACAAAGCGTGTTCTCAGCCAGAAGACAGAGGCGCGGTCGGCGTGCAACAGGTCATTTTCAAGCTGCAGCGGGGCGAGAGGCGTGGAGGGCGCCGCGAAGGGGGACTGCGAGCGTCGTGCGCACATGGCCGGTTCCTCGAACTGACCTCCTGAGCGTAGACGATGAATTTACAGCGGCGTCAGCACGTTCATCACCGTGTCCAGCGCCACGCGTGTGTCATCCAGCTGCACCAGCGAGGCGTGCCGGGCGCCGAGGGCATCACGGTTCTGGATCGCCGTGAGAATGGCCTTGTGGCGGGGAAGGCTCAGGCCCTGGATGTCCGGACGGCGGTTGGTGATGTTGATCGACTCGCGCAGCGGCAGCGACAGCATGTTGCACATGTAGGCGAGCAAGTCGTTGCGGGTGGCGTCAGCAATCGCGCGGTGGAAGTCCAGGTCGGCCTGCAGCAGGTCGTCATGGGTCTTCGCGGTTTCCATGCCCAGGTAGGCTTTTTCGATGGTGGCGATGTCTTCATCGGTGGCGGTAGTCGCGGCCATGGCGGCGATTTCCGGTTCGAGGATGCGTCGCACGCCGGCCAGGGTGTTGAAAAACTCACTATGAGGCGTGGTCTGCATCAGCCAGGACAACACGTCAGGGTCGAGCAAATGCCATTTCAAGCGCGGGCGCACCACCGCGCCCACCCGAGGTTTGGAATACACCAGGCCCTTGGCGCTGAGCACGCGCGTTGCCTCGCGCAACACCGAACGGCTGACCTTGTACTCCTCGCACAGCGTGGCCTCCATGGGCAGGCGTTCTTCGGGTTTGAAGCGACCGGAAACGATGTGCATGCCCAAGTCCTGGACGATCTGGGCATGCATGCTCTTGCGCGGCTTGGACGGCTGGTGATCCATAACGAACGGGAGGCCCTGGCTAAATAGGCGGCATCATAGCATCCCAATTAGTGGGAATGACGCGGGACTTCAGCCCCACGGCAGCCCACCAGAAAGTCAAAGTCACAGCCTTGGTCGGCCTGCAACACGTGGTCGATATACAGCTGACGGTAGCCGCCGACGATCAGCTTCTGCGGTGGCGGCAGGTCGGCCATGCGGGCTGCCAGCTCTGCGTCGGGGATGTCCAGGTGCAGACGGCCATTGGCGCAATCGAGTTCGATCCAGTCGCCTTCCTTCACCGTGGCCAACGGGCCACCGGCGGCGGCTTCGGGTGCCACGTGCAATACCACCGTGCCGTAAGCGGTGCCGCTCATGCGCGCATCGGAAATCCTCACCATATCGGTCACGCCCTGGGCCAGCAGCTTGGCGGGCAAGCCCATGTTGCCGACTTCGGCCATGCCCGGGTAACCCTTGGGGCCGCAGTTTTTCATGACCAGGATCGAATCGGCATCCACGTCCAGCTCCGGGTCATTGATGCGCGCCTTGTACATGTCGAAGTCCTCGAACACCACTGCCCGGCCACGGTGCTGCATCAACTCGGGGCTGGCGGCCGATGGTTTGAGCACGGCGCCCAAGGGCGCCAGGTTGCCACGCAGCACGCAAATGCCGCCGTCGGCACGGATCGGGTTGTCGAGGGTGCGGATCACTTCGTCCTGGCCGTAGATCGGCGAGTCCTTGGTGTTCTCGCCCAGGGACTTGCCGTTGACGGTCAAGGCGTCCGGGTGGGGGATAAGGTTGGCTTCGCCAAGACGGCGCAGCACAGCGGGCAGGCCGCCGGCGTAATAGAACTCTTCCATCAGGAAGCGCCCAGACGGTTGCAGGTCGACGATGGTCGGCACGCCGCGGCCCATGCGCGTCCAGTCATCCAGGTCGAGCTCGACGCCGATGCGCCCGGCGATGGCTTTCAAATGAATCACCGCGTTGGTTGAGCCGCCGATGGCGGCATTCACGCGGATCGCGTTTTCAAACGCTTGCTTGGTGAGGATCTTCGACAGTTTCAAGTCTTCGCGCACCATTTCTACCGCACGCATGCCGGACATATGCGCCAGCACATACCGGCGCGCATCCACCGCCGGGATCGCCGCGTTGTGGGGCAGGGAAGTGCCCAGTGCCTCGGCCATGCAGGCCATGGTGGAGGCCGTGCCCATGGTGTTGCAGGTGCCGGCCGAGCGCGACATGCCGCCTTCGGCCGCGAGGAAATCGTCCAGGGTGATGGTGCCGGCCTTGACCTGTTCGCTGAGCTGCCACACCACCGTGCCCGAGCCGATGTCCTGGCCTTTGTGTTTGCCATTGAGCATCGGCCCGCCGGTGACGACGATGGCCGGCACGTCGCAACTGGCTGCGCCCATCAGCAGCGCCGGGGTGGTTTTGTCGCAACCGGTCAGCAGCACCACGCCGTCGATGGGGTTGCCGCGAATCGCTTCCTCCACGTCCATGCTCGCCAGGTTGCGGGTGAGCATGGCGGTGGGGCGCAGGTTGGACTCGCCATTGGAAAACACCGGGAATTCCACCGGGAAGCCACCGGCCTCGATGACACCACGTTTGACATGCTCGGCGATCTGGCGGAAGTGCGCGTTGCACGGCGTCAGCTCCGACCAGGTGTTGCAGATACCGATGATCGGTTTGCCATGGAACTGATGGTCGGCGATGCCCTGGTTCTTCATCCAGCTGCGGTACATGAAGCCGTTCTTGTCGGCGGTGCCAAACCACTGGGCGGAGCGGAGGGTGGGCGTTTTATCAGGCATGGTGGTCTCTCTTATTGTATGACTATATATTCTATATGCGGCTAAACATAAGCGCAAAATCGAGGCTTTGGAAGTGTTGTTTTGCAAATAGTCATACTATATAGTCCGACTTAACTGAGGCATGACCCTGGCGGTTTTTCGCGAGAGGCGCCCCCCCCGAGCTTCTATAAAAACAACAATCGGAGATCGACCCATGAGCCAGGAGCTGCGGCTTATTCGGCGCATCACGCTGAAACTGATTCCCTTCCTGATCCTGCTCTACCTGATCGCCTACGTGGATCGCTCGGCAGTGGGTTTCGCCAAGCTGCACATGGGCGCCGATGTCGGCATTGGCGACGCCGCCTATGGCTTGGGCGCGGGGCTGTTCTTCATTGGCTACTTCCTGTTCGAGATTCCCAGCAACCTGATGCTCGACCGTTTCGGCGCGCGGCGCTGGTTTGCGCGCATCATGCTGACCTGGGGCGCGATCACTATCGGCATGGCCTTCGTGCAAGGGCCGCACAGTTTCTACCTGATGCGCTTTTTGCTCGGCGCGGCGGAGGCGGGGTTCTTTCCGGGCGTGCTGTACTACATCACCCAGTGGTTCCCGGTGCGCCATCGCGGCAAGATCCTCGGGCTGTTCATCCTCTCCCAACCCATTGCGATGATGATCACCGGCCCCGTGTCCGGCGGCTTGCTGGGCATGGACGGCATCCTCGGCCTGCATGGCTGGCAGTGGTTGTTCATTGTCATCGGCACGCCGGCGCTGTTGCTGACCTGGCCAGTGCTGCGCTGGCTGCCGGACGGCCCCCAGCAGGTCAAGTGGATGAGCGAGGCCGAGAAAACCTGGCTCACCGGCGAGCTGAATAAAGACCTGCAAGCCTACGGCCAGACCCGCCACGGCAACCCGCTGCATGCGCTGAAGGACAAGCGAGTGCTGCTGCTGGCGCTGTTCTACCTGCCCGTAACCCTGAGCATTTATGGGCTCGGCCTGTGGCTGCCGACGCTGATCAAGCAGTTCGGCGGCAGTGACCTGGTCACCGGTTTCGTCTCGGCGGTGCCGTATATCTTCGGCATCCTCGGCCTGCTGATCATCCCGCGCAGCTCCGACCGTTTGAATGATCGCTACGGCCATCTCGCGGTGCTGTATGTGCTGGGCGCCATCGGGCTGTTCTTGAGTGCCTGGCTGAGCTTGCCGGTGCCGCAAATGGCCGCGCTGTGCCTGGCGGCGTTCGCGCTGTTTTCCTGCACGGCGGTGTTCTGGACCTTGCCGGGGCGCTTTTTTGCCGGCGCCAGTGCGGCGGCGGGCATTGCGCTGATCAACTCGGTGGGCAACCTCGGCGGCTACATCGGCCCGTTCGTGATCGGCGCGCTCAAGGAGTACACCGGCAACCTGGGCTCGGGCTTGTACTTCCTGTCGGGTGTGATGGTGTTCGGGTTACTGCTGACCGGCGTGGTGTACCGCGTACTGGAACGCAAGCACGTGCTGCCCGCCGAGCAATTTGCCGCCAGCGCCCGGGGTGCCACGCGTACTTAATCGAGGAGAAATTTCATGCGTTTAGTTCAGTTTGAGTTACGCAACGGTGAGCGCCGTGTCGGCGTCGTAGAAGGCACCCAGCTGCGCGAAGTGCAAACGGCCCGCAGCGTGCGTGAGCTGGCGTTGGCGGCCATCGAGGCGGGCATCAAGTTGGCGCAGCAGGTCGACAGGTTGGGCCTGGGCGACAGCTACGACTACGGTGCACTGCTGGCCGACCTGAAAATCCTGCCGCCGCTCGACCACCCGGACCCGGCTCACCTGTTGATCAGCGGCACCGGCCTGACCCATCTGGGCAGCGCCTCGGCGCGGGACAAGATGCACCAGCAGTCCGGTGACGACAGTGCGATGACCGACACCCTGCGCATCTTCAAATGGGGCGTGGAGGGCGGCAAGCCCGCGTCTGGCCAAGTCGGTGTGCAACCGGAGTGGTTCTACAAAGGCGACGGCAGCATCGTGGTGCGCCCGGGCCAGGCTTTCCCGGTGCCGCCGTTTGCCGAAGACGCCGGTGAAGAACCGGAAATCGGCGGCCTCTACGTGATCGGCCACGACGGCAAACCCTATCGCCTTGGTTTTGCCATGGGCAACGAATTCTCTGATCACGTGATGGAGCGCAAAAACTACCTGTACCTGGCCCATTCCAAGTTGCGCAGTTGCAGCTATGGCCCTGAGTTACGCGTTGGCGAGTTGCCGCAGCACCTGGCGGGCACCAGCCGCATCCTGCGTGACGGCGAAGTGATCTGGCAAAACGAATTCCTCAGCGGCGAGGCCAATATGTGCCACAGCCTGGAAAATCTTGAGTATCACCACTTCAAATACAGTCAATTCCTCACACCGGGCGACGTGCACGTGCATTTCTTCGGCACCGCCACCTTGTCATTTGCCGACGGTATACGTACCCAAGCGGGCGATGTGTTCGAGATCAGCCAGGCCGAATTCGGCGCGCCGCTGGTCAACACGGTCGGCAAGGCCGACGCGGTGTTCGAGCCCGGCAATGTCATCACCCTTTAAGGAGATCTACATGACCCAATTCCTCGGCCACAACTACATCGGCGGCCAGCGCAGTGCGCTCGGCAGCGTGACCCTGCACAGCGTCGATGCCAGCACCGGCGAAGCCTTGCCGCAGGGTTTTTTCCAGGCGACCCCCGAAGAAGTCGACGCCGCCGCCACGGCGGCCGCCGCTGCTTACCCGGCATACCGCGCGTTGAGTGCCTCGCGGCGCGCGCAGTTTCTCGACGCAATAGCCGACGAGCTGGACGCGCTGGGTGATGAGTTCATCGCGTTGGTCTGCCGCGAGACCGCGCTGCCCGCCGCGCGCATCAACGGCGAGCGCGGCCGCACCAGCGGCCAGATGCGCCTGTTCGCAACGGTGCTGCGCCGTGGCGATTTCTACGGCGCACGCATCGACAAAGCGTTGCCCGAGCGTCAGCCGTTGCCGCGTCCGGACCTGCGCCAGTACCGCATTGGCCTCGGCCCGGTTGCCGTGTTTGGCGCGAGCAACTTTCCCCTGGCATTTTCCACCGCCGGTGGCGACACCGCAGCCGCGCTGGCGGCGGGTTGCCCCGTGGTGTTCAAGGCCCACAGTGGGCACATGGCTACGGCCGAGCAGGTCGCCGATGCAATCCTGCGCGCGGCCCACGCCACCGAAATGCCGGCGGGCGTGTTCAATATGATCTTCGGCGGCGGCGTCGGTGAGGCGCTGGTCAAGCACCCGGCGATCCAGGCGGTCGGCTTTACCGGCTCGCTCAAGGGCGGTCGCGCCTTGTGCGACATGGCCGCCGCCCGGCCGCAGCCGATCCCGGTGTTTGCCGAGATGTCGAGCATCAACCCGGTGATCGTATTGCCGCAGGCGTTGCAGGCGCGGGCGCCCACCATCGCCCGCGACCTGACGGCTTCGGTGGTGCAAGGCTGTGGTCAGTTCTGCACCAACCCAGGCCTGGTGATCGGCATCGCATCGCCGCAGTTCAGCGCATTCACCCAGCAGGTGGCCCGCCTGATCAATGATCAGCCGGCACAAACCATGCTCAACGCCGGCACCTTGAGCAGCTATGGCAAAGGCCTGGAAAAACTGCTCGCGCACCCAGGTATCCAGCATCTGGCGGGCAGTGCCCAAGCGGGCAATCAGGCGCAGCCGCAGCTGTTCAAGGCCGACGCCCGCCTGCTGATCGACGGCGATGACGTGCTGCAGGAAGAGGTGTTCGGCCCGACCACAGTGATGGTCGAAGTGACTGATCAAGCCCAACTCGGCGCCGCTTTGCAGGGGCTGCACGGCCAACTGACGGCGACGATTATTGGCGAGCCGGCCGACTTTGAGCAGTTCACCGAACTGACCCCGCTGCTGGAACAAAAAGTCGGCCGCATCCTGCTCAATGGCTACCCAACCGGCGTTGAAGTCTGCGACGCGATGGTCCACGGCGGGCCCTATCCGGCCACCTCGGACGCGCGCGGCACTTCGGTCGGTACCCTGGCCATCGACCGCTTTCTGCGTCCCGTGTGCTTCCAGAATTACCCTGATAGCCTGCTGCCCGACGCGTTGAAAAACGCCAACCCGTTGCGCATCCAGCGGCTGGTCGATGGCACGCCATCGCGCGAGCCGCTGTAAAAAACAGGAGTTCACATGCCGTTTAATGCCGTCACCGCACACCGTGCACAGTTGGGCGAAGGCCCGTTTTGGGATGCGCCGACCCAGGCGCTGTATTGGGTCAATATTATCGGCAAACAGGCGTTGCGCCTGATGGACGGGCACTTGCAGATCTGGCAGTTGCCCGAGCACGTTTCGGCGTTTATTCCGTGTGAAAGCGGCGATGCGCTTGTGACCTTGAGCAGCGGCGTCTACCGGCTCGACCTGGTGACCGAAGCGCTGACGCTGCTGTGTGTGGCCGACCCGCAACCCGGCAACCGGGGCAATGAAGCGCGCTGCGATGCCCAGGGTCGCTTGTGGCTGGGCACCATGCAGAACAACATTGGCGAGCAGGGCGATGACCTGCCGATCACCCGACGTTCCGGTGGCCTGTTTCGCGTCGACGCCGATGCGCAGGTCACGCCGCTGCTGCGCGGCCTGGGCATTCCCAACACCTTGTTGTGGAGCGAGGACGGCAGCCAGGTGCATTTCGGCGACAGTATGGACGGCACGCTTTATCGGCACGTGATCCAGGAGGGCGGCCAGCTCGACCCGGCGCAGGTCTGGTTTGGCCCGCACCCACGCGGTGGGCCGGACGGCTCGGCAATGGACAGTCAGGGTTATGTCTGGAATGCACGCTGGGACGGCAGTTGCCTGCTGCGCCTGACGCCCGACGGTGCAGTGGACCGCGTCATCGAACTGCCCGTCAGCCGCCCCACCAGTTGCGTATTTGGTGGGCCCAATCTCACCACGCTCTATATCACCAGCGCCGCCAGCCCATTGGATCACCCCCTGGATGGCGCGGTATTGGCCATCGAGGTCGATGTACCCGGTACACCCTGTCACCGCTTTGCCGGTTAAATCCTGACATTCAAAAACAACAACAAGGAGTCACCCGTATGAATCGTCGTCGTGGTTTGCGTTCCCTGTGCTGCGCCGCTGTGGCGGTGTCAGCCCTGGGCCTGAGCGGCCTGCTGCTGGCTGCTGAAGAAGTGAAGATCGGTTTTCTGGTCAAGCAGGCTGAAGAGCCGTGGTTCCAGACCGAATGGGCGTTTGCCGAAAAAGCCGGCAAGGAACATGGCTTCACCGTGATCAAGATCGCCGTGCCCGATGGCGAGAAAACCCTGGCCGCCATCGACAGCCTGGCGGCCAACGGTGCCAAGGGCTTTGTGATCTGCCCGCCGGACGTGTCCCTCGGCCCGGCCATCGTCGCCAAGGCGCGCGCCAACGGCCTGAAAGTGATTGCCGTGGATGATCGCTTTGTCGATGCCAAGGGCAACTTCATGGAGGACGTGCCGTACCTGGGCATGGCCGCTTTTGAAGTCGGCCAGAAGCAGGGCGCGGCGATGGCGGCTGAAGCGAAAAAACGCGGTTGGGACTGGAAGGACACCTATGCGGTGATCAACACCTTCAACGAACTCGACACCGGTAAAAAGCGCACCGACGGCTCGGTCAAATCCCTGGAAGATGCAGGCTTTCCCAAGGATCACATCCTGTTCACCGCCGCCAAGACCCTCGACGTTCCGGGCAGCATGGACGCCACCAACTCGGCCTTGGTCAAACTGCCCGGCGGCGCGAAAAACCTGATCATCGGCGGCATGAACGACAACACTGTGCTGGGCGGCGTACGCGCCACCGAAACCGCAGGCTTTGCCGCGGCCAATGTGATCGGCATCGGCATCAATGGCACCGACGCCATCGGCGAATTGAAGAAAGCCAACAGCGGCTTCTTCGGCTCGATGCTGCCCAGCCCGCACATCGAAGGCTACAACACCGCGAAGATGATGTTCGACTGGGTCACCACCGGCAAGGAACCGCCCAAGTACACCGCCATGGATGAAGTGACGCTGATCACCCGCGACAACTTCAAGCAGGAACTGGAAAAAATCGGCCTCTGGAACTGAGGGTTGGCCAAACCGATGAACCACTGCTGAGTCACGCCGAGACATCACTGAATGTGGGAGCGGGCTTGCTCGCGAAAGCGCAGTGTCAGTCACTGCATCTGTCACTGAACCAGCGCTTTCGCGAGCAAGCCCGCTCCCACAGTTCAGTCGGCGGAGAACTTGAACACGGTGTTCTGGGTGTAGGTCTGCCCAGGGTTCAACCGGGTCGAGGCAAATGTTGGCTGGTTGGGTGCATCCGGAAAGTGCTGGGTTTCCAGGGTAAACGCGCTCCAATGCGCATACGCCTTGCCGGCCTTGCCCTTTACCGTGCCATCCAGGAAGTTGCTGGTATAGAACTGCACGCCGGGCTCGGTGGTGTAGAGCCGCAAACGGCGGCCAGAGGCGGGGTCGTGCACCTCGGCGGCGAGTTGCTTGATATCGCCTTCGGTGTCCAGCGCCCAATTGAAGTCAAACCCACCCTGTTTGGGCTCGGCGAACTTGAGCTGCGGATGGTCGTCCTTGATGCGCTGGCCGATTGGCGTGGGTGTGAGGAAATCCATCGGCGTGCCTTTGACCGGTGCCAGTTCGCCAGTCGGAATCAACGTGGCATTCACCGGCGTGTAGTGGCTGGCATGCAAGGTCGCCACTTGCTTGAGGATGTCGCCATTGCCCGCGCCGGCGAGGTTGAAGTAGCTGTGGTTGGTGAGGTTCAGCACCGTGGGTTTGTCGGTGGTGGCCTTGTAGTCGATGCGCAGTTCGTTTTTATCGTTGAGGCTGTAGGTGACCTCGGTCTTGAGGTTGCCGGGGAAGCCCATTTCACCGTCCTTGGACAGGTAGCTCAGCTTCACGCCGACCGAATCCTTGCCCTTGACCGGTTCGGCTTGCCACACGTGCTTGTCGAAGCCCTGAGCACCGCCGTGCAGCGAGTTGGGCCCATCGTTGAGCGGCACCTGGTAACGCTTGCCATCGAGTTCGAACGCCCCGGCGGCCAGACGGTTGCCGAAGCGGCCGATGCTCGCGCCGAAAAAGGCCGTACCGCTCTGATAGCCCTGCACATCGTCGAAACCGAGTACGACGTCATCGACCTTGCCGTTTTTATCCGGCACTTTCAGCGACTGCAATACGCCGCCGTAAGTGATCACCGTGGCTTGCATGCCATGGCTGTTGCGCAAGATGTATTGCTCGACGGCAGTGCCGTCGTTGGTTTTGCCGAAAGGCTTGTGTTCACTGCTAAGCCCGGCGGCCTGGGCGCCACCGCTGGCAACCAGCATGGACAGGGCGAGGCCCGAAAGCAGGTGTCGAGGGTGCTTCATGGTCGAACTTCCTTTTGTTGTTTTCAGTGGAATAGTTCTACTAATGTGCGATATTTCGTCGAGTTGACAGCGAATTTATAGCCTTAAACCCCAGATACGCAAAATAAAATAAGACTAATTGATTGAGGCAAGCGTTATATGAGTACTGCACACGCCGTTTATCCCGACCTGAAGGGTAAGACCGTACTGATTTCCGGAGGTGCCTCGGGCATTGGCGAATTCATGGTGCGCGCTTTCGCCGCGCAAGGCGCCAAGGTGGCCTTTGTGGACCGCGCGCAGAGCCAGGGCGAGCGTCTGGTGGCGTTGTTGAGTGACCAAGGGCATCGCGTTGAGTTCGTGTGCTGCGACATCACTGATGAAATCGCCTACGAAGCGGCGATAGCCCGTTTTGAGCAAACGCTGGGGCCGATCACCGTGTTGGTGAACAATGCGGCCAATGACGTGCGTCATACGCTGCAAGAGGTCGATTCGCAGATGTTCGACAGGCTGATCGCCGTCAACCTCAAGCACGCTTTTTTTGCCGCCAAGGCGGTGGTGCCGATGATGAAAAGCGCGGGCGGCGGGGCGATTATCAACCTCGGCTCGGTCGGCTGGATGATGGCGTCGGCGGGCTACCCGGTGTATGCCGCCAGCAAGGCGGCGGCCCATGGCATGACCCGAGCGTTGGCGCGGGAACTGGGCCCCAGCCGTATTCGGGTCAACACCCTGGTGCCCGGCTGGGTCATGACCGAAAAACAGCTGGCGATGTGGGTGGACGATGCGGCCAGGGAACTGATCAGCCGCAGCCAGTGTTTGCCAGGCAGTGTGCTGCCGGAACACATCGCCAACATGGCGCTGTTTCTTGCCTCCGATGCGTCGGCGATGTGTTCGGCACAAAACTTTATTGTGGATGGGGGCTGGGTGTAGGCCAGTTATTCGATGGGGTATTTCCTGAACGCCGGGTGCTGTTCCAGCTGATCGGCGTGGCGTTGCAGGTTGGGAAACGCCTGGGCCTTGAGCACCGTCGGCAGTTTTAACTGAGTGAACGACCAGGCGACGGCCGCCGTCAGCGCGGCCTGGTTCAGGCGTTCACCGCTCGCCTGGGCCAGGTGTGTTTCCAGCAGCGAATAAGCGGCCAGCAGCTGCCCGGTCACGCGATCGAGCCACGGTTCATGCAGTTTTTCCGCTGGGCGCAAGTGGTGCTCGTAGACGATCTGCACGGTTTTCTCACACGCCGCCAGGGCCAGGCCGAGCACTTGCAGTTCTTTGGCGCGTGCACCGGCGTTGGGTGGCAGAAGCTTCTTGTCGGTCGGCGCCAGGGTTTCGAAGTAGTCCAGGATCAGGCTGGAATCCATCAGCACCGTTGCATCATCGAGCACCAGCGTGGGCGCCTTGACCACCGGGTTGATCGCGGAAAATTCAGCGTAGGTGCTGAACACCGAGAGCGACTCGTATACGAAATCCACCCCGTACAGTTCAAGGGAAATTGCGACGCGACGCACGTAAGGCGAGTCCAGCATGCCGACCAGTTTCATGCAGCCTCCAAGGCTCTTGGGGTGTTTGGCTCAAGAGATTAAGGGCTCCGGGCCGGCCTGTGCAATGGCCGCGCGCAGCGGCTGATAGGCTTGCACGAGTTGCTCCAGACTGAACGCCAGGTTGCGCCCGCTCGGGTTGGGCAACACCCACACCGAGGCGCCGCCCATTCGCTGCGGCTGCAGCCCCCAGGCGATCTCGCGCTGGCCGGACAACGCGCTGTAACCGGGCTTGCCGAGGAACGCCACGATGCGCGGCCGGCAGTGGCGGATCTTGTGTTCAAACGCCGTCGCCGCTTCGGTGAATTCATGCCGCGCCAATTCCCCTGCGCTCGCCGTCGGGCGCTCGACCAAGGTGGTCAGGCCACAGTGATAGTCAAGCAGGCTGCGCCCATCCTCCGGGCGAATTTCATGCGGGGTAAAACCCGCCAGGTGCAACGTGCGCCAGAAGCGGTTGCTGCGATTGGCGAAGTGCTGGCCGAGGGCGGCAGAGCCCTTGCCCGGGTTGATGCCGCAGAACACCACGTGCAGGTGGTCGGCAAGGATGTCTTGGAGTCTGTCGCTCATGCTGGGCTCCTGGCACGACTCGCCCCGGGCGGTTGCCCGGTAATGCGCTTGAAGGCGCGGCTGAAGGCGGCCTGGGAGGTATAGCCCAGGCGCTGCGCGACTTCTTCGATCGGCAACCGCTCCAGGGTCAGCCATTGGCTGGCCAGGCGCATGCGCAGTTCCGTGGCGTAGCGCAGCGGCGGAATACCGAGGGTCGCCTGGAAGCGGTCGGCGAACACCGAGCGCGAGGTGTGCCCCTGCGCTGCCAACTCGGCCACGCTCCAGTCGCGGCCCGGTTGCTGGTGCAAGGCGAGGAGGGCGCACGCCAATCGCGGGTCACGCAACGCGGCCACCAGGCCCGACGCGTTGCCACAGGCGCATTCGACCCAGCCGCGCACAATCATCGCCGCCACCACATCGGCAAGGCGCGCCAGGATGCCCGCGTAGCCGATACGGGCACTGCAGACTTCGCGCTCCATGGTCGCCAGAATCGGCATCAGCCCCGGATAACGCTGGCCCCGCGCATCGATCAGCATCATCGCGGGCATCAGGCGACCCAGCCCCTGGATGCTGCCCAATTCAAATTCCATGCAGGCGCTGAACAGCAAGCTGCCAGCTGAACTGTCGGCGTCGGCGGGGGCCTTCACGGCGCACACCGCATCACCGAGCGAGGCCGCTTCGAAGCTGCCGATATCCCGCACCGCTGCGCCCGGGCTCGACAAGAGTTGATGAGCGCCGCCATGGGAGATGAACACCGCATTGCCGGCCGACAGCGCGTAGAGGCTGCCATCGTCCAGGCGCAAGGTGGCGCAACCCGCGGCCAGGAAGTGGAAATACGCGTGCCCGGGCTTGGCCTCAAAACCGACGCCGAACACAGGCCCGGCTTCGATGCGACGGTACTGCACCCCGCGCAGGCGCATGCCCTGCAGCAGCTCATTGATGAGGTCGGAAGAGACGGTAAACGCGTCAGTTGAAGTCATGCTCGGGGTTTCGGTCAAAAACTCAAGGGTTTGCATCATAGATCATCCTGGAGGGCGAACCTAGACTGGCGACCTCGCTCATTTCCTGAGGATGTTTTGTGATGAATGATTATGCAGCCCATGTCGGCACCAGGGCGCAGCCGACCACCCCGGCCTGGATGGCGGTGTTCTCCCTGGCAATGGGGGTGTTCGGCCTGCTGACGGCGGAATACTTGCCGGCCAGCCTGTTGACGCCGATGGCCTTGGACCTTGGGGTCTCGGAGGCATTGGCCGGCCAGGCGGTCACGGTGACGGCGGTGGTGGCGTTGTTCGCCGGCTTGCTGGTACCGGGCTTGACCCGTGGCCTCGACCGGCGCCTGGTGTTGCTGGGCTTTTCCACTCTGATGATTGCGTCGAACCTGCTGGTGGCGCTTTCGTCCAGCCTGGCCGTATTGCTGTTGATGCGCATCCTGTTGGGCGTCGCCCTTGGTGGTTTCTGGAGCATGGCGGCGGCCGTGGCGATGCGCCTGGTGCCGCCTGCGCTGCTGCCACGGGCGTTGTCGATTATTTTCAGCGGGATTGCGGTGGGTACCATCGTCGCCGTGCCGCTGGGCAGTTACCTTGGCGGTGTGTATGGCTGGCGCAGTGCGTTTGTCGCGGCGGCTGCGGTGGGGGTGGTGACGTTGGTGTTTCAACTGTTCACGTTGCCGCGTCTGGCGCCGACCGACACCGCGCGCCTGCGCACCGTGCTGGAGGTGCTGTTGCGCCCAGGCATTGCCATGGGCATGTTCGGCTGCGTGCTGGTGCACACCGGGCATTTCGCGCTGTTCACTTATATCCGGCCGTTTCTGGAAAGCACCACAGGGGTTGGCGCTCAGGGGCTGGCGCTGATGCTGCTGGGGTTTGGCGCGGCCAATTTCGTCGGCACGCTGCTGGCCGGGTGGATGCTGGTGCGCAACCCGCGCGGTACGTTGGTGCTGATGCCGGTGTTGGTGGGCGTTGCGGCGCTCGCGTTGGTGCTGCTGCCGGCTTCGCTGCCGGGGCAAGCGATGCTGCTGGCGTTATGGGGCATGGCGTTTGGCGGCGTGCCGGTGGCGTGGTCGAACTGGGTGGCGCGTGCTGTGCCGGACCAGGCGGAAAGCGCCGGAGGCATGGTGGTTGCGTCGGTGCAGTCGGCCATTGCCGCGGGGGCTGCGGGGGGCGGCGTGATGTTTAGTCTGAGTGGGATTGGTGGCGTGTTTGTTGCGGCTGGGGTTTTGATGCTGCTGGCAGCTTTGTTGATTGCGTGGCGGGTGCGGGTGCCTGGGGGCTAGGCGAGTAGGTTTTAGTACATATCCATTATTTGCGAGAAGGCGGATATCGGTTCCGCTCTTACAGCGGGTCACTTTTGGAAAAGAGCCCGGAATGCCGGCCCAGCCAAAAGTAACCAAAAGGGCTCTTGGCCCACCACTCGGCACCTCGCTCACGCTTCGGTGTGCCCTCACGCAGGCTTTGGAGCGTGGGCCGCCGCGATGGGCCATCCATGGCCCAATACGGCTAAACCGGCGTCCTGCCGGTTTACCCCCGCTCCAAAGCCTGCGTTCGGCCAGCGTGGTTTAACGGGGCGCCTAAGATCAAGATCAAGATCTACAGCACGGCGGCCTAGTAGCCGACCTGAGTGGTTGAAGCAAAAGCAGGGCAACAGGGCAAAAGCAGAGCAAAAGCAGGGCAAAAGCAGAGCAAAAGCAGAGCTGCTTTTCTGTGGGAGCTGGCTTGCCTGCGATGCAGGCACCTCGGTACTTCAGGCAAACCCAGTTGTTGCCATCGCAGGCAAGCCAGCTCCCACATTGACCGAGTACACACATCTACCTGATGTACTGAGCTCAAAATGTGGGAGCGGGCTTGCTCGCGAATGCGGTGGGTCAGTTACAAATGAACTGACTGACACACTGCCATCGGGAGCAAGCTCCCTCCCACATTAAACTCAGTTCAGTTTCCAAGATCAGGTCGTCTGTCAGGCCGCCTCGCTCTTGCTTTTGATCTAACCACTCAGGTCGGCTACTAGGCCGCCGTGCTGTAGATCTTGATCTTGATCTTAGGCGCCCCGTCAAACCACGCTGGCCGAACGCAGGTAGTACGGAGCGGGTAAACCGGCAGGACGCCGGTTTAGCCGCGACGGGGCAGGGACGCCCCGTCGCGGCGGCCCGCTGCGTAGTACCTTCGTTCGGGCACACCGAGCCTAAGCGAGGTGCCGAGTGGTGGGGCAAGAGCCCTTTGGTTACTTTGGGGCTTTTCCAAAGTGACCCGCCGTAAGGGCGGAACCCATACCCGCCATCACCCAAACAACGGATATGTACTCAAAAGCCCCGCGTTCAGTCTTCCAAGTTGGCCAGCAACGTCTTGGCAAACTCGTCGGAGGCGATAAAGTCGAGTGTCTGGCGCAACTGCGCTGCCGCTTCCCGGCCGAACGCCTGATCAAAACGCTCCGCCATTTTGTTCGAAATACGCTTGGCCGCCGCATGTGTGCGCTTGCCCTGTTCGGTCAGCAGCACACGGCGCGTGCGGCGGTCGAATTCGTCCACCTGCAGTTCCACCAACCCATCGCGTACCAGCGGCTTAAGCGTATGGCCGAGAGCGGAAAGGTCCATCACCAAGGCTTGGGCCAGCTCGCCCATCTTCGGCGTACCCGCCTTGGCAATACGGTTGAGCACCGCAAATTGGGTAGCTTTCAACTCGCAGGGCGCATACGCCTCGTCATAGATCTGACCCAGGCGACGGGACGTGCGGCGCACGGCACCGTTCACGCAGGCGCTGGGGCTCTCGGAGCAAGGCGGGGCAGATTTCAAGGGCAGATACTCTCTGATACAAAACACGACGCGGGTGATTATGCCTGCGCGACCTGTCAGGACAAGGCCTTTCAGACCGAAGATAGCTCGCAGATGAAGACTGAGACAGCTTGAAACAAATTAGTTGCGTACGCCACTAAATTAGATATCGTGGCATATGCCTCTTTGTGACCAGGATGTCGTTACAAACTCCCCAGGAAACGCATGGGGCGAGGCGGGAAAACCGCACGGCTCTGCCTGCTTGATCATCCAACCCCTGTCTGGATCACCTCCTATGCTGAGCCTCGTGCGCATCGCGTTGCGGCGCCCCTATACCTTTCTGGTATTGGCTATTTTCATCCTGATCATCGGCCCATTGGCGGCCTGGCGAACGCCGACCGACATCTTTCCCGAAATCCGTATCCCCGTCATCGCGGTGATCTGGCAGTACACCGGCCTGCCGCCCGACCAGATGGCGGGGCGCATCACTTCGCCGTTCGAGCGCGTGCTGACCACCACGGTCAACGACATTCGCCATATCGAGGCGCAGTCGATGAATGGCTACGGGATCGTGAAGATCTTCTTCCAGCCCGGCGTCAACATCAGCACGGCCAACGCCCAGGTCACTTCGGTGTCCCAGGCGATCCTGCGGCAACTGCCGCCCAGCACCGTGCCGCCGCTGGTGCTCAATTACAGCGCCTCGACCGTGCCCATCGTGCAACTGGCCCTGTCGGGCCCCGGTTTGAGCGAGCAGCGCCTGGGCGATATTGGCCTTAACCAGGTGCGCCTGATGCTCACCACCGTGCCCGGTGCGGCGCTGCCATACCCCTTTGGCGGCAAGAGCCGCCAGGTGCAGATCGACCTTGATTCAGCGCGCATGCAGGCGCGCGGTCTGTCAGCGCAAGACGTCGCCACCGCGCTGGCCACGCAGAACCTGATCACGCCGGTGGGCACGCAGAAGATCGGCAGCTACGAATTCAACCTGCAACTGAACAACGCACCGTCGGATTTCCATGACCTGGAAAACCTGCCGATCAAAACCGCCGACGGCACCACCGTGTTGATCCGCGATGTGGCCACCGTGCGCGACGGCAACCCGCCGCAAACCAACATCGTGCACGTGAACGGCAACCGCTCGGTGCTGCTGCCGGTGCTCAAGACCGGCTCGGCCTCGACCTTGGGCGTGATCGCCGGGATCAAGGAAAAGCTCGCGGACAACAAGGCCGCCTTGCCGCCTGACCTGAACATCGACCTGATTGGCGACCAGTCACTGTTCGTGCGCTCGGCGATCAGCGGCGTGGCCCGTGAAGGTTTGATCGCGGCGGCGCTGACCAGCCTGATGATCCTGCTGTTCCTTGGCAGCTGGCGTTCGACGGTGATCATCGCCACGTCGATTCCGTTGGCGATCCTGGCCTCGATTGCCACGCTTTCGGCCCTCGGCGAAACCCTCAATATCATGACCCTCGGCGGCCTGGCGCTGGCAGTCGGCATCCTGGTGGACGACGCCACGGTGACCATCGAGAACATCAACTGGCACCTGGAGCAGGGCAAGCCGGTGGAGACCGCTATCCTCGACGGCGCGGCGCAAATCGTCACGCCGGCGTTCGTTTCGCTGCTGTGTATCTGCATCGTGTTTGTGCCGATGTTCTTCCTCGACGGCGTGGCGCGCTTTCTGTTCGTGCCGATGGCCGAAGCGGTGATTTTCGCCATGATCGCCTCGTTCATCCTGTCGCGTACGCTGGTGCCGACCCTCGCTAACTACCTGCTCAAACCGCATGGGCACGCTGAGGACGGGCACGCGCCATCGCGCAACCCACTGGTGAATTTCCAGCGCGGTTTCGAACGGCGTTTTGAAGGGTTTCGCGAGCGCTACCACAGCGTGTTGGACAGTGCCTTGCACCATCGCCGCACAGTGGTGATCGGCCTGCTGGCGTTTGTTGCGGTGTCGTTTGCGCTGGTGCCGTTCCTGGGGCGCAACTTCTTCCCCGAGGTCGATTCCGGGCTGATCCTGCTGCACGTGCGTGCCCCGGTGGGCACACGGGTGGAAAGCAACGCGCATTTGATCGCCGACATCGAAAACGCGATCCGGCGCAAAGTCCCGGCCAATGAGCTCAAGGCGTTGGTCGACAACATCGGCCTGTCTATCAGCGGTATCAACGTGGTGTACAACAACACCGGCACCGTGGGCTCCCAAGACAGCGACATTCAGATCAGCCTCAATGAAGGCCACCGCCCGACGGCGGAATACATGCGCATATTGCGTGAAACCCTGCCACGCGAGTTCCCCAGTGCGGTGTTCTCGTTCCCGGCATCGGACATCGTCGGGCAGATTCTCAACTTCGGCTCGTCGGCGCCGATTGACCTGCAAATCACCGGCAATAACCTGGCGGGCAACTTCACTTACGCCAGCGCCTTGCTGCGGGATATTCGCCGCGTGCCGGGCGTGGTCGATGCGCGCATCCAGCAGTCGCGGCAACTGCCGACGTTCAATATCGACGTGGACCGCACCCGTGCGCAGTTGGTCGGCCTTACCGAGCGTGACGTGACCAACAGCCTGGTGGTCAACCTCGCCGGTTCCAGCCAGGTGGCGCCGACCTTTTGGTTGAACCCGGCCAACGGGATCTCTTACCCGATCGTCATGCAAACCCCGCAGTACAGCCTTGAAAGCCTGGCGGCGCTGCACAACCTGCCGTTGAGTGGCAGCAGCGGGGCGGCCACCGACCAGACGTTGGGCGGCCTGGCGAATATCCAGCGCAGCCACAGTAATTCGGTGTTCACCCAATCGGATATCCAGCCGGTGGTCGAAGTGCTGACGGCGATCCAGGACCGCGACCTCGGTGGCGTTGCCGCCGATATCCAGAAGATCATCGCCGCCCACGCCGGTGAAGTGCCGACCGGCTCCAAGGTCATCCTGCAAGGGCAGGTGCAGACCATGAACGCGGCGTTCAGTGGCTTGCTGTTTGGCCTGCTCGGCGCAGTGGTGCTGATCTACTTGCTGATCGTGGTCAACTTCCAATCCTGGGCCGACCCGTTTGTGATCATCACCGCATTGCCGGCGGCGCTTGCAGGCATTGTGTGGATGCTGTTTGTCACCCACACGCCGCTGTCGGTGCCGGCGCTGACCGGGGCGATCATGTGCATGGGTGTGGCCACTGCCAACGCCATTCTGGTGGTGAGCTTCTGTCGCGAACGCCTGGCGGTGCACGGCGATGCGGTGCAGGCCGCGCTCGAAGCCGGCTTCACCCGGCTGCGGCCGGTGTTGATGACGGCCATTTCGATGATCATCGGCATGGCGCCCATGGCCTTGGGCCTGGGCGAGGGCGGCGAGCAGAACGCGCCACTTGGCCGTGCGGTGATCGGCGGCCTGGCCTTTGCCACCATTGCCACGTTGATTCTGGTTCCGTTGATTTTCAGTCTTGTCCACGGGCGTCGCCAGCACGCCACGCGTGCGACCACCGTTACCCAAGGGGTTTGACATGTCCGTTTCCGTTTCTAAATCCAAGTCTTCCCGTGGCCTGTTGTGGCTGATCGTGGGCGCGGCCGTGGTGGTTGTCGTCGTCGGTGTCGGCATCGGCGTGCGCGCCAGTGAGTCGCGCGACCTCAAGACCTGGACCGACGCCCAGGCGCTGCCCAGCGTCAACCTTATCAAACCGGTGGTGCAAGCCCAGGGCCCGGTGCTCAACTTGCCGGGGCGGATGGAGGCGTATTCACGCGCGTCGATCTTTGCGCGGGTCAACGGCTACCTGAAATCCTGGAATGTCGACATCGGCACCCGCGTCAAAGCCGGGCAAGTGTTGGCGGAAATCGACACCCCGGAACTCGACCAGCAACTGCTGCAGGCCCGTGCCACGTTGGCCTCGGCCCAAGCCGATGAGCACCTCGCCGACACCACCGCCAAACGCTGGCAGGCCATGCTGGCGAACGACTCGGTGTCGCGCCAGGACGTGGACGAGCGCACCGGCGACCTGACCGCCAAGCAGGCCAAAGTGGCGGCGGCCAAGGCCAATGTCGACCAGCTGGTCGCAACCAAGGGCTTCCAGCATCTGGTCGCGCCGTTTGCCGGTGTGGTCACCGCGCGCAGCACTGACGTAGGCGCGTTGATCAGCGCCGGCGGCACCGCCGGCAAAGAGCTGTTTGCGGTGGCCGACGTCAGCCGCCTGCGCGTGTATGTGCAGGTGCCGCAAACCTTCTCGCCACAGATTCGCGAAGGCACCACCGCGCGCCTCAGCGTGCCGGAGTACCGCGGCGAAACCTTTACCGGCAAAGTGATTGCCACCGCCGACGCGGTCAACGCCGCCTCTGGCAGCACGCTCGTGCAACTGCTGGTGGACAACCCCGGTGGCCGCTTGCTGCCCGGCGGCTACACCAGCGTGCAGTTTGACCTGCCGGTGCAGGCCGACGTCATCCGCGTGCCGTCCAGCGCTTTGGTGTTCGATGACAAGGGCATGCGCGTCGCGACCCTGGACGCCAACAACCATGTGCACTTCAAGACCGTCAGCATCGCCCGCGATTTCGGTGACAGCGTTGAAATCGCCAGTGGCCTGCAGGCCGCCGACCGCGTGATCGACACGCCGCCCGATGGCCTGGCTGATGATGATTCGGTGCAACTGGCTGTCGCCGCCACTGAGGTCAAACCCCATGGCTAAGCGCAATGTGCTGGGCCTTATCGCCACGTTGAGTTTGGGCGCCTGCTCGTTGGCGCCACCGCTGAACGTGCCGCAAACACCGATGGCCGCGCAGTTTCACACCCAAGGCCCCTGGACGGTCGGCACGCCGAACGATCAGGCCGACCGGGATGGCTGGTGGCGCGTGTACAACGACCCGCAACTGGATGCGATGCAGCAGCAGTTGCTGAAAAACAACGCCGACCTGAGCGCCGCGCTCGCGCATTACCAGCAGTCTCAAGGGTTCCTGGCCCAGGACCGTTCGGGGCTGTTCCCGAAGATCTCGGCCATTGGCAGCGGCCAGCGCATTCGCCAGTCAGACACCAAACCGCTGCGCTCGGCCACTTCACCGGATGTCTACAACTCCGCGACCCTGGGCCTGGAAGTCGACTATGAAGTCGACCTGTGGGGCCGCGTGCGCGACACCGTGGCAGCCGGCACCAGCGATTCGGATGCGGCCAGGGCAGATCTGGCGTCGGTACGCCTGAGCCTGCAGGCGCAATTGGCCGACAGCTACATCCGCCTGCGCGGCATCGACTGGCAGAACCAGTTGCTGGAGCAGACGCGCGACGCTTACGCCAGGGCCCTTGGCCTGACCGAAGGTTTGCATGGCGGCGGTATCGTCTCCGGCCTGGATGTGGCGCGGGCGCGTACGCAGTTGTCGACGGTCAAGTCGCAGCTGAACCAGAGCCAGGTGCAGCGGGCGCTGCTGGAGCATTCGATAGCGGCGATGCTCGGTGAGTCGGCTTCCACTTATAGCGTCGCCGTGAACGTGGCGCCGATTGCCTTGCCGAACGTGCCGACCGGCGTGCCTTCCAGCCTGTTGCAGCGCCGGCCGGATATTGCGGCGGCCGAGCGTCGCATCGCTGCGGCCAATGCGCGGATTGGCGTCGCCAAGGCGGCGTGGTTCCCGCAGATCACGCTGAGCGCCCAAGGCGGTTATCAGAGTGACGAGTTTGCCCGCTTGCTCAGCGCGCCCAACCTGTTCTGGGCCATCGGCCCGTCGCTGGTAGGAACCCTGTTTGATGGCGGCGCGCGCCAGGCCCAGGTGGATATCGCCAAGGCCGCCACCGATGAAGCGGCGGCCAAATACCGTGGCGTGGTGTTGGACGCGTTCGAGCAGGTGGAGGACAACCTGTCGCAAATCGCCGGACTGGGCGCTGCGCTGGATGATCAGCGCGATGCGGCGGCTGCGGCGCAATACGCCGAAGACCTGTCCACCTCGCGTTATCGCCAGGGCGCCGTGGCTTATCTGGATGTGGTGACCGCCCAAGTGGCGGCGCTGGAAGCCAAGCGCAGCGTGTTGCAATTGCAAACCCAGCAGTTGAGCGCCAATGTGGGCCTGATCAAGGCGCTGGGCGGCGGATGGAACGTGGCTCAATTGGCTGCGTCGACCCCTAATGAAACCAAGGAGAAGTGAGCATGACCGAGTACGTACCCCCGAAAGTCTGGACCTGGGACACTGAAAGCGGCGGCACCTTTGCCAGTATCAACCGGCCTATCGCCGGTGCGACCCACGAGCAGGAACTGCCGGTTGGCAAGCACCCGTTGCAGCTGTATTCGCTGGCCACGCCCAATGGCCAGAAGGTCACGATCCTGCTGGAAGAGCTGTTGGCCCTGGGGCATACCGGCGCGGAATACGACGCCTGGCTGATCAAGATCGGTGACGGTGATCAGTTTGGCAGCGGGTTTGTGGCGGTGAACCCGAATTCGAAGATCCCGGCGTTGCTGGATCGCAGTGGGGATACGCCGATTCGGGTGTTTGAATCGGGGGCGATATTGCAGTACCTGGCGCAGAAGTTTGGGGCGTTCTTCCCCACTGAGCCGGCGGCGCGTGCGGAGTGTTTGTCGTGGTTGTTCTGGCAAATGGGCAGTGCGCCGTACCTGGGCGGCGGGTTTGGGCACTTTTATGCGTATGCGCCGAGCAAGATGGAGTACCCGATCAATCGGTTCGCTATGGAGACCAAGCGCCAGCTGGATGTGCTGGATCAGCGGTTGGCGGTGAGTGAGTACATTGCCGGGGATGAGTACACCATTGCTGATATTGCGATCTGGCCTTGGTATGGCGGGTTGGTCAAAGGCCGGTTGTATGGGGATTCGGCGCAGTTTTTGTCGGTGCATGAGTACAAGCATGTGCTGCGTTGGGCGGACGCGATTGAGGCGCGGCCGGCGGTGCAGCGGGGGCGGCGGGTGAATCGGGTTTCCGGGGAGGTTTCGGAGCAGCTGCGTGAGCGGCATGATGCGAGTGATTTGGACTGACTTTTTTTTTGGGGGGGAGTACATATCCGTTGCTGCGGTAACGGCCGCTGGTGGTTCCGCTCTTACAGCGGGTCACTTTTGGCAAACGCCCCAAAAGTAACCAAAAGGTCTTTGCCCCACCACTCGGCACCTCGCTTAGGCTCGGTGTGCCCTCACTCCGGCTTGAATCCGTGGGCCGC
>NZ_CAWNZA010000003.1:0-237118 GCF_963878885.1 Pseudomonas sp. R9.37 | reverse complement strand
GGTCAACTTGTGGGAGCGGGCTTGCTCGCGAAGCGGTGTGTGAGTGACACATGAGCTGACTGAACCACCGCCTTCGCGAGCAAGCCCGCTCCCACAGTTGGATCGCAGTGCATCAGGTAGATGGGTGCTGCTCGTTTGTACTCGGTCAAAGGTGGGAGTTGGCTTGCCTGCGATGGGATCAACCCGGTGTACCTGATGGACCGAGGTGCCTGCATCGCAGGCAAGCCCGCTCTCACGGTAAAGCCGCTCTGCTTGTGCTTGCTCCCCTCAGGTCGGTGCCTGGGTGGTTGCGAAATCTGAGCGAAAACAGGGCGCAACACACACCCAACGCTCTTCGATCATCAGATCACGAAACGCGCCACCATCGCGTTCAAATCCACCGCCAGGCGCGACAGCTCGTGGCTGGCGGCGCTGGTCTGGTTGGCGCCGGCTGCCGACTGAGTCGCCAGGTCGCGGATGTTGACCAGGTTGCGGTCCACCTCACGCGACACTTGGGCCTGCTCTTCAGAAGCACTGGCGATGACCAGGTTGCGCTCGTTGATCAAACTGATCGACTGCGTAATCTGCTCCAGCGCCACACCGGCGGCACGGGCCATTTCCAGGGTGCTCTGGGTGCGCTGATTGCTTTGTTGCATCGACTGCACCGCTTCGCCGGTGCCCGTCTGAATGCCGGCGACCATTTTCTCGATTTCCTGGGTCGACTGCGCGGTGCGATGCGCCAGCGCCCGCACTTCATCGGCCACCACCGCAAAGCCACGCCCGGCTTCACCGGCGCGGGCTGCCTCAATCGCTGCGTTGAGCGCCAGCAGGTTGGTCTGTTCGGCAATCGCGCGGATCACGTCCAGCACCTTGCCGATGTCACGGCCCTGCGTGGCCAGGCCTTCGATCATCACCGAGGTGGTTTGCACGTCCTGAGTCATGGTCTGAATCGCACCGACCGTTTCCACTACCCGATCACGGCCTTCGCGCGCCGCCTGGTTGGACTGGCCGGACGCTTCGGAGGTGGATACCGCATTGCGCGCCACCTCTTCCACGGCGGCGGTCATTTCGTTGACGGCGGTGGCGGCCTGGTCGATTTCGTTGTTCTGTTGTTGCAGGCCTCTGGAGGCTTCCTCGGTGACCGCGCTCAATTCTTCGGCAGCAGAGGCCAGTTGCGTGGCCGAACCGGCGATGTGCTGGATGGTCTGGCGCAGGTTGGTCTGCATCGCAGACAAAGCGCCAAGCAGACGGGCCGGTTCATCCTTGCCATCATCTTCGACGAGCGTGGTCAGGTTACCGCTGGCGATGGTTTCGGCCACTTGCACCGCTTTGCGCAGCGGCGCAACGATGCTGCGGGTCAGCAGCCAGGCGAGTAACACCGTCATCAACGCCGCCACCACCGAAACGATGATGATGCCGCTGACGGCCTGTTGGTAGCTGCCTTCAGCATCCCGCCCGGCCTGGTCGGCATCGGCGCTGTTGATCGCGATCAGTTTGTTCAGCTGTTCGCCCATCAGATCCGTACCGTCCTTGATCCGCGTATTGATGAGGCTGCGCATTTCGTCGACTTTGTTCTGCTGCGACAGCGACATCATCTCGGCCTGCGCCGCGAAGTAATTGTCGAGGGTCGCGGCGAAGGTTTTGTAAAGCGCCGCCTCTTCCGGACCTGCCGGCATGACCGCGTAAGCACTCTGGGCCTGCTTGACCTTGTCGACCAACACCGCTACGCGGGTCTTGGCTTCCTCAAGGGCGGCGGGCTCACGGTTGATCAATATCCGGAACGACAAGATGCGCAAGCGCAGGACGTTTTCCGTCATGTTGCCGAGAAATTTCACGCTGGGTAACTGGTTAGTCCCCATGTCCAGGGAAGACTGGCGAATCTGTGTCATGCGGTTGACGGCAAATACGCCAAGGATCACGACCAGCAACGCAATGAACGCAAAACCGAGGAACGCGCGCGGGGCAATATTCAGATTACGAAGGGACATAGGGCTGCTCTCGAGAGATAGTGGGCGAGCGTCCCTGCCGCGACACGATCAGTCGGCGCCAACGCACCGCTCTGATCTTTGGGCACCACTGTTATAAGAGTTGGGTGGGCTTGAATACGGTATCGGCAGGTGTCGGGATTTAATGCAGGATGTTTCGAAATATTTTTACACACTTCTGACGGCCGGCACTTTCTGGCATCCTGCGCGCCCCTTTCCCTAACGGGCCTGTATTTTGTCTGACACTCAAACCCCTCGCCCCCGCTATAAATCCGACCTGATCTACGGCCTGGAAGATCGCCCGCACTTTACGGCGGCGATTTTTGCCGCACTGCAACATGTGCTCGCCAGTTTCGTCGGCATCATCACCCCCACCTTGATCGTCGGCGGCGTGTTGGGCCTTGAAAGCGAAGTGCCGTACCTGGTGAGCATGGCGCTGTTCGTGTCCGGGCTCGGCACGTTTGTGCAGGCGCGCACGTTCGGCCCGATCGGTTCGGGCCTGTTGTGCCTGCAGGGCACCAGCTTTTCGTTTATCAGCGTGATTCTCAGCGCCGGCTTTATGGTCAAGGCCCGAGGCGGCGGCACCGATGAAATTCTCTCGACGCTCTTTGGTATCTGCTTTTTCGCAGCCTTTATCGAAGTGGTGCTGAGCCAGTTCATCGGCAAGTTGCGCAAGCTGATCACCCCGGTGGTGACCGGCACCATCATTACGTTGATGGGCTTGTCGCTGATCAAAGTGGCGGTCACCGACATGGCCGGCGGTTACGGCTCCAGCGATTTGGGCGCGGCCGGCAACATGGGCCTGGCGGCGCTGGTGCTGCTGACTATTGTGGTCCTCAATCGGTTCAGCAACCCGTTCCTGCGCCTGGGTTCGATCGTGATCGGCCTGACGCTGGGTTTTGTGGTGGCCTGGTGGATGGGCCGGGTCGATCTGGCAGCCCTGCCTCAAGTGCCGCTGATCAGCGTGCCGGTGCCGTTCAAGTACGGTTTCTCGTTTGATTGGGTGGCGTTTATCCCGGTGGCGGTGATCTTCCTGATTTCGCCTTTGGAAGCCGCTGGCGACTTGACTGCCAACTCGATGATTTCGCAACAACCGGTCAAAGGCCCGCTGTATATCAAACGCATCAAGTCGGGCCTGCTGGCCGACGGCCTCAACTCGGCCATGGCCGCCACCTTCAATAGCCTGCCGATGGTGACCTTCGCGCAGAATAACGGAGTGATCCAGTTGACCGGCGTGGCCAGCCGCTACGTGGCGTACTTCATCGCCGGCCTGCTGGTGCTGCTGGGGCTGTTCCCGATGATCGGTGCGGTGCTGCAACTGATGCCCAAGCCGGTGCTCGGCGGCGCCACCCTGATCATGTTCGGCACCGTGGCCGTGGCCGGGATCAAGATTCTTGCCGAGGCCGGACTGCACCGGCGCAATGTGCTGATCGTGGCGATTTCCCTGGGCATGGGCCTGGGTGTGGCCGCCGTGCCGGAAGTGCTGCGCGACCTGCCCAAGGCGCTGCACAACATCTTCGAGTCGCCGATCACGGTGGGCGCGTTCTGTGCAATCGTGCTGAACATTTTCCTGCCCGAAGAGTTCATAGAGCTGGAAGAAGATGAATTTGATCCGGAGTCCTCTACCCTCAAGGTCATGCAGGACCCGGACGTCACGAAATAGGAGCACTTTTGAATGCGCAAGCTCATGGTTCTATCGTTACTGCTGCTGACCTTGAGCGCCTGTGCGCTGTTCCCCAATCGCGACCCGGTCAACATCAGCGTGGTCGGCATCGAGCCGCTGCAAAGCCAGGACCTGGAAGTACGATTTGCCGTGAAACTGCGGGTGCAAAACCCGAATGAAACGGCGATCGACTACAGCGGCGTAGCCCTGGATCTGGACGTCAATGGCCGACCGTTGGCGTCCGGGGTCAGTGACCAGTCCGGCTCGATCCCACGGTTTTCTGAAGCCGTGCTGAGTGTGCCGGTGAGCGTTTCGGCGTTTTCCGTATTGCGCCAGACCCTGGGCCTGAGCCAGACCCAAAGCTTGAACAACCTGCCCTATGTGTTGCGCGGCAAACTGGCGGGTGGCCTGTTTGGCACCCAGCGCTTTGTCGAGCGCGGCACGCTGGACCTGCCGAACACGGCGACCTGGTGATGGCCCGCCAACCGGTACTGTTGACCCCACGACTGATCCTGCGCCCGCTGGTGCTTGCGGATGCCGAGGCCATCCAGCAGCAGTTTGCGCATTGGGACGTGGTGCGCTACCTCAACGCCGCAGTGCCTTGGCCCTACCCGGCCGATGGCGCGCGTTGCTACCTGGAATAGGTCGCCTTGCCGGCCATGGCACGGGGCGAGCAGTGGCATTGGTCGATCCGCCTCAAAACTGCACCTGAGCAGTTGATCGGCACTATCAGCCTGATGGACGAACCGGACGATAACCGCGGCTTCTGGCTGGGCCCGCAATGGCAAGGCCAGGGCTTGATGACTGAAGCCAGCGCGGCGGTGACCGAGTACTGGTTCGAGGTACTCAAGCGCCCCGTGCTACGTGTGCCCAAGGCCGCGCCCAATATTGGCTCGCGGCGGATATCCGAGCGCACCGGCATGCGCTTGATCAGGTCGCAGGAAGGTCGGTTTGTGGAAGGCACCTTCGCGCGCGACATTTGGGAAATAACCCGCGAAGAGTGGCTCAACACGCTACCTGCCACGCCGTAGGCGCCAGGCTTGCCGGCGCCTACGGCTTGACCGGCTTCACTCGGTGAGGGTGCGCACGCCTGGTTTGGCGCGCTCATCCACGACCAGCTCAAACACATCCGGCCGCGCGTAATGCCCCACCACGTCATAGTCATAACGTGCCCGGACGAGGTCCTCGGTATTGATCTGCGCGGTCAATAACCCGACCTCTCCCACCAACGGCCCGGCCAGAACATCGCCCATCGGCCCGATAATCACACTGCCGCCCGCGATCAACGCACGGTCTGACGGCCAATTGGCCACTTGCACGCCGAGCGCCGCAGGCGAGGCCTGCACCTGGCAGGCGCTGACCACAAAGCAGCGCCCTTCATGGGCAACATGGCGCATGCTCACCTGCCACATTTCGCGTTCGTCCACGGTCGGCGCGCACCACACGTCCACGCCCTTGGCGTACATCGCGGTGCGCAGCAGCGGCATCATGTTTTCCCAGCACACCGCCCCACCGATCCGGCCTACAGCGGTGTCGATCACCGGCAAGGTCGAACCATCGCCCGTGCCCCAGATCAGCCGTTCGGTGCCGGTGGGCATCAGTTTGCGGTGCTTGGCAACCAGCCCGCCGTTCGGCTCGAAATACAGCACCGTGCAATATAACGTGCTGGCACTGCGCTCGATCACGCCGATTACCAGGCTGGCACCGGTGCGGGCAGACAACCCGGCCAGCGCTTGCGTCTCGACGCCCGGCACGTCGATGGCGTTGGCAAAATAACGGGCAAAGGCTTCGCGCCCCTCCGGCAAGCGATAACCCAGCTGCGTGCCGAAGCTTTCGCCCTTGGGATAGCCGCCCAGCAAGGCCTCAGGCATCACCACCAATTGCGCACCGCTGCGCAGAATCTCGTGCTCATAGCTCAGGATTTGCGCCAGGGTTTGCGCTTTGCCTTCTGGCAAGGCACCGATTTGCAAGGCAGCCACGGTAGAAAGGGGCATCACGATCACTCCAAATAAGGGGGGTTGCCCATTCTCCGATCAGCCGTGATCATGAATAAAGCCCACTTCAATGCTGAATGATATGAGCCAAATGAATATCGCCCAGGTTGACCTGAACCTGCTGAAAACCTTCGAAGCCCTGCACGACGATTCCAGTGCCAGCCGCGCCGCGTTGCGCCTGGGCGTTACCCAGTCGGCGATCAGCGCAGGCCTGCGACGTTTGCGCGACGTGTATGGCGACCCATTATTTGTGCGCACCGGCCGCGGCCTGGCACCGACGTTGCGCGCCAATCAGCTCAAACCGGTGATCAGCGAAGCGCTGGACCGCTGCCGACAAAGCCTGGCCATGGTCCATCCGGACAATCTCGACTACCAAGGGCGCTCAGTGGTCCTGGGTTTATCCGATGACTTCGAAATTGCTTACGCCCGTCGGTTGATGGAGGCCATCGCCGATTGTGCGCCCAAGCTGCGAGTGATCTTCCGCCAGACCCACAGCCAGATCGTCGCCGCGGCCCTGCTTGACCGTAGCCTGGACCTGGCGATCACCGCGGGCGGGTTTGCCGAACGCAGGCTGAGTCGACAGGTAGTGGGCGAAGGGGATTACCGCTGCCTGGTCGACCCGGACAGCCTGGCACCCAGCCAGCACGCTATCAGCCTGGATGAGTTCGTCGCGCGCGAGCACGTGCTGGTGTCGTCGGGCGGTTTTATCGGGATCACTGATGAAGGGTTGGCGGCGCAAGGGTTGAGCCGCCAGGTGTGCGCGTCCACCAGCCACTTTGCCGCGCTGCCGTTTCTGCTCAAAGGCAGCACGGCGGTGGCGACGATTCCCGGCCATGCGGCCCAGGCCATCGCGCACATGACCGGCTTGCGTGTACTGCCCTGCCCGTTGGCGCTGCCGGTTTACCCGGTAGAGCTGGGCTGGCGCACCCAGGCGCAGCTTGATCCGCTGTTGCTCAAGGTGCGCGAGGCGATTGTGGCGTGCTTTATTTCGCCGCGGCCATCAGCTTGTTGACTTCGCTGCGCACCATATTGGAAAACTCCGGCGGCGACATGCCGTCGAGTTCTGCGCGCACCCATTCAGCCCACTTGCCCTTGCGCTTGGCGCGCTCGCCGAACAAGCGCGCCGCTTCGCCCTTGGCCTTGCCCAGGTTGGCCTGCCACAGGTCGTAGAGGCGTGACTTTTCATCTTCCAGCTCGGCGCGTTCGGCGAGGGTTTTGTTGGCGAGATTGAAGCTCATGTGGAATTACCTGCTGCACAAATAGACGACATCTTACACTGTAGGTCGAAATATCCTGATTCGGATTTTGCCCAAAAACAGGCCCCGGCAAAAAAACTGCAACTTTTGCCGCCGCCTGACACTCCATTGTTCACTGTCACATTCACCTGCAAGGAGTCACACAATGGCCCGCAAATCTGCTGCCCAAGCTGTCGAAGATCAAATCAAGGATCAAGCTTTCAGTGAACTGACGGCGTTGATCGAAGAGTCGGACAAACTGCTCAAGAGCAGCGCCTCCCTGGTAGGCGAAGAAGGCGAAACCCTGCGCGAACAGGTTGCCATCAAACTCAAGCAAGCGCTGGAGTCGGTGTCCAACGTGCGCGAGCGCAGCAAGCCGGTGGTCGACGCGACCGAAACCTACATCGGCGGCCATCCATGGCAGACCGTGGCCATCTCTGCAGGCTTTGGCCTGGTGGTGGGGTTGTTGCTGGGTCGCCGTAACTGATACACCGTACTTGATGCATGGGGGCTGCGCCGTTGGCGCAGCCCCTTTTTTACGTTTCCAGCAAGGCCTGCAAGCGCGCCAGCTCGCGCGCGTCCAGCTCAATACCTTGTTGCTGCGACTTCGCCCGTGTGCGGTGACGTCGATCCCCCGGTAACCGCCGCAACCCCGCCGCATGCATCTGCCGCACCAGTTCCTGGCTGCGTTCGGCGAAGTTTTGCCCGGCCGTCTTGCTCGGGTCGATGACGATCAGCAATTGCCCGGTCCAGGGTGTACGCGCGCCCGGATGATCGGCCCAGTTGAATTCAAACGAGAAATTGCCTCCCGTCAACGCCGCCGCCAGCAACTCGACCATCATCGACAAGGCCGAGCCCTTGTGCCCGCCAAAGGGCAACAGCGCGCCGCCTTCGAGCACGGCTTTGGGGTCCTGGGTCGGCTGGCCGAGGCTGTCAACGCCCATGCCCGGCGGCAAGCGCTCGCCCTTGCGCGCGGCAATCTGCACGTCGCCGTGGGCAATGGCGCTGGTGGCCAGGTCGAAGACGATGGGCGAGCCGTCGGCACGCGGTGCGGCGAAGGCGATGGGGTTGGTGCCGAACAATGGCCGGTCGGCGCCATGCGGCACCACGCAAGTCATGCTGTTGACCACGCTCAACGCCACCAGCCCTTCTTCGGCGAAGGGCTCGACATCCGGCCACAGCGCGGCAAAGTGATGAGAGTTATGAATCGCCAGCAGTGCGATGCCGGCGCTGCGAGCTTTGTCTACCAACAGCGCGCGCGCCGCTTCAAGGGCCGGCTGGGCGAACCCGTTGCCGGCGTCCACCCGCACGAAGCCGGACGCCACATCCGTGACCACGGGCGTGGCCTTGCCGTCGACCCACCCGCTGGCCAGCGTGCTGAGGTAACCGGGGATACGGAAAATGCCGTGGCTGTGCGCACCGTCGCGCTCGGCGCTGGCGCAATTGCGCGCCAGGATCGAGGCAACCTGCGGTGAGGTGCCGTGCTTGACGAATATCGCGTGCAGCAATCCCACCAGGTCATCGAAACCGATGAATGCTGCAGGACTGTCAACGAGCGGGGACTGGGCAGACATCTGTAGCTCCGATTTTATAATTGGAAGAGACAACAAGAATCCAGACCGCCGATTAAACAACGCCTCCTGTGCCTGCTGTCAACGGGCGCTTGCGTTATCTACCGCCCAGCGTGCTGCGCGACCTCCTACTTTGGCGCTTGATGACCGCCGCGTGAAAGGAGAGCGCCCCATGACGCAAGTGACACCACCGTACTTTTTCGATGAGTTCCTACAGACCGTCAAACGCAAAACCCCGTCAGCGCGAGAGCGCGCGCTGGGGTTTTCGGTCAAGGACCTTGATTGGCTGCACACGCTCTACTACGCCACCGATGCAGCGCGCCAGAATGAGGCGGTGCACGGCTACCCGATGAAGGTGGAAAGGCTGTTGGCCAACGCTGGGGGCAAGCCCGCCGTTGTGCTGGCCGGGGCGTTTATGATGAGCCCCACACCCGATGCCAGTAAGGCCGTGCTCTACAGCCCCTATGGCGGCCTTGAGCTGTTCGACAGCCGCGCCGACCTGCTCATTGAGGTGCAGGAACGCCTGGCGCATCCGGCCAAGCGCGAAGAGCTGATGCAGTTTGTATCCATCGGCGAGCGTGATGCACTGCCGGTCAATCTGTACATGACGGTGAGCACCGCCGCCATCCCGGGCGCGGTCATGGAAGACCAGGAGCAGGCCATCCTGGTCGGCCAACAAAAAAATGTGACCGCGATGCTCGACCAGTTACGCAAGCTCCCCAGCTTGGGTTGGATGCTCGACACATTGCTCGCCATCATGGCCCGCTCCTGCTTTCCCGGCCTCACGCAGAGCGATACGCGGGTTAATTTTTTCAGCCAGGCCTCGGCGGCAGCGGACCGTCGCTGGGTCGACTCGATGCCACTGCGCGATGCGCTGCTGCAGTTTTACGTCAAGCAAGCCTGGCCCTCGGGGCAGACACACACGTTCTTCAACATCAGCCATGACACCCGCGCGTTTACCGAGGCGCAATTGGCCGAAGACCAACAACGCTGGGACAGCCTCGTCGAACAAACCAGCGGTCTCCTTTCAAAGCTGTTGCACAGCCTGCTCCAGACCTACTGGAACGAAGACTTCGACGGTGGGCAATCACGCCTGCGGTTTTTTGCCCGGGTGATGAGTGACAAGTTTCGCGCCGACCTGTTGTTCAAACACCAGAATACGATCCTGAGCACTGAAGAAAGCCAGGCGCTGCGCGCCCTGTTTCTCTCGGACCAGGCCGCCCGCACCGCCTACGCCAGCACCCTGAGCGTGGAAAAAGTGCGTATTCAAGCGCCCTATCATCAGACGGTGGAACTGGCCAGCACCTTGCTGATCAGCTATACCCACGCCTATCTCTACACCCAGTCGCGCGGTCTGCAGGTGCTCAAGGACTTGAATGACTTTAACGACACGCTGCGGGTCATGCTCAGGACCGCCGGGCATGAAGATGAGCTGCTTAACGTCGTCTCCCTGGATGAGCGCAATCTGTTTGTCGGTCTGGACCCGTTGCACGTCACGGGCCATCGCGTGGTCGGCAACGTCTTCGAGGAGATGATCGAGGATATCGCGGCCAAACAGTTCAACAACCTGGAGCATGCGCTGGGCCTCTATCGGCAAGGCGCGGGCAGTATCGACCTGGCCGCTCTGCTCGACAGTGCGCTGGACGTACGCACCCTGCTCGACAGCCGGCTGATGGAGCAGGAAACCGACGGCCGCTGGAGCGTTCACCCCATCACCACGGGCAGTGGACAGCCCAGCACGGTCATCGCGGAAAAGGCCAGGGCGCACTTGCAGCGGCTGCAGGCGGTCGATGCCGCGCTGGTGCTTGAACGCAGTCAATACAGGCCCCTTCGCGCGCTGGCAGCCCACGCCCTGGAGGCAGAGTTGGCCAGCAGGCACCTGCCGCTGAGTGGCGACGCTATTGAGATCAACACCTACGCCACCACGGCACTGGAGCGCGAAGAGCGGCCACCGCAGGCCTCGTTGAACATGGTTGAACACTTCATCGCGCGCCTCGCCCGGCAGGCCAGTGCCTTGACCGGCTCCAGCCG
This sequence comes from Pseudomonas sp. R9.37, assembly GCF_963878885.1. Lineage (NCBI taxonomy): Bacteria > Pseudomonadati > Pseudomonadota > Gammaproteobacteria > Pseudomonadales > Pseudomonadaceae > Pseudomonas > Pseudomonas sp. R9.37. Next base: position 226,660 of record NZ_CAWNZA010000003.1, on the reverse strand, counting down.
GAGCGGGTTTTACCAGCGGCGCAAAGGCATCGCCCACCAAGTGCCCAGTTTGACCGTGGCCACGTTCAACGCGGTCATCGAGCGGGTGCTGAGCACGTTTACGCAAGGCTTGCGCGCGCTGCCGCACCTGCTGCCGGACACTCACCCTACGCATCTTAGCCAGGCGATGTTTCAAGGCCTCAGTGGCGAAGCTGAGCTGAGGCGCTTGTCCAAGACCCTGCCGCCGGCTCATCTCGGGCTGCTGGGCAGCGTGCTCAATGCCGACAGCATGGACAGGCTGACGCGCCACGGCCTGAACGGCTTTATACCGGATGCCTATGGCTTGACCTTGAAGGTCGGCACGCAGAACGCGCTGCAGCCTCTGGCCAATTGTTTTGTGCTGTCGGAACGCGGCGGCCTGGACGTTCTTCATTCCGGTGCGGCGCTGCTCTGGACGGTGAGTCGCGGCTATGAGGCGTTTGATTCGATCAAGGCCTTGCGCGACGCAGTGGGGCAACGCTTGCAGGATGAGCGGGCGCGCCTGCCCCTTGTCGAAAACTTGCCGGCCTCCAGGCGTGTGCCTCATCAACGTCTTCAATTGGGCCCGATGCAACGCATCGACGATCATTTGCTCAACAACCGTCAACAGTCCTACAGCCAGTTCCTGTCGGGCGAGGTGGATCACCTGCTGTCGATGACAGTGGGCGTACAACGCTTTCAGGACTGCATGGACGCGCTGATTCGGCGGGCGCCGCCGTCCAACCTGGAAAGGGCTGTCACGCTTACCCGCGCCCTGGTCAACCAGCAGGCGCTGCCGGTATGGCTGGGCATGGCGCAGCCGTCAGAGCAGATCCTGCACGCCGAACTGCTGGAACAATATCGCCTCAGTGCGCCGGACGAGCGTGACTATCTGCACAGCATCACGCCCCTGCGCGAACAGGTCATGAGCACGCTTTCAACCCTGCTCAATGCGCGCTTTCCCGGGCAGGTGGTCAACCCGGACAACATCCTGATTCCTGCGCGTATCGAACGCGAAGGCAGCATTCAAACGCTGACGGATTTCGCCCTGCGGCACCTGCCCGCGTTGCGCGCCGAGCAGATCCGCCCGACCTCACGCACTGCCACCGCGCTGCCGTCCACGCTGGATGGTCATGCCGTGGTGCAACTGGTTCGGCAGCTGGACTTGAAAAGCCTCTACCAACCATTGCTGACCACTCACCTGGGCGGTCAAACCGAAGACACGCGCCAGCGCCGTCACCTGTTCTGTCAGCAGTTGCCCTGGCAACTGCTGCAATACGCCCATGAACAAAAACTGGATGGGCGGCTGTCCGGCTCGGCCTGGAGCTTTATCCGCCAAGTGTTGGATATGCCCGACGCCGTGGCTCGCGCCACCGTGCGCGGTGTGACGGCAACCATTCGCCCGCTGGAACTGATGGCCACCGAGGGTGCAGCCCTGGTCAAGGCTTTGGGTTGCTACCTGATCGGCCCGCACGGCAAGGCTTCCGGCCCTGTGGTGCTGTACGCGCCCTACAGCCCCCACCATGTATTGAGGGAATACGCGAACGAAGCCGCCCTGCTCACTGAGTTCAGTACGCCCGGCGCCTTGCAGGAGTGGATCGTGGGACAGCTGGAAACGGCCCATCAGGCGACTTACCGCCATCTGCTGCAGCCACAAGGGCGTCAGCAGAACGCGGAGATTCGCCTGGGCTCATCGCCCATCCGCGGTCACCTGCTCAACCGTCTGTTTGCGGACAACAGCGAGATGCTGAACCGAATGCTGAGCTGCCAGTTCACGCCCTCGGGCAAAACACAGTGGGAGGCGATCATCAGCCTGCTGACCAGCAAAATCCCCAAAACCCTGCAACTGATGGCGGGCAAACTCACGTACCCGCTGGTGGTGTGGCGCAGCTACAAACTGTTCAAACTGTCGGCCGAAGACTTGCAGCAACAGCGCTGGGCGCACGCCTTGAAAACCTTTGCATTAGGCGTGGCCGAAATGGCCACCTTGCGCACAAGCCTGGACAGGGTTTTGCCCGATGTGCCAACACCCGCGGAGCAACCGACGCTGGAGCATTGGCTCAAGGCTCCTGCCCCCACCGCGACCAGCCTGGCGGAGCAAGACCTGACAGCGCCGCTGCGTACGCAACTGCAAACCTTCGAACACCACGACATGGCCCTGGCCGACCTGACAAAAAGCGCCTACAGCCACGTGTACCACGATGACCTCGGCGCTCTCAGCCTGGTGCCGCTGGCCGGCAAAGTCTACCCGGTGAAAAAAGCCGGTGAGCACTGGCGCATCAGCAACGGTGTACAGCACGGCCCATATTTGCAGCGCAACGCGCTGGGCGAGTGGGTGCTGGACCTCGACCGGCATCACCCACGCTTTGGTAAAACCTTGAGCCGCTACGCAGGCAGGCTTTCCACCCGTGCAGCCGAGCGGGAAGCCATCAATATCGAGGCCGTGGGGTTGCGGGAAATCGCCGCGCTGTCCAGCTGGAAGGCGCGCTGTATCGATGAAGCGCTCAATGTCGCGACCTACTATGCGGTCACCTGCAAGCGCAACATCGTCAACTTTGCCGTGCAAAGAGTCCCGAACAGTCGGGTCGGACGTTTTTTAAGTGAGTTGTTCGGCGTCATCACACTGACCGCTGAACAGGTGCACAGGGTTGAACGGCGAGTCGACGAAGTGCTCGGTGAACTGGTCAACCCCACCCTGACCGCCCCCGATTCGACGCGCTTTGTCAGCGGCATCCACCGGTACAGCCCGCACGACACCTTCGCGTTCGTCTTGCCCAACGATGCCGACAAGAAGATCTACCTGCTGGACCGGTTCTTCGACCCGCGCATGGACATCTATCAAAACCGCTTGATCGCGCCGTTCGACATTTCGGCGCACGCACGCGCGACGACGTTGATTCACGAGATAACGCACCTGATCTCCGCGACCGAAGATCTGGCCTACCTGGACACCATGCGACCGTTCACAGACCTGATCAATGTGCAGGTCAGCGGCGCGCCGGTGATGTTGATGGACCTTGCTCACCTGCGCGACACAGCGCTGTCAACCTTGACGCCGGCGACGATGCTGTTCAAGACCTGGGATGTGTTCAGCGAGCAATGGGAGGATTTCGGTGACCGTGCCTCGACCCGAGCCTTGAAGAATAAAGTGTTGAACACCACCGGTGCGCGCACGCTCAACGATGCCCGGGCGATCTTCATGAGCGACCCGGACAAACGCATCGATACCATTCTGGCCAATGCCGACTCGGTGACTTACTTGATCTGCCAATTGGGCCGAGCGCTGGATGCGGGAGCCTGAGCAGGCTCCCGGCGGGACGTCAGTCTTTCTGGTCACGCAGGATATTGCCCGAAGCGCCATCAATGCGCGCTTCATAGACGACGCCATCGGACTTGCGCCCTTTGACTTCCCAGTAGCCTTTGTCATCGGCTTCGGCGCTGTAGACTTCGACATACCCGGCCTTGGCCTTGGCGGTTTCAATGGCTTTCTCGATGGTGATCCAGCCCGCACCCGGTTTATCCGCCAGGGCTGCGCCAGCGCTGAGCAGCGCGGTGGTTGCACACAGGGCGACTAAGGTTTTCTTCAGCATTTTCGTACTCCATTGGGGGGAATGACGGACTCATGTCCTCTGTTTTTCTGATGTTCCCAAACGAGAATAAGTTCCAATTGATGTGCAATCGCCATGATGGCTGTTCTCGCCATCCGCCTCGGGAGGTTAGAATGTGCGAAATCAGGATGAGTTAATGAGCGAAAAGTCCCTTTCAGAAGCCGAATATGACGCCATCACCGACGCCGCCGCGCATTGGTGCATGCGCTTGCATGCCGATGACTGCACGGCAGGCGAGCGTCAGGCTTTTGCAGATTGGCACGACGCCCATCCCCTGCACGCCTTCGAATACGCAGCCATGCTAGAAATCTGGGATGTGGCCGATCACCTGCCACGCAGCGAGCCGGCGCCAGCGGTGCTGGCGTTCAAGCCGCGCAGACGGCTGCGCGCCTACGCCGTTGCGGCCGCCGTGTGCCTGGCGGCCTTGCCGCTGGCCGCCCTCACGGGCTGGGAAGCGGGCTGGTTGCCCAGCTCGTATGAACACTTCGAAGCCACCCAGGGCTTGCGCAAGGTCACCCTCGGCGATGGCAGCCAGGTGGAGCTGAACCTGGGCACCGAGCTGGTCTACAGCCATTACAAGGACGAACGCCGGGCCACCTTGAAAAAGGGCGAGGCGTTTTTCAAGGTCGCTCACGACAGCCATCATCCCTTCATCGTGCGCGCTGGCGACGGCCAGGTGCGGGTCACGGGCACGCAATTCAACGTCTGGAAATACGAAGACCTGGTGCGGGTAACGCTGCTTGAAGGCTCGGTACAGATCGCCAGCGACGCCGTGCATGGCAGCGTGCCGCTGACTCCGGGCATGCAGGCGAGTTACCACACAGGCGATGCCACGCCGCAAATCGCCGCGATCAGCGCCAATGACTCCGCGCTTGCCTGGCGCCAGGGCAAACTGGTGCTCGACAACCTGGCGCTGGCCGATGCATTGCCGCTGATCAACCGCTACCTGAATAAGCCCGTGATGCTGGCAGACACCACCACCGGGACCATTCGCATCGGCGGCATTTACAACATCAACGAGGTCAACAACCTCGTCCCCTCCCTGCCCAGGGTTTTGCCGGTCTACCTGACCCAAAACCAGGACGGCAACCCCGTGCTCAATTCGATACCCCGTAAAGCCCCCAAAGGCTGATGCGCTTTGCACGAACGGGCTCGCTTGCGCCCTGAGTGTCCATTTTTGAAACACTTCCCTGCCCTGAACCGCCCGTGCTGAGCGGATTCACCGTTCTGTCACACCGACTGTTACAGCCATGAGACAAGCTTGAGGCGGGGCCGTACATGCCCGGCCACAGGGCCACTGTCTCAACGCTGATACAGCACGGCCATCACTTCGCCCGGCTTTAACCCCAACCCTCTGAATTTGAAAAACAAATAAAAAGCGGCACGCGTTCTGCTCTCTCCCTTACAGCGCTGTTTAGGGTCAGCGCGAAGAATAAGGAACACTGCCGTGGACACACACACTCCAGGCTCACTGAGCCTCCTGCTGATCAGCTGCGTATTGAGTGCCGGCACAAGCCTTCCAGTGCTCGCGGCAGGTGACGGCGTGATCGTGATCGAGCGCCAGGTTCAACCGTATGTCATCGGTCGCTCACGCGGCGTCGACCCCTACCCCAACACCGTCAATGCCAACCCGTCGGCACAAGTGCTGCGCGCCTCCACCAATGAACTCAGCGACAACGACATTGGGCGCATCAGCAGCGGCTCAAGCATTACTCGCAGCATCATGCCCAATGGCGACATCACTGGTTTGAACACGATCGGCAACGGTCCAGGCCTGGGCGCCAGCAGCGCGGCCGGCCACAGTGGCGGCGGCATTTCGGGCACGGTCAACGGCGCGATATCCAGCGGCCTCGCACCGCTGAACAACATCGGCGGCATGGTCGGGGGGGCGATGAAATGAATCGCACCTGGATGCTACTGGCGGCGCTCGGTTGCACAGCGGCGATGGCCGACAGCAACAACAACGCCAGCATTGATAACTCGGGTACGCAGTACAACGGCGTGGTCTCGATCAACCAGGCCGCAGGCGATCAGCAACAGTTGAGCAACAACGTCGCGATCGCTGTAGGCCACAACGCCCAGGCAACGGTGACCGTCACGCAAAAAATCAGCGGCGCCGCGGCCGACCGCGCGCTGAACGCCAGGACGACGATCCAGGGCAACGCTTTCAGCAATGGCAACGGTGCACTGAGTGTCAATCAGTCGGCCGGGGCCCAGAACCAGATGATCAATGCCGTGCGAATCAGCGTCAGCGCTGGCCCGCAGAGCATCGACGACAGCGTCATGTCGCAACAGAACGTTGCGCTTGCAACCGACTCAGGATTGACCTCTACCACTGGCAGCCGCCAGGTCGTGACCAGCGACCAGGCCTTCACCGGCAGCCGTGGAGTGGTACAGGTCAACCAGAGCGCCGGGGTGGGGAACCGAGTGGCTAACACCCTGAACTTACGACTCAACTGATGGAGCTGAGTCGGTAGCTGGAACGTACCAACACTTAACCAACTAATAGAAGCAAGGAGATACACCATGAAAACTACAATGGCCCTCAAACCACTGGCTTTCGCTCTCGCTGCGCTCATGGCTGTTGCTGCTCAAGCGGGTCAACCCAACCATCATCCACAGCCTGCGCCAACGACCGCAGCGGCGACCACCCAAGACGGTCAAAGCAACCACGGCAACGTGGTGCTCAATGACAAAACCAAGAACAACGCTTCGGCGAATGACTCGTACAACAACATCAGCGGCGTGGCCAACGGCAACGTGCTGAGCGGCGACAACAACCAAGGCAAAAACGATGTCGCCATCGTATCCGGCGACGCCGACTTCGTATTCGCCAGCACCGGCACCGCACAGTCGAACACCGGCAACCTGGTGGTCAACAGCGGCACCAAAAACAACGCGTCCCTCAACGACAGCGGTAACCACGCTTCGGGCGTGATTCAATTGAACGCCGCATCGGGCGCCTCCAACCAGGGCAGCAGCAGCGTGGCAATCGCCTCGGGTAACGGCGACAGCGGCGCCGCAACCGTCGCCGGCGTGCAGGACGTGTCGGGTAACCTGACGCAGAACCTGAGCAGCGGCCACGGCTGGAGCAGCAAACCGGTGGTCAACAACGCCAGCGTGAACAACTCGATGAACTTCAGCTCCGGGGTGTCGAACTCCAACGTTCTGTCGGGCAGCAACAACCAAGGTCAGAACAACGTCGCAATCACTCGCTTCTGATGCAGACAGGGCCTTGGCAACAAGGCCCTTTTTATTTCCAGTGTCCAACAGGTCCTACGATCATGCGCTTCGGAGCCCTCCTTCTGCTGCTGGCACTCACCGGCCCGACCTGGGCGGCGCAAATGGCAGTGGTCATGCCTAACGGCGCGGTGGTCTACAAGAAGGTCGAGAGCATCCGCGAGCGCAAGTTCGCCAACCTGGTGGAACAGAAAACCGATTTCAGCTGCGGCGCGGCCGCACTGGCGACCATCCTGCGCCAAGCCTATTGGATGGACGTGGATGAAGACCACGTCATCAAGGGCATGCTGGTCAACGCCGACCAGAACCTCGTACGCACCCAGGGCTTCTCGATGCTGGACATGAAGCGCTACCTGGAAAGCATCCACATGCGCGCCAAGGGCTACCGGATCACCCCGCAAGTACTGATCACCGTAAAAGTGCCGGTGGTGGTGTTGCTGGATATTCGTGGCTACAAGCACTTCGTGGTGTTGCAGCGGGCCGACAAGGACTGGGTGTACATCGGCGACCCCGTGCTGGGTAACAAGCGTTATGCCAAAGACGATTTCGTCAAAGGCTGGAACGGCATTGTGTTCGCGGTTATCGGCGAGGGCTACGACAAGGCCAACGCCCTGCTCACGCCGCCCAACCCACTGACCGCCAAGAGCCAGCTGAACGAATTCAGCCCCGTACGTGACAGTGAATTGATGGACTTCGGTTTTATCCAGAGCGACTTCTTCTAGAAGCGCAATAAGGAGCAGGACGCTCCAGGAGCACACGATGAACACTCGACGCTGGCTGACGGTCATGTGCCTGGCAGCCTCAGTACCTGCTTATGCTTCCTCGGCGTTCAAGCCGATCGAACTCAAGGACTCGGAAATGGCCGAGCTGCGTGGCCGTTATGTCATGCCGGGGCGGATTATCAGCTTCGGGATCGTGATGAGCAGCACCTGGACCAATGCCGCCGGTGCAACCGTCACTGGCACGGCCAATATGCAGGTCAGCTCAGCCACCGTGACCCCTCAGTTTTATGTGCAGGTGACCGGCAATGATGGCACCGGCATCGCCAAGCAACCCCAAGGCACCGGCACGGTCATCGGCGGCGCAGGCCTGGGCACGGGCCAGGGCGTGACGCAAAGCGTGCGCGCGGCGGGCGACGGCAACACCGCCAGCAACGGCGTGGACATCAACGTCAGCCGAAACGGCCTGGCGCCTGCCAACTACGTGCAATCAGGGCAAGCGCTGATGGCTGGCCAGCCGATCACCGGCGGCACCGCTGCTGGCCAGGTGACGGTCACGGCCAATAACGGCGGGCTGCAAATGGCGCTTCAGGCCAGTAACAATCAGGGCAATGTGGTGCAGCAAATTGGTGGCGGCAACGTCCTGCAGGGCACGGTCATTCAAGGCAACAGCAACTTTGTGAACAACATGACCCAACTGAATGTGGTGCTGGGCAACAACGGTCTGAACAACCTCACGCAGAACCTTAATCTTGATCAACTCAAAGGCCTACGCCCCTCCGGTTATTGAACTACGCTGAGCCACGACACTTACGCATTAGAAAGGGACGGCTTATTTCATGCATCGATCGCTATCGTTACGTGCCGTGGTTTGCTTGAGTACGCTCTTGCCCGCATCAATGCTATACGCCGCACCCGATGCCGACATTGAGGGTTTGAAACAGGAACTGCTGGAACTCAAACAACGCTATGAAGTGCAGCAAAAAGCACTGGCCGTACTGGAACAACGCGTACGACAAGTAGAAGACCAACCCGCAACTCCCGCCCCCAAACGCTTGGCCAAATCCCCCGCCGACTTCCAGAAAGGTGGCACCACCGTGGCCGGTCATACGCCTGGCACAGGTGCGGCGGCTGCCTCGGGTGGCGCCGGCGGCGGCAGTTCCTACGGGCAAAGTCTCAAGGACGATTCGGCCCCGGCACAAAGCGTGAGCAACCTGTACAACGAAGCCAGCGGCTTCTTCGGTAATGGCAAGTTCAGCTTCGAAACCGGCCTTACCTATGCCCGCTACGATGCCCGCCAGCTTTCCCTCAACGGCTTTTTGGCCCTGGACTCGATCTTCCTCGGCAACATTAACCTGGACCGAATCAAATCCGACAGTTGGACCCTGGACCTGACCGGGCGCTACAACCTGGACAACCGCTGGCAGTTCGACTTGAACGTGCCGGTGGTGTACCGCGAGTCGACCTATCAGTCGGGCGGCGCCAACGGCGACTCCAACGCCACGTCCGAAGCGTCGGTGACCCGAGACCCAACCATCGGCGATGTCAACTTCGGCATTGCTTACAAGTTTCTGGATGAAAGCGCCAACCTGCCGGATGCCGTGGTGTCAGTGCGCGTCAAAGCCCCGACCGGCCAGGAGCCCTACGGCATCAAGCTGATCGAGCAAGTCAATAACAATAACCTGGCCGTGCCGGAAAGCCTGCCGACGGGTAACGGTGTGTGGTCGGTAACGCCAGGCATCTCCCTGGTGAAAACCTTCGATCCAGCGGTGCTGTTCGGCTCGCTGTCGTATACGCATAACTTCGAGGAGTCATTCGGCGATATCAGCCCTAACGTCAACCAGAAAATCCCCGGCAAAATCAGCCTGGGCGACAGCTTCCAACTTGGCCTGGGGGTCGCCTTCGCCCTCAACGAAAAAATGAGCATGTCGTTTTCCGTGTCGGACCTGGTGCAGCGCAAAAGCAAGATCAAGCAAAACGGCCAGGACTGGCAGTCGGTGGTGTCCAGCGATGCCAACGCCGGTTACTTCAACGTGGGCATGACCATCGCCGCGTCGGAAAACCTGACCATCGTGCCGAACCTGTCGATCGGCATGACGGACGATGCGCCGGACTTTACGTTCAGCTTGAAATTCCCGTACTACTTTTAAGCCGCGCAAGGAAAAGCCCCGCAACGATGAGGGTCGTTGCGGGGCTTTCGTTTTACCCGCCCTAGCGGATCTGGTGCTTGTGCAGCAATCGGTAGAACGTCGGCCGGGAAACCCCCAGCACACGGGCTGCGACACTCAGGTTGTCGCTGTGCCGATTGAGCACATCGCACAGCGCCTGGCGTTCGGCACGGTGCTTGTAATCTTCCAGTGTAGCCATCGGTGGCGCAATTGCCTGCTCGCCCAGCAAACCCAGGTCCGCCGCTTCGATCTGCCGCCCTTCGGCCAGCACCAGGCCGCGGCGCACGCGATTGGCCAACTCGCGCACGTTGCCCGGCCAAGGGTGCTGCCCCATGGCTACCAGCGCATCCTCGCTGAAGCTGCGCGGGCGGCGCCCGGTTTCCTGACTGTAGAAGCGTGAAAAGTGGTTGGCCAGCATGGCTACATCGCCGTGGCGCTCACGCAAGGGCGCGGTGACCACCTGCAGCACATTCAGGCGGTAATACAGGTCTTCACGAAAGGTGCCCTTCTCAACCGCGGTTTCCAGGTCGACGTGGGTTGCCGCCAATACCCGCACATCCACAGGGATGGGTTGGCTGCCGCCGACACGTTCGATTTGCTTCTCTTGCAAAAAGCGCAAGAGGTTGGCTTGCAGCTCCATCGGCAAATCACCGATTTCATCCAGAAACAGCGTGCCTCCGTGAGCCGCCTCGATGCGTCCGACCTTGCGCTGGTGTGCGCCGGTAAACGCACCTTTTTCATGGCCGAACAGTTCGGACTGAATCAGGTGTTCGGGAATTGCACCGCAGTTGATGGCCACAAATGGCTTGGCGTGGCGCTGGGACTTGCGGTGCAGGGTCTTGGCCACCAGCTCTTTACCGGTGCCGCTGTCACCGCGAATCAACACGGGCGATTCCGTCGGTGCCAACTTGGCCAAAAGCTTGCGCAATTCACGAATCGGCCGGCTGTCACCCAGCAATTCATGCTCGGGCTCATCGATCAGCGTATGGCCTTTGCCACGCAAACGGGCCATGCCGAACGCACGCCCCAGCGTGACCTGCACGCGCGCCACGTCAAACGGCAAGGTGTGGAAGTCGAAAAACCACTCGCAGACGAAATCTCCGACATTTTGCAGGCGCAAAACGTCCTGGCTGAGCACCGCGATCCACTCGGTGCCACTGCGGCTGATCAACTCCTTGACCGCTTCCGGGCGCTCAAGGTGATAGGGCTGCAAGCGCAGCAGGCCAACATCGCAGGACCGATCGCCGACGGTGCCAAGGGCACAGCTGTCGACTTCCCATCCGGCGGTGCGCAAACCGGGCAGCAATCCGTGACAGTCATCACACGGATCGACCACAAGCAGACGACGCTGGACAGGTGTAACAACCATGACTATTCCTTGGCGCCAATATTATTAAAGTTATTTAGAAACAAAGGTTTGTGAGGTCTGGCGCTAACACTAGCAAGGTATTGACGCGCGCCTTGTACCATTTCGCTATAAGTGTTGGCACAAAGCCAGCGCTGAAAGTTTGCGGGTAAAAGAGTGCCGTGCACCGCAACGGTTATTCAGCTTTCAAAACAGCCGCTTACATGACGTTGATCACGGAAAGTTGAAATTTCTTGCTCTAGCATGTGACCCGTACCCCGCCATCGAGCATCAGTACAAGTAACTCGCCGTCTGGCTCGCCCAACCGACGGCACTCACTTGAATGGGCATTAGAGAGAAGACCCACATGAACGCCCCGCTCCGCATCAACGAAGCTCTTTTGATCGCAGACCGTGCTTTCCAACCCTTCCAGTGCGTGGCCTGGCACGATGGCAATGGCGCCCTCAGCCTGAGCGTCATCGACCGCACCAACACGCGTATTGGCAGCAAACAGCTGTCCTCGAGTGCCTACACCGACCCGGCTCAGTTGGAAGATCTGTTGTTGCAGGCCCGCGCCGAACTCGACAAAGATGGCTATAAGTTGCAGTCCTGGGCAATGCCCAAGTAAGACAACACAGCAACTTCCGATCATTGCCCTGGAGTAAAAACAATGATCGGAAGTTCAGTGCATACGCATTGCGCGTGACGGCGCTTATCGCGCCGCCAGAATAAACCGTTCTAACGCTTGTGCAGCACCATCCTCGACATTGCTGCCGGTGACGACGCTGGCCTGACGTTTGACGGCCTCTTCTGCCTGGCCCATGGCAATCGACAAACCGGCCACGTGAAACATCGCCGGGTCGTTGCCGCCGTCGCCAATGGCGGCCGTCTGCTCCAGCGGTACACCCAGGTGCGCAGCCAGGGCTTTCAAGGCATCACCCTTGTTGGCCTGCATCGCCGTCACGTCCAGGTAAATTGGTTGCGAACGCGACACATGGGCCAGCCCCTGAACCTTGGGCTGCAACTGCGCTTCAAGCTCGACCAGCAACTCAGCGTTGCGACTGGCCGCGACAATTTTGTCGACCCGATCCAGGTACGGCTCAAAACTCTCCACGACCAGTGGCCCATACCCCAGGCCAGCAGCTTCAACCGCCACCATGGGCCCAGGCGGGTCACGCCGCAGCCATTCGCCGTCGGCAAACAGCCAGACTTCCACGCCCGGTTGCCCGGAGAACAGCGCCAATGTGACCAGCGCCGCCTCCGCCGGCAGGTGATGGGCCAGCAGCACGCTGCCATCGGGATTGATCAACGTGCCGCCGTTAAAGCCTGCCACCGGCACGTCGATGCCGAACGTTTCGATCATCTGCATCATGGCCTTGGGCGGCCGCCCGCTGGCCAGGCTGAAGAACACGCCGGCGTCGCGCATGGCGCGCACCGTATCAATGGTGCGCTGACTGGGCGTGTGGTCGGGACGCAGCAGCGTCCCGTCCATATCGCTCAGGACAAATCGGATGGGATGGATCGCGGCATCATTCATCCCAGGCTATGCCAGGTACGGCCATCGCGGGCCAGCAAGGCATCGGCCGCTGCCGGGCCATCTTCACCGGCCTTATAGGCCTGGATGCCACCGTCCTCTTTCCAGGCGTCAAGGAACGGCTGCACCGCACGCCAGCCGTTTTCGATGTTGTCAGCGCGCTGGAACAGGGTCTGGTCACCGGTCATGCAGTCGTAGATCAGGGTTTCGTAACCCGTCGACGGTTGCATCTCGAAAAAGTCCTTGTAGTCAAAACCCAATTCGATATTGGCCATCTCCAGGGTGGGCCCAGGCTTTTTGGCCAGCAGGTCGAACCACATGCCTTCATTGGGCTGGATCTGGATTTTAAGGTAGGTGGGCTTGAGCTCATCCACTTCGGTATCGCGGAACTGCGCGTAAGGCGCGTGCTTGAAGCAGATCACGATTTCGGTGTCGCGAATGCTCATGCGCTTGCCGGTGCGCAAGTAGAACGGCACGCCGACCCAGCGCCAGTTGTCGATCATCACCTTGAGGGCGACGAACGTCTCGGTGCTGCTGTCGGGCGCGACGTTGGCTTCTTCGCGGTAGCCGGGAAGCGCCTTGCCGGCGATCTCGCCAGCGGTGTACTGGCCGCGTACCGAGTTGGCCCGCGCATCTTCCAACGACCACGGCCGGATAGCGCCGACGACCTTGGCCTTTTCACCACGCACCGCATCGGCACCAAACGCTGCCGGCGGCTCCATGGCTACCATTGCGAGCAACTGGAACAGGTGATTGGGCACCATGTCGCGCAGGGTGCCGGTTTTTTCAAAGAAGTTTCCGCGGGTTTCCACGCCGACGGTCTCGGCCGCGGTGATTTGCACGTGGTCGATGTAATGATTGTTCCAGAACGCTTCAAAGAGCACGTTGGAGAAACGGCTGATCAGAATGTTCTGCACCGTTTCCTTACCCAGGTAATGGTCGATGCGGTAGATCTGCTTCTCGCTCATCACCTTGAGCAGGCATGCGTTCAGCGCTTCGGCGGTGGCGAGGTCGGAACCAAACGGTTTCTCGATCACAACACGACGGAAGCCATCGTCGGTTTCGTTGAGCAAGCCGGCGCTGCCCAGGCGCTGCACCACTTCACTGAAGAAGCGCGGCGCAGTCGCCAGGTAGAACACCGCATTACCGGTGCCGCTGTCAGCGATCTTCTTGCCGATGTCGGCGTAGGTGCTGTCGTCGAGGAAATCGCCCTCGACGTAGCTGATGCCCTTGGCCAACTGAGCCCACAACTCTGGGTCGAGGGCGTTTTCGCCATTGCCCTTGACCTTGCTTGCGGCCTCGGTGCGGATGAAGTCCTCGAGTTTCTTGGCGAAGTCGGCATCGCTGATGGCGTTGTGATCAACGCCCACAATGCGCAGGCCTTCGCCCAGCAGCCCGTCACGACTCAGGTTGTACAGCGCCGGCATGAGCAGGCGCTTGACCAGGTCGCCATGGGCGCCAAACAGAAACAGCGTGGTGGGCGGAGCGGGTTCGGCCTTGGGTTTCTTGCCGTTAGCGGTCATTTTTTGGAAGTCTCCACATGGCCGCCAAAGCCGAAGCGCATGGCAGACAGCATTTTGTCACCGTAGGTGCTCTGCCGACGGGAACGGAAGCGAGCGAACAACGAGGTGGACAGCACCGGTACCGGCACCGCTTGCTCCATGGCCGCTTCGATGGTCCAACGGCCTTCGCCACTGTCGGCCACGGAACCTGAGTAGCCGTCAAGCTTGGGATCGGTGGCCAGCGCGTCGGCGGTCAGGTCCAGCAACCAGGACGAGACCACGCTGCCACGGCGCCAGACTTCGGCGATGTCAGCAACGTTGAGATCAAAGCGCTGATCTTCCGGCAGGTTTTCCGAATTTTTAGTCTTGAGGATGTCGAAGCCTTCGGCAAAGGCCTGCATCATCCCGTACTCGATGCCGTTGTGAATCATCTTCACAAAGTGCCCGGAGCCCGCTGGACCCGCATGGATATAGCCATGCTCGGCGCGGCTGTCAGCCGAGGCGGAACGGTCCTTGGTGCGAGGGATATTACCCAGGCCCGGGGCCAGGCTGGCGAAGATCGGATCGAGGCGCTGCACGGTCTCGGCGTCGCCACCGATCATCATGCAGTAGCCACGCTCCAGGCCCCAGACGCCGCCGGAGGTGCCGACGTCGACGTAGTGCAGGCCTTTTTCCGACAGGGCTTTAGCACGACGTACGTCGTCTTTATAGTTGGTGTTGCCGCCGTCGATGATCACGTCACCGTCTTCAAGCAGCTCACTGAGTTCATTGATGGTGTTTTCGGTCGGGTCGCCTGCAGGCAGCATGACCCAGATGGCGCGAGGCTTTTGCAGCCCTGCGACCAAGGCCTTCAAGTCGGCAACGCCTGTGGCGCCCTCCTCGCTCAAGCCTTTGACGAAGGCTTCGTTACGGTCGTATACAACGGTGGTATGCCCATTGAGCATCAGGCGCCGCGCAATGTTACCGCCCATGCGGCCTAGTCCGATAATCCCCAGTTGCATGTGCTGATGCTCCTAACTGCCAAATAAATGTGTGACATAGTTTATAGCGCAATGAGGCTAATGAGGGTTAGTCCAGAGCGGATCCTTGTAGTTTCATGACAAAAAAATGGCCATCGTTTCAGCATCACGGCCGCAAAAGTCACAACGACCATCAAAAATAAAAAAGTTCCATTGATTCAAAAAAGAATTCAGAATCGCTGCGACTGTTGCCGAGGACCTCGATTAAGCGTTCCGGCACCGCGATCTACCGGCCATTTGCGAGGTAAGCAATGAGCACAGCACAGACGATCCGCCCGCCACAGACCCTCTATGTCACCGTCCGTCGCGACGAACTGCGCCAGTTGAAAGACGAGCGCGATCAGCTGCAGCAGGAAGTCCTGCGCCTGCGCTCACACCTTCAAGCGCAAATCAACCAAACGTCCGGGCCCCAGCCCGCACTTTGCTGAACGTGGGCTGAACGAACCGTTCAGGAATAACTCACGAAGTTTTCACATCCTCCTCCCGATACTCCCGCCGAATAGGGCCACCCACATGCGGTAGCCCTCTGCTGCGCGTATTCCTGCGCGGCAACTGGCAATTATCGGGTTGGAGCGCTGGATGGCGATGTTCAAACGCAGCACGAAGTCTGCGAAAGGCTTTGATTGGGCCGGCCTCGGCTGGTTGTTTCTGTTTTTCTGGTATTTCTCGGGCATTACCCAACTGCTGATCCAGCTGACCGGCACTTCCGGCTTCAGCGGATTTCGCCAAGCCTTTTTCCTGAGTGCGTTCTGGCTTGCGCCGATGCTGCTGTTCCCGCGCCGTACGCGCCTGCTCGCCGCCTTGATCGGCGTTGTGCTGTGGGCCTGCTCCATGGCCAGCCTGGGTTATTTCTTCATTTACCAGCAGGAATTTTCCCAAAGCGTCATCTTCATCATGTTCGAGTCGAACATCTCTGAAGCTGGCGAATACGCCACTCAATACTTTGCCTGGTGGATCGTGCTGGGGTTCATTGCCCACACCGCCCTGGCGATTTTCCTGTGGACTCGCCTGCGTCCGGTTTACCTGCCGCGTGGTCAGTCGATCCTGGCGGCCACGGCGATTGTCCTGGCGGTGGTCGGTTATCCGTTGGTGAAACAGATTGCAACCAACCCCACCATGGAACTGGCCATCGATGGCTTCGAGTCGCGGGTAGAGCCTGCCGTGCCTTGGCAGATGATCGTCGCCTATCGCCGCTACACCGAACAGTTGAACAGCATGCAAGGCATGCTCACGAGCGCCAGTCAGATCCCGCCCCTGAAGAACCTCAAGGACAGCATGGCCGGCCAGCCGTCGACCCTGGTACTGGTAATCGGTGAGTCCACCAACCGCCAGCGCATGAGCCTTTACGGCTACCCGCGCAATACCACACCGGAACTGGACAAGCTGCGCGACCAACTGGCGGTGTTCGATAACGTCATCACCCCGCGCCCCTACACGATTGAAGCGCTGCAGCAGGTGCTGACCTTCGCCGACGAAGAAAACCCTGACCTGTACCTCAAGACACCGTCGATTGTCAGCGTGATGAAACAGGCTGGCTACAAAACCTACTGGATCACCAACCAGCAGACGATGACCAAGCGCAACACCATGCTCACGACCTTTTCCGAACAGGCCGACGAACAGGTGTACCTCAATAACAACCGCAACCAGAACGCCCGTCAGTACGACGGCGACGTGCTGGCGCCGTTCGCCAAGGCCCTGGCCGACCCCACCGAGCGCAAGTTCATCGTGGTGCACTTGCTGGGCACCCACATGAGCTACCAGTACCGTTATCCGCCGACCTTTGACAAATTCACCGATCGTCAGGGCGTACCGCCAGGCATCAGCGACCAGCAGCTGCCGACCTACAACAGCTACGACAACGCGGTGCTTTACAACGACTTCGTGGTATCAAGCCTGATCAAGGACTACGCCAAGACCGACCCCAACGGGTTCCTGCTGTACCTGTCGGACCATGGCGAAGATGTATTCGACTCCGCCGGCCATGGCACGCTGGGGCGCAACGAAGGCAAGCCGACGGCACCGATGTACACCATTCCGTTCATGGCGTACGCCTCGCCCAAGTGGCGCGAAACCCACGACTGGAGTTTCGCCAGTGACCTGCAACGCCCTTACAGCAGCTCGCAACTGATTCACACCTGGGCGGACATGGCCGGGCTGAGCTTTGATGAATGGGACCGCAGCAAAAGCCTGGTCAACGACAGCTTCAAGGCGCGCCCGCGGATGATTGGCGACCCATATATAGGCCAGAAAAAAGGTCTTATTGATTTCAGCTTGATCAAGCCGAAAAAGGTCGATGCCGCCGAAGTGGTGGTCAAATAATCACCGGCACTGCAACGCAAAGATAACAATCATTCTCGTTTAAGCCTAAAGTTCCCTCGCTCCTTTCGTCTTTGAGCCATGCCTTCCCTTCCGGGGTGGCATCAAAGACGACAAGGAGTCCGCTGCGATGTTCGCACCTTTTACCCGTTCCATGACCCTCACCTTTGGCCTGTTCGGCGCCGTTGCCAGCCCGGACCTGATGGCTGAAACAGACCCCGAACACTCGCCGATCAGAGCCTATGAACTGGGTGCGACCAGCATCACCGCCGAAGGCCTGGGCACCACCACCGAGCACACCGGGGCTTACACGACCGGATCGATGAGCACCGCCACCAAGCTGAACCTGTCCATCAAGGAAACCCCGCAATCCATTTCGGTGATCAGCCGCCAGCAGATGGATGACTTCAATCTCAATACCCTCACCGATGCCTTACGCCAGACCACCGGCGTTACGGTGCAGCACCTGGATTCGGACCGGGCGAGTTACTCTTCCCGCGGCTACCCGATCAGTAACTTCCAGATCGACGGCATGCTCAATACCTTTGGCCGCATGAAGTCCGACGCCGACACCATCATCTACGACCGCATCGAGGTTGTGCGCGGCGCCACCGGCCTGACGACCGGGGCGGGCGACCCTTCTGCCACCGTCAACATGATCCGCAAGCGCCCCACCACAGAGTGGCAAGCCAAGACCGGCGTCAGCGGTGCCAGCCATGACAATTACTACAGCTACATCGATGTAGGCGGCCCACTGGCGTTTGACGGACGCCTGCGTGGCCGCACAGTGCTGGCGTACCGTGACAGCCAATCCTTTCGGGACAGCTATGCGATGCAGCGGGAAGTGGGCTACGGCATCCTCGAAGCCGATCTGACGGACAACACCGTTGTTGCCGTGGGCGTGGACTACCAGAACAAGCATGTGCAGGGCAGCTCCTGGGGCACCCTGCCCTATTGGAACAGCGATGGCAGCAAGGCTCGGCTGTCCCGCTCCGCCAACCTGGCCACCGATTGGAGCTCCTGGCCACTCAAAGACACAACCACCTTTGCCTCCATCGATCACAGACTGTCCGCAGACTGGCGCCTGAAAGCTGCCTACACCCATCGCCAAAGCGACACGGACGGCAAGGTGTATTACGGCGGCGCCGGCTTTCCCAATCCGGATGGCAGCGGCATGACGGCCTGGACCAACCAGATGGTCGGCACATCGAAAATGGACGTGGTGGATTTGAATATCGCCGGCTCTTATTCGCTGCTGGGGCGCGAGCATGAATTGATGGTCGGGTACGGCGAATCCGAACAGCGCGATACGGCGCCCTTTCAGCGCATCAATATTCCCGAGGGCTACACGGACATCGAAGATTGGCGACACATGAGTGGCATCGCCAAGTTCCCGGACCGCACCACTGGCCTCAAGGGTGAACACAGCAGCCGAAAACAGAAGGCGGGTTACCTCGCCACACGCCTGAGCCTGACCGACCGGCTGCATGCCGTATTGGGCAGCCGCTATGGCAGTTGGGAAATCGAAAGCGTCTCACCTGAATACAACACCGATAACCAACTGACCCAATCCACTAAAACCCGCCAGACCCACAACGACATGTGGACGCCTTACGCTGGCCTGCTTTACGACCTCACACCCGAATACACCGTGTACGCCAGCTACACCGATATTTTCAACCCGCAAACCGCGCGTGATTCCAGCAAGAAGTATTTGGAACCGGTGGTGGGCAGCAACTACGAAATAGGCCTCAAGGGCAGCCTGTTGAACGAACGCCTGAATCTGGCGACGGCGTATTTCTGGAGCACTCAGGATAACGTGGCCGAACTGGACAACAACGCCGCGCCGGACCCGGTCAGCCGCGAGCAGTTCTACACCGCCAGCGGCCAAGGCAACAAGGTGCAGGGCTTTGAAGTCGAGGTCTCGGGCGAGGTCATGCCGGACTGGAATCTGTCGGCAGGCTATACCTATACCCACTCGGCGAACGGCGACAAGCAGCGCAACAACACCAACCTGCCGCTCAACCTGCTGAAAATCTCGACGGCCTATCGCCTGCCGGGTGAGTGGCGCGGGTTGACGGTGGGCGGTGCGGTTAATTGGCAGAGCGATTTTTACGCTTTCGCTAACCGACCGACAGGCGGCCGCAACGCGGAAGGCGACCTGAACACCGAGAGCACCAGAATCACCCAACAGGCCTACACGGTGGTCAACCTGATGTCGCGTTACCAATTCGACGAACATGTTTCAGCGTCGCTTAACATCAACAATCTATTTGATAAAAAGTATTACGAGCGTGTCGGCTTTTATAATGGCGTGTATTGGGGCGACCCGCGCTCCCTCACACTTGCGCTGGACTGGAGGCTTTAAATCGCGGCCCCGAAGTTAACAAAATCGTTAACTTTGGGGCGCCAACCCGTTAATTCCCACTTAATAAGATCGCCCCACAATCGCCCCATGAATCTGATCACGGACGAGGCGGATACCGATCACACTTAATGGGGACACCTCACATGAAACTTTCGACCTTGATGCTTGCCAGCCTGATGACCCTGACTTCCGTAGCCGCCTTTGCAGAAGGCGGTTCAGAGCGTTCGAAGGAGTTCTATAACAACTTCACCTTCATGCAACAAAAGACTCATGGCACCACTGACCAAACAGCGATTGCCGATGGCAAGAATGTAAAGACCCGCACGGCTGAACAATCCAGTGAAGAACCGCAACCCAACAGCTGATTTAATACTTAGTTAATCCGCATTACCCTGTGCCATCCCGCTCCGTTGGCAAAGGTTAACTTGGCGCCATTCGATGGCGCCTTTTTTTTGCACTTTTATTTATCAAAGCGCTGTGTTCCTGGACGAGATGCGCCCCCATGCCGGAACAACACGCGCCCTGCAAAAAAAACTCCTAGGTGCCGAAGCGCTGCAGTTGCATCTCCTGCAAGCGGCTGAGCGTGCGGCGGAACGGAAACTCCAGATAGCCTTCGGTGTAGAGGCTTTCAAGCGGCACCTGGGCCTCGATGTACAAGGGCACCTTGCGGTCATAGCACTCGTCCACCAGCGCGATAAAACGTCTCACGCTGTCATCGTGCACCGACAGCTGCGGCAGCTCGCGGTCACCGGCCACCACGCGTTGGGCCGCGTCTTCGGTGCCGCGGGCAATCCTTGCCGGGCGTTGTTGCGCGCTCAAGCAGGGGACGTCTCCCAACAGGATGGCCGTGAACCGATCGCACAGCAGCATGAAGTCCATGGCGGCCAACGGTTGCTCGCACAGCTGCGCGTAACGACACCAGAGCACCGTGTCGCACCATTGCACCGCCACAATCGAGCGCAAGCCGACGCTGACTGGCCCGCTGCGCACCGCCTGCCCTGCGCTCAATTGCTTGAACAACGTAGCGAGCGCATCTGGCTGGCTCACCCAGTAGCGCTGCAGCCCCACGCCGGGATGCAAACGATGATCTTCGCCACCGTCTACCGCCACCACCTGCATATGCTGTTTGATCGCCTCGATGCCTGGCACAAAGCGCTCGCGGTTGAAGCCGTCGGCGTAGAGCTGATCTGGCGGTTGATTGGACGTGCTGACCATCACCACGCCCTGATCAAACATGACCTGGAACAAACGGCCGAGAATGATCGCATCGCCAATGTCATTGACGAACAATTCGTCAAAACACAGCACGCGGACTTCCTGGCTCAGCTCGCGGGCCAATGCCTGCAGCGGGTCCTGGATACCCGTGAGTTGAAACAGACGCTGATGCACCCACCCCATGAAATGATGAAAATGCTGACGGCGTGCTGGCACCCGCAGGCTTTGATAAAACTGGTCCATCAACCAGGTCTTGCCCCGTCCCACCGGCCCCCACAGGTAAACACCGGTCACGGGCGAACGGCCCTGGTGCAGGGCTTCGTGGCAGAGTTGCAGGGCTTCAACCGCACGGCGCTGGGCCTCGTCTGGCACGAAACCTTGCTGGGTGGTGGCGTGTTGATAAGCGGCGAGTGGCGAGTCGAACGTCATGCGCGCCAGTATGACTTACACAGAGATATCCAGCCGCGAAATCTTGCCGTGCTCGTTCAGTCGAAAGGTATAGCGCAGCGCCAGCGGGCTGCCGGGGAAATTACCGGAAACCACATTGCTGACCAACACTTTGCCGGTGCGATGCTGCACGTTCAGCACTTCAACCCGGGGCTGATAACGACGCCCGGTGTCCTCCATCCAGCGCGCAATCGCGGCGGTGCCGACTTGATGCTCACCCTCATCAAACACATTGGCATCGGCGGCAAAACACTGGTCAATGGTTGAAGTGTTGCGAGTATTGGTCGCGGCGATGTAGGCCACAATCGCGGGGGCCAATTCAGGAAGGGACATGGCGCAGCTCCTTTTTAATGATGTATGACGCCATGCTAAGCCAGGGTTATGTCAGTTTTTGTCAGGAGTAAACGGCCCGGACTCGTTCTGCTCCATCAGCTTGCGCCAGGCTCGCAACAGGTCGCTGCGTCGGCCAGGGTATCGATCACCCTGAGCGTCGGCTGCGGCCACTCGGTCAGTGCGAAAGGTGCGATAAGCGCCGCGCAACTCGCACCACGCCACAATCACGCGCACTTCATTGAGAAACCCCAGGGCCAGCGGCCAGATCAGGCGCTGGCTCTGGGTTTGGCTGGCGTCGGCGTAATCGATGTGCAGCTTGGCCTGATTGCGGATCGCCTCGCGAAACACATTCAGCGGCACGCGATTTTCCGGGTAGCCGAACCCCGGAGGGCCGGGTAACAGCGTGGGGTTGCGCAACGCTTCCTGGGCGGCGGGATCGAGCACATCGGCGATTTTCGCCAACGCATTGGCCGCGACGCGGCTCAGCACATCGTCGCCACGTTGATCGACATAACGCAGGCCCAGCACGATCGCTTCGGTTTCCTCGGCGTTCAGCATTAATGGCGGCAGAAACAGCCCGCTACGCAGCACATACCCTACCCCGGCCTCGCCAAAAATCGGTGCCCCCAGCGCTGTCAATTCAGCGATATCGCGATACAGCGTGCGCTCGGACACCTCCAGTTGCGCCGCCAATACGGCGGCAGTCACCGGGCGTTTCTTGCCCCGCAGGGCCTGCAACAACGTCAGCAACCGTGTGGTACGCGACACGTCAAACCCGCCGAGAAAGGAAAAAAGTGCCGCAGCTTAACAGAGCCCCCTGTCAGAAAACGTCAGCAGTAAAAAAGCCTCTTGACCGAATAAATTACGCGGATCATATTAAATACATGTTTCAAGACATGTAAAAAATCACCCCACAGGAGTCTTTGTATGCGCAATAAAGTCTTTGGTCGCCGCAGCGGCCTGCAGGTATCGGAACTGGCCCTGGGCACCGGTAATTTCGGCACAGGTTGGGGACATGGCGCCGAGCGCGACGAAGCCAGGCAGATCTTCGATGGCTATCTCGAAGCAGGAGGCAACTTCCTGGATACCGCCAACGGTTACCAGTTCGGCCAGGCCGAAAAACTGCTGGGGGAATTTATCGCCGCCGAGCGCGACAACCTGGTGGTCGCCACCAAATACAGCCTGCGCACCCAGCCATCCGATGAAGGCACGCTCAAGCTCGGTAACAACCGCAAAAACGTGGTGCGTGCCGTCGAAGAGAGTCTCAAGCGCTTGAACACCGACCGCATCGACCTGCTCTGGGCGCACATGAGCGACAACGTCACGCCGATGGAAGAGATCCTGCGCGGCTTCGATGATTTGGTGCGTGCCGGCAAAATCCACTACGCCGGCCTGTCCAACTTTCCGGCCTGGCGCATTGCCCGCGCGGATCTGTTGGCCGAAGTGCGCAGCTTCGCGCCGATCATCGGCGTCCAGGTGGAATACAGCCTGGCCGAGCGCAGCGCCGACCGCGAGTTGCTGCCGATGGCCGAAGCGTTGGGCCTGGGCGCCACGCTGTGGTCGCCGTTGGGCGGTGGTTTCCTCACCGGCAAATACCGTGAAACGCAGGACGACAACCGCGCGAACAAACTGGGCATGCTGATCCACTCGGAAAAGAGCGCCCGCGAAACCGCAGTACTCGACACCCTGCTGGCAGTCGCCGCCGAACTCGACGCCAGCCCAACCCACGTCGCCATTGCCTGGCTGCGCGAAAAAGCCCGGCGCTCGACCACCGCGCTGATCCCGATCCTCGGCTCACGCACCCGCGCGCAGCTCGATGCAACCCTGGGTGCGCTGAACGTGCAATTGTCGGCCGAACACGTGACCCGCCTGGATGGCGCCAGTGCCCAGCCGCTGGGCGTTCCGCACACCATCATTGCCGAGCGTTTCCCAATCGACACCGGCTTGGATGCCCCTCGCCCACCGGTTATCTAAGGCAAAAAAAAACGGCCTGAGCAGGCCGTTTTTTTAATCGCAGACTTTACGCAAGGCTCTTGCTGACCACCTCGAATACGTCGCTGGACAGCTCACCGGAGGCACGAATGCGCTCCAGCTCCGCCTTCATCAGCGCCTGGCGCGCGCCATCGTATTTGCGCCAGCGGGTCAACGGCGCCAATTGGCGCGAAGCGATCTGCGGGTTGAACCCGTTCAACTGGATCACCAGATCGGCCAGGAAACGATAGCCCGAGCCATCGGCGGCGTGGAAGTTGATCAGGTTCTGCCCGGCAAACGCGCCGACCAGCGCACGCACCTTGTTCGGGTTCTTGAGGGTGAACGCCGGGTGCTCCATCAACGCCCTGACGCGCGCCAAGCCGCCCGGCAAGGTGCTGCCGGCCTGCACGCTGAACCACTGGTCCATGACCAGCGGGTTGTCCTTGAAGTTCTCGGCAAACACCGCCAACGCCTGCGCCTTTTCCGCCTCGAACGGCGAGTTGACCAACACGGCCAGCGCCGTCAGGCGCTCCGTCATGTTGTCGCTGGTGTCGAACTGGTCCAGCGTTGCCGCCAGCACTTCCTGCTTGCCGCTGAGCATCAGGTACGACAGCGCAATGTTCTGCAGGGCGCGACGGGCAAAATGCTCGGCCGCCGCCACGTAAGGTGTCTGCTTGGACAGCTCGCGGTTCGCCTGGTAGCGCAGCCACAGCGATTCGTAGAGGTTGTCGGCCAGTTGCTGGCGCGCATACTCACGGGCGGCGTGGATGGCCTCGACGTCCGCCACTTCACTGATTTCAGTCAGGTAGGCCTCGCTTGGCAGCGAGAGCATCTCGGCAACCATCGCCTGGTCCAGGCTTTCATCGCTCAACACCGTGCGCAGCGCGTCGATCAGGCGTTGATCCAGCTTCAGCGGCTGACCCGCTTGATGCTGACCAATCAACTCCTGCAGCACTTGCACCGACAGTTGCTGGCCGGCATCCCAGCGATTGAACCCGTCGCTGTCGTGTTGCATCAGGAACATCAGCTGGTCGCGGTTGTACGGGAAGCTCAGTTTCACCGGCGCCGAGAAGCCGCGCAGCAACGACGGCAGCGGTTGTTCGGCGATATCGACGAACGTGAAGGTCTGCTCGGCATCGGTCACCGAAATCACTCGGGACGTGGCGCCAGCGCTGGCCTCACCGGCCAGGCGCAAGGCAATCCCGGCGCCGTTGGCGTCCAGCAGGCCCAGCGCCACCGGGATCACGAACGGCAGCTTTTCAACTTTGTCCGGGGTTTGCGGGCAGCTTTGACGAAAGGTCAGGCTGTAGGTCTTGGCAGCGGCGTCGTAGGACTCGCTCACCGCCAGACGCGGTGTACCGGCCTGGCTGTACCAGCGTTTGAACTGGGTCAGGTCCGCGCCGTTGGCGTCTTCCATGGCCTTGATGAAGTCGTCGCACGTCACGGCCTGGCCGTCATGGCGCTCGAAATAGAGATCACTGCCCTTACGGAAGCCTTCAGCGCCGAGCAAGGTGTGGATCATGCCGACCACTTCCGAGCCCTTTTCGTACACGGTCAAGGTGTAGAAGTTGGAGATTTCGATGAAGCTGTCCGGGCGCACGGCGTGCGCCATCGGGCCTGCGTCTTCAGCGAACTGGTGAGTACGCAGGTACGCCACGTCCTGGATGCGCTTGACCGTGGCCGAGTTCATGTCGGCGGAGAAGCCGGAATCACGGAACACCGTGAAGCCTTCCTTCAGCGACAGCTGAAACCAGTCGCGGCAGGTCACGCGGTTGCCCGACCAGTTGTGGAAGTATTCGTGCGCGACGATCGCCTCGACGCGCTGGTGCGCGGCGTCAGTGGCGGTTTCTGCGCGCGCCAGCACGGCGCTGGAGTTGAAGATATTGAGGCCCTTATTCTCCATGGCGCCCATGTTGAAGTCGTTGACCGCCACGATCATGAAGATGTCGAGGTCGTACTCGCGGCCGTAGGTCTCTTCGTCCCAGCGCATGGATTTTTTCAGGCTGTTCATGGCGTGCTGGCATTTGTCGATGTTTTCCGGCTCGACGTAGATGCGCAGCGCCACTTCACGGCTGGTCATGGTGGTGAAGGTGTCTTCGACGCACCACAAATCGCCGGCCACCAGCGCGAACAGGTAGGCCGGTTTCTTGAACGGGTCTTCCCAGGTCGCCCAGTGGCGCCCGTCTTCACCCGGGCCGCTGGCAATCGGGTTGCCGTTGGACAGCAGCACCGGGTAGCTGTGTTGCTCGGCGATCACCGTGGTGGTGAAGGTGCTCATCACGTCCGGGCGGTCGAGGTAATAGGTGATCTTGCGAAAACCTTCGGCCTCGCACTGGGTGCAGAACATGCCGCTGGATTTGTACAGGCCTTCCAGCGCGGTGTTGGTTTCCGGGTGGATGCGCACGCTGGTGTCGACCGTGAAGGTTTCGCTGGTCGGGTGCAGGGTCAGGTGGCTGTCGGTCAACTGGTAGTCGGCTTCGCTCAGCTCACGGTCGCCCAGGTTGACGGTCAGCAGTTCAAGCTGCTGGCCATCGAGCACCAGCGGCGGCAGGCCCGCCCCACGCTCGGAGTTGCGGCGCATCACCAGCTGCGCGTGGACCAGGCTGTGGTCCTCGAACAACTCGAAGGTCAGGTGCGTCTCTTCGATCAGGTAGTCCGGCGCCTGATAGTCCTTCAGGTAAATCATCTTCGGTTGTTCGGTGCGCATGGGTGGCATCCTTTTACTGATGCACGGCGAGCTGGTAGGCCGTGTACTTACGAATGTTGATAACGCCGGTGTCGAAGATCAGGTATTGGCCCTTGATCCCCAACAGCGTGCCTTCGGCAATCGGGTTCTTGTCCAGGTTGAAGCTGACGATCTTGGTCGGATACTGCTCGACCGGGTAGCGGATTTCGATCGGTTCAATGTCGGCAATCGTTTGGATGGCCTGCAGGCCAAAGCGTTCCTGCAAACTCTGCAGGCCTTCGGCGCACGAGGCAAACAGCGCATCGCGCACTTCGGTCAGGTTCACCGCCACCGCATCGCCCTTGAGCAGCGCGCGCCAGTTGGTCTTGTCGGCCACCTGACTGCGAAACAGGTCTTCGACGAAGCCGGATTGCTGGCGGGTCGCCACGCGCATGATCGGCAGCGCCTGGCTGGCGCCCTGGTCCAGCCAACGTGTCGGCAGCTGGGTAGCGCGGGTGATGCCGACCTTGATGCCAGACGAATTGGCCAGGTAGACCACGTGGTCGGTCATGCAGAATTGCTCGCCCCAGCCCGGATCACGGCAAGTGCCGGCGTCGTAGTGGCAACGCTCGGGGCTCATGATGCACAGGTCACACTGGGCCAGTTTGGTCATGCATGGGTAGCAGTAACCCTGGCTGAAACTGGTTTTGGTCTTGCGCCCGCAATGGCTGCAATGAATGGCGCCGAGGTATTCCAGGCGCACGTGCGTGCCGATCAACGGGTTGACCGGCACCTCGGTATCGCCAAGGCGAAACGAGTATTGAACGGTCGGCTCACCGAGTTGCGCCGACATTTTGCTGACTGCACCGCGACCAATTTCAATCAATGGATCGCATCCGACTTGAACAGAATGTTCGGCACCGGTGCCGATTTCGACGCGCATTCCTGCGGGCCCATGTAGCCGGTGCGCTGCTCTTCGGGCAGGTTCTGGATTTCCCAGGCGATCACCGCTTGCAGCGACAGCTCGCGCTGCTCGGCGGTGAGCTTGCGGCCGTCGGACCACTTGCCGATTTCCACGGCGAGCTTGAGGCTCTCATAGATGTCCGGGGTGATGTTTTCGATCATTTCAGCAAAAGAGGACATTAGGCTCTTCCTTATCAAATGGAGGCTTTGCGGCGGTTGTACAACCCACCCAGCAAACCCGTCAGGCAACCGATGACCAAGCCGCTCAGATGAGCCGCGTTGGCGATTTCGCCGAAACCGATCATCGAGATCAGCCCCGACATGCAGAGCACCAGCCATATCAGCATCATCGCCAGCACCCCGCGAGGCAGGCGATAAGCCGGGTTGGGCGACAGCAACTGGAAAATCCAGCAATGCCCCAGCAAGCCATACAACACGCCGGACAGGCCGCCAAACAGGCTCGGGCCGCCATAGGCGTATTGCGCGTAATTGGACACCAGGCTGAACAACAGGGTCAGGCCCAGCAGGTTGATACTGCCCTGGCGCACCTCAATGCGCCGGCCGAGTTCCCAGTACCACATGCCGTTCATGGCCAAATGCAGGACGCCGAAGTGGATCAGCATCGGCGTGACCAACCGCCACCATTGCCCTGACGCCATGGTCTCGGCAAAGGGCGTGAACTGAAGGTACTCGCCCGTCACATGGAACGGCAAAAACGTCAGCCAGCTCATGGTTTGCAGGTTTTCACCCAGCAACGTCACCGCACCGACAATGATACTCGCCAACAGTACCAGCGCCGTCACCGGGCTGTGGCGCACCTGCTGAACAAAACTGGGGCGCGTAACGGGCGCCGGCTCGGGGATGTCCAGTTGCTGGTCCGGGTCACCGGCGGGAAAGCGTTGGTACAACACGCGCACGTCGTCGCTGATGGTTTCGGGCACCCACAACACCTGCTCGCCGGCCTCTTCGCTGACACGATGGGGAACTTGCATGCGTTGCAGCAACTTGACGAAACCCGCCAGATCGACACTCAGCGGCAAGCGCAAAACAGCTACGGTGCTCATGAAATAACCTCAGGGCGCTCAACGTCGACCCATACAAATTTACGCGGATCCAGCTGGGTTTCCTGGTCCAGCCGATACGCCACCAGCTTGCCGTACAGCACGGCGCTGTAATCCAGGCAGGCCAGGTTCGGGCGGATCGGCGCGGGTTTGCCGCTGCGCCAGTAGTGGCCGACGAACAGCAACGGCTCGTCGATGCCATAGCGCAGCAGGGAATTTTTTTCAGTCGACGACAGCGGCGTACGTGCTACCGGTTCCGGCAGCGCATCGGGCTGGAACACGATGTCGCCGTAGGTTTTCGGGTCGTCTTCCCAGAATTTGGTGCGAAAGAACGAGCGCGTCAGCCCATCGCCACCGGTCAGCGTCAGGCCGTCCGGCAGGCGCATGTCGGTGCCGCGCAGCAGGCGGTCGAAGGCGTTGCAGGCAAAACTGCCCGGCACGGCGGCGGCCTGCAAAAAGTGCTGGTCGATGCAGCCATCCGGAAAGGTCGCGCGCAGCGGCTGGATAAAGCCCTCGTCCCAACACGCGTGCACCACACGGAAACGCCCGGCATCGACAAACAGCGGCATGTCATAGAACCAGCCGAGAAAGTCGTGCCAATCGGCCGGGTGTTGCTCGAACTGGGTCAGGGTCTCGTGGATCAACCGCGCGTGGCGTGGGTTGTGTTCGCGCACAAACTGCTTGCCACTGCCCGGCGGCGCGGGTGTGCTCCAGCCCAGCGCGTTGAATTCGTGATTGCCCATGATGCACAGCGCTTGGCCGGCCTCGGCCATGTCGTGGACAATATGCAGCGCCTCGCGAATGCGTGGGCCACGGTCGATGATATCGCCGAGGAACACCGCCATTCGCGTCGGATGGCGCCAGGTGCCGCCCTGTTTGTGGTAGCCCAGCCGGTCGAGCAAGTGCTCAAGGGTATGAGCGCACCCGTGCACGTCACCAATCAGGTCGTAGCTACGCGCGGGATCGAGCATCAGTCGCCTCCACCCCCCAAGCGGCTGCCCCAGCCCAACTTGGTGCGGCACACTTCGTAGTAGTTGTGGTCCAGCGGGTGGATCAACCGCAACTTCTGCGCCTTTTTGCTCACGGTGATGGTGTCACCGGGGGCGCAAGTGAAATGGTTCTGCCCGTCACAGGAGACTTGCGGGTAGATCTGCATGTCTTTGGACACCACGATTTTCAGCTCACTGTTGCCATCGACCACAATTGGCCGGCTGGACAACATATGGGGGTACATCGGCACGATCACAATGGCATCCAGCTTGGGGTGCATGATCGGCCCGCCGGCCGACAGCGCGTACGCCGTGGAACCGGTCGGCGTGGCCACAATCAGGCCGTCGGCCTTCTGGCTGCACACGAACTGGCCGTCGATATACAGCTCGAACTCGATCATGCGCGTCGACTTGCCGGGGTGCAGCACCACGTCGTTGAGCGCGTCGCCCTGGCCGATGGCTTCGCCGTGGCGGCGCACTTCGGCCTGCAGCAGGAAGCGGTTTTCGACCAGGTAATGGCCGTCGAGCACCTTGGCCACTTCAACTTCAAGGTCATCGGGACGGATATCGGTCAGGAAGCCCAGGCTGCCGCGGTTAATCCCCAGCACCGGCACGTTATGCCGCGCCAACGCCCGGGCTGCGCCGAGCAGGCTGCCGTCGCCGCCGACCACAATCACCATGTCGCAGACTTCACCGAGCATTTTGCGCGACGAGGTTTGCAAGCCATGGCCCGGCAAGATTTCGGCGATGGTGTCTTCGAGGATCACGTGCAGGTGGCGCTCGAGCAGAAACTTTTTCAGTCGGCGGACGGTGTCCAGCACCTGGGTACTGCCCAGGCGACCGATAATGCCGATATTGCGAAATTGCTCCATGGGGCTCCTGCGGGATGTGGGGTGTGGCAAAAACAACGATTATGGGCGAAAGGCCGCGTCAGGCAAAATCCTTTGTCGCCGTGAACCCTTGATGACAATGGTTCTCAGCCACCCCAACAGACGTTAAACGGCTATGCTCGGACCATGACTGTGTTCCCGGATCTGCACAACCTGCCCCGCCAGTTGCGGCACCCCGAGGTGCGCGACCTGGCGTGGGTGATGCTTGCCCCGCCGATGCTCGCGCAAACGCCCTGGCCGCAACGCCACCCGCTGGCCGGCAGTGACTGGGTGCAGGCACCGCACCTGCTGGAGCAATGGTTACGCGCGCTTGATCAAGACAGCAGCGCCTTGCAGCATTGGCTAAGCCTTGCCCGCACGCGGCGCCTGGGCCTGTACTACGAGCGCCTGTGGCAATTTGCCGTGCAGCATGCGCCGGGCGTGGAATTGCTCGCCGCCAACCTGCCGATCCGCCGCGCCGGGCATACCTTGGGCGAACTGGACATGCTGCTGCGTGACCGCGATGGCGTGCACCACCTGGAACTGGCGATCAAACTGTATCTCGGGCCGCAGGACGGCAACGGTCTGGATACCGCGCAATGGCTGGGGCCAGGATGCCATGACCGGCTGGACCGCAAGCTGGCGCATCTGGCCCAGCACCAACTGCCGATTTCGGCACGCGCGGAAAGCCGCGAGGCGCTGGCGGCGCTGGATATCCAGCAGTTTGATGCGCATTTGTGGCTTGGCGGGTATTTGCTCTATCCGTGGCCCGGCCAGGCCGAGCCACCGCATGGCGCCCATCCGCAGCATCTGCGGGGGCGCTGGCTGCATCAGCGCGATTGGCCGGCGCTGGTCAGTGCCAGCCCGCCGGGGCGCTGGCAACCGCTGCCCAGGCATGCCTGGCTGGCACCGGCGCACTACACGCAGGCTGAGGTCTGGAGTGAGCAGCAGATGCACGGCTGGCTGGCAGCGCTGGACCCGATGGCACCCGCGCAGTTGTTGGTGCGCCTTGTGCGCAATGGCGAGGATTGGGAAGAAGCCGAACGCCTGTTCCTGGTGGCCGATCTCTGGCCCAACGTCCCAGGCGTTACTTGACCTTCAAGTGCCGTGCGTACCAGGGCCGCCTCGGCACACGCTTGAACAATGCCTGCAAGCCTTCGTCCTCAGCGGCAAAGGTAATACGCAGCGCCAGCTTCATGGTCTCCGGGTCCATCTCCATCGACCTGCCCATCTGCAACCCCGGCGTGGTGCTGCAGCCGTGGGTGTCCGGCCCCAGCCACGGATCGCCGACTTCCACCCAACGCCCCTGCGCGAACCAGTTCACGCCATTGACTTGCAGCCGGCTGACCTCACCGGGGTTGAAGCGCTCGTGGGCGCGAAACCAATCTTCGATGCGGTCATCAATCCAGCCGTGGAAATGCCAGAACACCGGGTTTACATGGGATGAAAACGGATCACCGAGGAAGTCGTTCTCCGGCGCATACCAACGCGCGGCAAAGTCCGACGGGTCGCGGGCGAACGGCACCGGCGCGCCGTTGGACGGATCACGCGGCACCGAGGCCCAGCGCATGTGCAGCCAGTCGTGCAGGCCTAACTCCATCTCGGAACCCAATTGCCCAAGGCTCAGCTTGGCCAGGTAACGTGGGTCGCGGTATTGGGACTCCCAGACCTGAAAGTTGCTGTGGTACGTCTGGGCCGCCTTGATATCGCTGACCCATTGGGTGTATTCGCTGTCATCCGGTGCCGACCAACAGGGCGGCAGCGCGAAGCCGTCGTGGTTATCGAAGTAACGCACAAAGCCCAGACGGTCGCGTTCCAGCGCCGGCTGTGGCTCGGGGAATTGCGGCCACGACGGCAAATCTTGCATGGAACGCGCATTGCCGAGCATATGCCGGTGCATGAAAAAGAAGTCGATGCCCGAGCCGTTGCGATCTTTGCGTTTGCCGCGTGCGTCGCGTTCCTGGCCGCGCGGGCCGGGCTGCCAGCCGATGCCGCGCAAGGCGTCGCGCTTTTCTTCCGAGAGCTTGTGCCACTGGTCGCGGGTGGCGTGCCAGAGTTGGTGAAACAGGCGGTGCTCCGGCGAAATCAGCCAGGCCAGCAGCGTCGGGTTCAGGCCGATGCGTTGGCGCGCTTCGGGAAACAGCTGTTTGTGGGCGATAAAGCGGTTGTCACGCTCGGTCAATGCCAAGGGGCGGTCGAGGTTGAGGATCTGCCCGCTGAGGGTGCTGCTGCCGGCGTTAGCGAAGTCGGCCCACACTTCATCGAGTGTCATCTTGAATTCATAGGCCGGTGCGCCGTCGGCCGCCTCGCGGTCGATCAGGCGCCAGTAAAGCAAGGCGCCCTCGCCTGTCAGCACGTCACCGAGTACGCGGTAACGCGGTTCACCTTCGGCGCGCAGGTTTTCAGCAGTGTCCAGGTAGCCGCGCAGGCCACGGCCACGCGGGGCGATGTCCAGCAGCAGTTCCAGGCCTTGCAGCGGCAAGCCCTTTAGCCCGGCGTCGCGGCCTTCAAGGCGCAGGCTCCACACACCGCGCAAAATGTTCGCCAAGTGCTGGCCATCGGTGTCGGCCAAATCCACTGTGGCCTCGCCCGGGGTGATGGGGAATTCTTCTTCACGCGTCAGCTCGCGATGGGCATAAAAGGCTGCCGGCACGGCAGCGCCCGTCAGCGCCAGGCCTGCGATGAACCCACGTCGAGAGATCGTCATTGTCTACCTTAGGAAACGGCTTAATCAGAGCTAGAACGTTTGCAGCCTTCGCAAATTTACCGCCGCGCGAAGCGGGCCTAAATTTCCCCGGCCATGGCTCGTTCTTCCCTGATAGCAAAGGCCTCAACTGACTGAGATGGCAATGACAAAACCACGTTCGAAAAAGGCGCTGTTGATCGGCCTGCCGCTGGCATTGGCCATCGGCGCCGGGGCTGGCTTTCTGGTCTGGGACCACTGGTTTCACGGCAATGCCGGTTACCCGTTGGAGGTGATCAAGCAAGCCAATGAAATGCAGGACCGCTTGCTGTCGTTCGACAGCCACATCACGGTGCCGATGGATTTCGGCACGGCCGGCAATGAGGCCGACAAAGATGGCAGCGGCCAGTTCGACCTGGCCAAGGCAGCACGCGGGCGCTTGTCGGGCGCCGCCCTGACGATTTTTGGCTGGCCGGAAATCTGGAACGGCCCCAACGCGCCGCATAAGCCCACCGACGGTTTTGTCGAGGAGGCCCGCCACGAGCAAGAGGTGCGCTACAAGATCATCTCCGGCATGGTGCGCGACTTTCCCAATCAGGTCGGCATCGCCTACACCCCGGACGATTTCCGCCGCCTGCACGGTGAAGGCAAATTTGCGGTGTTTATCAGCATGCTCAACGCCTACCCGCTGGGCGATGACCTGAACCAACTGGACCTGTGGGCGGCGCGCGGCATGCGCATGTTCGGCTTCAGCTATATCGGCAACAACGCCTGGTCCGACTCGTCGCGCCCACTGCCGTTTTTCAACGATTCGACCGACGCCCTCGAAGGGCTGTCGCCCATCGGCCAGCAGGCGGTGCATCGCCTCAATGACCTGGGCGTGATCATCGATGTGTCGCAAATGTCGACCAAGGCGCTGGAGCAAGTGGCACAGCTGAGCCGCACGCCGATGGTGGCGTCCCACTCCGCGCCGCGGGCGTCGGTGGATATCCCGCGCAACCTCAGCGACAAAGAACTGCAACTGATCAAGAACAGCGGCGGCGTGGTTCAAGTGGTGGGCTTTCCCGCCTATTTGCGTCCGCTGAGCCAACCGACCCAGGACAAGCTCAACACCCTGCGCGCGCGTTTCGATTTGCCGCCGCTGCCCAACCTGGCCATGGCCCTGATGCCCGGCGACGCAATCATTGCCGCCTGGCCCGAGCAGAAGTTCGGCCAGTACGCCCAAGGCCTGTACGGCATTCTCGAAGAAGAACCCAAGGCCACCCTCAAGGATTGGGGCGACGCCATCGACTACACCGTGCGCAAGATCGGCATCGATCACGTCGGCATCTCGTCGGACTTCAACGACGGCGGCGGCATCCAGGGCTGGGAGAACGTCGGCGAGGTGCGCAACGTCACCGCCGAGCTGATCCAGCGTGGCTACTCCGAAGCCGATATCGCCAAGCTGTGGGGAGGCAACTTCCTGCGCGTATGGGACCAGGTACAAAAAGCCGCCAAGCCCTTGGCCAACCGCTAACCACCTAGAAGCACGTCCATGACTGATCGCCGTACATTTCTCAAACAGGCCGGTGTCTTCGCCGCCAGCCTGCCGCTGGGCGCTGCGCTGATGCCTCAAGCACTGGCCAACAGCCCGGCACCCGCTGCGAACGCCCCATGGACGGGATTGAAACAGCTGTTCAACCAGGACCCGAACTACCTGCACTTCTCCAATTTCCTGGTGGCCTCGCACCCCAAGCCGGTGCGCGAGGCGATCGACCGCTACCGCCAGCAGATCGACCGCAACCCAGGGTTGGCGATGGACTGGGGCCTTGAGGAAACCTGGAAACGCGAAGGCCAGGTACGGGAATGGGCCGGCCGCTACTTGAACGCCAAGCCGGCGCAAATTGCCCTCACCGGCAGCACCTCCGAAGGGCTGGCGATGATCTACGGCGGGATAAAGCTGCGGCCCGACCAGGAAATTCTCACCACCGTGCACGAGCACTACGCCACCCAGAACGTGCTGGATTTTCGCGTGCTCAAGCAAGGCACGCAGGTGCGCAGGTTCACGCTGTTCGAAGACGCCAGTCGCGTGTCTGCCGATGAAATCCTCAGCAATATCCAGCGCAGTATTCGCCCCAACACCCGCGTGCTGGGCATGACCTGGGTGCAGTCGGGCAGCGGCGTGAAACTACCGATTGGCGAGATCGGCAGGCTGGTGGACGCACTCAACCGTAACCGCGATGAAAACGACCGCATTCTCTACGTGGTGGACGGCGTGCACGGCTTCGGCGTGGAAAACCTCGACTTTCCCGACATGCACTGCGACTTCTTTATCGCCGGCACGCATAAATGGATGTTCGGCCCGCGCGGTACCGGCCTGGTGTGCGCCCGCGACGCCGAAAACAAATACGTGACGCCGATGGTGCCGACCTTCTCCGAAGACACCAATTTCGCCACCACCATGACGCCCGGCGGTTTCCACGCTTTTGAGCATCGCTGGGCGGTGGACGAAGCCTTCAAGTTGCATTTGCAGCTGGGCAAGCCCCAAGTGCAGGCGCGTATTCACGCGCTCAACAGCGAATTGAAGGGCCGTTTGCTGGACCACCCGCAAATCGAGCTGGTGACGCCGCGCAGCCCTGCTCTCTCAGCCGGCTTTACCTTCTTCCGCGTCAAGGGCCAGGACAGCGAGGCCGTGGTCGCCCACATGATGAAAAACCGCGTGGTGATCGATGCGGTGGACCGTGATGTCGGCCCCGTGATTCGCACCTCCCCTGGCCTGCTCAACAGCTCGGATGAAATCCAGCGTTTCATGAGCTTGCTGAGCCAACGGCTGTGACCCCTTTTTCCTTTGAACGAGATGCCCACATGACTCCATCCCGACTCAAACCCCTCACTGCCCTGGCGCTGACCGCCCTGTTCGGCGCGCTGTTGCCAGGCCTGGCCCAGGCCGCCACCGCGCAACCGGGCAAAGTATTCAAAGACTGCAAGGACTGCCCGGAAATGGTCGTGCTGCCGGCCGGCACCTTTACCATGGGCACCCCGGAAGACGAAGTCGGCCGCGAGCCCGACGAAGGCCCGATGCATGAGGTGACCTTCGCCAAACCCTTCGCCATGAGCCGTTTCCATATCACCGCCGGTGAATGGGACAGCTATATCCGCCAGACCGGCGTCAAGATCGCCGACGGCGACACCCGCCCAGGGCGCGAATGCATCGCCAGCAAGCCACGCTACCCACAAGGGCCGCGCCAGCCGGCGGTGTGCATGGACATGGACGACATCAAGAACTATGTGGCCTGGCTGTCGAAAAAGACCGGGCAGACGTACCAGATGGTCAGCGAAGCGCAGCGCGAATATGCGGCGCGTGCCGGCACCGCCGGACCGTTTCCGTTTCCTTTCGATGAGGGCAAGGGTTACAGCATCGCCGAACATGCCAACACCTACGGCCCGGCGGATGGCTACAGCTACTCTTCGCCGGTCGGCAGCTACCCGCCGAATGCGTTTGGCATGTACGACATGCATGGCAATGTCTATGAGCGGGTCGCCGACTGCGAGCACCCCAACTACATCGGCGCCCCCACCGACGGCAGCGCCTGGGTGGAACCTAACTGCGAGAGCTACCAGATTCGCGGCGACGACTGGGGCGAAGCGCCCGTGTTTTCGCGCTCGGGCAACCGCAACAACATCTACCCGCAAACGCGCGGCGACTGGATTGGCTTTCGGGTAGTGCGCGAGCTTTAGGCGCGGCACCGTTCACAGGTGGCAGCTGGCTTGCTTGCGAAAGCGGTATATCAGACATCCCTGTATCGACAGGGCGGCCGCCTTCGCGGGCAAGCCCGCTCCCACATTTTGCCTTGCGTCCATCAGGTAAAAATTCGCGGCAATGGTTGGGGCGGCTGCGCTTAGGGTGGTGCGCAAACACCAAGACCGCCACCATTCAAATGTGGGAGCTGGCTTGCCTGCGATAGCGGTGTGTCAGTCACCCCTGTATCGACAGGGCCGCCGCCTTCGCGGGCAAGCCCGCTCCCACATTTTGGCCTGTGTATGTCACGTAACGATTGCGGCAACGACTGGGCGCGGATGGGCTTAGGGCCATGCATGAATACCAAGACCGCCACCGCTCAAATGTGGGAGCTGGCTTGCCTGCGATAGCGGTGTGTCAGTCACCCCTGTATCGACAGGGCCACCGCCTTCGCGGGCAAGCCCGCTCCCACATTTTGGCCTGTGTATGTCAGGTAACGGTTCGCGGAATGGCTGGGAGCGGATGGGCTTAGGGCCGTGCATGAATACCAAGACCGCCACCATTCAGATGTGGGAGCTGGCTTGCCTGCGATAGCGGTGTGTCAGTCACCTCTGTATCAACAGGGCCACCGCCTTCGCGGGCAAGCCCGCTCCCACATTTTGGACTGTGTATGTCAGGTAACGATTGCGGCAACGACTGGGAGCGGATGGGCTTAGGGCCGTGCATGAATACCAAGACCGCCACCATTCAAATGTGGGAGCTGGCTTGCCTGCGATAGCGGTCTGTCAGTCACCCCGGTATCAACAGGCCCGCCGCCTTCGCGGGCAAGCCCGCTCCCACATTTTGGACTGTGTATGTCAGGTAACGATTGCGGCAACGACTGGGCGCGGATGGGCTTAGGGCGTGCATGAATACCAAGACCGCCACCATTCAAATGTGGGAGCTGGCTTGCCTGCGATAGCGGTGTGTCAGTCACCCCTTTATCGACAGGGCCGCCACCTTCGCGGGCAAGCCCGCTCCCACATTTTGCCTCGCGTACATCAGGTGAAAATTCGCGGCAATGGTTGCGGCGGCTGGGCTTAGGGTGGTGCGTAAACACCAAGACCGCCACCATTCAAATGTGGGAGCTGGCTTGCCTGCGATAGCGGTGTGTCAGTCACCCCTGTATCGACAGGGCTGCCACCTTCGCGGGCAAGCCCGCTCCCACATTTTGGCCTGTGTGTGTCAGGTAACGGTTCGCGGAATGGCTGGGAGCGGCTGGGCTTAGGGCCGCGCATGAATACCAAGACCGCCACCATTCAAATGTGGGAGCTGGCTTGCCTGCGATAGCGGTGTGTCAGTCACCCCTGTATCAACAGGGCCGCCGCCTTCGCGGGCAAGCCTGCTCACATTTTGGTGCTGTATGTACCAATAGGGCTGTGTTCAGGCCTGCTTGGCCAACAACTCCAAGCCTTCGTGCAACGCCGGGAACAGGCTGTTGTTGAAGTTGTTCCAGCGCAGCTCGAGGATGGTGTCCTCGGGCGAGATCTCGGTTTTCAGCACGTCGTGAAACACTTCACCCGAATCGATGCCGTTATCCACGTAGTGGAACGAAGCGCCGGTGAGGTACAGCGGTTCCGACGGCGTGGTGGCCTTGGTCGCCCAATCCACCACGGTTTGCCCACGCGCACCGTACAAGGCATTCCAGGTGGCGTATGCACCGCGGCGTTCGTAAGGCGATTCGATTCGGGTAATGCCTGGGTGAATGTTCATGATGCGCCGTGCAAACGGCGCATCTGGGCGCACCAGCTCATCCAGAATCACCAGCAGACCGTCCAGCACGACGATATCGGCCTTCAATTCCACCAGCGTGTCGTGCAGGCGACGCTCGAAATCCTGCTTGCCGGCAATGTGCTCGGCACTGCCGCGTGGCAGACGGCGGTAGGTGGACGGCACGCTCAATAACAAGTCGTTGACCAGCCGTCCCTGCACCTGAAGATCCGCCGGGTACAGCCACTGGCGGCCTGGTTTATAGGCAAAGCCGTAATCGCTGACCAGTTGCTGGTCGCGCGGGTTCTGCTCGTCATCGTCATACACCACGCCAACCAGGTTATAGGCCTCGCCCAACGGCGTGTCGTTCAGCGAACCCACCAGAAACTCCAGCACCGACTTCATATAGCGCTCGTGATCCTTGTAGGCCACCGGCTGCCCGGCCTTGTCGGCGGCGGCATTCCGCAGGGACCACACATACACCAGGTTCTTTTTCGTCATTGTTTCGCTCTCGCTGAATGGACTGCGCGCGGCGTCGATGCACGTGCGCCTACAGCACAAGAACGAACCAGCTGCGCGGCAATTTATGCCGCGCCACCCGCAAAGGGCACGCCGAGCTAAATACTCGCGCCGGCGCTTCGTTTGTCATGGGTAAGGGTCTGTGTGCCCAGCCCCTCTTTTCACTCTCCGGGAAGTACTTATGACCGACCCCAAACGCAGCGCCTTCAAGGGTCTGCTCGCCTTGCTCAGGCCCTTTCGTACCATCGTGACGATCTCCGTCGCACTCGGCATGGTGGGCGGCCTGGCCATTACCTTGCTGCTGGCCACCATCAATAACGCGCTGCATTCGGTCAACGGCATGACCCAAGGCGTGGTCCTGACCTTTGCGGCGCTGTGCGTACTGGCGCTGATCAGCTCGATTATTTCCGACATCGGCACCAACTATGTCGGGCAACGCATCATTGCTGCCCTGCGCAAGGATCTGGGCGAGAAAGTGCTGTCGGCACCCATCGGCCAGATCGAGCGCTACCGCTCGCACCGGCTGATCCCGGTGCTGACCCATGACGTCGACACCATCAGCGATTTTTCTTTCGCCTTCACGCCACTGGCCATCGCCGCCACGGTGACCCTCGGTTGCCTGGGCTACTTAGCCTACCTGTCGGTGCCGATGTTCCTGATGATGGTGGTGGCGATCATCATCGGCAGCGCCGTGCAATTCATTGCCGGTGGCAAAGGCATCCAGGGCTTTGACCTGGCGCGCAGCCATGAAGATGAATTGCAGCGCTACTACAACGCGATCGCTTCCGGCGCCAAGGAACTGCGCATGCACCGCCCACGGCGCTATCGCATGAATACCCATCGCATCCAGGAAACCGCCGACCGCATCAGCGATATCCAAGTGCGTTCGGTCAACATTTATATCCTCGCCAAGACGTTCGGCTCGATGCTGTTCTTCGTGGTAATCGGCCTGGCCCTGGCGATGCAGGCCTACAATCCGAACCCTGACCCGACCGTGATCACCGGCTTCGTGCTGGTGCTGCTCTACATGAAGGGCCCGCTGGAACACCTGCTGGGCTACTTGCCGGTGGTGGGCAAGGCCAAGATCGCCTTTGGCCGGATCAGCGAGCTGTCGGAGCGCTTCTCCTCCCCCGAACCGCACCTGCTGATGGATGACAGCGAAGCGCCAAAACCGGTAGTCAACAGCCTGGAACTGCGCGGCGTGAGCTACAGCCCACCGGCGATTGAAGGCAGCGAACCGTTCCACCTGGGGCCGATCAACCTGAGCATCAAGCAAGGCGATATCGTGTTTATCGTCGGCGAGAACGGCAGCGGCAAGACCACCCTGATCAAATTGCTGCTGGGCTTGTATCCGCCCCAGGCGGGCGAGATTCGCCTGAACGGCGAGGCCGTCACCGACCCCGAGCGCGATGACTATCGCCAACTCTTCACGACGATCTTCTCCGACTACTACCTCTTCGACGACCTGGTGCAGGGCAGCGCCACCCAGTCACTGGACAGCGCCGCCAAATACCTGGAACGCCTGGAAATCGCGCACAAGGTCAGCGTGAAAGACGGCGTATTCAGCACCACCGATCTTTCCACCGGCCAGCGCAAGCGCCTGGCACTGGTCAACGCCTGGCTCGAAGAACGCCCGGTGCTGGTGTTCGACGAATGGGCCGCCGACCAGGACCCGGCTTTCCGCCGGATTTTCTACACCGAGCTGCTGCCGGACCTCAAGCGCCTGGGCAAAACCATCATTGTCATCAGCCACGACGACCGCTATTTCGACATCGCCGACCAATTGGTGCGACTGCGCGCCGGCCAGGTGCTGCACGAAATGGAACCGGCCTGAAATTTATTTTCCGGTTTTTCCAAGTAGGAACGTCTCACTAGTGGTAATGAGAATAATACTCAATAGATACCTATAACTTGCCCACTTAAACATAGAAGAGAAAGCATCCATGCCAGCAAGACTCGGTCTCAGCCCCCTGAGCAAAGCGCTATCCATGCGCCGGGCCCTGAACATCAATCTTCTTCCGAGCGCCTTGGCCCTGGCGATATCGCTGCCGGTTGCAGGTTATGCACAGGCACAGGAGATCGAGCTGGATATTCCCGCACAGTCGCTGGGGAGCGCCTTGCAGGAATTTGGCCGCCAGAGCAATGTGCAAGTGCTGTACAGCCCAAGCGATGTGCAGGGCAAAAGCAGCCGTGCGGTCAAGGGCAAGATGGAGCCGCAGCGGGCCATTGATACGTTGCTGGGCGGGACTCAGACCACTCACAGCTTCAACGGCAACTCGCTGACCGTGACCGCTGCCGGTACATCCGCAACGCTGGAATTGAGCCCGACCGAGGTAACCGGCAATACCTTGGGCAACATCACCGAGGATTCCGGTTCCTATACGCCGGGCACCATTGCCACGGCAACCCGCTTGACCCTGACGCCACGGCAAACCCCGCAGTCAATCACGGTGATCACCCGCCAGCACATCGAAGACTTCGGCCTCAATAACGTCGACGACGTGATGCGTCACACGCCGGGCATCACCGTGTCAGCCTACGACAGCGACCGCACCAACTACTATTCCCGTGGTTTTTCGGTCAACAGCTTCCAGTACGACGGCATTCCGTCCACCGTGCGCAACGTTGGCTATTCGGCAGGTAACACCCTGAGCGACATGGCGATCTACGACCGCGTCGAAATTCTCAAGGGCGCCACCGGCCTGCTCAACGGTGCCGGCTCCCTGGGCGCGACCATCAACCTGATTCGCAAGAAGCCCACCTCGGAATTCAAAGGCCACGTGCAACTGGGCGCAGGTTCCTGGGACAACTACCGCAGCGAAGTGGACGTCAGCGGCCCGTTGACCGACAGCGGGAATGTCCGTGGTCGCGCAGTGGCGGCGTACCAGGACAAGAATTCCTTCATGGACCACTACTCACGCAAGACCGAAACCTACTACGGCATCACCGAATTCGACCTGTCCCCCGACACCATGCTGACCGTGGGCTTCGACTATCAGGACAGCATTCCACAAGGCACCAGTTGGTCGGGTTCCTTCCCGTTGGTGAAATACGACGGCAGCATCAACAAGATGCCGCGCTCCTACAACAACGGCACCACCTGGAGCTCATGGGAGCAAAACACCCGCACCGCCTTTGCCATGCTCGAGCATGACCTGGGCGACGGCTGGGTCACCAAGTTCCAACTCGACCATAAGATCAACAGCTACCACGCCGACCTCGGTTCGATCCAGTTCGTTGAACCACAAGCCGATGGCACAGCGTCGATCAACGGGCAGAAATACACCGGAGAAACCAAAAGCACCTCGGCCGATCTGTATGCCACCGGGCCATTCAGTCTGTTCGGTCGTGACCATGAACTGGTCGTAGGTGGCTCGATCGGCACCTCGCGCTGGCAGGGCAAAGGCTATTGGTCGCCGGACTGGCCAGGCGGCAACAAAGTGGATTTCTACAACTGGAATGGCAAGCTCGCCAAGCCAATCTACGGCCCGGTCCAACAGTACACCGACGACACCATTCGTCAAACCGGCTACTACGTGACCACACGCTTGAACGTGATGGATGACCTGAACGTGATCCTCGGTGGCCGCGTTGCCAACTACCACGTCACCGGCAACAACCCGTCCTACAAGGAAACCGGACGGTTCATCCCGTACGCGGGTGTGATCTATGACCTGAACGACAATTTCTCGGTGTACACCAGCTATACCGATATTTTCCAGCCTCAGGAAAGCACCTATAAAGATCGCAACAAAACGCTGCTGGAGCCGGACGAAGGGCAGAACTACGAGATAGGGTTAAAAGGCGAGTTCTTTGAAGGCCGTTTGAACACCAGCCTTGCGTATTTCGAGGTGCATGAGACCAATCGCGCTATTCCGGACGATGCCTACAACAACCAATCGCCTTCCCCGGAAAACTATGCGTTCAAGGGCTCCAAGGCCGTCACCAAAGGCTACGAAGCAGAGATCTCCGGTGAGTTGAGCCCAGGCTGGCAACTGCAGGGCGGTTACACCCACAAAATCGTACGCGACGAAGACGGCAAGAAAATCTCCACCTTCGAGCCAGAGCATCAGGTCAACCTGAACACCACCTACAAACTCAAGGGCGCTCTGGACAAGTTCACCGTCGGTGGCGGTGTACGCTGGCAAACCAAGGCCTGGAATGAGATCTGGAACCAGCCGCTCAATAAAAACCAGGACATCACCCAGTCGTCCTATACAGTGGTCGACCTGATGACCCGCTACCAGGTCACCAAGAACCTCTCGGCAACCGTCAACCTCAACAACGTCTTCGACACCACCTACTACACTAACGTGGGCTTTTATAACTCGGCAGCCTATGGCGAACCGCGTAACGTGATGTTCAGCACTCGCTGGGACTTCTGATTAAATGCACTGATCGCCCCAGGCGATCAACCCAACGCCCGATGAAAGCGCCGCTCTCATCGGGCTTTTTTATGCCTGTGTATTAAGGCCATGCTCGGTCAACTGTGAGAGCTGACTTGCCTGCGATGGCATCAACTGGGTGCCTGATACTCCGAGGTGCATGCATCGCAGGCAAGCCAGCTCCCACAGAAAGGCATGCCTGCCCGACCTGAAATCCAGCACAAAAAAACCCGGATCAATCATCCGGGTTGATTCGTACGTTGCCCTCCTTACTCCATGGCGGCCACCAGGCTGTTGATGAACGCGGCGCTGTCGATAATGCCGTCATGATCGGTGTCGATCATCACCGAACGCTCGATGCGCCCCTGCCCAATCACCTTCGCCATGTTCTGTTCGATCAGGTTTTTGAACTGCCCCGCGCGGCTCAACGAGGCCCACCAGCAACTGACCGGCGCCTGGATCGGCTTGAAGTCCGCCGCTTCCAGGCGTTCGCTCAACGCACGGTCAACCTCCCAGGAAATCTGCGCCTCGTTGCCACGCAGCAACTCTTCCTTGATGCTGGTAAACCCTTCACCCAAATGTTGCTCTGCCCAAGTCACGAACGCATGCCATTGCCCGTCTTCATCCGCTGCCTGACGCAGGCACTCCTGCCACGCACCCTCAATCTGCTCGGCAAACGCCGGAAACATGACCCCAAGCAACGCCGCACGGCGTTCATTGGCGGATGCCTCGCGCCCCTCCTCGATGATCACCGCGTCCCAATACGGCTTGAGCCACTGCGGCGGCGCCGAATCGATCCAGCCGACAAACTCCACCTCACGCCCTGCTTGCTCCAGCGCGTAGGCGACTTCCATCGCCAGGTTGCCGCCCAGCGACCAACCGGCCAGGCGATAGGCACCCTGTGGCTGTGCTGCCAATAATTGCGCGGCGTAATCGTCAACCATCGCCTGCCACTCAGGCACCGACGCACCCTCTTCCACCAGCGCACGGCAGATCACCCCGTACACCGGGCGTTGCTCGCGCAGCGCCAGG
Source organism: Pseudomonas sp. R9.37 (assembly GCF_963878885.1). NCBI lineage: Bacteria > Pseudomonadati > Pseudomonadota > Gammaproteobacteria > Pseudomonadales > Pseudomonadaceae > Pseudomonas > Pseudomonas sp. R9.37. Next base: position 182,242 of record NZ_CAWNZA010000003.1, on the reverse strand, counting down.
GCAATCGCGGTGTAGCAATGCACTGAACCAAAACTTGGGTGGAACATGAACAGCGGCGTACCCTGGGTCTGGCTGTTGAGCTTGACGATCAACTCGCTGCGCGCATCGCCCTGCAGGAAATTAACCTGCCCGCGCACAGTTGGGTTGAGCATCAATTGGCTGACAGACAGGTTGACCCCGCTGACCTGCCGGATGCGTTCCTTGAGCAACAGCACGCGCAAGGAGTGGCCGCCCAACTCGAAGAAGTTGTCATTCAACCCCACCCGCTCAACACCCAGCACCTCGCTCCAGATCGCTGCTACCTGTTGCTCAATCTCGCTGTGCGGCGCCTGGTATTGCTCTGCGCCGTTGGCTTCAGGCTTGGGCAGCGCCTTGCGATCCAGTTTGCCATTCGGGCTCAGCGGCATCTGCTCAAGCACGACCCACTGCGCGGGTACCATGTAGTCCGGCAAGTGCGCAGACAAGTGCGTGCCGACCACGGTTTTCCAATCCTCACTCGGCGCCTGCAATACCACGTAACCCACCAAATGCGTGCCGTCCACGGCCAGCACGGCCGCTTCACGCACGCACTCATGCTCCAGCAGACGCGCCTCGATTTCACCCAACTCGATGCGCAGCCCACGCAGTTTGACCTGATGGTCGATGCGGCCCGCGTACTCGATCACACCGTCGTCGCGATAGCGCGCCAGGTCGCCAGTGCGGTACAGCCGCTCTCCACTGCCGAAGGGGTCAGTCACAAAACGTTCAGCGGTCAACGCCGGCCGACGGTGATAACCCCGCGCCAGGCCAATACCGCCCAGGTACAACTCGCCCAACACGCCCACCGGCGCCGGCTCCAGGTTGCTGTCCAGCACGTAGCAGCCCAGGTTGGCGATGGGCCGGCCAATCGGCACGGCATCACTGCCTTCCTCGACACAGGTCCAGTGGGTCACATCAATCGCGGCTTCCGTCGGCCCGTACAGGTTGTACAACCGGGCAGCGGGCAGCTTGGCAAAAACCTGTTGTTGCGCATCGACCGGCAATGCTTCGCCGCTGCACACAATGCGTTGCAGGCTCTGGCAAGAGCCGACCGCCGTGTCCTGCAAGAAGGCTTGCAGCATGGACGGCACAAAGTGCAGCGTGGTGACCTGCTCGTCGTTGATCAAGCTGACCAACCGGGCCGGATCGCGATGATCCCCCGGTGCCGCCACCACCAGGCGCGCGCCGGTCATCAGTGGCCAGAAGAACTCCCACACCGACACGTCAAAACTGAACGGGGTTTTCTGCAGCACCGTATCGCCGCCATCCAGGCTGTATGCCTGCTGCATCCAGCAGAGTCGATTGGTCAGTGCCGAATGCCGATTGCCAGCGCCCTTGGGCTGCCCGGTCGAGCCCGAGGTGTAGATCACATACGCCAGGTTCTCGCCATCCACTGCGACATCAGGATTGTGCTCGCTGTAACCTTCAAGCCATGCTTCGCCGGTCTCCAGCACCAGGCTTTGCACGCCTGTCGGGAGCGGCAGTTGCGCCAACAAATGTGCCTGGGTCAGCAGCAGATTCACGCCGCTGTCTTGCAGCATGTAGCTGAGTCGGTCACGCGGGTATTCCGGGTCCAGCGGCACATAGGCGCCACCGGCCTTGAGCACGGCCAACAGGCCGACAACCATCTCGATTGACCGCTCCACCGCCAGCCCCACCAGCACGTCCGGCCCGACACCTGCCGCCATCAAGCGATGCGCCAGGCGGTTGGCACGACGGTTAAGTTCGGCGTAGCTCAACTGCTGCCCGGCAAAGGCCAGGGCCGGGGCGTGCGGCGTACGTAGCACCTGGGCCTCAATCAACTGATGCACGCCCTGATGCAGCGGGTAAGTCTGAGCCGTGGCGTTCCAGGCCAGCAACGTCTCACGCTCGGCCTGGGTCACGGACGGCAGTGCGGCCAGGCGTTGGTCGGCATCGACGATCAAGGCGTTCAATAACTGCTGAAAGTGCTCGGCCAAGCGCTGGATATGTGCGGCGCTGAAGGCCTGACGGTCATAGTTGAACTCAAGCCCGAGGCTGTCGCCCATGCCCAGCAGCACGGTCAACGGATAGTGCGTCTGCTCCAGGCTGTGCACCGCACCAAAGCGCAGGCCCGACGGCGCGCCTTGCTCCAACGCCTCGGAAACCGGGTAGTTCTCGAATACCAGGATGCTGTCGAACAGCGCCTCGCCACCCAACCCGGCCCAGCGCTGGATCTCGAACAGCGGCGTGTGTTCCTGCTCGCGCAAGCGCACGTTCTGCGCCTGGATCTGTTGCAGCCACTGGCTGACCGACAGCTGCGCTTCAGGTGTGGCCACCACGGGCAGCGTGTTGATGAACAAACCGACTTGCTGCTCGATACCGCGCAGTTCGGCCGGGCGACCCGCCACGGTGGCGCCGAAGGCCACGGTCGCCTGCCCTGTGTGATGTTGCAGCAGCAATAACCAGGCAGCTTGCACCAAGGTATTGAGGGTAACCTTGTTGCTTTGCGCGAACGCTTTGAGGCGTTCGGTGTGAGCGGCGTCAAAGCTCAGGCGATGTTCACCATTGGCCGCCACTGCAGCAGGCTCATCGCTCGACAGCCCAGGTGCCAGACGCGTAGGCGCCTGCAGATTAACCAGTTGAGCTTTCCAGAAGGCTTCACTGACGGCCTTGTCCTGCGCCTGCAACCAGGCAATGTAGTCGCGGTAACGCCCGGTCGGTGCAGACAGCGGCTCGCCGGCATAGTGTTGCAACACCTCACCAAACAGCTGCGAACCACTCCAGCCATCCATCAGGATGTGGTGATTGGTGTAGATCAAGTGGTAACTCGACGCACCCGTGCGTATCACCGACAGGCTCAACAGCGGCGCCTGCTCCACTACAAATCCCTGGGCGCGTGCCGATTCGGCCAGGTTGTCGAGTGCCGTAGGGCAATCGGCGCGGTCCTGCCAATCAAGCACCTCAAGCGGCATTCGTCGCTGCTTGTAGACCACCTGCAACGGTTGCTCCACATCGGTCTGCCAGAGGAAGCCGCTGCGCAGGATTTCATGCCGGTCAACTGCCGCCTGCCAGGCCTGGCGGAAGCGCGGTACATCCAAACCGTCCACATCGATGCGCATCTGGTTGATGTAATCGCCCGACCCTTCGCCATACAACGACTGGAACAACATACCTTGCTGCATCGGCGACAATGGGTACAGGTCTTCAACCTCAGATACGGCAAGCGGCAACGCATCCAGTTGAACTTGCGACAGGCGCGCCAGCGGGAAGTCCGACGGCGTCACGCCCTGATTGGCCGCAGCACAGCAGTGTTCGATCAAGGCTTTGAGTTCCAACGCGTACTCATCAGCCAGCTGTTGCACGGTTGCTTGGGCGAACATGGCCTGGCTGAAACTCCAGTTCAACTTCAGCTCGCCGCCGTACACCTGGCCATTGATTTCCAACCAGTTGCCCAGCGGCGCATCAAGGCTTTGTTCGGCGCCACTGGCGTCACCGGAAGGTGCGAACAGGCCCTCCTGTTCGCCGCTCTCGAAGCTGGCGTCGAACTGTCCCAGGTAATTGAACGTGATACGCGGGCGCGGCAAACCCGCCAATGCCTGTTGCGCCTCGGCACTGCCCAGGTAACGCAAGGCGCCAAAGCCCAGGCCTTTGTCCGGTACCGCGCGCAGCTGTTCCTTGATCTGCTTGAGCGAACCCGCCAGGGAGTCGGTCGGTGCCAATTGCAATGGATAAAGGCTGGTAAACCACCCGACGGTGCGAGTCAGGTCGATCTCGTCGAACAGGTCCTCACGGCCGTGGCCTTCCAGGCGGATCAGCATCGACGCATCACCGGTCCAGCGCACAATAACGCGCGCCAACGCGGTCAGCAGCACGTCATTGATCTGGGTCCGGTAGGCACTTGGAGCGTCTTGCAACAAGCGCCGGGTAAACCCTTGATCCAAGTGCGTCGTCACGCTCAGGGCATGCCGGTTACTGACACTGGCCTGCGGGTCAGCGCCCGGCAAACCAGTGCGGCTGCCCTGCAACTGCGACTGCCACCACGCCAACTCCTCGGCCAGCGCCGCAGTGCCGGCGTACGCTTGCAAACGCTCGGCCCACGCGCGGGTGGAACTGGTCTTGCCCGGCAGCACCACGCTGACGCCTTCGATCAGTTGGCGGTAAGCGGTTTGCAGGTCTTCCAACAGGATGCGCCAGGACACACCGTCCACCACCAAGTGATGGATCACCAACAATAAGCGTTGCGAGCCGTCGGCCATGCCCACCAGCACTGCGCGCAGCAACGGGCCTTGGCTCAGGTCTAGGCTGCGCTGGGCTTCTTCGCCCAGGGCCTCAAGCTCCTCAGCGGTGTTCAGCGTGGTCTGCCACAGCACCTGTTCGGCCTGATGCTGCTGTGCAGTTCGATACACCGCATGCCAGCCGTCTGCACCTTGGACAAACCTGGTGCGCAGGGCGTCGTGATGCACGATCAACGCCTCAAGTGCTGCCAACAGCAAAGGCACCTCCAACCGTTGGTGCGGCTGCAGCACCACCGACTGGTTCCAGTGCTCGCGCTGCGGGATGTCATCGGCAAAAAACGCGTGCTGGATCGGCAGCAACAATAACTCGCCGGTCAGCGCCGACTGATCCAGCACCACTGCGCCCTCACCCTCCCGGGCGACGGCCGCCAGGCTCTGCACCGTCTGGTGCTGGAACAGGTCCTTGGGCGTGAAGCGCACACCCGCTTGGCGGGCGCGGCTGACCACCTGGATCGAAATGATCGAGTCGCCGCCCAGTTCGAAGAAGTTGTCATGCAAGCCCACGCGCGGCAGGCGCAGCACGTCGGACCAGATCGCAGCGATTTTCTGCTCCAGGTCACTCTGTGGCGCGACATACACTTGCTGCATCTGGCTCACGTCCGGCAACGGCAAGCCTTTGCGGTCCAGCTTGCCATTGGGGGTCAGCGGCATGCGTGGCAGGAACATCAGGTGCGTGGGCACCATGTAATCCGGCAGGCGGGCTTTCAAGGCGCGGCGCAGCGCTTCGCGGCCATTCGATTGCGCCACGGCGTCGTCGATCAGCGCCGGGTCCGACGACACCACATAGGCAACCAATTGCTTGCCGGATGGGCCCTCCTGAGCCACCACCACGGTTTCACCGACACTGTCCTGCTCGCGCAGACGGGCTTCAATTTCACCCAATTCGATACGGAAACCACGGATCTTCACCTGATGGTCGACACGGCCCAGGTAGTCCACCACGCCATCCGGGCGACCACGGGTCAAGTCGCCGCTGCGGTACACACGGCTGCCGGGTTTGCCGAACGGGTCCGGTACGAAACGCTCGGCGGTCAGTGCCGGGCGCTCCAGGTAACCTCGGGCGACGCCTTCGCCGCCGAGGTACAGCTCACCCGCGACGCCGATGGGTTGCAGGTTGAGCTGCGCGTCCAATACATAACCGCTGCGGTTGCCCAACAACGTACCAATCGGTGCGTAGACGGCGCCGCAAGGGTCACCCCTGCGGGCCTTCCACAGCAGCGGCGTCACCACGGTTTCGGTCGGGCCGTAGCCATTGAACAAGTAGGTGGGTTTCAGTGCACGCCAGGCCAGGTCATAGCTGGCCTGCGCCACCGCGTCACCGCCAAAGCAATAGACGCGCACTGCGGGTGGGTTGCCGTCGCGCTCGGCGTGCTCGGCCAGTTGCTGCAGATAAACGGGCGGGAACACGGCCATCGTCACGTTGTGGCGATGCATTTGGGCGTAGGTGTATTCCGGCAGCCACAGGCTGTCGTCGCGAATCAGTACGCTGGCGCCGTTGATCAGCGGGTGCATCCAGCCTTCGTGGGAGCCATCGAAGGCAAACGACATGAAGTGCAGTTCGCAATCCGCCGGGCTGGTTTCGTAGCGCTCGCCGGTCGCAATGATATGCGCCACCAACGGACCGTGGGACACCGCCACGCCCTTCGGCATGCCGGTGGAACCGGAGGTATAAATCACGTAGGCCAGATTGTCGCCGTCCAGTACAACCTGTGGAGCGCTGTCGTCAGCGTCGGCCCAGGCTTCGGTCTGATCAACGGCAAGTGCTTCCAGGCCTTCGGGAATCGGCAATCGCTGCTGCACCGCCGAATGCGTCAGCAACAGTTTGGCGCGGCTGTCTTGCATCATGTACAACAGGCGATCGCGCGGGTATTCCACGTCCAACGGTACGTAGACGCCACCGGATTTCATCACCGCCAGAAACGCCACCATGATCTCGGCACTGCGCGGCATGGCGATGGCCACGCGCACTTCCGGCCCCACACCTCGGGCGATCAACGCATGCGCCAGGCGATTGGCCTGGCCATCGAGTTCACCATACGTCAGGGTCTGCAAATCGAATTTCACGGCCACGGCATTCGGGTTTTCCCGCGCACGGTCGGCGACCAATTCGTGTACCAGGCGTTTGGCCGAGAAGCCCGAATCGGCGCAGTTCCACAGGTGCAGAATCTGTCGCTGCTCGGCACTGTCCAACAGCGGCAATTGGCTGAGGCTTTGCTGCGGGTTGGCGACCATGCCCTGCAACAGGTTCTGCCAATGGCGAGCCATACGTTGCACGGTGCCGGCCTCAAACAAATCCTGGGCATACCCCAGTGTGGCCCAGATACCCTCGTTGGATTCCTGAATATCCAGGTCCAGATCGAAGTGCGCGGTCTTGCTCTCCCAGTCCAGTCCTTCTACCCGCAACTGCGGCAGTTGGTGCTGGACCTGGGCCTGGCCAACATCGGTCTGGTGGTTGAACATCACCTGGAACAACGGGTTGTGGCTCAGGCTGCGCTCCGGTTGCAAGGCTTCGACCAGTTGCTCGAACGGCAGGTCCTGATGCGCCTGGGCATCCAGCGCGCGCTGGCGCGTGTGCTGCAATAACTGCTCGACGCTCATCTGGCCATGCAGGTCGGCCTTGAGCACTTGCGTGTTAACAAAGAAGCCAATCAGGCGCTCGGTCTCGCTGCGATTGCGGTTGGCAATCGGCACGCCGACGCGGATTTCTTCCTGGCCACTGTAGCGGTGCAGCAAGGTCTGGAACGACGCCAGCAACAGCATGAACAGCGTCACACCTTGCTGCTGGGCCAATGCCTTGAGGTCATGGGCCAGTGTCGGCGCCAGCTCGATAGGCAGGCGTGCGCCACGATGGCTCTGCACGGCCGGGCGTGGGTGGTCGAAGGGCAACTCCAGCACACTCTGCTCACCGCCCAGTACCTCGCGCCAGTACGCCAGTTGGCGCGCTTTCTCCCCCGCGTCCATCCAGTTGCGTTGCCACACGGCGTAGTCAGCGTACTGAATCGGCAACGCCGGCAATTGCACGCCCTGCCCTTGGCTGTATGCGGCGTAAAGTTGTACCAGTTCCTCCACCACCCGCTGCATCGACCAACCATCGGACACGATGTGATGCTGAACCAGCACCAGCACATGTTCGTCAGCAGCCAGACGCAGCAGCGTCACGCGCAGCAACGGCCCCTGCTGCAGGTCGAACGGCTGGGCGATTTCAGCTTCTACGCGCGCCTTGAGTTGAGCTTCCTCGACGTCGCCGCACACGATCTGCACCGACGCCAGCGGGTCAATCACCTGCACTGCGCCGTCGTGGGTCTGGCGCACATGCGTGCGCAGGCTTTCATGCCGTGCCAGCAACGTGTCGAAACTGCGCTGCAGCGCCGCCGTGTCCAACTGCCCTTTCAAGCGCAAAGCGCTGGGCACGTGATACGCAGCGCTTTGCGGCTCCAGCTGCCAGAGGAACCACTGACGCTCCTGGGCATACGATAAAGGCAGCGGCTGATCACGCCCCACCGGCACCAACGCCGGCGCCTTTGGCGCGTTCGGGGAATGGGCTTCAATAGCGGCGACAAAACCGTCCAGGCGCGGCTGCTCGAACAGAGCCTTGAGCGGCACTTCCAGGTTCAGCGCCTGCCGAAGGCGCGAGACCACCTGCATCGCCAGTAACGAATGCCCGCCCAGCTCGAAGAAGTGCTGAGTCAGCCCGACCCGCTCGGTGCCGAGGATGTCGGCCCAGATCGCCGCAACCTGCTGTTGCAGGGCGGTAACCGGCGCTTGCCAATCGGCTTGCGCCGACGTGGCATCGGGTTTGGGCAAGGCCTGGCGGTCCAGCTTGCCATTGGGGTTCAACGGCATGCGCGCGAGGAAGATCAGGTGCGCCGGCACCATGTAATCCGGCAATTGCTCGCGCAGGCTGGCCTTGAGTTGCTCACCGGCAGCCAACTGTTCTTGCTCGGCCAGCGGTTGCGTCGGCACCACATAGGCCAGCAGCTGATTGTCAGCCGCCAGCAACAGCGTTTCGCGCACGCCTGCCTGGGCCAGCAGCAACGCCTCGATCTCACCCAGCTCGATACGGAAACCACGGATTTTTACTTGATGGTCAACCCGCCCCACGTACTCGATCACCCCATCGGCGCGACAGCGTGCCAGGTCACCGGTGCGGTACAGACGCTGGCCCGAGCGGCCGAATGGGTCGGCCACAAAACGTTCTGCGGTCAGCGCAGGTTGCTGCAGATAAGCACGCGCCAGGCCGCTTTCACTGGCGATATACAGCTCACCCACGGCACCGGCCGGCAGCAGGTTCAAATCGCGATCGAGCACATACAGACCACGCCCCGCCAGCGCGTGGCCGATAGGGCTGGCGCTGGCACCGATCACGGTGGTGGCGTCGCTGCAGTCCAACACACTGGACACTACGGTCGCCTCGGTAGGCCCGTAAGTATTGAGCAGGCGTACATGCCCAAGCCCCGCGTGACGCCACAGCGCCGGGCCGTCCAACGGCATGGCTTCGCCGCCGATATGCACCTGGCGCAACGCGCCGTAAGCGCGCGAGCCGGCCACCAGGCAATCCTGCAAGAACAGTTTCCAGTAGGCCGTGGGCAAGTCGGCCAGGGTGATGCCCTGAGCGATAATCTGCCGGTACAGCTCGGCGCCGTCCCACAGCTGCGGGCCACGCAAAACCACGGTGGCTCCGAGGGTCAGCGCCGGGTACAACTGCTCGACGAAACCGTCGAAGTTCAGGGTCGCGAACTGCAATACCCGGTCATCCGGGGTCAGGCACGAGTAGTCGGCGGCCATGCGCGCGAACTCACTCAAGGCGCCATGGTCGATGGCCACGCCTTTGGGTTTACCGGTAGAGCCCGAGGTGTAAATAACGTACGCCAGGCTGCGCGACTCGAAGTCGAGCCCCGGGTTGTACTCGGCGCACTGCGCCAGTTGCGGATCAGCCAAATCGATGTCCAGGGCCAACAGCTGCTCAGGCAACGGCAGGCGTTCACGCAGTGACGACTGGGTCAACACCAGGCGTACGCCGCTGTCTTCGAGCATCTGTGCCAGGCGCTCACGCGGGTATTGAGGGTCGAGAGGCACGTAGGCGCCGCCTGCCTTGAGCACCGCCAGCAGGCTCACCACCATGGCAAACGAGCGCTCCACAGCAATGCCCACCAGCACGTCCGGCCCGACGCCCTGGGCGATCAAGTAGTGGGCCAGGCGGTTGGCCTGACGGTTCAATTGGCCATAGCTGATGGCCTGCTCATCCAGCGCCAACGCCTGACGCTCAGGATTCTGCTGGGCCTGAGCCTCAAACAACTGATGCACCGCGTGCAGTTCGATACCGGTAGCCGGCGCGTTCCAATCCTCAAGGACCACCGCGTGTTCGGCCGCGCCGAGCATCACGACATCACTGAGGCGGCTGTGAGGTGCACTCACCACCGCGCTCAGCAGGTTCTGCCAGTGCTGAGCCAGACGCTCTATCGTTGCAGCGTTGAACAGGTCGGTGGCGTAGGTCAGTGCCGCCCAAATGCCTTCTGCGGATTCGTGGGTGTCCAGGCTCAGATCGAAGTGCGTGGTCTGGCTGTCCCAGTCCAATTCCGAGACGCGCAGACCGGATAATTGCCGGCCCTCGCGACCGCCCTGGGCGTCGGTCTGGTGGTTGAACATCACCTGGAACAATGGGTTGTGGCTCAGGCTGCGCTCGGGCTGCAACGCCACCACCAGTTGTTCGAAAGGCAGGTCCTGATGCGCCTGGGCTTCCAGCGAGCGACGCTTGGTCTGTTGCAGCAGTTCGACGAAACTCATCTGCCCGTCAAGGTCGGCTTTGAGCACCTGGGTGTTGACGAAAAAGCCGATCAGCCGCTCGGTCTCGACACGGTTGCGGTTGGCAATCGGCACGCCGACGCGGATATCCGACTGCCCGCTGTAGCGATAGAGCAAGGTCTGGAACGCAGCCAGCAACAACATGAACGGGGTCGCGCCCTCTTGCTGCGCAAGGCGCTTGATACCGCTGACCAATGCCGGTGGCAAATCTACCTGCAAGCTGGCGCCGCGATGGCTTTGTTGCGCCGGTCGCGGGTGGTCGAGGGGCAATTCCAGCACGGGTTGCTCGCCGCCCAGCAGTGCCTGCCAGTAAGCCAATTGACGGGCTTTCTCCCCCGCTTCCATCCAGCCGCGCTGCCACAGGGCGTAGTCAGCATACTGGATCGGCAGGTCCGGCAATTTCAGGGTTAGGCCCTGGCTGCAGGCGGCATAGAGCTGCACGAGCTCATCGACCATGACCTGCATCGACCAGCCATCGGAAATGATGTGGTGCTGCACCATCACCAGCACATGCTCATCGTCGGCCAGTTGCAGCAGCGTCACGCGCAACAACGGTGCCTGGAGCAGATCGAAAGGACGCGCGACCTCAGCTTCCACCTGCGCCATCACGTGCTGTTCGTCTGTACGCACCTGCACGATTTCAACGCGAGCCTCAGGCATCACGGCCTGCAACAACTGCTCACCGTCCTGCACCAAGCGGGTACGCAGGCTTTCGTGGCGCGCCACCAAACGGTCGAAACTGTGTTGCAGCGCCACCAGGTCCAACTGGCCTTGCAGGCGCAGCGCGCCAGGGATGTGATAGGTGGCGCTGTCAGGGTCCAACTGCCAGAGGAACCACTGGCGTTCCTGAGCGTAAGACAAGGGCAGTGCCTGGACCTCGTGGCGGGTCGGGGCAATCGGCAGTTGCGCGAAGCTCATGCCACGCGCTTGCAGGCGCTGATAAAACTGCTGACGTTGTTCAAGCGGCAGGCGAAGAAAGCGCGAGACCAGATCGATATTAGGGTTGGAAAGCATGGTTCAAATCGCCTCTAGTTCGCTCAAAAAGTCACGAAGATCATCAAAATCTTCCGCGCTGCCGGCGCGGAAGGTGGCTGCGGCCTGCACATAGGCGCGCAGCGTTTCGGTCTGGAACACTTCAACCAGGGGCACTTCCAGGCCCAGCTCGGACTGGACCCGCGATGTGATCTGGATCGCCAGCAAAGAATGGCCGCCGACTTCGAAGAAGTTGTCGTCCAGGCCCACTTGCGGCAGGCGCAACACCTCGGCCCAGATCGCCGCAATCTGCTGTTCCAGTTCGGTTTGCGGGGCCACGTAGCGTTGCTGCATCAGGCTCACATCCGGCGCGGGCAAGCCTTTGCGATCGAGCTTGCCGTTGGGAGTCAGCGGCATCTGCGCCAGGCACATGAAATGCGTGGGCACCATGTAATCCGGCAGGCGGGTCTTGAGCGCACGGCGCAAGGCATCGCGGAACTCGGCCTGGTCGATCAGGGCCGGATCGGCGGGTACGACATACGCCACCAGTTGCTTGCCGGTCGGGCCCTGCTGTGCCACCACCACGGTTTCACCGACGCTGCCCTGCTCGCGCAGACGGGCTTCGATTTCACCCAATTCGATGCGGAAACCCCGAATTTTCACCTGATGGTCGACACGGCCCAGGTAATCCACCACGCCGTCCGGGCGACCACGGGTCAAGTCGCCGCTGCGGTATACACGGCTGCCGGGTTTGCCGAACGGGTCGGGCACGAAACGCTCGGCGGTCAGGGCCGGGCGCTCCAGGTAACCACGCGCCACACCCTCGCCGCCCAGGTACAACTCACCCGCGACGCCGATGGGTTGCAGGTTCAACTGCGCGTCCAATACGTAACCGCTGCGGTTGCCCAGCAACGTGCCGATGGGCGCATACACCGCGCCGCACGGGTCGCCCTTACGGGCTTTCCACAGCAGCGGCGTCACCACGGTTTCGGTCGGGCCGTAACCATTGAACAAGTAGGTGGGTTTCAGTGCGCGCCATGCCAGGTCGTAACTCGCCTGGGCTACCGCGTCACCGCCAAAGCAGTAGACGCGCACTGCCGGTGGGTTGCCATCGCGTTCGGCATGCTCGGCCAGTTGTTGGAGGTAAACCGGTGGGAACACCGCCATCGTCACATTGTGGCGGTGCATTTGGGCGTAGGTGTACTCCGGCAGCCACAGGCTGTCGTCGCGGATCAGCACGCTGGCGCCGTTGATCAGCGGGTGCATCCAGCCTTCGTGGGAGCCGTCGAAAGCGAACGACATGAAGTGCAGCTCGCAGTCGGCCGGGCCGGTTTCATAGCGCTCGCCGGTGGCGATGATGTGCGCCACCAACGGGCCGTGAGACACCGCCACGCCCTTGGGCATGCCGGTGGAGCCGGAGGTGTAGATCACATAGGCGAGGTTGTCGCCATCCAGTGCGACCTGCGGTGCGGCATCGCTATAGTGGGCCCAGTCTTCGGTGCGATCGATTGCCAGCGTGTTCACCCCCTGCGGGACCGGCAATTGCTGCAAGGCGCTGGTGTGCGTCAACAGCAACCGTGCGCGGCTGTCGTCCATCATGTAGAGCAGGCGATCACGCGGGTACTCAATGTCCAGCGGCACATACACACCACCGGCTTTGAGCACGGCGAGGAACGCCACCATGATTTCGGCGCTGCGCGGCATGGCGATCGCCACGCGCACTTCCGGCCCCACACCACGAGCGATCAGCGCATGCGCCAGGCGGTTGGCCTGTGCATCAAGCTCGCCGTAAGTCAGGGTGTGCGAGTCGAATTTCACCGCCACGGCATCTGGGGTTTCCCGCGCGCGGTCGGCGATCAGTTCGTGCACCAAGCGTGCGGCTGAGAAGCCCGAGCCGGTGCAATCCCACAGGTGCAGAATGTGCTGCTGCTCATCCGGGTTCAGCAGGTTCAACTGCCCGATGGCCTGCTGCTGATCATCGACCATGGCCTGCAACAGGTTCTGCCAATGCCCGGCCATGCGTTCGATGGTCGCGGGGGCAAACAGATCAGTGGCGTAACTCAGGGATGCATGCAGTGCTTCGCGCGACTCTTCCACATCCAACGCCAGGTCGAACTGTGCCACGCCCTCATCCCAACTCAACACCTCGACCTGCAGGTTCGGCAAACGCTGCAAATGGCTGCCCGCCGAGGTCACGCGGTGGTTGAACAGCACTTGGAACAACGGGCTCAGGCTCATGCTGCGCTCGGGCTGCAGCGCCTCCACCAGTTGCTCGAAAGGCAGGTCCTGATGGGCCTGGGCTTCGAGGGAGCGTTGGCGCACCTGATGCAACAGTTGCGCCACGCTCATCTGGCCGTTGACGTCAGCCTTGAGCACTTGAGTGTTGACGAAGAAGCCGATCAGGCCCTCCGTTTCAAGGCGGTTGCGGTTGGCGATCGGCACGCCGACGCGCACATCTTCCTGACCGCTGTAGCGGTGCAGCAAGGCCTGATAGGCCGCCAGCAACACCATCGGCAACGTGACCCCGGCCTGTTTCGCCACACGCCGCAAGCCAGCCAACAGCTGCGGTGTCAATTCAATGCCCAGGCGCGCACCGCAATGGGTCGGCAACGCCGGGCGCTGGTAGTCAAACGGCAACTCCAGTACCGGCTGCTCACCGCCCAACTGTTCACGCCAGTACGTCAACTGGCGCGCTTTCTCGCCGGCCTCCATCCAGTTGCGTTGCCACAGGGCGTAGTCGGCGTATTGAATCGGCAACGCCGGCAGATTCGGCGTGTGGCCGTCGCTGAAGGCGGCGTAGAGTTTCACCAACTCCTCGACCATCAGCTGCATCGACCAGCCATCGGAGACGATATGGTGCTGCACCAGCACCACCACATGATCGTCCGCGGCCAGGCGCAACAATTTCACGCGCAGCAACGGCCCGCGCAGCAAATCAAACGGCTGCGCGACCGCCTCGGCGACCTGCGTCTTGAGCCCGGCTTCATCGGTATCGCAACGTTCGATTTCAATCAGGCCCAGCTCTTCAATCACTTGCACCGCGCCGCTCGCATCTTGGCGCAGATGCGTGCGCAGGCTTTCATGGCGCGCCAGCAAGGTGTCGAAACTGCGTTGCAGCGCGGCCACGTCCAACGCGCCTTTCAAGCGCAAGGCGCTGGGGATGTGGTACGCCGAGCTGTTGGGGTCGAGCTGCCAAAGGAACCACTGGCGCTCCTGGGCGTAAGACAGTGGCAACGGCTGCGCGCGGTCGGCCTTAAGCAGTGCAGGCGCGGTGACGCCCTCCTCACCCAATGCACGCACAAAGTCACCGAGCACAGGCTGTTCGAACAGGGTCTTGAGCGCGACTTCCAACGCCAATACCTGACGTACTCGCGACACCACGCGCGTGGCCAGCAGCGAATGCCCGCCCAGTTCGAAAAAGTGGTCATCGAGGCCCACCTGCGGCACCTCCAGCACGTCGGCCCAGATCGCCGCGACTTGCTGTTCGCGCGGGCTGACGGGCGCCACATGGGCTTTGAGCAACAGCTCGGCATCCGCCTTGGGCAGCGCCTTGCGGTCGAGCTTGCCGTTGGGAGTCAACGGCAGGGTTTCAAGGAATATCAGGTGCGCAGGCACCATGTAATCCGGCAAACGCGCGCGCAGATCAGCCTTGTGCTGCTCACGCAGGCTCGCCTGTTGCTCGGGAGCACAGGTCACCAGGTAGGCGACCAAACGGTCGTTGTCGGCCAGTACCACGGCTTCACGCACCGCCGCGTTCTCACGCAGGCAAGCTTCGATCTCACCCAGCTCGATACGGAAACCGCGCACCTTGACTTGATGGTCCACGCGACCGATGTACTCCACTACGCCCTCCGGGCGATAGCGCGCCAAATCGCCGGTGCGGTACAGGCGTTCACCGGGTGCGCCATATGGGTTGGGCACGAACCGTTCGGCGGTCAGCGCCGCGCGCGCGTGATAACCGCGCGCCAGACCAGCGCCGCCGATCAGCAATTCACCGGCCGCCCCTTGTGGGCATGGCGTCAGCCCGGCGTTGAGAATGAACAGCGACGTGTTGGCAATCGGGCGACCAACAAAAGGCTGCGCCTGCTCCAGGCGGTGAGCAGCCGACCAGATGGTGGTTTCTGTCGGGCCATAAAGGTTCCACACCGGGCCCTGCAGGTCGAGCAGCCGTTGGGCCAGGTCGACCGGCAGCGCTTCGCCGCCACACAGGCATTTGATGCCCTGCAGCAACGACGCGCGCGGGCTTTCCAGGAGCATGCGCCAGGTCGAAGGCGTGGCTTGCAGCACATTGGCGCTCTGGTTGTGCACCAGATCGAGAATCGCCTCCGGGTCGAGCGCCAGTTCCTGGCCGCTCAGCAGCACCGTGGCGCCCACGGTCAGTGGCACGTATAGCTCGAGGGCGAAGATGTCGAATGAGAAAGTGGTCAGCGACAAAACCCGCGCATCACTGCCGATCTGCAGGGTGTCGGCCATGCCGCAGGTAAAGCTGCACAGTGCCTGATGCCGCACCATCACGCCCTTGGGCTTGCCGGTGGAACCAGAGGTGTAAATCACGTAGGCCAGGTGCTCCGGCGTGACACTGACCTGCGGGTTGTGTTCGTCCACGCCCGCGTCATCGACCAGCAACACGTGCAGGCCCTGCGGCTGCGCCAGGCGACCATTGAGGTGTGGCTGGGTCAGCAACACCTGCGCTTGGCTGTCCTGGAGCATGAACGCCAGCCGATCCGCCGGGAACTGCGGGTCGAGCGGCACATAGGCGCCGCCGGCCTTGAGGGTCGCCAATAGGCCGACGACCATGTCCAGCGAGCGCTCGACATGCACCGCCACCAACACGTCAGGGCCGACGCCCGCCGCAATCAGGCGATGGGCCAAGCGGTTGGCGCGGCGGTTGAGTTCGCGGTAACTCAGGGTGTCGCCATTGAATTGCAGTGCGCTTGCGTCCGGTGTTGCCAGTGCTTGCGCTTCGAACAACTGATGCACGCACCGCGTGTGCGGGTACTCGGCGTGGCTGTCGTTCCAGCTGTGCACCGTCTGTTGCCATTGCTGCTCGCTGAGCATCGGCAGTTCATCCAGCGCCTGCGACGCGTCATTCACCACAGCGCGCAGCAGGTTTTGCCAATGTTGCGCCAGGCGCGCAAGCGTCTCGGGTTCGAACAGGTCGGTGGCGTAGGTCAGCGAGGCCCACAGGCCGTCGGCAGACTCTTCGGTTTCCAGGCTCAAATCGAATTGCGTGGTGTGGCCGTCCCAATCCAGCGGCTCTAACGCCAGGCCCGGCAGTTGCACCGGGGCGGAGCGCAGGTTGTCCTGGTGATTGAACAGCACCTGGAACAGTGGGTTGTGGCTCAGGCTGCGCGCTGGCTGCAGCGCTTCTACCAACTGTTCGAACGGCAGGTCCTGATGGGCCTGGGCCTCCAGGGCGCGCTGCTTGACCTGACCGAGCAATTGCTCGAAGGCCATCTGCCCGTCAAGGTCGACCTGGATGACTTGGGTGTTGACGAAGAAACCGATCAGCCGCTCGGTTTCGAGGCGGTTGCGGTTGGCGATCGGCACCCCGACACGCAGCCTGTTTTGCCCGCAGTAGCGATGCAGCAAGGTCTGGAACGAGGCCAGCAAGAGCATGAACAGGGTCACGTCTTGGCGCTGGGCCAAGGTTTTCAGGTCGGCCAACAGCGCAGGCTCGAGCTGAACCCGTTGACGCGCGCCACGCAAGCTCTGCACCGCAGGGCGCGGGTGGTCCAGAGGCAGCTCCAGTACTGGATGTTCATCGCCCAGGCACCTTTGCCAGTAATCGAGCTGGCGCTGTTTTTCACCGGCCGCCATCCAGTTGCGCTGCCACGCGGCGTAGTCGGCATATTGGATCGGCAACGCCGACCGCTGAGCTTGGCCCTGATACAGCGCTACCAACTCATCCACCATCACGTGCATCGACCAGCCGTCAGAGATGATGTGGTGTTGGGTGATCACCAGCACATGGTGCTCGGGCGCAATCACCAGCAGCTTGACGCGCATCAACGGGCCGTTGCGCAGGTCAAACGGGCGTTGGATTTCCTGCTCCACACACTGCTGGATTTGCGCAGCCTGCGCCCTCGCCTGCTGTACCGGCATCGCCAGGGTGGGATGGATCACCTGCCAGGTCTGCTCAGCGTCTTCAACAAACGTAGTGCGCAACGGTTCATGGCGCAGCACCAGTGCCTGGAAAGCATGCTCCAGTGCGCCGATGTCGAGTTCACCGCGCAGATGCAGCGCCGTGGGAACGTGGTACGCGGCGCTGGCGGGGTCCAGTTGCCACAAAAACCACTGGCGTTCCTGGGCGAAAGACAGCGCCATCGGCTGCCCACGGCCCAGGGCCAGCAACGGTGGCGCGCTGTGCTCACGCAACCCCAGGCAGGCCATGGCAAATGCTTGCAACGTCGGCTGCTCAAACAGTGCGCGCAGCGGCACTTCCAGTTTCAAGTCATGGCGCACGCGGGAAATTACTTGGGTGGCCAACAATGAATGCCCGCCCAGCTCGAAGAAGTGATCCGTGAGGCCGACCTGTTCAACCTGCAACACCGCTTGCCAGATCGCCGCCAGCTGTACTTGCAGCGTGCTTTGTGGCGCCACATACGCCTGTTGACGCAGGTTCAGGTCAGGTGCCGGCAGCGCACGGCGGTCAAGCTTGCCGTTGTTGTTCAGTGGCAAAGCGTCAAGTACCAGCCAATGCCCCGGCACCATGTAATCCGGCAGAGACTCGCGCAAGTTGGCCGCCAGGGCTTGCCCGTTCAGGGTTTGACCGTGGGCAGGCACCACATAGGCGACCAGTTGCAGGCCGACCGCGCTCGGCTGGGCGATGACCGCGGCTTCACGCACCTGCGGCAAGGCTTGCAGGCAAGCCTCGATTTCGCCCATTTCGATGCGGTAGCCGCGAATTTTCACCTGATGGTCGATACGCCCGACGTACTCCAGCGCGCCGGCTTCGTTGTAACGCGCCAGGTCGCCACTGCGGTAGAGGCGTGCACCGGGCACCGCGGAAAACGGGTCAGGCAGGAAGCGTTCGGCGGTCAAGGCCGGGCGGTCGAAATAACGCTGGGCCAGGCCCGCTTCGGCGCCAATGCACAGTTCGCCGACGCCGTCAGTGGCCAGCAGTTCGAAACCACTGTCGAGCACGTACAGCGAACGGCCGGCAATGGCCCGCCCGATCGGCACGCCAAACGCATCACTGGCATCCGCCAGTTGGCAATCGTGCACGCTGGACACCACCGTCGCCTCAGTAGGCCCGTAGGTGTTAACCAGGCGTACGCCGCCCAGTCCTGCGGCGTGCCAGGCGCGTACGCCTTCTACCGACATGGCCTCGCCGCCCACGTGCACTTGGCGCAGGTTGCCCAAGGTGCGCTGGTCGACGGCACACTCCTTGGCCAGCAAATACCAGTAAGCGGCCGGCAAGTCGGCCAGGGTCACGCCCTGCTCGACGATCTCGCGGGCCAGTTGGCCGGCGTCCCACAGCTCATCGCCGCGCATGATCAGGGCGGCGCCCACGCACAGCGGCGGGTAGCACTGCTCGACAAAACCGTCGAAGCTGAAGGTCGCAAATTGCAGTACACGGTCTCGCGCACTCAGCCGGCTGTAGGCCTGCGCGCTGTCGCAGAACTGGCCGAGGGCGGCATGATCGATCGCCACGCCTTTGGGCAAGCCGGTGGAACCGGAGGTGTAGATCACATAGGCCAGGTCGGCCGCCGCCGCTTGGTTGGGTGGATTGGTCGCCGCGAAGGTGTGCAGTTCTTCACCGGATGCGCTGAAGTCCACACGAGTCAAGCCTTGTGGCAACGGCACATCGGCAAGCAACCCGGTTTCGCTGAGCAGCAGGTCCAGACGGCTGTCGTCCAGCATATAGGCCAAGCGTTCGGCCGGGTATTTCGGGTCCAGAGGCACATAGGCAGCGCCGCTTTTGAGCACCGCCAGCAGGCTGACGATCAGCTGCGGACCACGCCGACTGGCCAGGCCTACACGCTGGCCCGGCCCCACGCCGAGCGCCAACAGGCGATGCGCCAGGCGGTTGGCCCGCGCGTTGAGCTGGGCGTAGCTCAGGCGCTCACCGCCCGCCTGAACTGCCAGCGCATCAGGAGTGGCGTGGGCCTGGGCAGCGATGCGCTCATGCACGCGCTGAGGACGCTGGGCGGCACCGGCAGATTGGCTGAGGGTGAGTACGTCGCGCTGTGCCGTGGCGTCCAGCAACTGCAGGTTACCCAGCGGCACACCGGCGTCCGCCACCAGTTGCGCCAGCAGGTGACGCAAGTTGGCGCCCAGCTGCTTGACCTGTTGCTCGCTGAAATGCGCGCGGTCGTAACTGAAGTCTAGGCGCAGGCCGGCACCGAGCTCGACGCCCAGGGTCAGCGGGTAGTTGGTGCGCTCGTGGTTATGCATCCGGCCGAAGGTCAGGCCTGCCGGCGCGCCTTGCTTCAATGCTTCGGCGACCGGAAAGTTTTCGAACACCAGCAGGGTGTCGAACAACGCCGCACCTTGCTGGCCGGCCCACGCCTGGATGTCGTAAAGCGGCACGTGTTCATGGTCGCGCAAGCTGAGGTTCAAGGCTTGCAGCTCATTGAGCCAGGCGCCGGCCGATTGGGCGGGCGACGCGGCACTGATCAACGGCAAGGTGTTGATGAACAAGCCCAACTGCTGCTCAATCCCCGGCAGCGGCGCTGAACGTCCGGCGACGGTCGCGCCGAATACCACGCAAGCCTGGCCGCTGTAGCGTTGCAGCAACAGGCTCCAGGCGCCTTGCAGCGCAGTATTGAGCGTGACTTTTTGTTGGCGGGCAAATTCGCTGAGGGCCTGGGTAAAGTCGTCGTCCAGCAGCACTTGATGGTCGGCCATGCCCACGCCACCAACCGGCGCACGCAGTGCCTGAGCCAGCAAGGTTGGCGCGTGCAAAGGCGCCAGGGCATTTTTCCAGAACGCCTCGCCCGACGGCTGCTGTTGCAGCCAGCCCAGGTAATCGCGGAACTGCCCCAGCGGCGCCGACACCGTCTGGCCTGCGTAATGGGCAAGCACTTCGCCGAGCAACTGCGCGTTACTCCAGCCGTCCATCAGGATGTGGTGACTGGTGAAGATCAAGTGCCAGGCCGACCCTGTACTGCGCACCAGCATCAGGCGAAACAGCGGTGCGGCATTGAGTTCAAAGCCGCTTGAGCGCTCGGCATCGGCCAGCGCATCGAGGTCGGCATTCACGTCTTCGATCACCTGCAACTGCACGTCGACCTGACGCCTGATCACCTGATGGGCGCTGTCCAGGCCCAGCCAGTGGAAGCTGCTGCGCAAGATGTCGTGCCGGTCCAGTGCCGCTTGCCAGGCGCGGCCGAAAGTCAGGAGGTCAAGGCCTTCAATGTCCAGGCGCAATTGGTTGATATAAGCCTGGCCCTCGGGCGCGTACAGGGTGTGGAACAGCATGCCCTGCTGCATCGGCGACAGCGGGTAAAGTTCGGCGATGTCCGGCCCGGCCACGGGCAGCGCATCCAGCTGCTGCTGCGTAATACGCGCCAGCGGGAAGTCCGACGGTGTGACCTGCCCGGCAGGCGTCGCACAGCAATGCTCGATCAACGCCTTGAGTTCCGTGGCGTAGTCATCCGCCAGGCGCTCAATGGTCGCAGCGTTGAACATCTCGCGACTGAAACCCCATTGCAGCGACAGCTCACCGCCATACACCTGCCCTTCCACCGTCAGCCAGTTGGCCAACGGTGCTTGGGGGTCCTGCGCCTGGCCGCTGCCTTCGCTGGCCGGGACAAACAGCGCTGACTCATTGAACTGGCGGTCGAACTGCCCCAAGTAGTTGAAGGTGACACGCGGCGCAGCCAAATCGGCCAGGGCTTCACGCGATTGCGGTTTGCCCAGATAGCGCAGCAGGCCGTAGCCCACGCCCTTTTGCGGAACCGCGCGCAGTTGCTCCTTGATCGACTTGATTGCATCCGACAGTGTGCCTGCGGCCTGCAAACGCACCGGAAACAAGCTGGTGAACCAGCCGACCGTGCGGCTCAGATCGAGGCTGTCGAACAGGTCTTCGCGACCATGGCCCTCCAGCTGGATCAGCGCGGCGGCCTGGCCGCTCCAGCGGCTGATCACGCGCGCCAGCGCCGTCAGTAGCAGGTCGTTGACCTGGGTGCGATAAGCCGCTGGCGCGTCTTGCAGCAGTTGCCGGGTGTGTTCGGCGTCAAGGCGGGTTTCAAGCGTGGCGCCCAGGCGATTGTGCAGGCCGCCCTGCGGGTTATCGCATGGCAGCTCGGCATCGCCGGACTGCGCCAGCCAGAAAGGCAGTTGCTCATCCAGCGTGTGCGCGTGCGCCTGCAGCTGCTGCGCCCACTGTTGATAGCTGCTGGTTTTGGCGGGCAATGCGGCCTGGCGGTAAGCCTGTTGCAGATCCTCCAGCAGGACGCGCCACGACACACCATCGACCACCAGGTGATGGACCACCAACAGCAGTCGCTGGGCGCCATCAGCCAGGGTGACCAACGCCGCGCGCAGCATCGGGCCTTGTTCCAGGTTCAGGCTGCGCTGAGCCTCATCGCACAACGCGGCCAATTCAGCCTCGGTGTCGACGCTCGATTGCCATAGCACAGATTCAGCGGCCGGTGCGGCGTGGGCTTGCTGCCAGCCTTCGGCCTGCCGGGTGAATCTCAGGCGCAGGGCGTCATGGTGGTTGATCAACTGTGTGAGCGCGGCGTCCAGCAACGCCGGTTCCAGCGTTTCGCGCGGGGTCAGCAACAGTGACTGGTTCCAGTGGTGGCGCGCAGCAATTGCCTGGCTGAAAAAGGCCTGCTGCACCGGGGTCAGAATCACCTCACCGGCGACCGGCCCCTGATCGATAACCACTGCGTGCTCGAAGCTCGCCACCAGCGCCAGGCTGCGCACGCTCTGATACTGGAACACGTCGCGCGGGCTCAGGCGAATGCCCGCCTGACGGGCACGGCTGACCACCTGGATGGAGATAATCGAATCGCCGCCCAGCTCGAAAAAGTTGTCGTCCACACCCACGTGTGGAACGCCGAGTACATCACTCCAGATCGCCGCGAGGGCTTTTTGCAGGTCGCTCGAAGGCGCGATGAATGCCTGTTGCGGCGCAGCCTCCGGCAGTGGCAAGGCTTTGCGATCGAGCTTGCCGTTGGCGGTGACCGGCAACTGGGTCAGCACGACGAAATGGGTCGGCACCATGTATTCCGGCAAACTGCTGAGCAGCCAGGCCTTGAGGTCCGCTGGCTCCTCGCTGTCGAGCACCAGGTAGGCGACCAACTGCTTGCCACCCTGCACCAGCACCACTGCCTCACGTACCGAAGGGTGTTGGAGCAGGCGCGTTTCGATTTCGCCCAGCTCAATGCGCAAGCCGCGCAACTTTACCTGGTGGTCAAGACGGCCGAGGTATTCGATCACGCCGTCAGTGCGCTGGCGCACGCGGTCGCCGGTGCGATAAAGGCGCTCGCCGTTGACGAACGGGCTCGGCACAAAACGCTCGGCAGTCAGCGCCGGGCGCCGGTGATAACTGCGCGCCAGGCCGGTACCGCCCAGGTACAGCTCGCCGCAGACACCGGCCGGCACCGGGTTGAGCTGAGCGTCGAGCACGTAGGTGGCGAGGTTAGCGATGGGCCGGCCGATGGGCACGCTCTCGCCGCCTTCATCGATGCAGGTCCAGTGGGTCACGTCGATGGCCGCTTCAGTCGGGCCGTAGAGGTTGAACAACCCGGCTGCTGGCAGCTTGGCAAAGACCTGCCGTTGCGCATCCAGCGGCAAGGCTTCACCGCTGCAGACGATGCGCTTGAGGCTGGCACAGCCCTGCACGCCGGGCTCATGGATAAATGCCTGCAACATCGACGGCACGAAGTGCAAAGTGGTGATGGCGTGGCGGTCAATGGTTTCGATCAGCCGGGCCGGCTCGCGGTGTTCGCCAGGGGCTGCGACCACCAGGCGCGCGCCGGTCATCAGCGGCCAGAAAAATTCCCACACCGACACGTCAAAACTGAACGGGGTTTTCTGCAGCACCGCATCACTGGCCGTCAATTCGTAGGCTTGCTGCATCCAGCACAAGCGGTTGACCAAGGCGCGATGGCTGTTGCCTGCGCCCTTGGGCTTGCCGGTCGAACCGGAGGTGTAAATCACGTAGGCCAGGTTGAGTGCGTGGACGCCGCTGTCGGGCGATGCACTGCTGTAGCCTTCCAGCCAACTGGCCGACTGGTCGAGGGCAATCACCTGAATACGCTCGAGC
This sequence comes from Pseudomonas sp. R9.37, assembly GCF_963878885.1. NCBI lineage: Bacteria > Pseudomonadati > Pseudomonadota > Gammaproteobacteria > Pseudomonadales > Pseudomonadaceae > Pseudomonas > Pseudomonas sp. R9.37. Next base: position 158,968 of record NZ_CAWNZA010000003.1, on the reverse strand, counting down.
GGCAAGGCGGCGAGCAGGCTTTGCTGGCTGAGCAGCAGCGTGATGCCACTGTCTTCGATCATGTAGGTCAGACGTTCCTGCGGGTATTCCGGGTCCAGCGGCACGTAAGCGCCACCGGCCTTGAGGATGGCCAGCAGGCCCACCACCATTTCGACGGAGCGCTCGACGCACAGCCCCACCAGCACGTCCGGGCCCACGCCCTGCTCGCGCAAAGCATGGGCCAGTTGGTTGGCGCGGGCATTGAGTTGGGCGTAGGTCAAGGTGGTTGCGCCAAACACTAAGGCTGGCGCGTCCGGTGTGCGCTGCACCTGGTCTTCGATCAGTTGGTGGATGCCGCGCTCGGTCGGGTACGCCTCGCCGGTCTGGTTCCACGCATGGACCAGTACGTGCTGCTCATCGTCAGCCAGCATCGGCAATTCACCCACGCGCTGTTCGCCGTCGGCCACCATCGCCTGTAGCAGGCTGATCCAGTGTTGGGCCATGCGCGCAATGGAAGGCGCCTCGAACAGGTCATTGGCGTAGGTCAGCGCAGCATGCAGGGTGCCGGACTTCTCATAGGTATCGAGGGTCAGGTCGAATTGGGTGGTGCGCCCTTGCCATTCCACCAGCGAAAGCTCAAGGCCTGAAGCGGTGTTGACGCTGGCAATGTCGGCCACCACCGGCTGGTGGTTGTACATCACCTGAAACAGCGGCGTATGGCTCAGGCTGCGCTCGACCTTGAGGGCCTCCACCAGGCGCTCAAAGGGCAATTCCTGATGAGCCTGGGCGCCCAACGCGTGCTCCTTGATGCCTTGCAGCAGTTCGCCAACGCGGGTTTGCCCGGTCAGTTCGGTGCGCAGGACTTGAGTGTTGACGAAAAAGCCGATCAGCCCTTCGACTTCGGTACGGTTGCGATTGGCGATCGGCACGCCGACCCGAATGTCTGCCTGCCCGGTGTAACGGTGCAGCAGCACATTGAAAGCACCCAGCAACAGCATGAACAGCGTGACGTTGTGTTTTTGCGCGCAGGCGCGCAGTTGCGCAGCCAGGCCTGGGTCGATCGCGAAATTATGGCGAGTGCCCTGGTAACTCGGCATCGCCGGACGCGGGTGGTCGGTTGGCAGTTCCAGCACTGGATGCTCGTCGCCCAGACGCGCCTCCCAGTACTCGAGCTGACGTGCCTGCTCTCCCGCTTCCAACCAGCGGCGCTGCCACAGGGCGTAGTCGCTGTACTGGATCGGCAATGCCGGCAATTGCGGCGCTTCATTGCGCTCGTGGGCGTCGTAGCAGCGGATGAACTCGTCGATCAGCACGTTCATCGACCAGCCGTCGGAGACGATGTGGTGCAGGGTCAGCAGCAACACATGCTCCTGCGTATCGAGCTTGAGCAATTGCACGCGCAGCAACGGGCCGTGTTCCAGATCGAACGGCAGCAGCGATTGACGCGTCGCCGCGTCGTTGACGGCCTGCTCCTGCTCAACGGCGGCCATGGCGCTGAAGTCCAGGTGCTCGACGACAAGCGACGGATCTATCGAAACCTGGGTCAGACGTTCATCGGCCTGGCGTTGGAAGACTGTGCGCAAGGTTTCATGCCGCGCTAACAGGCTGGCGAAGGCTTGCTCCAGCGCACGCAGGCTCAGCGCACCCTTGAGTCGCACGGCGCCGGGCAGATTGTAGGCGCCACTGGCCGGGTCCAATTGCCACAGAAACCACATACGCTGCTGCGCGTACGAGAGCGCCTGGCGATCCTCTGCCTCCACGCTCGCCGGAATCGGAAACCGGGAAAAATCCACGCCCTCTTTCTGCAAGGCCTGCAGGAATACTTGGCGTTTTTCCAGGGGCAACCCGATAAACCGGCGAGCAAGTTTCAAGGAGTCTTCAGCATTCATTTCTTGGAGTCCGGAGCAATAGGCAGGAAGCACAAAGGCACGTCGTCCCTATAAAACGAACCGGGCGGGGAAAAATTAGCGGGGGGATGAGAGGCTTGGAGCGAGGTGTCATCAAGGGTTACATCAATCTCAGCCAAGACACACGAAGCCGGGCTAGCATTGACGAACACCACTTTTTGCAACTACATTTAGTTACACGCAGGGAACGCCGTGTCCAAAAATGAAAAGCTGCTCGCCAAACTGCTCAACGAGCGCATGGCCTTTACCTGGCCAGAGCTCGAAACGCTGCTCAAGCGTCTTGGCTACACACAGATTGAAGGGGCTGGAAGCCGCGTCAAATTCGACATCGGCGACCCCAGTGCAATGATCACCTTGCACAAGCCTCACCCCGGCAACGAACTGAAACACTACATTCGGCGCCAGATCATCGAACAATTGAAATCAGGAGACCTGATTCAGTGAACAACCAACTGAAACACAACGGCTACATCGGCTCTATCGAAGCCAGCCTCGAAGACAACTGCCTGTTCGGCAAAGTGCTGTTTATCAAGGCGCTGGTCAGCTATGAAGGCAAAACCGTCGCGGAGCTGGACAGCGCTTTTCGGGAAGCCGTGGAAGACTACCTCGCTACGTGCCACACCCTCGGGCAAACACCGGAGAAACCGTGCAAGGGTTCATTCAACGTGCGGGTCGGCCATGACCTGCATCTGGCTGCAGCCCTGGCAGCGGCCCGTAAGAAAGTGACGCTCAATGACCTGACGCGCCAGGCGCTGCATGAGTTTTTGCAACATCATTGCGCAGAACCTTTTCCGGCAGTCGGCTGATCAGCCCAACCGCCGATAGCCCAGCAGCGCTGCCCCCAGCACCACCGCCCCCGCCACCAGCGCCACCAGAACCCGCTGGGGGCGCCAAAGTGGTCGATCATCCAACCGGAGCTGGCGGCGCCGATGGCCACGCCGATGCTCAGGCCGGTGATCAGCCAGGTCATGCCTTCGGTCAGGCGGCTCGGCGGGACGATCTGCTCCACCAGGGCCATGGACACGATCAGCGTCGGGGCAAAGAACAAGCCTGAGATGAAGATGGCCACCGCCAGCCCGGGGATATTTGTCACCAGCAACAACGGCAAGGTGGTCAACGCCGTCGCCACGCCGCAGAACAGAAACTGCCGGGGCAACGGCGCCTTGAGCTTGAGCGTGCCAAACGCCAACCCCGCCAGGCAGGAGCCGATGGCATACACCGAGAGGACAATGCTCGCCGCCGCCGGTTGGCCCTGATGCTGGGCGAATGCGACGCTGACTACATCCACCACGCCGACGATCACGCCCATGGCCAGCAACAGGATCATCAGGATCAGTACCGACGGTGAGGCGATCAGCCAACCGCCGTGATGGTCCTCGTGTTCATGCACCGGCGGCTCAGTTGCGCGTTGCAGCACGAAGGTGGTCACCCCCACCGCCAGCAGCAGCGCTGCCACCAAGGGCCCGGCTTGCGGAAACAGCACCACACTCAGGCCAACCGAGATCGGCGGGCCGATGATGAAACACACCTCGTCGAGCACCGACTCAAGGGCAAATGCGGTCTGCAACCTGGGCTGGCCGCGGTACAACTCGGTCCAGCGCGCCCGCACCATGGCCGACATATTGGGCATGCAACCGGCCAGGGCGGCGAACACAAACAACGTCCAGCTTGGCGCCTGCAACCCAGTGCACAGCAGCAACAGCAACAACGCCCCACCGCCAATCAGCGCCGCGATCGGCAGCACCCTGCCCTGGCTGTAGCGGTCCACTAACCGCGAAACCTGCGGCGCACAAAACGCCGTGGCCAGGGCGAACACCGCCGCCACCGCGCCCGCCAGACCAAAGCCGCCGTGCACTTGCGACAGCATGGTGATCAGGCCGATACCGGTCATCGATATCGGCATGCGCGCAAGCATGCCGGCCAGCACAAATGCCTTGCTGCCAGGAGCGTGGAACAACTCGGCGTAGGGATTTGCCATCCTGCTTGTCCTCTTCCTCAAGACCTTGAAGCTTGCTATCGGCAGTCATCAAGTCAAAATACATACGGTGCGTATGTAGCAAATCATGCGTAACATACGCAGCGTATGTCAATCACCCAAACACCTTCGCGAGCCCTACCCATGAGCCGAGCCCGTGCCGAAATGATCGAAGAAACCCGCGCCCGCCTGATTGCCAGCGCCCGCCAAGCCTTCGCCACACAGGGCTATGCCAACACGTCGATGGACGACTTCACTGCACGCGCCGGCCTGACCCGTGGTGCGTTGTACCATCACTTTGGTGACAAGAAAGGCCTGTTGGCCGCGGTGGTCGCCCAACTCGACAGCGAAATGGACGCGCGACTGCAGCACATCACCGATCAGGCCCAGGACCCGTGGGAAGGATTTCGCGAACGCTGCCGAACGTATTTGCGCATGGCCCAGGACGACGAAATCCAACGCATCGTATTGCAGGATGCGCCGGCCGTGCTCGGCGATACCGGGTCGCAGCATCACTGCGTCGCGTCGCTGGGCCAGTTGCTTGAGGGCTTGATGCAGGCCGGAGCTATCGAACAAGGCTCCAGTGTCGCGCTGGCGCAGTTGATCAATGGCAGCCTGGTCAACACCGCGCTGTGGATCGCCCGCGATGAACACCCGGGCGATCGCTTGGAGCAAGGTTTGCAAGGTCTGGAATTACTGCTGCGCGGGTTGAAGCAACAAGCCCGCGCTACACCAGCCGCTTGATCTGCTTGTGCCGCCACACCAGCCGGTAATACGCAGTCTGCAGCGCCAGCATCGCCAGGTAGGTCACCGGAAACGCCATCCACACCCCTTCCAGGCCGAAGTGCGCATTGAGCAAATACGCCATCGGCAGCTCAACGCACAGCACGCAGAATATCGAGATGGCGACCGGCATCAGCACCACGCCGCTGGCGCGCATGATCCCACCCACTACCGCCTGGAAGCCAAAGACCAAAACGCTCCAGAGCATAATGTGCAGCAAGTGCTCGGCATTGAGCCGCGCCGCGTCGTCGGTGATGAACAGCCCCAACAGCCAGTGCGACAACAGGTAACCGAGCACAATCAATCCACCGGTCAGGCAGGTGTTGATCAGCAGGCCGGTGCGCAGGATCGGCCCGATTCGCTCCAGGCGCCCGGCACCAATCGCCTGGGCACCGAGGATCGAGGCCGTAATTGCAATCGACAGCGCCGGGAACTGCACATAATTGACGATCTGCGTCACCGCGCCATACGCCGCCGTGGCCTGGGAACCGTGGCTGTTGACCAGCGCCAGGATGACCAATTCGGACAGCGACAACACCACCATCTGCAAGCCCGTCGGCAAGCCGATGCGCAGCACTTTGCCGAGGATCGCCCGGTCCAGGCGCAAGGCAGCCAGCAACTCGCGGTCGGGCGCCATCACATGGTTTTTGTGGCGCAGGCGCAGGATCAAGAACAGCATCGCCAAGGCGTTACCGACCAGGCCCGCGTACACCGCGCTCTGGATGCCCATGGGCGGCAGGCCGATCCAGCCGCGAATCAACGCCGGCGTCAGCAACAGGCCGACCAGGGTCGAGACCATCAGCGCCAGCAGCGGCGAGACCGTGTCACTCACGCCGCGCAGCAACTGGGTGTAGAGGATGAAGACCAACAGTAACGGCATGATCAGCATCATCGCCTGGGCATAACCCACGGCATCGTCGAGCACATCCACCGGGGTGCCCAACCCCTGCAAGGCCGGGCGCGCGAACAGGCTGCCGAGCACCGCCGCGATCAGGCCCACCAGCGCGCCAAGGGTCAGCGTCGCACCGGTGATCACCTTCACCATCCCGGTTTCCTGCGCGCCCCACGCCTGGCCGATCAGCACCGAAGCGCCCGCCCCCAGGCCGATCACCAGGGCAATAAAGAAAAACACGATGGGAAACATCCCCGACACCGCCGCCAGCGCCTGAGTGCCGAGCATTTGCCCGACATAGATGCCATTGAGGGTGCCGGAAAAGCTTTGCAGAAAATTGGACAGCACCATCGGTGCCAAAAAAATCAGGTAGATCTGCCACAACGGCCGTTGCTGAGTGACTTCCATGGTCGTTCGAGTCCCGGAATTATTGTTAGACGGGGAAAGCATTGCGCGACAGCCAGGCCAGGTACGTCTGCACATCCTTTGGCCAGTGCCCGATCTTGCTGGCGAAGGCCGCCGCATCTTCAGCGAACAATGCCCGCGAGGCGTCTTCAAACCCAGGCAGGTCGCCGCCGATGGCGCTCATGAAACGATAGCTGGCTTCCTTGGCCTGGCGCGCCTGATCACGGCCCGCGCTGGCATTTCGCGCTTCATCCACCAACCGGCGCAAGGCCGCCGAGGCGCCGCCCGGTTGTTGGCCCAACCATTCCCAGTGGCGCGGCAGCAGCGTGACTTCCCGCGCGACCACACCCAGCTTCGGGCGGCCCACCGTAGGGGCTGCCCGAAGCTCTTCGTCGAGTGACGTGTCTGCGGGTTGCTCGGGCGCATAACCGCCTGGCCATGGGTAATCGACTTGGGCGCCGGTGGCGTCATCAAAGACCAGAAAGGTGCCGGCGGTCAGGTCCAGCCCTGCCAGGGTTTCGGCGACCGCCGAATAGGCGCCGGCCGCCACCCGTTGGTGACGCAAGAAGGCAGTGCACAGAGGCATGTGTTGCGTTGGCATGGCTTATTACCCGGATGTTATTTGTTTTACCCGGATCATATTAGCCGTAATGGGTCGACATGCAAGGCTATTGTCTCGAAACATCCAATTGTTCACCCCGCACCGTTACCCGCATCCCTTGCACAGCAGGATCGCGCAGCAAGCACTCCGCAATCGCCGGTTCCAGTTCCACCCGCACGCGGCGGCCCAGCGCACGCGCGCCAAACCGAGCGTCGTGCTGACGACACAACCATGCCCGTGCCGACGCATCCACGCTTAATGAGCGCTGGTGCGCCGCCAGACGCTGATTGAGCTTCTCCAGCTCCACGTCCAGTAGCGCATCAAGCCAGCGCCTGTCGAGAGGTTCGAACATCAGGATACGATCGATGCGGTTGAGAAACTCCGGCTCGAAATGCCCATGCAACGCCTCCTCCAACACCGCCGCTTCGCTTCTTACAAACACCCGTAGCAGCCGCCGCCAGCCCTGAGTGAAGCGTTGGCGATGACGACGCGCCTGGTGCGCGCCGATGTTGCTGGTCATGAAAATCAGGCTGTTACGAAAATCCAAGGTGCGCGTGCCACCCGCCAGGGTCAGTTGGCCGTTTTCAAGAATGCCCAGCAGGCTGCGCACCACCTCCTGGCTGGCTTTTTCCAGTTCATCGAACAACACGATGCCAGGGCGGCTGTAGCTGCCCTGGATCAATTCGCTGTTGAACAGGCTGATGCCTTCCTTGCTGCCCACGTACCCTGGCGGCGCGCCGGTCAGTGCGGCGGCGTAATGCTCCTGGGCCAGGGTGTGCATGTCGATGCGGCAAAACCCGTCGGCCCGGCCATGCAGCGCCTGGGCCAGCAGGCGCACGATTTCGGTTTTGCCCACGCCCGTCGGGCCCATGAACAGGTTGACGCTCAATGGCCGATCGCGCTCGCCGATATCGGCCTTGACCACCTTGAGCAGCCGCTCCACCTGCGCCAACGCCGCGTCCTGGCCAACGATGCGGCTGCGCAACAGCGCCATCATCTGCGCTGGGTCAAAGGTAAACCGCATGCCCTACTCCGCTGTTTTTTCTTTACCGCCATGGGGCAGTTGCCCCACCGGGCACTCGGCGACACCCACGGTGCTGCGGGTGATTTTCTCGACATTTTCCTGAGCCTTTTGCGCGTCCAGCACCCAGGTGCGGTAGAACTCGAACGGGCAGTCCGCCACGCCCTTGTCGCCATCGCCCGAGGCATGCATGCCGGTGTAGCCACGGTGCAGCAACTTGAACAGGTGGTTCTGCGACTGGTCGTTGGCCCGCGCATCGCGAATCTGCGACACCGACAGTTGCGCGTACTGAATACCCATCTCTTCCTCGCCGCACTCGCCCAAGGTGCGTCCGTCAAAGCCGATGATCGCCGAGTGACCGAAGTACGAATACACCCCGTCGAACCCCGCCGCATTCGCCACCGCCACATAGCAGTTATTCGCCCAGGCCATGCTCTTGGACATCTGCACCTGCTGCTCCTTCGCCGGGTACATATAACCCTGGCAGCGCACGATCAACTCGGCGCCCTTCATGGCGCAGTCGCGCCAGATTTCCGGATAGTTACCGTCATCGCAGATGATCAGGCTGATCTGCATACCCTTGGGCCCATCGCACACATAGGTGCGATCGCCCGGATACCAGCCTTCGATAGGGCACCAGGGAATGCACTTGCGGTAGCGCTGCACGATTTCGCCAAGGTTATTGATCAACACCAGCGTGTTGTACGGCGCCTTGTGCGGGTGCTCCTCGTGGCGCTCGCCGGTCAGGGAAAATACGCCCCAGGTGTTGGCTTGACGGCACGCTGCCGAGAAGATCGCCGTCTCTTCGCCGGGAATGCTCGCGGCCGTGGCCATCATCTCGTCGTGGTCGTACATGATGCCCATGGTGCTGTATTCGGGGAACACCACCAGGTCCATGCCGGGCAGGCCCTGCTTCATGCCGAGAATAATCTCGGCAATCTTCTTCGCGTTGTCGATGACTTCGGCCTTGGAATGCAGGCGCGGCATCTTGTAGTTCACCACCGCGACACCGACGGTGTCCGGGCTGCTGGAAATGTCGCCATGACGCATAACAACGCTCCTGGTCTAGTGACTGATCATCCACGGCCGAGGCCCGGTCCTGGTCTTGAGGCCCAAGGGGTTGGCCTTGCTCGGCTCGACTTTCTTGCGGGTGCCGCAGCAACTGCAACCGGCCGGATGTTTGCGGCCTTCCTGGTATTCGCCGACGGTTTGCGGCGCATGGGCGCTGCGCTCGTTGCCGGCGATCGCCTTGCGCTGGTTGGCCGACAGCGTTTGCAAAGCCGGGGCCGAGACCCTGAGCTGCCCGCCCGGCCCTTCGCAGTACGGGCATTGGCTGGGCTCGTTGCGCTGGGCGATGGGCCGCAGCATCGTGAACGTGCCGCAGGTGGCACAGGCATATTCGTAGGTCGGCATGGCTACAGGTCCGGGGCAATGGGCAGGTCGATGCTGCCGTCGAGGAACTTGGTGGGGCCGTTGGCGTTGGGGTTGATGTCGAACTCGAAGATTTCGGTCGGCAGCCACAAGGTCGCGCAGGCATTCGGAATGTCCACCACGCCGCTGATATGCCCCTGCACCGGCGCCGAGCCGAGCAAGGCATAACCCTGGGCCGGCGAATAGCCGAATTTGGTCAGGTAGTTGATCGCATTCAGGCAGGCCTGGCGGTAGGCGACGTTGACGTCCAGGTAGTGCTGCTGGCCCTGTTCGTCCACCGAAATGCCTTCGAAGATCAGGTAGTTCTTGTAGTTGGGCGTGATCGGGCTGGGCTTGAACACCGGGTTCTTGATCCCGTACTTGGCCATGCCGCCCTTGATCAGCTCGACTTTCATGTGCACCCAGCCGGCCATTTCGATGGCGCCGCAAAAGGTGATTTCGCCGTCGCCCTGGCTGAAGTGCAGGTCGCCCACCGACAGCCCGGCGCCGTTGACATAGACCGGGAAGAAAATCTTCGAACCGCGCGACAGGTCCTTGATATCGCAGTTGCCGCCATGCTCACGCGGCGGCACCGTGCGTGCGCCGGTCGCAGCCGCGTCGTCACGGGCCTGGCCCTTGAGCTTGCCCATGTGTGCAGTGGCGGCCAGTGGCGCATTGGCCAGCGGCGGCACGCGGGTCGGGTTGGTGTCGATCAGTTCCTGCTCGCGGCGGTTCCAGTCGGCGAGCATCACCGGGTCGGGCAGGCAGCCGATCAGGCCGGGGTGGATCAGGCCGGCAAAGTTAACCCCCGGAATGTGCCGCGAACGGGTGAACATGCCTTTGAAATCCCAGATGGCTTTCTGGGCGCTGGGGAAATGATCGGTGAGAAAACCGCCGCCGTTCTGCCGCGAAAAGAAGCCGTTGAAGCCCCACTGCGAGTCAGCCTTGGCGCCGATATCGAGCAAGTCCACCACCAGCAAATCACCCGGTTCGGCGCCGTGCACACCCACCGGGCCTGACAGGTAATGCACGGTGGACAGGTCCACGTCGCGCACATCACTGGCATCGTCATTGTTCTTGATTGCGCCGGCGGTCCAGTCGTAGGTTTCCAGAATGAAGTCATCACCGGGCTTCACCCAGCACGCCATCGGGATATCCGGGTGCCAGCGGTTATGGATATTTTCGTTTTCAGTGACGGGCTGGTTGAGGTCGACTTTGATCAGCGTTTCGGTCATGGACTGGCTCCTGGGCGGATGGTCTGGTGCGTGGAATCCAGTCTCGGGGAGCCAGGGAAAACGGGAAATACGTTGGATGACGTATGAGATTTTCAGAGCAGACACAAAACAACTGTGGGAGCGGGCTTGCTCGCGAAAGCGGTGTGTCAGTTAACAGATAAGTCGACTGGTACACCGCATTCGCGAGCAAGCCCGCTCCCACATTAGAACTGTGTTGTTTTAGACGGACAGGTAGCGGCTGATGGTCGCTTCATCCACGCGGTCGCGGGTCTCTTCGATCACGAAACGGCCCTTCTCGATCACCAAAAAGCGGTCGGCAATCTCCAGGGTGAACGACAGCACTTGCTCGGACACCACGATGGTCAAATCGCGCAGGTTGCGAATCTCTTTGAGCGTGCGCGCAATGTCCTTGATGATCGACGGCTGGATGCCCTCCGTCGGCTCGTCGAGCAACAACACCTTGGGGTTGGTCGCCAGCGCCCGCGCAATCGCCAGTTGCTGTTGCTGCCCACCGGACAGGTTGCCGCCCTTGCGCGACTGCATGTCATGCAGCACCGGAAACAGCGCATACAAGTCCTCCGGCACCTTGCCGCGGGCCGACGCCGGCAACCCGGTCTGGATATTCTCCAGCACTGTCATGCTCGGGAAAATCATGCGGCCCTGAGGCACATAGGCAATCCCGCGCGCCACCCGCTCATGGGTCTCCAGCGCCGACACATCGTGCCCGTCCACACTGACCAAGCCTTGCCACTGCGGCAAAATGCCCATCAGGCTCTTGAACAGCGTGGTCTTGCCCATGCCATTGCGACCCATCACCGCGACGATCTCGCGCTTGGCCACATTCAGCTGCAGATCGTGGAGGATCTGGCTCTGTCCGTAACCACAGGACAACTGATCGATCTTGAACATGCCGGTTTCCTCAGTGGCCCAAATACACTTCGATAACTTTAGGGTTGCTCTGCACCGACTCCATGCTGCCCTCGGCCAGCACCTTGCCCTGGTGCAGCACCGTGACCTTGTGGGCGATGCTTTTGACGAACTCCATGTCGTGCTCAATCACCAGCACCGAGCGGCCCTGGCTGATGCGGTTGAGCAACTCGGCAGTTTGCGTGCGCTCGTTGACGCTCATGCCCGCCACCGGTTCATCCAGCATCAGCAACTCCGGGTCTTGCATCAGCAACATGCCGATTTCCAGCCACTGTTTTTGCCCGTGGGACAGCAGGTCAGCCTGTTGCTGCAGCAAATCACCGAGGAAGATTTCCCGCGCCACTTCTTCCACCCGCGCAATCACCTGAGCGCTGCGCTTGAAAAACAGCGCGCCCCAGACCTTGCGCCCGGCGGGGTACGACATCTCAAGGTTTTCAAACACCGTGAGGTTTTCGTAGATCGACGGGTTCTGGAATTTGCGCCCCACACCGGCACGGACGATGTTGTACTCGCGCATCCTGGTCAGCTCCTGGCCGTCGAACTGGATGCTGCCGCTGGTGGCGCGGGTCTTGCCGCAGATCAGGTCGAGCACCGTGGTTTTGCCGGCGCCATTGGGGCCGATCACCACGCGCACTTCATTGCGGTCGATGTACAGGTTGAGGTTGTCGACCGCCTTGAAGCCGTCGAACGACACGGTGAGGCCTTCGATGGCCAGCACCGGTTTTTTCATTTCAAAGCCGACGGCGGTCATGGCTGGGTCTCCAGGATGTTGCTTTTGGCTTTGGGTTTAATTGCCGGACTCACCGGGGGCGCCGCCACGGGTTTGCGCCGCAGCAGCTTGGCCAATGCCTGGCGACCGTGGCTGTCCCACAACCCGGCCAGGCCATTGGGGAAATACATGACCACGGCGATGAACAGCCCGCCCATCAGGTACAGCCATAATTCAGGAAAGGACTCGGAAAAATACGTCTTGCCGTAGTTCACCAGCAGCGCGCCATACACCGCGCCGAGCAGTGACATGCGCCCGCCCACCGCGGCGAAAATCACCATTTCGATCGACGGCACGATGCCCACGAACGACGGCGACATAAAGCCCACCTGCAAGGCGAACATCGCCCCGCCAATCGCCGAAAACGCGGCAGCCACGCAGAACACGAAGATCTTGAAACTGGCCACGTCATAGCCGGAAAACCGCACGCGCTCTTCTTTGTCGCGCATCGCCATCAGCAGCCGGCCCAGCTTGGACGCGAGGATAAAACGGCCGATAAAGATGCAGCCGAACAGCAGGCCGGCGTTGATGAAATACAGGATCATTTTCGCGCTGTCGGTGCGCAGGTCCCAGCCCAGCAGGGTCTTGAGGTCGGTGATGCCGTTGACGCCACCGGTCAGCCCTTGCTGGCCGACGATCAGCACGGTAAGGATCAGCGCAATCGCCTGCGTGACGATGGAGAAATACACATCGCCCACGCGCCGTTTGAACAGCGCCATGCCGATGATAAATGCCAGCAGCACCGGCACCGCGATCACCGCCACCAGCGTGAAGCTGAAACTGTGAAACGGCTGCCACAGCCAGGGCAGTTCGGTGATCTGGTTCCAGTCCATGAAGTCCGGGATGCCCGGTGTGGATTGGATCTTGGTGCTCTCGGGGTCGGAGGCTTCCAGCTTGAGGAACATCGCCATGCAGTAACCGCCGACGCCGAAGAACACACCCTGCCCCAGGCTGAGAATGCCGCCATAGCCCCAGCACAGCACCAGGCCCACGGCGACGAACGCATAGGTCAGGTATTTGCCGACCATGTTCAGGCGGAACGCGTCCAACGTCAGGGGAAAAACCACCAGCACCAGCAACGCCAACAACACGATACCGATCAGGTTTTGCTGGCCGCCCAGCAGCTTGTCTAAAGCCTTCATCTGCTCGCCTCTACTTGCGCACTTTGATGGAGAACAACCCTTGCGGGCGCAGCATCAGGATCAGAATTACCGAGGACAACGTGAGTACCTTGGCCATCGAGCCACTGAGGAAAAACTCCGACAGCGATTGGGTCTGGGCGATCACGAACGCCGAGGCGATGGTGCCGAACAGGCTCTGCGCGCCGCCGAACACCACCACCAGGAAGGTGTCGACGATGTACTGCGAACCCGCCGTCGGCCCGGTGGAGCCGATGGTGGTAAACGCTGCGCCCGCGACACCGGCGACGCCGCAGCCGAGGGCGAAGGTCATGCGGTCGACCTTGCGCGTATTGATCCCCACCGCGCGGCTCATGAGACGGTTCTGCACGGTGGCGCGCACCTGCAGGCCCCAGCGCGAGCGGTACAGCATCAGGAAGATCGCGGCGGTCAGCAGCAGGGTCAGGCCCATCATGAACAGGCCGTTGCGCGGGATTTCGATGGCATCGGTGAAATTCACCGAGCCCATCAGCCAGGCCGGCGGTTCGGCGCTGACTTCACGCGCGCCGAACACCGAGCGAAAGGTTTGCTGCATCACCAGGGACAACCCCCAGGTGGCAAGCAAGGTGTCCAGCGGCCGCTTGTACAAACGGCTGATCATCGCCCACTCCACCAGCCAGCCGATGGCGCCGGCGACGAGGAATGACAGGGCAATGGCAACAAAGAAGTAATAGGGTTGAAAACTTGGCGCAAAGTGCGCGGTGAGGCTGGAACACACGTAGGTGGTGTAGGCGCCAATGGTCAGGAACTCCCCGTGCGCCATGTTGATCACGCCCATCTGGCCAAAGATGATCGCCAGCCCCAGTGCCATCAGCAACAGCACGCAGAACACGGACAAACCGTTGAACCCCTGCATCGCCGCGATGGCTCCAAATTCCGATAGCCATTCCATGATGATGGTCTCCTACAGAGAGATGAAATGCAGGCTTTTGCCGTTTTGCTTTATGTGGGAGGGGGCTTGCCCCCGATGAGGGTGGGTCAGCTTATAAGGCTGTGACTGACCCACTGCTATCGGGGGCAAGCCCCCTCCCACAGTTTGAAACTCAACGTGCCTGGGGGTTATTGGTAACCCTTTGGAAATGGATTCGGCTCGATCAGATCCGACTCATAGATCACCTTGAACTGGCCGTCAGGCTGCACTTCGCCGATACGCGATTTGCTCCACAGGTGATGGTTCTCGTGGATCTTCACGTAGCCTTCCGGCGCGTTTTTCAGCTCGATGCCGGGGCTTGCCGCCACGACTTTATCCACGTCGAAACTGCCGGCCTTCTCCACCGCCGCTTTCCACAACCAAGGGCCGAGGTACGCCGCCTGGGTCACGTCGCCGATCACCGCGTCCTTGCCGTACTTGGCCTTGAAGGCTTCGACGAAGGCTTTGTTGTTCGGGTTGTCCAGACTCTGGAAGTACTTCATCGAGGCGTAGAAACCGGCCATGTTTTCGCCGCCGATGCCGAGCAGCTCGTCTTCGGTGACCGACAGGGTCAGCAGGGTTTGTTTGGACGAATTCACGCCCGCCGCGTTGAGTTGCTTGTAGAACGCCACGTTGGAGCCGCCGACCACGGCCGCAAACACCACGTCCGGCTTCTTCAGTTTGACCTTGTTGATCAACGAGCCGAACTGAGTGTTGCCCAGCGGGTAGTAGTCTTCGCCAACCACCGTGCCGTGCAGCACGTTTTCAATGTGCTTGCGCGCGATCTTCATCGAGGTGCGTGGCCAGATGTAGTCCGAGCCGACCAGGTAGAAGGTCTTGGCGCCCTTGGTCTTGGCAATCCAGTCGAGGCTGGCGAGGATCTGCTGGGTGGCTTCCTGGCCGGTGTAGATCACGTTTTTCGACTGTTCCAGGCCTTCATAGAAGGTCGGGTAATAGAGCAAGCCGTTTTCTTTCTCGAAGATCGGCAGCACGGCTTTGCGTGAAGCCGACGTCCAGCAGCCGAACACGGCGGCGACCTTGTCGTTGACCAGCAGCTTCTTGGCTTTTTCGGCAAAGGTCGGCCAGTCGGAGGCACCGTCTTCCTGGATCACTTTGATCTGGCGTCCCAGGATCCCGCCCGAAGCGTTGATCTGTTCGATGGCCAGGCGCTCGGCCTGGATCGAGCCGGTTTCTGAAATCGCCATGGTACCGGTGGCCGAGTGCAACTGGCCGACGGTGACTTCGGTCGGGGTCACGGCCAGGCCTTCGTTATCGGCCAGCACGCCCTGGCTGAACAGAGCGGCCGCCAGTAAAGACAAGGCCAACAGCGGTGTGGAGCGGATCAATCGTGGTGCCATGGGGCGACTCCTCTGCAATGAGGGGGTCAGCATGGCGGCAGCCGGCCATCGCGGGTATACGCAGCCTGACGTAACCCTGTACGTCATTTGACGTATGCCGTTGCGCACCATTTCGGCGCAGGATCACGCCCGCCCTGACACTGGAGATCAACTGTGAGAGGGGGCTTGCCCCCGGTAGCGGCCTGGCAGTCAGTGCATTTGCCATTGGCCCACTGCGATCGGGGGCAAGCCCCCTCCCACATTTGCATCTCAGCGCACTTGAGGGCATGGAACTTGCTCGCCAACCTCACCCTCCTCTGGAGTTAACCACCGTGCACCCTTCCTCCGGCACCCAGCGCATCGTCAAGATCCGCCGCGACTACAACACCTGGGTCGCCGACGAGACCATGGAAGACTACGCCCTGCGCTACACGCCCAAATCCTTTCGCAAGTGGTCGGAACTGCGCATCGCCAACACTGCCCTGGGCGCCGTGTCCTTTCTGGCGCTGGAAGCCATCGGCGGCGTGCTCGCCTTGAGCTATGGCTTCACCAACACCTTCTGGGCGATCCTGGCGATCAGCCTGGTGATCTTCCTCACCGGCCTGCCCATCAGCTATTACGCCGCCCGTTACGGCGTGGACATGGACCTGCTGACCCGCGGCGCCGGCTTTGGCTACATCGGCTCGACCATCACCTCGTTGATTTATGCCAGCTTCACGTTCCTGTTCTTCGCGCTGGAAGCGGCAATCATGGCCCTGGCCCTGGAGCTGTATTTCCACATTCCGCTGGCCATCGCCTATGTGATCTGCTCATTGCTGGTGATTCCGCTGGTGGCCTACGGCGTGACCCTGATCAGCCGCCTGCAATTGTGGACGCAACCGCTCTGGCTGCTGTTGCTGGTGTTGCCCTACGGCTTTGTCTGGTGGAAAAACCCCGACGCCTTCAGCGACTGGACCAGCTTTGTCGGACGCAGTGGCGACGGCGGCGGTTTTAATTTGCTGTCGTTCTGCGCCGCCTGCACCGTGGCGCTGTCGCTGGTCACGCAGATCGGCGAACAGGTCGACTACCTGCGCTTCCTGCCGGAAAAGACCGCCGCCAACCGCAAACGCTGGTGGGCCGCCCTGCTCTGCGCCGGGCCCGGCTGGATCATCCCCGGCGCGTTGAAAATGTTCGCCGGGGCGTTTCTGGCGTTTCTCGCCCTGCAACATGAAATCCCCATGGAGCGCGCCGCCGAG
This sequence comes from Pseudomonas sp. R9.37, assembly GCF_963878885.1. Classification (NCBI taxonomy): domain Bacteria; kingdom Pseudomonadati; phylum Pseudomonadota; class Gammaproteobacteria; order Pseudomonadales; family Pseudomonadaceae; genus Pseudomonas; species Pseudomonas sp. R9.37. Next base: position 142,404 of record NZ_CAWNZA010000003.1, on the reverse strand, counting down.
CCCACGCAGATGTACCTGGTCGCGTTCCGCTATGTGTTCAGCTCGCCGGAATGGGCGCTCGGCGCGATGGTGCTGTTCGTGTTCATCTCACAGATGAAAATCAACCTGACCAACGCCTACGCCGGCTCCCTGGCCTGGTCGAACTTTTTCGCCCGCGTGACCCACAGCCACCCCGGCCGCGTGGTGTGGCTGGTGTTCAACGTGGCCATCGCGCTGATGCTGATGGAGCTGGGCGTATTCGATGTGATCGACCAGGTGCTGGGGCTCTACGCCAACATCGCGATTGCCTGGATCGGCACGCTGGTGGCCGACCTGGTGATCAACAAGCCGCTGGGCCTGTCGCCCAAACACATCGAGTTCAAGCGCGCGCACCTTTACGACATCAACCCGGTGGGCGTCGGCTCGATGCTGATTGCCTCGCTGCTGTCGATCCTCGCCCACTTCGGCCTGTTCGGCGCCCTCGCCCAGGCCGCGCCACCCTTCGTCGCGCTGGGCACGGCGCTGATCATGGCGCCGCTGTTGGCCTGGCTGACCCAAGGCAAGTACTACATCGCGCGTACCAGCGACGTGACCCTGATTCACCCGGTGGCCCCCGCCACCCACGCGGTGTGTGGGCTGTGCAGCAACCCGTTCGAAACCGCCGACATGGCGTTCTGCCCGGCCTACAGCACGCCCATCTGTTCGCTGTGCTGCTCGCTGGATGCGCGTTGCGGTGACCGGTGCAAACCTCATGCGCGCCTGGTCACGCAGTTCGAAGGCGTACTGCGCTGGCTGCTGCCCACCACCCTGATGCCGCGCCTGCATACGCGGCTGGCGCACTACCTGGGGTTGTTGCTGGTGCTGGTGCTGCTGCTCGCCGGCGCGCTGGCGCTGATCTACGTACAGGCCGCCCAAGGGTTGCCGCATTCCGAGACCTTGTATCAGGCGTTTTTCAAGGCGTTCCTCACCCTATCGGTATTGGCCGCCGTGCTCGCCTGGTGGGTAGTGCTGACCCGCGAAAGCCGGCGTGTCGCCCAGGAAGAATCCAACCGCCAGACCCTGCTTTTAATGCAGGAAATCGACGCCCACAGCCTCACCGACCAAGCCCTACAACACGCCAAAGAGGCCTCCGAAGCCGCGAACGCCGCCAAAAGCCGTTACGTCACCGGGCTGTCTCACGAGCTGCGCACGCCGCTGAACAGCATCCTTGGTTTTACCCAGATCCTGCAGCGCGACAGCGCCATGCCCGAGCAGCATCAGGACGCGCTGGCGACTATCCTGCGCAGCGGCTCGCACCTGCTGTCGCTGATCGATGGCCTGCTCGACGTGGCCAAGATCGAGGCTGGCAAACTGCGCCTGGAACTCACGGAAATCCCCTTCCCCGAATTGATCCACGACCTGGAACAGATGTTCACCCCACAAGCCCAGGACAAGGGCCTGCGCTTTCGCCTGGACTGCGTGGGCAAGATCCCGGCCGTGGTGCGTGGCGATGAAAAGCGCGTGCGCCAGATCCTGATCAATCTGCTCGGCAACGCGGTGAATTTCACCGACAGCGGCGAGGTCTGCCTGCGGGTCAGTTATCGGCGCGAGACCGCCAACTTTGAAATCATCGACACCGGGATCGGCATCGACCCTGGGCAGATCGAGCGGATTTTCCAGCCATTCGAGCGCGGCGATCTGATGCGCCAGGACAAGGGCGTGGGCCTGGGGCTGACCATCACGCGCATGCTCACCTCGCTGATGGGCGGCGAATTGCGCGTCACCAGTGAGCTGGACAAAGGCACGTGTTTCCAGGTGCGGCTATTCCTCTCCCAAGTGCGCGCGCCGCAGGCGGTGGTGCACGTGGAGCACGACATCATCGGTTATCACGGTGTGCGCCGGCGCATCCTGGTGGTGGATGACCATGTGGACCATCGCAAGGTGCTCAGCGGCATGCTCACACCGCTGGGGTTTGAAGTGATCCAGGCCAGCAATGGCCAGGACGCGATCCGCCAGGTGGCGCTGCTGGCGCCGGACCTGATCCTGATGGACCTGTCGATGCCAACTCTGGATGGCTGGGAAACCAGCCGCTTGATCCGCCGCAATGCGCTGTCCAGCGCGCCGATCATCGTGATCTCGGCCAACGCCTTTACCGACGACCGTGAGCGCAGCATCGCCGCCGCCTGCAACGATTACCTGGCCAAACCGGTGCGCACCCCGGAACTGCTCGGGTGCCTGCAACAGCACTTGGACCTGCAGTGGTTGCGGCGTACTCGAACGTCCATGCCGCCTGCACCGCCCAGCGTATTGCCCAGCCCTGAAGACCTCGCCGCCCTCGCCGAACTCAGCGCCATCGGCTACGTGCGCGGCTTGCACGAAAAACTCGACACCATCCTGGAACATCGCCCGGACGCCGCGCCTTTCATCGCCAAAGTGCGCGGGCTGCTCAAGGGGTTCCGCCTGGATGAACTCAACCGAACCTTAAAGGAGGCCGAAGATGAATGCGCTCACCCGCAGCACTGAACCTGGCGTGGTGCTGATCGTCGATGACACCCCGGACAACCTCGCCATGCTCTCCGACGCCCTTGATGACGCGGGCTACATGGTGCTGGTGGCGCTGGACGGCCTCAGCGCGTTGAACCGTGTGCAACGCCGGCGCCCGGACCTGATCCTGCTGGACGCGATGATGCCCGGGCTGGACGGTTTCGAAACCTGCCGTCGGCTCAAGGCCCAACCGGCCAGCGCAGACATCCCGGTGGTGTTCATGACCGGGCTGACCGACAGCAAGCACGTGGTGCAGGGGTTTGAGGTGGGTGGCAGCGATTACGTGACCAAGCCGATCCAGACGGATGAAGTATTGGCGCGGGTGGCAGCACATTTGCGTACGTCACGGATCCTGCTCTCGGCGCGTGCCGCGACGCAGCCGAGCATGCTGACCCTTGAGGACGCCCCGGCGCGACGACTGTTATCCGCCCGATTTCAACTGACCGAGCGTGAGGTGGAAGTGCTGCGTTGGGTAGCGTGTGGAAAAACCAATCGGGATATCGGCGACATCCTGGGGTTGAGCCCCAGGACGGTGAACAAGCATTTGGAGCATGTGTATGTGAAGCTCGGCGTGGAGACTCGAACAGCCGCCACCTCAGTAGCGTTGGCCGCAATCTGAATGGGTGTGGGGCTTGTGTGGACCTCAGTACATCACGTAGAGACTGTGCCGATCTGCATTGCCCTGAAACCTCAGCTGTACTCGGTCAATGTGGGAGCTGGCTTGCCTGCGAAGGCATCGACTGGGTGTTACTGATACACCGAGGTGCCTGCATCGCAGGCAAGCCAGCTCCCACAGAAAAGCAAAAGCATTGCGGTGCTGGCAGCTGAACTTGGTCAACTTGTGGGAGCGGGCTTGCTCGCGAAGGCATCGACTGGGTTTTACTGATACACCGAGTTGTCTGCATCGCAGGCAAGCCAGCTCCCACAGAACAGCAAAAGCACTGCGGTGCTGGCAGCTGAACTCGGTCAAAGTGGGAGCAGGCCTGCCTGCGAAGGCATCGACTGGGTGTTACTGATACACCGAGGCGCCTGCATCGCAGGCAAGCCAGCTCCCACAGAACAGCAAAAGCACTGCGGTGCTAGTAGCTGAACTCGGTCAATGTGGGAGCTGGCTTGCCTGCGAAGGCATCGACTGGTTATGCCTGATACACCGAGGTGTCTGCATCGCAGGCAAGCCAGCTCCCACAGAACAGCAAAAGCACTGCGGTGCTGGCAGCTGAACTCGGTCAATGTGGGAGCTGGCTTGCCTGCGAAGGCATCGACTGGTTATGCCTGATACACCGAGGTGTCTGCATCGCAGGCAAGCCAGCTCCCACAGAAAAGCAAAAGCACTGCGGTGCTAGTAGCTGAACTCGGTCAATGTGGGAGCTGGCTTGCCTGCGTAGGCGTCGACTGGGTGTTACTGATACACCGAGGCGCCTGCATCGCAGGCAAGCCAGCTCCCACAGAACAGCAAAAGCACTGCGGTGCTAGTAGCTGAACTCGGTCAATGTGGGAGCTGGCTTGCCTGCGAAGGCTCGACTGGGTGTTACTGATACACCGAGGCGCCTGCATCGCAGGCAAGCCAGCTCCCACAGAACAGCAAAAGCACTGCGGTGCTAGTAGCTGAACTCGGTCAATGTGGGAGCTGGCTTGCCTGCGAAGGCGTCGACTGGGTGTTACTGATACACCGAGGTGCCTGCATCGCAGGCAAGCCAGCTCCCACAGAAAAGCAAAAGCACTGCGGTGCTGGCAGCTGAACTCGGTCAAAGTGGGAGCAGGCTTGCCTGCGATGGCATCGACTGTGTGTCGCTGATAGACCGAGGTGCCTGCATCGCAGGCAAGCCAGCTCCCACAGAAAAGCAAAAGCACGCGGTGGTGGAGGCTGCACTCGGTCAAATTGTGGGAGCGGGCTTGCTCGCGAAGGCGGTGGGTCAGTCAGCTCATGTGTAGCTGACACACCGCATTCGCGAGCAAGCCCGCTCCCACATTTGGATCGCAGTGCATCAGATAGAAGCGCGTTGCTGTGCTGTTGCTGTGCTTTTGCTTTTACCACTCAGGTCGGCTACTAGGCCGCCGTGCTCTGCTTTTGATCTGCTTTTGACTTTGATCTGACAGGCCCCGTCAACCACGCTGGCCGAACGCAGGCTTGAATCCGTGGGTAACCCGGCAGGACGCCGGGTTAGCCGCGTTGGGCCATGGATGGCCCGTCGCGGCGGCCCACGGATTCAAGCCGGAGTGAGGGCACACCGAGCCTAAGCGAGGGGCCGAGTGGTGGGGCACAGACCTTTTGGTTACTTTTGGCTGGGCCGGCATTCCGGGCGTTTGCCAAAAGTGACCCGCTGTAAGAGCGGAACCGCCAGCCGCCGTTACCGCAGCAACGGATACGCACTCATATCTACCAAAACCACCCACGGCCTCCCGTCGGCAACCACCCAAGCTACCCACCAAAAGTCTGCGAAGGCCGGCGCAACGTCGGATCAAACGGATTGATCCTCGGCCCGATCGCCGCCGCCTCACGCTTGAGCAACTCCACCACCATCGGCAACCGGCTAGGCCCCAGACGATCACTGATCGTCGCCACACTCAACGCCGCCACCGCATACCCCTCGCGATTCAAAATCGGCACCGCCAACCCCGCCATGCCTTCCAGCACGCCGGTGTTGCGCGCGGCATACCCCAGGCTGCGCACATTCTCCACCTCCGAACGCAGCAGCACCTCGTCATACAGGTGAAAATCCTTGAGCCGAGGCAAGTTGTAGCGAATCACCGTCTCACGCTCCTCCTCCGGCAAGAACGCCAGAATCGCCAAACTGCCCTGCCCTACGCCCAACGCCACACGCCCGCCAATATCCCCGGTAAAAGTGCGGATCGGGTACGGCCCTTCGCTGCGGTCCAGGCAGACCGCATCAAAACCACTGCGTGCCAGCAAAAACAGCGAATCACCCAACGACGCACTCAAGCGCAACATGCTCGGCCGCACCAGGTCGCGCAGGTTGCCGGTCTTGCCCGCGTTCGCCGCCAGCGCGAAGAACTCCAGGCTCAGGCGATAACGCTTGCTGCGCGCGTCCTGCTCGACCATCCCCTCATCCATCAGGCTGCGCAACAGGCGATGGGTGGTGGGCTGCGACAGGCCCACCTGCTGCGCCAGTTGAGTCACGCGTTCGCCGCCTTCAGGCACCTCGCCCAATGCACGCAACAGCGCGAACACCCGCGACACGCTGCCCGAACCCACTTCTTTGCCGCTGCCATTCCGCTCAGTGGAATCCATATCACATAATCTCGGCGTAAATTCTGCTGAATGAATAAATTGGAAAATAATAGTCCGTTGAGTGAAATTCCATCTTCCGCCCATCCTAGTCTTCGTCCTAATCTGCGTCCACAGGGGCGAAATGAACAACAAACGGCAGCCGACTCGAGATCGAGCGCCACCGCACCCGCAACACTCTTTTCGCATCTGCCCAAAACAAAAAAGCGCGTTTCGACGCGACTCAAAAAGGTGGAACGCAGACATGGCTTTTCTCCAACTCAACGCCTTGAGCAAACGTTACGGCGCCGTCGACGCGGTGGTCGCCACTGACCTTGCGGTAGAAAAAGGCGAGTTCGTTTCCCTGCTCGGTCCCTCGGGCTGCGGCAAAACCACCACCCTGCAAATGATCGCCGGCTTCGTCGACGTGAGCGGCGGGCAGATCCTGCTCGACGGCCGCGACATCACCCACGCCAAACCCGCCAGCCGTGGCCTGGGCGTGGTGTTCCAGAGCTACGCGCTGTTCCCGCACATGACCGTGCGCGACAACGTCGCCTTCGGCCTGAAGATGCGCAAAGTGCCGGCCGCCGAAATCGCCAGCAAGGTCAAGACCGTGCTGGAACTGGTGCGCCTGGCGCCGCACGCCGAGCGCTACCCGCGTGAGCTCTCCGGCGGCCAGCGCCAGCGTGTAGCGCTGGCCCGCGCGCTGGTGATCGAGCCGCCGGTGCTGCTGCTCGATGAACCGTTGTCCAACCTCGACGCCAACCTGCGCGAGGAAATGCAGTTTGAAATCCGCCGCATCCAGTGCGCCGTGGGCATCACCACCTTGATGGTCACCCACGACCAGGCCGAAGCGCTGTCGATCAGCGACCGCGTGGTGGTGATGCAGGCCGGACGCGTCACGCAGATCGACGCACCGTACAAGCTCTACGAACACCCACGCACGCGCTTCATCTCGGACTTCGTCGGCAAGGCCAACCTGCTGCCGGGCGACTACGACGAACTCGGCACCCCACAAGTGCGCCACGCCAGCGGCGACGGCGAGCTGACCCTGAGCCTGCGCCCGGAAAAAATCACCTTGGTGGCCGCAGGCAGCGGGCGCGTGCAAGGCAAGGTCCTCGACAGCTACTTCTTCGGCAGCCAATGGCTGTACCGCGTCCACACCTCGCTTGGCGAAATCACCGTGGTGCGCAGCAACGACGGCAGCGCGCCGCTCGGTTGCGGCGCGGCAGTCGGCCTGGACTGGCACGCCGGCCTGCTGCGCGTACTGGCGGCGGATGAGGTGCGCGCATGAGTCGGGGTTATCTGCTGTCGTTGCCGGCCCTGGCGCTGTTCACCGGGCTGTTGATTTTGCCGCTGGTGATGACGCTGGTGCTGTCGTTCAACGTGTTCGACTACCAGGTGGGCGTGAAGGCGGATGAATGGACCTTGGCGCATTACCTGTCGCTGTTCAGTGATGCGTACTTCTATGAAATCTTCTGGCGCACCTTCTGGATCAGCGCGCTGGTGACCTTGCTGTGCGTCGTGATCGGCGTGCCCGAGGCTTACATTTTGAGCCGCATGGGCACGCCGTGGCGCTCGATCTTCCTGATCCTGATCCTCACGCCGTTGCTGATTTCGGTGGTGGTGCGCGCCTTTGGCTGGAGCCTGCTGCTGGGTGCCGACGGGCTGGTCAACCAAGTGATCCAGGCCCTCGGCGGGCGCCCGGTGAAACTGCTGTACACACCGTTTGCGGTGATCATCGCGCTGGTGCACGTGATGCTGCCGTTCATGATCATTCCGGTGTGGACCTCGCTGCAAAAACTCGACCCGTCGGCAGAACAGGCGGCGCTGTCACTCGGCGCCAGCCAGGCCACGGTGATGCGCAGGATCGTGTTGCCGCAGGTGATGCCCGGCGTGCTGTCCGGCACGTTGATTGTGTTCGGCCTGGCGGCCAGCTCGTTTGCGATCCCCGGCCTGCTCGGCGGGCGCCGCCTGAAAATGGTCGCCACGGTGGTGTACGACCAGTACCTCTCGGAACTCAACTGGCCCATGGGCGCGACCATCGCGGTGGTGCTGCTGTTGGTCAACCTGCTGATCATGCTGAGCTGGAACCGCATGGTCGAAAGCCGCTACAAAAAGTCCCTGGGGGTTTAAGCGCATGTCCAGAAACGGTCCTTTGGCCCTCGGTTTTCATGGTGTGGTGGTGCTGTTCATGATGGCGCCGCTGGTGGTGGTGTGCCTGGTGGCCTTCACCCCGGGAAACACCTTGAGCCTGCCGACGTCGGGCTTCTCGCTGCGCTGGTTTCGCGCGGTGTTCGAGCGCGCCGACTTTATCCAGGCGTTCTATAACAGCCTGATCCTGGCGTTTACCGCCGCTACCCTGGCCACGCTGATTGCAGTACCGGCGGCCTTGGCGATCAGCCGTTATCAGTTCCCGGGGCGCGACTTTTTCAGTGCGTTGTTCCTGTCGCCAATCATCATCCCGCACCTGGTGCTGGGCGTGGCGATGCTGCGTTTGTTTGCGCTGATGGGCGTAAATGGCAGCTTCACCTGGCTGATGCTCGCCCACGTGGTGATCATCACCCCGTACGTGCTGCGCCTGGTGCTGGCAGCGGCAATCGGCATTGACCGCAGCGCCGAACAGGCGGCGCAGTCGCTGGGGGCCAGCCGCTTTACGCTGTTTCGCCAGATCACCCTGCCGATGATTCTGCCCGGTGTGGCCGGCGGCTGGTTGTTGGCGTTCATCAACAGTTTCGATGAGGTGACGCTGTCGATCTTCGTCAGCTCGCCGGCCACGCAAACCCTGCCGGTGCGCATGTACGTGTACGCCACCGAGTCCATCGACCCGATGATGGCGGCGGTGTCGGCGCTGGTGATTGCGCTGACCGCAGCAACCATGATTCTGCTCGACCGGGTCTACGGCCTGGACCGCGTGCTGGTGGGGAAACATTGATGGCGTTGTTCAAAAGATTGGCCGAAACCCAGCGCCCGGCAGTGGCCTTCACCCTGGATGGGCAACCCGCTACGGGCTTGCTCGGCGACACGTTGCTGACCGCCGTGCTGACCTGTGCCGAGCACCTGCGCGGCAGCGATTTCAGCGCCGAGCGCCGGGCCGGGTTCTGCCTGATGGGCGCCTGCCAGGATTGTTGGGTGCGGCTGCAGGACGGGCGCCGCGTGCGCGCCTGTGCGACGTTATTGGAAGAAGGCCAGGCAATCAGCCGTGATCCGGGGCGCCAAGCATGAAGCCGATTGTGATTGTGGGCGCAGGGCCGGCCGGCATCAGCGCGGCGCGCACCCTGCTCGACCACGGCGTCACGCCGTGCCTGGTGGATGAAAGCCTGCGCGGCGGCGGGCAGATTTACCGGCGCCAACCGGCCAACTTCCAGCGCTCGGCCAAGCAGCTTTACGGGTTTGACGCCAGCAAGGCCGAGGCCGTGCACCGCACCATGGATGAGCTGGCACCTTTGATCGACTACCGGCCGCAAACCCTGGTGTGGAACGCCGAGGACGGGCGCCTGGATATGCTCAACAACGGCCGTGCCGAGAGCGTCGAGTACGCGCAACTCATCGTCGCCACGGGCGCCACCGACCGCATCCTGCCGGTGCCCGGCTGGACCTTGCCCGGCGTCTACAGCCTGGGCGCGGCGCAAATCGCCTTAAAGTATCAAGGCTGCGCCATCGGTGAGCGCGTGGCGTTTTGTGGCAGCGGACCGTTGCTGTACCTGGTGGCGTATCAATACGCCAAGGCTGGGGCCAAGGTGGTCGCGGTGCTCGACAGCGCACCCTTCAGCGCGCAATGCCGCGCCTTGCCTGCATTGCTCGGGCAACCGGCGACGCTGGCCAAGGGTGTGTATTACCGCGCCTGGCTCACGGCCCATGGCATTCCCGTGCACCAGGGCGCGACGCTCACGCAGATCGACGGCGAACAACGGGTCAACGGTATTCATTGGGGCGAGCACACGGTGGAATGCGATGCCGTGGCCTTCGCCCATGCTTTGCGCAGCGAGACACAGCTGGCGGATTTGCTCGGCTGTGAGTTTGCCTGGAACAGCTTGAACCGCGCCTGGTTGCCGAAGCGCGACAGCGCCGGGCGCAGCAGTGTCCACGGCGTGTACCTGGCAGGCGATGGCGCCGGAATCATGGGCGCCGACGCGGCGCAGATGGCCGGTGAGCGCGCCGCGTTGGCGGTATTGGAAGACGCTGGTATCGCCACTGATCATCGCCGCATCGCCGTTCTGGAACAGCAACTGGCGAGCATCCAGCGCTTTCGCCACGGCCTGGAAACCGCATTCCCCTTCCCCGAACACTGGGCCGCACAGGCGCCGGATCAACTGATGCTGTGCCGCTGCGAAGAAGTCAGCGTCGGCGAGGTGCGCGCGGTGGTGGATGAAGGCCACTGGGAAATCAATCGGGTCAAAGCCCATTGCCGCGTCGGCATGGGCCGCTGCCAGGGCCGCATGTGCGGGCTGGCAGCGGCGGAAATTGTCGCCGAGCGCAGTGGCCGCGGGATTGAACACGTCGGCCGCCTGCGCGGCCAGGCGCCGATCAAGCCGCTGCCGTTTGGCGTAGAGGTGCAGCCATGATCGACGTGATCGTGTTGGGCGGCGGCATCGTCGGCGCTTCGGCGGCCTTGATGCTGGCGCAAAAAGGTCAGCGCGTGGCGTTGGTAGAGCGCGACTTTTGCGGCTCGCATTCCAGTGGCGTCAACTACGGCGGCGTACGCCGTCAGGGTCGGCCGTTGCATCAATTGCCGATGTCGCAGCGCGCCCATCAGTTGTGGGCCGACTTGCCGGGGCTGATCGGCATCGACGGCGAGTACGTGCGCTCCGGGCATTTGAAGTTGGCGCGCAGCCATGCCGATTTTGCCGCGCTGCACACCTATGCCGAGCAAACCCGAGGCTTTGGGCTGAGCTTGCAGTTGTTGGATCACGCGCAGCTGCGCGCGCGATTCCCTTGGGTCGGCGATATCGCGGTCGGCGCCTCATTGTGCCCTGAAGACGGGCACGCCAACCCGCGCCTGGTGTCGCCCGCCTTTGCCCGCGCCGCGCAGCGCCAGGGTGCTGAAGTATACGAACAGGCCGAAGTGGTGCGCATCGAACATGACGGCCAGCGGTTCCAGGTGCACTGCGCCAACGGCCTGCACCTGCACGCGCCGTGGCTGCTCAACTGCGCCGGCGCCTGGGCCGGGACCGTCGCCGCGCAATTTGGCGAACCGGTGCCGATCACCTCGGCGCACCCGGCGATGCTGGTGACCGAGCCGTTGCCGGTGGTGATGGACGTGAGTACCGGCGTTGAAGGCGGCGGCATTTATGCGCGCCAGGTCGCCCGTGGCAATTGCATTCTTGGCGGCGGCCGGGGCTTTGCCCTTGGCCCGCTGACGGCGCGTCCGGGGCAGGCAGCGGTGCTGGAGATTTTGCGCAACGCAGGCGAACTGTACCCGTTTCTCAAAGGTGCCCAGGCGATACGTACCTGGAGCGGCACCGAAGGTTACTTACCCGATCACGAACCGGTGATCGGCCCCAGCGGCACCCAGCCTGGCCTGCTTCACGGTTTCGGCTTTGCCGGCGCCGGGTTCCAGCTCGGCCCTGCGGTCGGTGAAGCCCTGGCAGAGATCGTCTGCAGCGGGGCCAGCCGGCAACCCATCGAAGCGTTTTCCATCCGTCGTTTCCAAGCCTGAGAGGAAAAACACCCATGCACACACGTATCGCGCTGTCCTGCTTGTCCCTCGCGTTGCTCGCCTCCACCGCGCATGCCGCGCCCACGCTGTACCTGGGCATGAACGGCGGCACCATGGAGCGGGTGTACGCCGACAAGGTGCTGCCCGCGTTCGAGAAGGCCAATAACGTCAAGGTGGTGATCGTGCCCGGCACCTCGTCGGACATCCTCGCCAAGGTCCAGGCCAACAAAGACAACCCGCAAATGCACGTGATGTTCCTCGACGACGGCATCATGTACCGCGCCATCTCCATGGGCCTGTGCGACAAACTTGCACCGAGCGCGCCCTTGGACCAGATCCCGGCCAAGGCCAAAATCAAGGACGAAGCCGTGGCGGTAACGCTGGGCGTCACAGGCCTTGGCTACAACGCCAAGATGTTCAAGGAAAAAGGCTGGGCCGCGCCCACCTCGTGGATGGACCTGGCCGACCCACGCTTCAAAGACAAGGTGGTGTTCCAGTCCCTGGCCTCCTCCACCTTCGGCCTGCACGGCTTTTTGATGTTCAACCGTATCCAGGGCGGCTCCGAAACAGACGTAGAACCGGGCTTCAAGGCCTGGCCGAAAACCATCGGCCCCAACGTGCTGGAATACATCGCCAGCTCGGCGAAGATTTCCGAGATGGTGCAAACCGACGAGGCGGCGATTTTCCCTCTGACGCCGACCCAGGTGACCACGCAGAAACTGCTGGGCATCCCGATGGAATATGCGCAACCCAAGGAAGGCGCCGTGGTGCTGAACGTGGCCGAGTGCGTGATCGCGCGTAACGACCAGCCGGAACTGGCGCAGAAACTCGCAGCCTTCCTGCTGACTGCCGAAGCCCAGGCGCCGGCGTTGGAAGAAGGCGACCAAATCCCGTCGAACCCGACCACGCCGACCACCGATAAAACCCGTGCGCGGGTGGAGGCCATGCAGGGTTACTTGCAGACGGCGATTTCGATTGATTGGGACCAGGTGAATCAGGCGCGACCGGAGTGGAATGCGCGCTGGAGCCGCTCGATCGAGCGGTAATTTGAAATAACGGATCGCTCCCACGCATTGCGTGGGAGCTAACGTTAGTTTGCTCTGCGCGCTTTGGCTTTGAGCTTATTTGAGTATTTTTTGTAGATCACTCTCGTCGCATTCCGTTGAATGTGGATTTCAAATAGCTTTTGCCGCATTTCTCGATGGCGGTGCGTATTGAGCAGAAGCAACCCGAGGAGCGGAAACGCAATCCCCAGAGAAAACGCCAGTGTATGCGGTCGGTATTGAATCATTGGTAGCACCAGCATCAGGGAGAAAGCGAAATAGCTCATCAACAGGCTAGCGGCCCATTTGCGACCTCTCGCAATCATGAAGTTGGCAAACGCCAAAACAGCGGTCATCGACAGAAGCCCCCAACCAGACACTTCAGCTTGCAGGGATGGCTCGAGGCTACGCAAATAGGATGTGTCCACCAGGACAGTGACCATGGCACCTGCAAAGATGCCCATGAATATTGTGCCAATGAACACTGGAAAGTAACGGATGAGAAAACCGGCAACTGACTCACTCACTCTGCAACTTCCTCGTACAAGCCAATAGCAATGGTTGTAGCGCTGCCAACATGGCCGTTTCGATAGCTCCCAATCAGCCCCAATGCACTGCCCAAGACGTCCTTCAACTGAGTCAATGTGGCATGACGGATTTGGTGGGCACTGTAGCTTTTAGGTAATGCTCCCGCTCTTTGCTGCAGTTTCAGTAACTTTGAAGTAAGGCGAGGATCTCTCAGGGTCAATAACTCGTTGGTCAGTTTTTTACGCTCTTGGCGAGATAATCCTCGTAGTACCTCATACCAGCTTTTACCCAGCGTCTTCTTATTCGCTTTTAGCAGTCGTACCGTCGTCAACGTACCGGTTCCAATCCCTACCAGAGAAATTCCATCAAGCAGCGGAGAAACAGCGTTGTACCAGTCGGAATCATCCATACGGTCGTTGGCGTCCGGCCTGTAATGTTCGTTAAAAGTCCGAACCGCGCCAATACCGCATTGCGCGCTACTGGCAAGACTGGCCGACACACCCGCTGCGACAACAAAACTGCTGACACCGCCTGTGAATGGCATCGCCACTGAGCCACTCAGTACAACAAGCCAGCCCAACACTGCAGCACCGCAAGACAAGGATGCATTAATCGCTTCAAATGCGAGCTGCGACTCCCGCGGCTCATGCTCCAACCGCCGCACAAAATCCAATCGTGCCATCGACGCTGGCATCTCGCGCAAAATCACGCGTTTGGGCAAAACGCTGCAAATCGGCTGAAACTCGCGCAACGTCACCGGCCATAACTGTGAATCGAGATACACCACCCCTGCCCCGGCAATCGCCGGGTCGGCATCAATGGCGGCGAACAGCCGACGTAGATCCATGCTGCTTTCTACCCGTTCACGGGTGGTGCGGTGGGCGCTGGAGAAACCGTCCTTGAATACGCTGGAAGCCATTCCGTTTTTGCTCCTGATTTCACAAGAGCGCAGAGGGTATCCGGCAAGAATGTCGGAAAGTTTCCTTTTTCTAGACGGCCGCTTCCTATTGTCACCTTGGAGCCTTGTGGACAATCGTAGGAATCGGAAAAGTACGCCCGCGCCATTTCCGGCGAACGATCAGACAAGGGGCAAGCATGGCAATGGATATGTTTTTGAAGCTTGGCGATATCAAGGGCGAGTCCAAGGACCAGGCACATCGTGATGAAATCGATATATCGTGCTGGGGTTGGAGCATGACGCAGTCAGGGTCGATGCACAGCGGCACAGGCGGCGGAGCCGGCAAAGTCAATATCGCCAATATTGCTGTCGAAAAGTCTTTGGACAAATCCACACCCAACCTGATGATGGCCTGCGCAACCGGCAAGCACTATCCGGAAGCTCGAATTGTGGTGCGCAAAGCGGGAGGTGCTAGCAATGTGGAGTATCTGGTGATCACCTTGAAGGAAGTCATGGTGGCCTCCTATGAGACGCGCGCCGCAGCAACCAATGATGTACTGACCGAGGAAATCAGTCTTAACTTTGCCAGGATTGAAGTCAGTTACCAGCCGCAGAAAGACGATGGCGGCAAAGAGGGTGGACCTGTCCGGTTCGGCTGGAACATTCGCGAAAATATCAAAATCTAGATAACGAGTGATCCCCGACTTAGTCGGGGATCACGGGCAGCGCACGTTTGTGCGCGGTCTTGCGGTAGGCGCCTTCAACAATCGCCCGCCCCCGCTCACTCACCGGCTCGCCCATCAGGTAAGCGTCGATTTCTTCATAAGTGCAGCCGTAAGCCTGCTCATCCGCCTTGCCTGGCGCCAATTCTTCGAGGTCGGCGGTCGGTAACTTGTGCACCAGGTTGCCCGGCGCACCGAGGGCATTGGCCAGCAGCCGCACCTGGGTCTTGGTCAGGCCCGACAGTGGTGCGAGGTCGCAGGCGCCGTCGCCGAATTTGGTGAAGAAGCCCATCACCGCTTCGGCGCCATGGTCGGTGCCGACCACCAGGCCGCTGTGCAAGTTGGCCACGGCGTACTGCGCGATCATCCGTGTGCGCGCCTTGACGTTGCCTTTGATGAAATCCACATGCGCGGCGCTGGCTTCGGTCGCGGTGAGGCTGGCCATCAGACCGTCAACGCTGGCGGCGATATTCAAAGTGTCGATGTGATCCGGCTTGATGAAATCCAAAGAGGCCTGGGCGTCGCTTTCATCGGCCTGGGTTTTGTACGGCAGGCGCATGGCGATAAAACGCGCGACGTAGTCTTCGGCACGCAGTTGCTCCACGGCCAACTGGCACAGACGGCCCGCCGTCAGGGAATCGACGCCGCCGCTGATGCCCAACACCAGCGCCTTGCAACCGGAGTGGCGCAAGGTGGTCTTGATGAAGTCGATGCGCCGTTGAATCTCCTGCGGCTCGCCGCCCTTGACGAGCGCGCGGTTGATGTTCAGTTCTTGGGCGATACGTGCCTGAGTTTGCATATCACACCTCTCTATATGACGTGGATTGACCTGTGGGAGCGGGCTTGCCCGCGAAGACGGCGTGTCAGTCAACACCTTCAATGCTGAGCCACCGCCTTCGGGAGCAAGCCCCCTCCCACAGAAAACACCTTCGCCGCGTACTGCAAAAACGAGGCGTCTTCACAGACGTTCTTGATCGGGTCATCGGAAAACTTCACCACCGGCTCACCGTGCACACGCACCAGTTTCATCACGATGCTCAACGGCTCCACACCCTCGACATCGCAGGCCAAACTGGTGCCCATGCCGAAACCGAACCTGGCCTTGCCACGGATGTGTCGCAGGATCGGCAGGCATTTTTCGAAATTCAGGCCGTCGGAGAACATCAGGTCCTTGGTCATCGGGTCGATGCCCAGCTGCTTATAGCGCGCCAGGACTTTGTCGGCCCAGACAATGGGATCACCGGAGTCCTGGCGCAGGCCGTCGTAGAGCTTGGCGAAGTACAGGTCGAAATCCTTGAGGAAAAAATCGGTGCTGATGCAGTCGGTCAAGGCGATGCCGAGGCGACCGCGGTATTCGCGCACCCAGTTTTCCAATGCGGCGTTCTGGCTCTCGCGCAGGCGCCCCAGTTGCTGGTGCACCATCAGCCATTGGTGGGCCATGGTGCCGATCAGCGGCAGGTCGAATTCGTAGGCCAGGTGGGCGTTGCTGGTGCCAATGAACTGCCCGGGGAAGTCGCGGCGCATGATGTCCACCACTTCGCGCTGGGCCTTGAACGACAGGCGCCGACGTGTGGAAAAGTCCGAGACGCGCAGGTCGGCCAGCTCCTCACGGCTGAGGTTTTTCTCCAGCCAGTCGAACTTCTGGTAGAGCTTGCGCGTGACGTCTTCCAGGCTCACGTCGGGGTATTTGTCGCGGTTGCGCAATTCGCTGACCAACGCCAGCACCGGCTGTTCGAACATGATGCAGTGCAGCATCGGCCCGACCACGCGGATGTTCAGTTGGCCATCGACCTCGCTGACGTGGATGTAGCGCAGGTTGAAGCGGAACAGGCCCAGGAAGCGCTCGTAATCGGGGGTCAGGTATTCGCGAAAGCGTGGGTTGAACAGAAAACGCAGTTCGCCTTCGCGCATCTGCAGGCCGGCGAGTTTCTCCAGCTCGTCGCGCAATTGCGGAATCAGGTGACCGAGCTTTTCCTTGGCGCGGACGATGAAGTTGTATTCCACGTCGACATTCGGGTGCTGGTGCAGCACGGCCTGCATCATGGTGAAGGTGTAGTAGCACCCGTGAGTTTTCAACGATTGACTGATCCCTGTGAATTCCGCAAAAAATGGACAACCTAGTCTCAACGTTTTCTAGAACATGCGCCCCAGGTGCCCCTTCCTGCTTCTCCTCAATGACAGGCAGCGCAAATAGCCCAACGGATGGTTTACGGGCGGACGACCAACTTCCTTTAATCAGCTAAAAAAACGTCAACTGGCTGGTAAGTGCTTCATGCGATGACAGCCCCCCTCCGGAGCAAATGAGGAACGTCATCGGAGGTAATGCGCTTGGCTAATTAACTGCTGAGAACACAGCTCACGCAGACCGAGGTGAGTCACACCTATTAGATGAAAGAGAGGCGGTGGGTCTGGAAGGTGCAATAGCAAAATGACCATGTCTTAGTCGATTTGAGGCAAATCGCTGCGAATGCCAGATACCCACACTTCGGGGAACGCCGATACCAATCTGCGTACCCAAACGCCTCTCGCCTGATGGCGCAGACGCCCTCAGGGATTCATCGTTGACAGTTCCACCCTACTGAAACGAGGCGCCCGTATCTTGGGCCCCGTTGAGCATTTCCAAAAAACTGGGTGCCGGAGGGTATCCCGAGGCGATTTGACGACCTCCGGATTGTGTCTCGCGTATCGCCTTAAGCGATGAACTCATAGCAGAGAGTGTCTGCCCACTCGCGCTGACAGTCTATTCGGCGACCGCCCATCAGTAATTACCTTGCCCTAAGGAACATCACGATCTAAATCCGCTACAAAGCTACATTATTCGATATCTGCTGTTTACACATCAGCGCCATATATCTTCCTTAATCCGAGCCCTCCCCCATAACCCCCCAAAACCTCGATACATAAGGCCTAGGGAATAACCCACCCCAAAAAAAAAACAACAGAAAGGCAAACCAAAATGAATATTGTCAATTAATAGAATATTATTAGCACTTCAAAACAAACTGCCCACAAGTATAGTTAAAGCATACTTTGAATTAAGCTTGACAGCGACTAATCAACAACTTTAAATCTCCTATCCGAGATCACCAAGCCCCCTGAAAATGCCTGCAGTAGTCAATCGAAAGCCGCGTCAGACTCCATACAGAAAGTACCGATACGTGGTGCTCCCACGCATATTCCTGTTCAAGACTGAAAACGCTGCGAATGATGAATGTGCTACGAGCACGGTCATTATCCAGGGCAAATATGTTATTCAGCCTTTCAAAACCGAGTCAGGAAAAGACGATTTAAGAAATGTGCCAGTCATATTGAAACCAGACGGTTCTATATGGCACCACGGATCTCTCTACCTACTTTCACGAGCGTCTGAGTACAACCCTCCTTCCGACCAAACGCTCAGATCATATGCAAAGGGGCTGGTAGATTACATCAATACTTTGGCCGTTGACCAAATAGACTATCTTTCGACTCCAATTCGACAAGGCTCTCGACCTACCTACCACTACAGAGCCGAGCTAGAAGCAAGAATAAGTGAAAACCAGCTTGCGATATCTACGGCCAACTCACGCATTAGCACAGTAATTAATTTTTATCGATGGATGAAAAAACGATATGACTACCATCCAACTCAAGACCTCTGGACTGAGATTAAAAGATACGTTCGTTTTAGCAACTCAAAAGGCTTCAGCAGTGGCAAAGAAGTTATTACAACGAATTTGCATATCAAACAATCGCAAGAAACCAACACAGGCGAGTACGTCGTAGATGGTGGAAAACTATATCCATACACTGAAGAACAGCAACGCACGCTTGCAAAAATTCTTTTTAAAACTACAAACACAGAGATGATACTCAGCTTTCTAGTGGCACTAACTAGCGGCGCACGCTCGCTGGCAACTTACACCCTTCGAACATCTGACATATTGATTCCTAACACGGTTCAAGGCAGTGAAGTAGCCATTAAAATTGGGCGCAATACGGGCGTAGACAACAAAAATAATAAAAAAATGAAAATCTACATTCCAGCATGGCTAAACCGCCTGATATATAATTATATACACTCCGAACGTTATAAACGTAGAGTTGCAAAGGCGGGACAGCCCACCGATGGCGAGCAGTATGTATTCCTAACATCGCATGGCAACCCATTTCATACATCCAAAAGCGACATGAGAAGGGGGCAGGGCCAGGCGATCCAAGAAGGAAGCTCTGTTCGTAAGTTTATTTCAGAGACGCTTCAGCCTGCCCTGAACAAACTAGAATCCCCTTTCAAGTTCCGTTTCCACAACTTGAGGGCGTGCTTCGGCATGAATCTTCTAGAAGAAAAGCTTAAAGGCTTACCTCAAGACTCTCTCGCCTACACCCGAGCGGTGGGAAAAGTCCAACAGCGTATGGGTCATGCTGATATCTCTACCACGAATAGATATCTGAGTTATCGCGAGGATAACGAGTTGAAATTCCAGGCGCAGAGCATGTTCGAGCAGCATTTACAATCAATATCCGAAAATTATGTATACAGTTAAAATCAAATCCATTCTGCGTCAAGTCTCGGGAATTACTATCATCGAGATTGACAAGCTGTCGATGCAAGAAATCAACGCGAAAATTGATGAGATTGGCATACATCAAGTAGCGTTTGCGACTAAATACGAAACAGTATTCCACGTTGGATCACACTGCTTTCGCAAACGTTATCGCATTGGTGGCACTGCCCTCTATCAATGCCAGAGGTTTGATCTGATTGAGAGCAGGTGCAAAGCACTTGACGGCTGGGCGAGAAACGCCATCACAGCCGTAAAAACTGGCATGATAAGCCAACAGACATTCACATCGAATTCCCGCGAACTTAATCAGTTTCTCTGCTGGAGTTACAAAAATGGTTACTCCGACCTTTTTGACAGTGTCGAAAGGTATTACGAAACCTACACTTCATACTCCAAACTTGCTTATGATAAATACACAGATGGTAAGTATGTCTACCACACCGCCGCCATAAAACAAAGCGTCGCATTCAGCACGCTTTACTGGTTCTTTCCCGAGTGCACTATTAATTACAAGCCTGCACTGCCGAAAGTACCAGTGAAACATGGCTACAACCAAACTTCTGTACCACGGGAACAAGATGTGGCTCGCGGACTGGGATTATGCACTGAGATTTTCAATGGATTCACAGAGGCGCTACTGAACGGCTGGAAATATCCATTCCAGGTAAATTTGATGGGTGAATATTTTTGGATAGTCCCACATCGCTGGCTATGTCATACCAATAGGGCAACTCCACCTGAGGTGAGCACGGGTCTATGGCACTACAGGTCAGGCACGTTGAAGCCTCAAACGCATGAATTCCGTATTAAGCGCTACTTCAACGCCATAGACACAATTGCGGAAGAGAACAAGAACCCCCAGGTGCTGACGACTCACCGGAACCGATTAGGGAAATGGGCCCATGATAGCTTTGTCCTGATGTTTGCCGCTAACACTGGTATGAACGAGCAACAGATCAGAGATCTGGAATGGCTAACCGGTGAATACGAAGTAGTGCCTAGCACCCAGGGATTCAGGACTGTAAAATGGCGTGCCGGTCGAAAAACGCAGTGTTTTACAATCGCAACTCGCTTTGTAAAAGATTTTGAACAGTACCTTAAACTAAGATCTTTTCTCACGAGAGAAAGGTCAATCAACACTCTTTTCATCCACATCCCCGTTCTGATAGAAAAACGGTGGAGGCCGTTACAGTCTTCCGCTCTGAGAAAACTAGGCGATGCGATACGTGGATATATAGATGAAGGCTTCCCATTCCTGAGTTACCGACAACTGCGACTTTATAAATACAACTACTTACTGAAAGAGTTTGGTGTTGTGGTAGCTAGTCAAATAATGCAGAGCAGCATCGGTACAATCGCCAAGGCGTATTCATCCGCCGCTGACGATGTAGCAACCAAGGAAATCAGCGCTTACTACAATCTCCTTTCAGAGGCGCACAAAAAAAACATCCAGAGAAGGAACCAAACGAGTATACCTTCAGGGCATTGTATTGAGCCAGGCAAAGCAATTTTATTGGTACAGATCAACCACAATGTAGCAGAACCTACTTGTAGCAATTTTATCACTTGCCTGTTCTGTGAACACTTTGTAGCACATGCCACGACCAACGACGTCCGAAAATTACTCAGCTTACGCTATTTCCTCATGGAGATACGCAGCCAGTCAATTTCTGCAGAAGAATTTGAAAAGCTGAACGGAGCCACTCTACAAAAAGTGAACTACATTATTGATCGATTGAGAAATACCTCGAACGAGTTCAATGCCACTGCAGACCTTATTGAAACTGAGGTTTTTGCCAGCGAAATTTTGACTGACTACTGGGCAGCGCTTCTAGACAACCTAGTAAGAATTGGAGCTATGAAATGAATCTGACAAACGCAAGAAAGCACCCTGGTAAGGACAACGACGCTTACCTAGGCATGAAAGTAACTCAGATCAATGAAAACACCGTGATCAGCCGTGACGAGCATGGAAATATCAGCTCTATCTTCGCTCACGATAAATGGTTCACCCCTCAGCTCAACAATCATCATCTCAAGACATCTTGGATATGCTTTTCCAAGTTCAGTTCTAACAATAAGACCGAGCGCGCAAGCCTGACGCAAGCAAAAACGATTATATGCACACAGATTTTTCGCCCGTCAAAGAGGACAGGCTCTCACCCTAGCCACGACGGAGTTATGTCTATGCTTGGAGTTCTACGGAAGCTGCATGCACTGGCGTCAACAAAGAGTTTAACTTTAGCTCAGATCCTTGCAAACCCAGTTGAACTTGAAGATTACATTAAAGATATAAACGCTCTTAATGACCTGAGAATCTTTAAGACAATGCTCAACAAAGTAGTTGAGAATTCCATATACCCAGTCTCGCCTCTCATTCTTAAGCTAACTGACCAGCTTATTCGAGAGTCAAATGACGAATCAGAGCAACATCCGGTTATTCCTGGTCGTATTCTTTTCCAGAAAATGTCAAATTACAGAGAGCTTCTCACTGAATACAACTCTATTGCAGGAAATATTGAAACGCTCAACCTAAGAGTCGGAGCCAACCCATTCTACGGTAGGATGAAGCAGATATCCACCGACCCAACGCTCCCCAATGTTACTTTCAACCTAGCCATGAATGAGTGTGGACTGACTGAAATCAGCGAGAAATATAAATTTAATCAGTTGTCTAATATCGCAAACTACATCAATCGGTGCTATTACGCTGCAAAGATGCTCATACATGTGTTTACAGCAATGCGCGAGCGGGAAGCATACCTACTGAAAGAATCTTGCATTGAAAAAATCTCCGCTGACACATATATAGTTCACGGCTTAACCATCAAGCTAACTAAAGCACCTCGACCGGCAAAATGGGTGACATCAGCGGATATCCTCTTCCCGTATGAGACGGCCATGAACATCACCCGGCTTATAAAAAAATTCATTCCAGACAGCATCAACACTCAGGATTATCTTTTCCTATCTGTATCCTACTTGCCAACATCCAACTATCACAATAGTGCATGTAAATCAAAAAAATTAACTCAGGCCAGCTTATTGCCACTCAAGTTTGAGCAAACGTTCCCACCGACGTTTATCAGCTCCGAAGACTTCAGTGAGCTTATGATGCTTGACCCACTGAGAGAATGGCAATCGCAGGCGGCTTTCCAACCGGGTGAAAATTGGCGATTAACCACTCACCAATTTAGACGCTCAATGGCCGTGTATGCCGCACAAAGTGGCCTGGTATCACTACCATCTTTGAAAAGGATGCTGCAACACACGTTGCTTCAAATGTCACTTTATTACACGAAAGGTTTTGCTACAGCAAAATACCTTTTCGAGGACGTTAACCCTGAAACTGCCAAATACTTTCAAGAACAAGTGATACCAGCGGAGGCTAGTCTTTTCTTGAAAGACATCATTATGGAGGAAACAACTCTTCACGGCGCAGCGGGGACTTTTTATGAGCGCAACGTTAAAAGTTCATTCTTAGGAAATATCGCTACTAATTTTTCTGAAACGCTAAAAAAAATGAAGCAAGGATTGATTTCTTACAAAGAAACCATTCTGGGAGGTTGCATAAAGGTAGGAGAGTGCCATGAGCGGGCTCATCACAACTACGTTGCCTGCCTCAACTGCACCAATGCCTGCATCAAAGAGAAAAAGCTAGACCAATCAATCCTAATTCAAGTCAAAATTATCGAAACCATTCCGAAAGGAACGTTTGCCTACAACACCGAGCAGACCAAACTCAGCATGTTACAACTCTTCAAAGACAAAATCTCACAGGTGATCGCATGACCTCAGATGTTATCCAACAATACGAAGCTGCTCTTCAACGACTGATTAACAACCAGCCTGCTTCATTAGGAGTGGAAATCAGCTGCGATGGCGTGGCTAAAGCAGCACTGCAAACGAGTTCCTATGGCGGTAAACATACCCCCTACAAAGTACACGCTCCAATAAATCCAGTACAGCGTGCTCAGATGGTTAAGGATCACACGACCTCATGACTTCCGATGTCATTCTTCAATATGAAACAGCACTTCAACGACTGGTTGATAACAAGCCAAACATCTTGCCGCCGGGCAGCAAGATCACAATCAACAACGTGGCCTTGGAAGCTGGGCGCGGGAAAGGCTCTATCAGAAAAGATCGGGAGTGCTTTGATGAGCTTCGCGAGAAGACCAAAGCTGCCGCAGACAAACAAAAAAAAGAAAATAGCGCGAAACCCAACAAAGCGTCTGAAAAGCTGTTTAAAGACCTCTATCACCAGAGCTTAGCCAGGGAATTGATGCTGATTTCTCAGATTGATGAGCTGGAGAAAGATCTTTCTATATTGAGCAACGTGACGAATATCGCTACGCAGAAGGAAAAAAACAGAAAGGCGGCTGAGAAATGAGCACTCGGTACAAGATCTTAAAGTTCTTGTGGCCAGATGAGCGGAGTGACTGGGAGAATAAGCAGGAGCGCTTATCCATCGACGCTACCAACGAGTTGGAAGACTACTATTTGACTGACCAAGGTAGGCTTTCGATGGATCCTGAAGAAGCCAGGACAGCCGTCCTCCGCTTCGCTCAGCAGAATAAAAAGCACCCGCAGGTAGGTCATCACTTGGGGATCGTACAGGCTGGAATACTCAGGCAGCGGTATGCATGGAGGCGCCTGGATAGTGTATCGGCTGCTCGATATGAGTTCATCGAGTCTGCTAATGGCCTTAGTACCGTGGTAGCTGCAGAGCGACTTACATCCACTATCACCTGTCAGGATGGGCTGGAAGGTATCCACTCTCCGTTGGGCAATGCCGTAAAGGTCATTAATCGCGATGACCTGGCTCGCATACCAACCTCGTGTCGGCAGTCCAAGCATATGACGACGAATCTTAAGGAGCTTTGTGATGGGCGGTAAAAGGAAGCCTTTCATTACCACCAAGGCAGTAAGTGAGGCGGTTGTAAGATCGAGTGTAACTTGCGGATGGACGCTTCCACTGATCCAAGAGGTATGGGAGCTATCGTCGCTTCACCTATCAGAAGCAGTCATTAGAGATGTTTTCTCCACGATCCTCGCTAAACCCACCGTGTCAGCGCTGTTCGACAGGAACGTGTATAGCGTTACAGGACAAGAGGCACTTCAATTCGTACCTCCAGCAGGCTCTATTAGCGACCCAGCGTACGCTCTTAGCGAGATGCTGCGAGACGTGATCAAAGATCAATGGCCGATGGACAGGCTGCCACCATTCGACAGCGAGTGGAATGACTTTAACGAGGCACTTTTTGAGACGCTATTTAACTCGGGCTTTTCATCGCGTCGCTTGAGAGGTTGGAAACTTGAGCAAGATTTGGGCATGTGAGTTGAAAATACTCGGATGTTCGGATAGCCTTATTGAGTCCTCGAGGACGGGATTACCTGGCTCCTGCGGTCAGCTTGCAAATCCTAAGAGTACAGGCTAGAACACCCTACTCAACCAATGTGCCATGAATGCTTGTCGTGCAAGCTGACAACGACGCATTAGGCATTCATAGTTCGGCATGTGGGTTGAGTAGGTTATAAAGTACACGTCATGTACTATTTGCCCTCATCTGGTTCTACGTGCACGCCTGTGGAGTTCCAGGTAGGCCATTCCACGTCTCCACTCGCTGACCAACTTCTTCCAATCCCGGTAGTAAGCACCTTCTAACATACGTGTAGAGCCCCAGCTCCCCCACATTCACACCTACTTCCTCGAGTAGTGACCTCGTAAAGGCCGATAGTGACCCTTTCGAAGTATACACATGGGAGTGCTCTTTTCCAGTCAAGAACGCCAGAGTGCCTACGTATCCTTCTCACTGGACAGCTCAAAGATCGACGTGATAGCTTTTGCCGACCGATGTATCTGGATCGGGCGGTCGGCTCGCGAAGGCTTTAGTGCCACAGGTTTCGAAACCCTTCTTCACGCACGCATTTCGACAATAGTCAGCGGGCAGCCGACGCCTCGACGATATTGGAGAACTGCCAATGCGCGTTCCAGTACATCCAAAAGATCTCATCCGCAACAGTAGCCTGAAGAAGCTCGCAAAGAATCTGCAGAAGCAGTGGTGTGGCCCAAGCCCTCTCACCCACACATCAGCCCTGGAGCTTCTTGCCCAGGGACTTGGTTACAAGGACTACAAGGATCTGGCAGTTTCCACGAGTGAGCAGATGCCAGCAGGTGCCTTCTCAAGCCAGTCTGCGGTGAGGCAGGCACTGATGCTCGCAATCAAAGCGGCGATGACACCCAGCGAGTGGTTTGCCTCAGACCAGGCGGCACTGGCGCAGATGATCGACTCGCTGCACCTTAACGCTCTCTCAGCATTCAAGATGCCGAAAAAGGTTCATCAACCGCCACGTCATGGGGAACAGTCCACTGAGTCGAACATGTCAGCTTTGAGAACTCAGATGGCGAAGTCTGCACGGAAGCTCTCCTCCCAGTTATCAGACGAAGAACTTGAGTCTCTCAGTCGGGCCGTTGAGAACACGGAGAGCCTGCGAGATCAGGCACTGATGAGCTGCATGATGGCCGGCCTTCGAAAAGGGGAATACTTGAGCGCGAGGCCCAGCGATTTTTCTGAAGATGATGAACGCACCCTCTTTGTTTCTCGGGGCCCCAAAAAAGCGCGAGTCACATTGCCTCCCAAATACTGGACACCCATCAGCCGCTTCATCATCACCGCGAATCTGGCGGGAAACGCCATTCTGTTCCAATCCAAAAGGAGCCCAGAAATTCCTATGTCGCCTTCGGCGCTTAATAAACTATGCGAGGCTTGGGCACACAAAGCTGGGATTGATCCTGCCAAAGTCAGTCCACTCACGATTCGCATGTCCTTAAAGTTGAACGCGGCTATGCAGATGGCCACTGTGAGTAGTCCGCTCCCAATCGTGGCAAAACAAATGGGCCACTGGCCAACGGAGTCGATGACGAAGTATTACCTGAGTAGCGGCTTGGACTCCAAACTCAGCGATTGAGACGAGACGTTCAGGGTGGGAGTGACGGTGACCAAGACGGCAATTTTTGACGCGTTCGGGACGGTTGTGCGGATAGGTCGAAGAACGAACCCATACCGCCAATTGCTGCGGGAAGGCATCAAGCAAGGCCGGCGCCCTCACCCTGGTGATGCACACGCCATCATGACGCTGAACTTGGAGCTGCATGAGCTCGCCGAGCACGTCGGCATCCTGCTTTCAGAATCTCGGCGAGTTGAGATGGAGTGCGCTCTGCGGGCCGAGCTCAACTCCATTGAGGCATACCCCCAATGCAATTGAGGCGTTCGCTATGCTCCGGGGGCGTGACGTTGCTCTCGGTATCAGTAGCAACCTTGCCAAGCCCTATCGCGCGGCGGTGGAGCAGCTTTTCCCGAGCATGAATAACCAAGCATTCAGCTTCGAGATCGGCGCTGCCAAACCCGATCCTCGTATTACCAGGCCCCACTGGAGAGACTTGATCCCAAGTCAGGAAGGCCTGCCAGAGCAGATGCACCTGAATTTTGGATTGTAGGTACTAAGCGCGGTGTAATCGGGATGGTGCCCGAGCCCGTGCGCTAGTAACGCCAACTATCTTGAACCTGGCCCGTCGATGCTCGCCGTTGTCCTAACTCTGCCGGACTTTCATCCTTACGCCAGCGCGCTCAGCTTGCTGGTGCGATGAGCCTTCGACCTGGACTGCAGACAAAATCTTCCGCACCAGCTCAAGGTTTTCCAAAACCAACCGTTTGTCATAGGTATGTACCCCTTCGAGCAAATCGCTTTGATCCCACCAACCAATGACTACGCACAGCGTTTGAGTGCCGCCATTCCGTTTCCCAAGACGATCCTGGGCAACCGCCAGCACGGTGCCTGGCAACGTCTGATCAGCGTCATCAAGTCTTCAGAAACCCTTTCTGCATTTGATAAAGCAGCAGCCTATATTGAGGGCTACGCACATGCGCTGGTCGACAGCGACCAGATCGACATTTCCATCGAACGAGATGTGTTGATCATCGAGACTGTCGACGCCTGGCGATGCGCCCGTGTTGAATCGAACGCTTCGCCTTATCTGAACCACCCAGGAAAACCATGACTTCTTTTTTTAAACGCTACGCCGACGGCGGAACATCAGACCGGCACATCCATATGCCGCAGCGTCTTCTGCCCACGACCGTCAGTCATTGTCCCCTCGAGGTCTTGGTCGGCCATTGGGAAAAGTATCTGGTAGACCCCTCCTCCGTTCGTGAGCAGTTTCCGTGGGCGGCGCGATTCGTTATGGGCATGCCCGTTCCATCGTGGGCGCGTGGATTGGAGTGGAACCTCGGTCAGAAGTCTCGCTTCATCTCTGCAGTATGGTCGGGCGGGGATCTGGGGAGCTACCTCACGAATGACTGGTACGAATCAGAGAGCGGTGGCAGGGCATTGGCCGAAAACAGTGAAATTTTGTTTGATGGCCAGCAACGGCTTCACAGTCTGGAAGAGTATTTCCTCGACCGTCTGGCGATCCCTGATGCACAAGGACAGCCAAGGATCTGGTCTGAGCTCGGCAACGGCGAAAGGAAGCGCTTTCTGTCGACGATCTTTACCCATGTCCGGGTGTCGTCTGGTGACGAGGTGGCATTGCGCAGAACATACGATCTTTGCGCGCAGGGAGTAGGGCCTCGGTCATTTGATCAACAAACTGTTCGGTAATCTTTGCATTTCCAATAGTCGGGCGTACCCCTCCGGGGACGGCTGTCGTAAACCGAGCCCCGTGATGACGGGTCTCGGCCCTCCGGGCTTCCATCCTTACGCTCTTCGACCATCATGGTCTGCGCGCTCTGCTTGCATGATGGTCGAAATCACTTCCCTGCTTGGACATTGCCGGCACCTCCCACATACTGATCTCGCACCAATCGGAGATGAGGCCGGCTATGTCATGGCTCTTTTGGAAAGATAAACGCCCTGCCTGGGTACAGGCTGAAGAGCGAGAGTTCATCAAAGCGGTGAACAGCCTGCAAACGCTGCAGACAACTCCTGGTGGCGGGATGAGGATTGATCCTGAAGAGCTCAGGGATCAGATCCTGGAGTCACGAGAAATGTACAAAGATTTGGTTGAGAAATAATTTTACTAAACGGCCTTCCGCTATGAGCTATAAGTGCGTAGTTCAGCTAAAAAACTGAAGACCACAAACCTCCTTCATAGAATATTTGCAATATATGCGAAAAAACCAAAAAACTAATTAATTTTGTATATGCTTTTTTTTAGTTCAAATAGCAGTTCTGCCAGGCCCTGTCCCTCCATCGCCGAAAGCCCAACTCCGATAGCTCTTTCAATCTTCTCATGCAGCGAAGCTAAAGGTGGATGCATTCCATTAATAGCATAAGACCTTTCAAGCATCTCGAATGAGAGTTTTTCGTAGGTCTTAGCACCCTCAGGCGAACAATGTGAATATTTTGCAAAGCTAAGTGAGTCTGTGCTGATCTGTACGTACGTCAAATGAGCAGAGTAAGTAAAACCTGGAAGTGATGGATTGATTATCGGCAGTATCTTGCCTACCAGATGCCTATCAATCCGAGCGCCTTTCCATTGGTTACAATGCACACATCCGACCGTTAGATTGTCAAGTGAGAAGGTAAGTGACGAGTGCTTTGATTTTGGAAGAACGTGCTCTATATGCCATGCCCAACCATAATGGCCAACAGGGCGACGACAATATGCACAAGATCCAGCACATTTATTAAAAAGATGATTTTGTACGCGCTGTCTAACGTTTTTATATGTCGCCCGCTCAACCGCACTAAAATTAAACGTCCTTGAATTAGCCTCCCCTCTCTTAAAAGTCTTTGAAGCTGCGGGTGAAGAAAAAGCCGTCCAAGCCTCACCACCGTCCATTTCCTTACTTTTTATCATATCAATAAGCTTTTGCAGATGATTTTCTTCGTCGCTGTCTACACAAAGAGATTTCATATTGAAATCTTATCCTTTATTGATTTTGTTAAACCTTTCCGTACAAACTGAATAGCGGCCTGAATCTGCTTTTCAGCTTGTTCGGATAATCCCATTGCCGAACTCAAGCTGCGCAAGAGTGCTATCGCTTCGGCTCGTTCAGTTGCGCCTTCGGCGTAATCAAGCACGGTATCAGCAATCTCCACGCTCACTTCCCGAGTCTGATATGGTGAAGTATGAAACTGCCTCAACACCAATTGCTCATGGCTTGCAACCTCGACAAAGCTATAGAATTTATACGAAACACTTTGATGATGGTTTTCTTGTTGGTTTGTCTTTCTTCTATTATCAATCCTAGCATCCAATACGGCCACGACATTATCTAGATTACCGTCTGCGCGCACTCCTTCGCTAATCATAATAGGAGAGTGAGTTGCAATAACAACGTGAAACCTATCGAGCCTTGATAGTATTTTCACTAAGGTTTTGTGAAACTCCATTTGCCAATGTAAGTGCAAACTTAGCTCAGGCTCGTCTATTAAAAACACTGTGCGCTCTTCCATCACGCTCAGTATTTTTGCAAACATAAGCAAGCGATTTTGCTCGCCAGTGCTTAGCCCCTCAAAATCCGTAACTAATTTACGTTGATTTTCAATTTTTAGTTTTATTTCAATATTTGCGTCGAGATATGCAATTAGTGCTGGTATTTGCGCCAAAGACAACTGATCGAAACGCCCGCCCCCTTGAGCTATTCTATTAAGCATTCCTAATGGTCTTGCTCGCAGCAAACCAAGCTCAGCTGCTTTGTTGCGTAACCGGGTTGCGTCCCGAAGATCTTCATTGAAACTTGGCTGCAAATACGCGACTGACTTTTCACCTATAGAGAACGTAATATTTAAATCAACAGATTCGCAGAGCACTTTGAATAGCGACCTATCAATCAGCATAGCTTGAAGTATATAACGGCTGAGATCTCGCTCAATAGCTGTCAAAAACACAGCATTTCTTGCGTTCCGCGCCCCCATATACTTTACATTTCCGTGATCACCGTAACGGAATCTGTCATGAATAGAGCTTGCAATACAGGCAACTATGTTTCTTGCCTGCTTCGTCTCTAACATTTCAGATAGCGCGCCAAGAACCCTAATTTTTCCCGAGCCATTGTTTCCAATGATATACGTGAACTTTCCTTTACCTTTACGAGCCGTTGAATCTTCAATTCGTTTAAGGACTGATTGAACCAAACCACCCGAAGAATGATGAAAATTTAGCTCCATGCTCTGTTTCGACTCCAATCATTTATAATTTTTAGCGCCGGTGATCGAATGCAAATTCGACTAAGATGCCAGCATTTTCGCCCACCTAATCTTAGGCTAAGTGGTGCAGGAGATATTGCATGACGACGGGCAAAACAATCAATAAGAATTGCAGCGTCATTCAGCCTGTTATCAGATGATTCGTCAGGACTGTTCACATTCTGACGAAGCGACTGCCTCGTCGGGATTGAGAATTTTTTGCTTGCCAACGCCCGCTTGCGCCCAGTTTGTGTGCCAAGGCCCGAATAGGTCGCAACTGCGCTCTTGAGCACCCTAGTAATCACTAACAATAATCGGGCAGGATTACTCTGCCAACTCGCTCCCTTTATCACCTTTTCCCAACTTAGAGGATGCGAGAGAGCGAAGAGTGCCAAAGCTAGCACCGGCCCCCGCTACAACGCGCGGGATGGTTCTGGATGTCGTCTTGGCGAACTCTGCCAGAGTCTCCTGTGACCACTGGCGGGGTTCGCGCAGATACCTGATTACTTGGCCCAGTTCACCTTTGCTTAATGCGCGGGTTTCAACGTTGTCCAAGCTGCTCATCTCGTGCCCCTGTTTCAGTCGCTGTTCAGATGGTTCGTGTATGAGTCGGGCGAGAACCGGGCGACACGACATGAACCTGACGGTTCTGAGGCTAGGTTCATCCTCCCTTCGGCTGCCATTAACTGATCCTCCATGTATCGACAGGCCAAGCGCGCCGGCAAGACTGGCACACAAGAGCCGACTCAACAGCTGTCAGCTACGTATGAGCACGCCCGTGCTGGTGAACGTCTCCGTTCCCCGACAAGCCTCCTTACGCCCTCTTTTCTTTAGCGCGCCAGTCCTTGGTATAGAGCAGTTTGTCGCGGTGTAGTTGTAATACCGTATTGGTCTGCAGGATTTGCTGAGTTGCGCTGTTGAACTTCTTTGCCTCATCAAAAGCTAGGAAAATTTGCTTTTGTTTGAAGGAGGCCAGGATCTTAATGATATGTTCGGTGGCGGCAATTTCGATGTTTTTGTATATCATCGAATCGTGGATGACGAATGGCAGCCGTGTTAGTGACAACATTGATAGGTCGAACCCAACCAAGCCCGCATATGATTTGCCTGTTCCAGTATCCAGTGGAGAGGTGAAGCTGTAAGAGTTAGCACTCTTAATACGCAGCTGGGACGGGTTACGCTCAGGCCCATAAACAAGATTGTTGAATTTCTCAAGTTTCTGATTGATAGCCGCTTCAATTTCAAGAAAGATTTTGTCGTAGATAGCGTCTAGACGTGTTTTGGAAGCTGTCTCGCTATCATCAATGGAAACTTTCTGCTCGAAGAATTTATTTTCTTCCCTAGCCTTGTCGGTAACGTCTTTGAGTTCAAACACCTTCGCAAATAGGTCTGTTGGAGTGCCTTTAGCTTTAAGTGTGAATTTTATTTTCTCATCCAAGTCGGTGATGAGGCCGGTAATCTCAGACTCATTTGCGACCAAAAGCTCAAGTTCACTTTTAAGTTCTTTGCTTACTAGCTTGCCAATTTTTGCGTGGAATTGCTCTACCTGCTCGAGACGTTCAAGGTTGGCCTCTGGGAAGAACTCAGCAACGAGGGCTATGTTTGCAGCGAGGCGAGGGGATACGCCAGAGAGGTCTCTCTGAAGTTTCTCTATTCTAGCCGAAATCAGACTTCTCTTATTGATCAACTCATTTTTGGTTTGTTGTATGGCCCTTAGTTTTTCATCGAACAGGGCTTCGTATGCAGTGATGGCGCCGGCGAAGTTATCCTTGATATCACTGATAGCTTGCGTATTGGCTTTAATGAGCTGACTGTTAGATTTATACTTGGTCATCGTGATCCGTGGGATAATTTCCGCAGCCATCGACTTTCTCATCAAATCTTTTTTATCTTTAAAAATCTGGAGTACAGCCCGCTCCACGGAAACATCAGCCGTACGCTCAAAGAGATCGAGCAACCTTGCCACGCCCGCGCTGAGTCTTTCTTTTGAGGCTCCCGCTAATGGATGATCTGGATCAGCTTCTCCCTTGTTCCATATACGAGCAAATGGGCCAACGATGGATCGGAAGGAGCTCTCTAGCTCAGACAGCTCATATAGGCTTTTGAGTTTCCCTCTATACGCTTCAAGTGATATTTCGTCTTCTTTGACATGGTTTGAGTTGCAGATCTCAACAACGTCTGGCAGCTCGGTAGATCTGGTGACAAATAGGGGGACACCACCGAACTCAAAAGTGATTTCGTATGAATGGGTTCCAAGCACCTTAATCACTCCGGCGTCGTCTACCAATAGGCTATTACCGCCCATTGCGAAGTCGATCACCAAGAGAGCTGATGATTTGCCAATGGAGTTCTTGGCTTCATCATCACCAAGGACAATGTTTAGCCCAGCATGGAACTCAATAGAGCTTTGATTGAATAGGTTGCACTTTATCTGTTTAAGCATATTCAATCACCCCAGCTTCACTCTGAACATCTAAATAACCTAGGAAAAATAAAACATCCATCGCAGCAAGAAATTCAGATGCGTCTAAGAATTGATCACGAGTCTTCGCGAAGGCTTGGGCTACAGTTTCACCAGGCTCCTTCTCTGCCAGGATGGCGTGCATCTTGAAAATGGTAGATTCTTCAAGCTTTGTAAACTTACTAGGCACTAGCATCGAAAACCTCGCAGTTTTGAACAAAGAATGAAGTGATGATTTTCGAAACGTCCAGGGATTTACCGCTCCTTGCGCTGATCCATTGAGCGATATAATTGAAAACGACATCTTTGTTGTCGGGGTATTCTCTATGCATCGCCCAAAAATAAGTGTTGACCTGGTTGAGCAGCATTTTGACGGCTGCTTGATCCCGTTGCTCCAGCAGCCGCAGTTCGTCCCGGATTGTCACGAAATAGCCAACCACATCATGTCGTATGTTGCGCTTCAAGACGTTGCTGGCGCCTTTCTTTAGTTTCTCTTTCAAGGTGAAAGCATTTAGATCTAAATCAAATGCGACTAGGCCTTCGTCGTCCAGATCAGCGAAGGATTCAATCAGCTCCCTTATCTCAATCCTGAGGCCATGCTCAGAAATCGACTTCCTGGCATCCGTATCTCGGATGAAACTGTCCTTGATTCCGCGCAACCGATCATATTCTTCAATCTTAAAGTCCTTGTCGTACTTTCGGTGACAAGAAGGACACAAGCAGATCACGTTGCCGAGCCCATTGATGTCGATAGGGATCGTGTGATTTACCAATGCCAAAGTTTGAGCGGCAGTAGGGTTCAGAGGATAGATGTGAGCGACTTCATAAAACTTTCTAGGGTTTTTTGAACCTGGCTTCTTATCTATGATTACAAGAGCGCACAGCGGACAGATACCACCTGTCTCCGCATAAAGCATGCTGTGCTCTTCAGGATGGTATGGTGTCCTTACATTCGCCATATAAAACCTAAATTGTCTGCATGCCACTCAGGGCTGAGCAATGCCCTGACTGGATAATAGAAGAGTTATAACTAGGCGCGGGTATAGGCATCATATGGCATGATGAAATCGCCCGACCTACGGATGGTGGGGAGAGTAGCAGAACGCTGTAAGCCGACGTGGCGGCTGCTGTTGTTGATATCGACACGCTGCTTTCGCAGGCTGCCTGTTCAAAATTCCACATTCCCTGTGCCTGATTTCCGCTCCTCTTGCGCAACATACCATTTTGCCATCATCGCCGGTATAGCCCGGTCTCATCTTTTGAGGGGGGGTAACCGATGTCCGTGTGAGCATGATTGAAGGTGTGAGGTATGATCCTCGGAGCTTGGCTCCCTCAAATCAGGCCAAGAATGATGATGAATGTTGTGAAACGCGTCTTTAACGCCCTCTATCCCGACCGCCGTCCCGATTGGGAGCAGAAGCGTGAGCGCGAATTCATCCTGGCGGCAAACTCCTTGAAAACCCTATCAGTAAATGACCGGGGTGGCATGTCCATTGATCCAGAAGAGCTCAGAGATCAGGTAATCGCCTCACGTGAGCAGTTGAAACATCTTGTCCAAAAACGAGAATCACCTCGCCGATCATTTAGAGCAGCGGGAGATGCCCAGGTGGAACCGTTAGTGAGTCCCGCCGTAAAGGCTCCGATGAGCGCCATGGACTGTATCGAGGTGGTGGCTTGGCGTCAGTTGCACAGTGGCGGTGCGGTGCGTTATGTGTGCCTCCAGTCTACGAGTACGGGGCGATTCGCTGTAGCGACCGCAAGCCTGTTCTCGGACGGCAGGCAAAGTATTCCAACTTGGATCGAAGCCAACACCGCCAAGCACGTCGCCAATGCCATACAGAACGATCATCTTCGCTGGTTGACTACTGTGAGCGAGGCGATGAATGCTTGGGATGCAGACCTTTGATTGCCTTGAGGCGAGGCTTACCGATGCTTGGGCCTACAACTGCCATGCCTCAATAGTGTTGAAAAGCCTTTCAATCTGAGTTGGCAAGTCGGTTCGTGGGTCATGGCTATGATTGAAAGTGCTACCCCCGGCTACGAACTTGTCCGCAATTGTAACTTTTGAATAGGTAGTAATCTGCTTTAATCTAGCGCCGAAAATCCGATAATGCTTGTCTCGAAAAGCTGCTGGCAAATAACTTTCAATCGTATAGCCCTCAGTCACCCAGCAATATCCTGTCTTCGACTCATGTTCAGCAATATCTGCCCAAATCTGATATTTCACGCAGCTTTGGTTAATACATTCGTCAGTTCCATCAGCTGCGCGCTGAAAGTCCAGATCTCGATCCATAACTACTATGGAGTTCCTATTTATACTGAATATGTCGATTAATCCTGGCGTAGCATTTGATGTGAAATGGCTGAGCATAGACCCGCCGTAAAGAACGAAGGAAAAATCAAGGTTTTCCATGGGCATGGATTTACCATGTGTAGAGCACCAGAGCGAAAGCCAGTGCAAAATGTAGATCCGATCAGACGCCCCTTCGACCCATATCACGCCGTTGGCTTGGAAAACATCGCTTGGCTTTATCCCGAGCCCTGAAAGAGCCCTTGCAGGTGATGTTAATTCTGATAATGCGTAACCATTGACTTCAAATAGCTTTGTGTCTGGTACAGACCAGCTTGATATGTCTAGAAGCACAGACGAGTGCGTAGAGATGAAAAGCTGGAGGTTCTTACGGGTAACGATTTCAGAAACCCTAGCCATCATGAGTCTCTGAAGTGTTGGATGCAGGTGTACTTCAGGCTCCTCGATGACACATATCTGGTTATCATTAACAGAGTTCAGCCATCCTATTAGTCCAGCAAACGCGCGCCATCCAGACGGCAGCATCTTTATTGGGATATGGTTGTACTGGCCTAAATCATCGTTGAGGTAGATACCTAAAGTATTCTTATCAATAAAGC
Source organism: Pseudomonas sp. R9.37 (assembly GCF_963878885.1). Taxonomy (NCBI): domain Bacteria; kingdom Pseudomonadati; phylum Pseudomonadota; class Gammaproteobacteria; order Pseudomonadales; family Pseudomonadaceae; genus Pseudomonas; species Pseudomonas sp. R9.37. The sequence continues at coordinate 106,718 of NZ_CAWNZA010000003.1, read as the reverse complement.
TAATTGGGTTGGCATGCTTGTAGGTGTGATCTTCATTCGGAGGTCTCTTATAATCTACTTGGTCGGGTTGCAATGGGTGTGGAGCGAGTCCTACGAGATGCTTGCCATCATTATTGAGCGCATTGATGACATTTTGAATACAAACTCCGCGCTCGTCGTGTGATGAGCGAAAACTGATTATGACTTCTAATTTATCTAAGACCCTTATAAGCTCTTTCGGTGATTTTGATGATTTACTGTAGATGCTTCCCTCGAATAGGTGTCTCTCATCTCGTGTTGTAACGGCGATATATGTTCCAAATTCATCAATATCTAGCTTGTTGAATATTGAAGCTACCCAAGTTTCATTGTCGAAATAGATGATGGATGTCGCTACGGTAGTAGAGCGCATATTTTCACGAGCAATCGTTTTTATAATGTCGACATCCTTGAGTGCGCGCACCATATCTAGCACAGTTGACTTGCCGCCGCCGTTTGGGCCGACAAAAATATTAACCTGTGAAGCTTTGACTTGTGGAACATCACTCGGATTGAGGGAGTTGGTCTTCATGATGTTGTTGAGGCCGAGTGTTCGAAGCCCCAACAGACCAAAGCTTTTAATATGCAAGATCGTATTCCTTTACTAATTGATGTTGATAGACGCACTCATTAAACATCTTCTGAAAATGAGCCTCCGAGCGGTGCAGGCGTCACGCTTGTATTGTACCTAGAGAGACGGAAGGAGAAGTGCTGGCAGGAGCTGGACTGACACCGGGGCGTTCGCATTGCTCGGTTCTCCACGGTATTAATGCCCGCCATCCTCCGCACCTTGAGGTGAATCAGCAGTCAGTCGACGATAAAGGTCGGCTAAGAGGCGAGCATCCAACAGCGCGTGATGGGGAAGTTCCGGGAGCGTCACGTTGACGAGATCATCCGCTTCGAAATGCCTGAATAGCAGAATCAGGTTGGTTGGACGATTGACCTCGTTAGCTGGCCAACGATGATTTACGTAGGCCAATTGGCAGAAGAGATCCCAGTCCCAGTCCGGAGCGTCCGAGCAAATCTCGAGCGAGCCTTCAAGGTGGCTAAGGAAAGCGAGCAGTGAGGTTTGAGTTCGACCAGGGGTTGCCCATGGTCAGGGAGGTTGAGCTGAGGCAGGACGTTCTGGATCACGAAATCGCTGCAGTCTGCCACTTGGTAGGTATCTGTGATCTCAACGTAGTATTCGTGCCCGGCTTCGGACACGAGTGCCAGGGAAATCAGCTTCGTATCTCGGTTGAGCTGAGTGAACTCACAGTCCAAAAATAGCTTCATCCCCTCCTCCCCTATGAGTACCTGGTTCATGCGTGACAGTGTACCTCTGGTAAGACGATCAAAGCCGGCTGGTTTCCTTTACGACGTTAACCGATTGCCCTGACGAGCCCACGTCTGCGCTCACAGCAAGAGAGTTTTGCCAGATGTTGATCGATGCCATCTTTTGGCGATGCGCGATGGTCAGAGTATTCGCTCAGACGTGAGACGAGCTTTATACCGGGAGCAGGCCGTGGAGATACTGGTACTCGCACGAGTCGCTGCTTGGGGTATAGGACTTGAGGCACGTACTCAGCAGATACCTCTACTTGGCTCAATCTGGCAGACGAAATCGCGGGGATGCAGCAGTTCATCCCCTGCGCCTCTGAGAGCGATGAAACTCGGGTTAGCTACTCCATATTGCGGAAAGGTGGGCAGACCGCAGTGGCACGTTGCCACCCACGGAGGCGAACCCTTAGAATTCAAATTCCAATCTGATTAGAGTAAGGATTTAAGAAATGGCAGTGAAGCCCAAGGCTTTTAAAGAGTTATACGCCAAGGCCGCTGGACGGTGCGCGATGTGTCCAAATTACGAAAGTGTTTTCAAGGATACTATCTGCTCAGTTGAAATAAGCAATAAAAATATGTCCGAAGTAGCGCATGTCATCGCCCAGAGTAAAAAAGGGCCTCGGGGAGAAGACGGCTACACCGGTGACATCGACGATTATGATAACTTAGTGCTGCTCTGCCCAACTCACCATAAGGCGGTTGACGATAACCCCAGCAGCTTTCCGAGTAGTTGGCTGAGAGCAAAGAAAAAAGAATTAGAGCAATGGGTCAATAATTCCCTTCAGTTGGATAGTCGGCGCAATAGTGATGTAAACGCATTGCGCCTGCTGATGAAAAACTTAGCATTTACCAGAATCCGCGCTCAGTGTGATGATCTTCCAGACAGCTTTGACCTCAATTTTTTTGACACCGGCACAACCTTGGACAATTTCCCCATCGACTTGCCGGATGCGCGCCCCTTTTATGACGGGGTACTCGAAGCAAAATTTTCGGAGTTTGAGAAATCATACAGAGAACTTTCTTGGATTCTCAGTTCACACATAGAGACTGAGAAAAAGGGAACAATTTCAGTTTACCGCGAGGCGATTCAAAGAGGTAGTAGGTATTACGTTCCTCTTAACAAAGGCGAGCTTTACGCCATCGAAGAGTCGTTTGAAATCCAGAATGAAATTCGCGCTAGGAGAGAGAAATTTCTTAACTGCTATGTAGAGCTAATGAAGTACCTACGCTTCAACTACCCAGAAATTGATCTGAACTCCTATGAGCCTTACCAGTGGTGAGTACAGTTACTTAGGGTGAGCTAACACGGCCGGTATCTGCACCGCAGAGTCCTCGTATGATACTGGCCCATGCCGATGGTGCAATATACACAGTAACTTCCCGATCTTGGTGGGCTCTACGTTGGAACGTGGCGGGATAGATAAGATGACGACTACCGCGCTCTTCTTTTTGGTCACCTCTAAGAGCGAACCACTGTCAGTCTCGAGACTATAGCCGATGAGAGACGCCAGCAGCGACACCAGATTTGTTTACACAACTTCCAAAAATTACTATAGCCCGTCATCTTGAGCATTTATATGAGCTGCCAGGATGTCTCCATGACACGCAGCTGGTTTGCAGTGGCACTGCTATCACCTTGCCCCGGATGATGCCTAGGTTGTGCTCGAGGTTTTCCAGACATCACCTTGACATTATAGGTCGTTGACAACACTACATATGGTGATTAGGATGAAAAAATAGCACATCATATGGTGTACAAAGCTATGAATCGTGAAAGCATCCAGCAAGCAGCCCATCGTCTTCATAAAGAAATTTGGGACAACCAAGAACGCTTATGGCCAAACCGACACCTGACGCCATTTCAGATGCTGGCACCTGAGGTCGCGGCCCATATTTTGGGACTGGATTACCAGCTCCTTCCAGACCTGGGCTCTCCACTGTTCGGGCGAGAGGGAGAGCGCTTCAAGGCTGCAGGTTTAATGAATCGCTCGATTCGACGCATAGCAGTTTCCACCGAATTCCCAGTAAATGTGATCCGGTTCACCGGCGCTCATGAGGTCGGTCACTTTGTGCTTCATGAAGATGAGGTGATGCATCGTGATAAGCCTTTGGACGGATCGGCACGAGGACAAAGTCGCCCTCCCAAGGAAAGGGAGGCTGATTACTTTGCGGCGTGTTTTTTGATACCAGCCAGACTTCTACTGGATGCTTTTACTGCTCAATTTCAAATGAAGGGCCCCTTCCCCTTCACCGATACCACCTGTTACCACCTCAACCCTTCAGATCCATGGTCGCTTCTTAACGCAGAAAGGGATTCGCTTGATCGAGAGATTTCGCTGGCGAGGTGTGCCCGGTTCAACAACCGCAATTTGATTCCACTTTCGGTTCAATTTGGGGTTTCGGATATTGCGATGGCGATACGAATCAAGGAGCTGCAGCTAGTACGCTGGCCCTAGCGTCCTCCTATGAGGATCTAGCCAAGTGCCTATACTCAGTAATGTGTAGGCCACCACGAGTTCCAGGTTGGTGGGTTTGACAACATCAATGTACGTACCAAGCTCTTACTGCATGCGCTGAAAGACGCTGTTGAGAGTCGGGTGGGCATTTGAAGGTCGCAATGCGCTATATCGTCATCGCCTGTAATACGCATCGGATTTCCCCCGCTCAACCCAGTCGCTCGCCATCGCGCCTCACAACGGAATTTCTCGTGAGTGCCCCTGCGGGAAATGGCTGTCGTAAACCGAGCCTTGGCAAAGCCTGCGTCTCGGCCCTTCGGACTTCATCCCGCGCTCAGCCTGCCTTGCATACTGGGCCGCGTAATCACCTGCTTCCGGTTTATATCCGCGTCAGCCTCACACGCTATTGGCTCTAGTAATCAGTCCCACCTCATTTTGATTCCCATCCCTTGCCAAATGCTGGCCTCAACGGTAGTCATCGCCTGAATATATCGGTACAACTCGGCAGCATGCCAATGAGGGGGTGGCACTGTTCCCCTTTATAGATGTATGCTCGATAATTTTTTGCTTTAAATCTTGGTATCTGATTAGGATTTCTTTTTTTAATTTTTCATTCTTGCTTCTAAGGACGTGCTAAATGGAATGGCGACAGGATTCCGCAGCTAATATCAAAAAGAAATTACTATTGAGGGCTGGATATAGATGCTCATTCCCCGGCTGTGCGACCCCTCTCACTAATAACCTTGGCATACCTTCTGTAGAATTTTGCCATATAACATCGTTGGCACCGGGGAGTGCCAGATATGATGAAAAAGCTAAAGCCGATATCATCTACTCTCAAGAAAATATAATTGTCCTGTGTCCGCAGCATCATAGGATTGTAGATTTTGATCCGCAGCTTTATTCTGCTGAAGTTTTAAAAAAATTTCGTTCGGATCATGAGCTTAGTCAGGATACTGACTTTCCAAAAGACTCTGCAAATACAACCTTTAAACCTACTGGCGGCACTTCAGTTTTTCATCAGGCCCTAGCCATTTGGGAGGCAAGCTCAACGGTTAGTGACGAGGAATTTTGGCATAAACTTTTTAAGAAAAATCCTCAGCTATTAGCTCAGATAGTCCCAGAATGCCTAGTCCAGATCGCTGATAAAGCCTATGTAGGAGGCAAGGGCTTAGACAACTCCGGGGGTAAAATCATAGATTTCATATATGGAAAAAAGAGCACTAAAAATGTAGTTTTAGTTGAGATAAAAACTCCTGCAACTAGGCTAATCGGCAGAGAATATCGGTCGAACGTCTTTGCGGTTTCCGATGATGTGGTGGGGTCTACGATTCAAGTTTTAGGGTATCGCAATGAGTTGTCTAGAAATTATTATGCGGTAACACATGCCGAGGGGCACCAGATTGAAGTGTTTGACCCTCAATGTTTTGTGATAGTAGGAAATTTGGCAGCTGAAGGCCTCGATGCTAGTCAGCGCGCCTCATTTGAGTTGTTTCGAGCTAACTCGAGTGTAGTTATAGTCACTTTTGATGAGTTATTTGACAAGATGAAATCTCTGGTTGAGGTGTTTTCTTGAGCTGCCTGGGTATTGCAATTGCGCTTTATACCAGCTGCGCTGGAGGTACACGAACTGCGACATTCCTACGCAGATCATCAGCCATCCTCCGCACCTCGATGTGAATCAGCAGTAAGTTGTTTAACGTTGGCTGGCCAGCGGTGATTTACTTAGGCCAATTGGCAGAAGAAATCCGAGTCCCAATCCGGAGCGTCCGTGCAAATCTCGAGCGGGCCTTCAAGGCTGTTTAGGGAAGCGAGCAGTGAGGTTTGAGCTTCGACCAAGGGTTGCCCCTATTCAGGTAGGTTGAGCTGAGGCAGGACGTTCTGGATCACGAAATCGCTGCAGTCTCCGACTAGGTAGGTGTCTGTGAGTTCGACGTAGTATTCATGGCCGGCTTCGGACACGAGTGCCAGGGAAATCAGCTTCGTATCTCGGTTGAGCTGTGTGAACTCACAGTCCAAAAATAGCTTCATCCCCTCCTCCCCTGTAAGTACCTGGTTCATGCGTGCCAGTGTACCTTTGGCAGAACGATCAAAGCCGGCTGGTTACTTTTATGACTTTATCCGATTGCCCTGACGAACCTACGCGTGCGCTCGCAGCAAGGGAGCTTTGCCAGGTACTGCGCGATGCGATCTTTGGGCGACGCACGATGATCAGAGTATGCGCTCAGACTTGGAACGAGCTCTATGCCGGGATGTTCATGGTCGACGTCGAGGGATGGAGCATGACGATCTTCAACGACTGTGATGAGCTCGATTATTGCGAAGCATGCGTCAGCACCCATGGACGGCTTTGGTCGTTCGACTCAGGAGATCGATACGGGACTGACCCTATAGCTCTGCTTAGCACATGGGAGCATCAGACACTTGAGCGGCTTCTGAAGGCGTTGTGATGAGGATTACATCTCGACGAACCATCTCAGGAAGATCCCCTCGCGTACGGGAAGCATTCCCACAAATTTGATTTCATTCAGTCGCTCAGACCAACGAGAGACAGGTTTCCAAGAGATGGCTCAGTAAGACTCGTCGTCCATCCTTATGCATGTACTCAACATGCAAGCCTTTGCGCCCGACGATCACTGCAAGCAGCGGTCTGCCATCTATTCGCGACTCCGCAAGGACTCTCCACTCTCTTAAATCTGTGCCAGAAGGTGAGGGAAAATCCTCGGGGTGCGTGTGCCACTCACCAAGGTATCTGACCTGGCCCTCGCTATCCTCCCACCGTTGCTTGACGATTTTTTGGTGGTCGTTTTGATGACGAATAAAGAAAAACCGGGAGCGCAAATCTTTACGCGTAGGCTCAGTGGCCTCGATGATCTCTAAGTTTCCAGCCCGTACTTTTCCCAGCAGAATTCCTCCCGCCTCGGGATCTTGGCTGCCAATCTGGACATACCTCAAAACTGTCGCGAGAACATCTGGATTTAGGAGGATTAAGTTACGCCGATCTGGCGTCACCCAACTGTTTAAGTTGAGCATGCTGGACAACCTGAACGTGTTTCCGGCGAACAGTCCGGAGTGGCTGCTTCGTAGCCAGGTGACAATACTTTAGTTCGCAGTGCTTCGTGAGCGGATCCGCCGGCCCATTGCAGCGCTGCTTCCACACCAAGACACGCTGCCTGGACGGATACAACCGCAGAGAATGGCACATAGATCCCTTCGCACCCCTGCCCAGCAAAAACAGGCTTCAAATCCTCCTTCACTGAACGATATCGAGAGCCTTTGTTGTAATCGCACAGGCAACGATAGCAAGCTCCATCACCTGGACGCTTTAAAAGCGAGCGCACTGCAACGCCGGCACCTTCAATCCAAACGCTCAGTGTAGGAACTACAGAATGGTAGCGAGCCGCGAGCCAATACCCCAATGACTCCTCACCCGTAGCATCAATCAGTAAGTCGAATTCACCCAGGGTCAAATCTCGAACGTCTTCGGGGCATGCAATGATTTTTGCAGAAGGCATTATTCGCTCGAGCTCTCCCTTCAAGGCGGTAGCTTTAGGTTTGTATAGTTCAGAGAAACCAAGCCGATGCCTACCTAGATTTCCTGGCTGCAGCGACTCCCTATCAACAAGAGCGACCGAGCCGCCACCAATCCCAGCACCTGCTTTAACAAGCGCCTCTGCCAGATAGCCTCCTATCGTCCCGCAGCCGACAAGCGTTATACGAAGGCCCGAAAGGGTGGTGCAACCGGGGGTGTTTCTCTGCGCGATGTATTCATCATCTAGCCTGAAAATGGCGATCTGCTTAATAGGTAAACGATAAATGTGCTGGAGTGCGAGTGCTGGCTTCTTGAGGAGTCGGCGCTCATTCGGGTGCGGCAGATCAATGAACACTCCATAGCTCATCAACGGCGACTCTATAATTACGACAATTGCCATATAAGGCGAGCGGATGCCTCGCTTCACCGCCTCCAGCACCTTAGCTCTCGCAGTGTGATCTAGCTCATATTGCCAATTCACAACTTCGCCGATGGTCTTTGGAGGCCAATCATTTTGGTAAGGTCTGGGTTGCGCGGTCGTACTAATTTTATAAACATTGCAACTCATCTCCTCAAAACTGACCCCCAAGCTCTCCAGTTTAAGACTTGTGCGCTGCACATCATCCGTCGCAATCACGTCATTACGTCGAAAAACACTTTTACCGTCTCGAATCGTGACTGCGGAAATGACCCCAGTCTGGCGGTCGTCAACATCCATAAAGCAGTGAAGATCGAACCAAGATGCGAAGAACTCCTCCGCTAAATCTTCGACCATCTTTCCCTGCAAAACCATACTCAGAACGTGAGTGGCTTTGCGAACGCACAGTAGCGTCTGGCCTACTGGATCAAATATATCGAAGACGATGGTTCCAGGCATGGCATAACAAATTCCACCCGTGGAACTGATATGAGGTGACAGGTGCGGCAACTGTGCAGGAGAGTTGAGCAGTTGCACTTGCGGTAAACGGCGGAATTGACGATCAATGCCGACAAGGCAATCGAAATCCCCAACTGAGGTTTTAAGTTGCCCTTCTAATATGAGTAACCCACCAACAATTTGATGCGCAGACCGCTCGAATCCGATCTCACGAAATTTGGCGATGAGTTCAGGAATAACCTCCATCGCCTCGATCATCCTGCCTTCGTGGTTTTTGCCAATTCTAGTGGCCCTGGCTCAGCCGCCGCTGAGGTGACCACACTCGCGACCGTGGCGGCAACAATTAAGTCAGGCCGGATCGGAAAGCGCTTTCCGAGCATCTGTCCAACCCAGACGCAAGCCTGTTCTTGGTTGGAGCAATTGATGGCTGCTCGAAGATACTTATGAAACTCTTCGTACTTGAGCGCAGCGTCCTCTAAGTCATCCGCTGTGAGCGCGTCGGTCAGGTAAATTTCGTCGTCGATAGGACTCACGACTCCTTCTCTAAGTACGCCAGGCAGCTTTTCAAGGACATCTACGAGAGCTAAGTCGTCGCGCGCATGCCGCCCCTCGAAGATCAGTGCAGAGGCCGCCATCAACAAGATCGAACTCGGCCCGCGCACAGGCCATTGCATATCGCGAAAAGCCTTGAGGTAGCGAACTATGCGTCGGAACTGAATACCCTTGTCCTCGACCTCTTGGACGAACCAATCATTCATTGCGCGTGGGTCAGACTTAAGCCAGTTCTCAGTCCGGTGCGCGAGAAGCACTTTATCCGTCGGAAGGGCTGCCCAGCGATCTGGGACAGATCCTTTCACCGAATCGAAAACGGCGCTATTGCGTGCCTCCATGGATGCCCTGAGCACCAAGAATTCGTCGTCAGGAATCGCGTATAGCGGAATATCAATGTGGGCAAAATCAGAGATCTCAATTCGAATGCAGGTAGGCTTTTTGATCACCTCCCAATTATTTTCACGTGCTAGAGGGCTAAGGGCGAGTTCAGCTGCTTCGAAGAACAAAGCACTGGCAACACTCGGACGTCCCTGCCCCTTGACGATGCTCATAGGCAGGTAGACGCCATCGTCCAGATCTGACTGCTGAGGAGGTGTTTGGCATGGCCTGTTTAGTGTCTTGTAAGCCCACGACCCCTGAATGTAAAACTTCGGCTCAATAGTCTGAGACGGCAGTCCGTGCTTTCTTAATTCCAGGGAAATGCTTTCGGAGAGATTTCTGCGTAGGGCGTTCCTCACGTCAGTCTTAGCTTTCGAAATGAACGTCTTTTCCTCGGTGGTGAGATCCAGCTCATCGTGAAAATGAGGCTGGTCAAGGGTTGTGAAAAATAGAGCACTTAGGTTGAGCATGAATCCCTCCAACTGCCACCAATCGGCACACACTATAAAGAGCCAATGGCCATAGTGCTCTACGCTGAAAAGTCAGATAGGAACCGGCTCATGGGTTGAACTCATAGTGCCACTACACCACATGTAGTGCAACAAGCACAAACACAACACCACATGTTGTTTTTTGTTGCGAGATATGTCCGCCGGACGGGCTATCTCAACATCACCGTGATTTCAGATTGAGAGCGGCGGTGTAGCGTGCTGGAAATTCTTTCGCACAAGAAATGCTACTCACGGCTTGAGGGGGCATCAGGCCTACGCAGGGCGATTCTTCCCGCCGTATTTAGCCCTTCCGACCACTTACGATCCGTCCAATACGTACCATCCATCCAGATACAGAGGCCATCATCATGGACGTTCAATCGGGCAGCGCCGTTGTGAGTTGGGCTATCGGTACTCAGAGGAACATCCGTCTCGTTGATATACATATAATTCAACTGCACGCTTGAATCCTGCGCGTCTCGAGAAACGGTCACATGAATGGTCTTTGATCTTGAGTATCTGTCCGCGCTAGTCAGATTCATCCGCACGAAAAAGAGAGTAGATTTTATCGTGACGTGCGCCATCAACGGCTTAGCGGAATCCTCTGCCAGCTTTCCCTGCAATTCTTGGATTTTATTCCAGTTTGAACTTAGCTCAGCCACCCATATTCCATCGATGGGTGGAAAAAAACTTTTGATCAGCGGAGCTCGACATAGATACGAAAACAATTTTGTCTGCCCGATTAGGACAACCAGCAAGGTTCCGATTGCTATCGATGATGAGATCAGTCTCCATCCATCAGCCATCGACCCGTCGAACTGGTAACCTAAGAGCCACACTCTGATTATTACGATTGCTCCACAAAGAGTCGTGAACCAGGCGAGCATGGTCTTCACGCCAAAAACTTGATACATGAATCGATCCTTGAAAGGCGATGTAGGCAAGCAACATAGCGCACCTGAGAGACGTGTCGCTATACAAGCCCATCCTCAACCATTTTTCATCCCCCCATTTTCGCCCTCCTGGCACCGCGATTGAGGCACAGGCCGGGGGCAATTTCACACATTGAGTGTCGACAAATGTTTCCACCGATGGCGAATCCCAACCTCGAAATTACCGCCACTGAATTCGAGTTCTTGGTCAGAGACTGGATCCTCAAACAGGGCGGTGAACTGACATCGCTGGAGGTCAAGCACGACGTGAAGGTCGAGGCCTACGACTCAACCTACCAGATCGACGTGCTGGCAAAATTCCAAGCCTTCGCGGGCGCCGAATTTATCGTTCTGATTGAGTGCAAAAAATACCGTAACGCAGTCGAGCGGGAGCTGGTTCAGGTACTGCACGACAAGGTGAGATCTGTGGGCGCTCATAAAGGAATGCTGTTCACCACAACAGGGTTTCAATCCGGAGCGGTAAAATACGCAAGGATGCATGGTATTGCGCTGGTGTCGATAATCGACGGTGCAGCAACCTATCATACCCGCTCGGCTTTTCCAGTTGATGCGAAGCCACCGGCTTGGCTAAACCTTCCGAAATTTTCGCTCTGGCACGTCGGTGAAAATGACGCTGGCAACATCACGATGAAATCCTTGGGTCGTGCTGATACGGAGCTCGATGAGATGTTTGGTGACTAAACCTAACTCTACAGCGTAGGTACCTATAAACCTCCACGTTAGTGGGTTCTCCATGAAATCGATGGACGTACCGCACTCATGTTTTATGTCGGCAGTCGTCTTGGGTAACGAATTCGCCGCAGTCACCGGCTTGATATAGAACCCTGCCCAGCGAGAGGGGTCTGCTCTTGTATCAGATCTCGGGAATACATCGAATGTCCGCGCAACACAGCCTAGTAATACTCGCTCGTGGAGGCTACGCCGCTCGAGGATTGCTGTATTTGATCATCGGTATTTTCGCGTTGCTCGCAGCACAAGACTCGACAAAACCGAAGGACAGCCACAAGAGCCTGGAAGCATTGCTGAGCCAACCATTCGGCTATTTTCTGGTTGGGCTTGTGGTGGCGGGTCTGCTCGCGTTTGCGGCGTGGCGCGTGCTTCAGGCAACGCGTGATGTCGATCATCATGGCAAAAAATTCAAAGGTTTGGTAATTCGCGCAGGCCTGTTCGCGGGAGGTATGGTCAACGGCGCTCTTGCGTTCTTTGCGTTGGGCCTACTCATTAGCGGTATTAAAAGTTCGGGCGATTCCGGAGGGCAAACCAAAGACTGGCTAGCGCATTTTTTGTCTTGGGATCACTCGAATTTATTGGTGTACCTGATCGCTCTCGTTCCCCTTGGTGTGGGTGTTGCTCACATCATCAAGGGATGGAAGGCGTCGTTCGAGAAATATTTTGAAGCTGACGAAGACGTCATGCGGTATGTCCGTCCGGTGTCGCGGTTCGGCCTAATAGCCCGAGGGGTTGTTTTTATAGAGATTGCGTTACTACTCGCCATCAGCGGTTCCACTTATCAAGCCATGGATCCACCTGGTATGAAGGAATCACTGGATGCTCTCCAAAATCTACCTGCTGGATGGTTGATTTTGATGGTGATGGCCTTAGGGCTAATTGCATTCTCGGTTTACAGTTTCTCTGAAGCCTTTTGGCGAAAGATCAACATGGATGTGCCGGGAGTACCGAGCAGGGGTTGATGAGAAACGGAAGTCTCACCGCCATGAGGAGCCTTACTCGCACCAAGGCCCCAATGTTGGCGGGTTGTCCACGATATCGATGGACATACTGAGCTCGTCTTGCATGTGCTCGAAGACTTTGTCGAGACGCGGATGAGCTTTCGATTCTCGCAGTGCATTTACTAACTCCAGAAGCTCTCGACCCTGGGCTAGCGGCATCTGGATATCGCAGTACACCGTGTCATCGTCTTGTCCCATGCCCTCACCCGCTCAGTCTTTTTTAGATTTATTTCTTGCGGCCCGATGCTGCTCCAGGTGTCGCATCTCTGCTTCCCAACTCGCCAAGAATTTATCCCAGCCTGAGGCGTATGGCCCATCGACCAACCTGGTTGACCCGACGCTTGCTTGGTGGAAACGCTCTCTCCAGGGCTGCGGGATATCGCGCTCCAAAATGATATCCATACCGGAGTGATGACGCCTCACCGAGACAGAATTACGAACTTCAATGAGTTCGAGTGGCTTATCGCTACAGGGGGTGTCGTTTCGCTCTTGGTCATCGAGATCATCGAGGATGGCAAGGAGGTCGGATGCATTGGGATCACCAGGACGGCGGCTTGCAAGCGCCCACAGAACCTTTCGCCTAGTTCTCTCACGCTCGCGGAGTAAATCGCAGGTCATTTCAGCCTCCTTTTCACAAAGCTCGGCGGTGGTTATGGCGTGCCGCCTTCGGCGGGTGGCTGGCGTGAACCGAGCCGTGGCAAGCCACGTCTCGGCCCTCCGGGCTTTCATCCAGCACGCCTGCGCGCTCCGCTTGCATAATGCGTAGCGCGCCTGGATTTGCCTGAGTTCAGTTCCTAGCGAACTTGTGGGCCAAACATTTCGCTTTAACCGCCAGCCGCGAACATTACTCCTTATGAAACTTGCTGAAGCGACTCGACAGCGTGGAAGGGGCGATAATTTCCCACGATTCCGGCCTCGAGGTGGCACTGAAAATTACCCAGGCACGCCAAAGGAAAAACAGCGCAACCAACCCTGCTTCAACTACCGTAACCACTGTAGCGTTATACATATAGCTTTGATCTTGTCCGAATAAGAAGATCAATGCGAATAAAGAAGGAAACCAGCCGATGAGAAATACCATGCAGAATGCGAGAGCGGCGGCGCCCGCCAAAATCATTGGCACCATGAGCCTAAAGGAAGTAGCGAATATTTTCTCGCCACTTTCTTTTTGAACACCATAAATCACACCAATATTTTTTTCTTTTTTACTACTATTCTTGAACATCCCATAAAGTGTCACACTTTGGCCAACTTCTAATTCTTCGTAAATTTTATTGGTCAATGTTAAATTAGGAATGATGAATCCATCAATACTGATCTTGGCTTTATACCCACCATTCATGGGCATCACAGATCGGACATAGTCGAGCGTTCCGGAAACTTTTACGCAATCAAACTTCATTACAACATTTACCTTTTATTCACGTAATAGAGTTCTGGAGCAGTTGAAATCTACAGCTTCCCCAAATGTAACCATGTTCCGGTAGCAGGAAGGTGCGCGCGTAAGCCCCTGCTGCGAGGAGCTCTGGCGTTTCCCTGCTGGTAGGCGATACGCAGGTGATATCAACCAGCCATGCCCGAAGCTGAATATATTAGATGGAATGGGTTTTAGCAATGTGGCCTTATCCTCGCATTTGGAGATTCCAATGCTTGCTAGGGATTCACTTGCCGCTGTCCTACGCGTCCTCAGACGTGCACGTGATCTGAAAGCAGAGGATTTTTCGACTGGCATCGACCCCACTCACGTGAACAACCTTGAAAACGGTAAAGTCAGCGTATCGCTTGAAACGCTAGAGTCCGTAGCAAAGATCCTTGACCTCCGAACCATCTCGTTGCTGGTGCTCGCAACAAGTCTTCGCGAAAAAATATCGCCTCATGAGTTACTGGCCGAAGTGAAAACGGAAGTACGCGAGTTTTCTTCGCCACGATTTTTGGCCGATTTCGCAAGCCAAATAGAAAATGGCGAGCTGGTGCGCAGACCCTCGGGAGCTCAGGTTTCCCAGAAAAAATTGGCTGCTGTACGAGAGTGCAAGGTTGCGGGCATGACTCAGCGTGAGACAGTCGTGAAGCTCGGTTTACCTGCTTCCACCGTGCAAAGGTACTGGCACAAAGACTAATTTCCTCACTAAAGCGCAGTAAGATCCGCAGCGGCTTTGCGCATCACCCCATCCTGATTTACCCGTGCAGCATTACTGATCAGAGCGTTCTGATATCGTTGCAGCAATAATCCTTGGCTCTACTTCAGTCCTGAAGATCATCAATGGATAGAACGCTATGCGTACCAGGCCGTGAGAGAATTCGATGAAGCATGTCAGGTTAATCCGACACGGGGAAAGTGCGGCTAACGCCGGCGAAGCAAGCCTGGATCACGCGACCATCCCTCTTACGCCAAAGGGCGTGGGACAAGCGAGCCTAGTGGCAGGGTCATTCGCCCAGGCCCCAGATCTGATTGTTGCGTCTCCATTTTCCAGAGCTCAAGCAACTGCGATGCAGACAGTGGCTGCTTTCCCTTCAGTGCCGTTTGAAATATGGCCTACCCAAGAGTTCACCTACCTTGATCCCGCACGGTGTATCAACACGACCGTTGCTCAGAGGCGAGATTGGGTGGAAGCATATTGGGCCAAAGCAGACCCCGCATTCACGGATGGTGAAGGTGCCGAGTCTTTCCTGGACTTTATATCTCGGGCTCAGTCTTTCTTGGATCGACTTGCAGAGCATCCTGCTCATGACATCGTAGTGTTTTCGCATGGGCAACTTATCAATGCCGTAGCGTGGCTGATCGAGCGCAACCCGCTGACAATCGATGGCCAGGCAATGACCGAGTGGCGCGAGTACGAGATCACCAACCACGTGCCTAATTGCTGTGGCTACAAGCTAACCAAGCACCCAGAAGATGCTGGCTGGAGATTAAGTCCTGGAGAGTCGCGAATTGACGTGGCTCAATGCGTGCCAGGCAGAGCCTACCAAGCAGTTCGAGATCCCGAGCGTTTGCTCATTGAGGAGCGCGCCGAAACTCTCGCAGCAGCAGGCTACCCTCCGCCAGACGATGATCCGGCTATGTACGCTGAGCAAAGGCTGAAAGAGGCCAGAGCGGCAGCGCATTCATCTCAGGTAGGTAGCATCAGCGAAAGCACTGCGGCGGAGCTCTCAGCGAGAGAGGTATGCCAGGTATTGCGAGAGGTCACCTTCGAGCGACGGACGATTACCAAGGTGAGTCGGGCGTCTTGGGATGAGATTTATGCGGGCCATTTCGTGGTGAGCGTCGATGGTTGGCGGCTATCGATCTACAACGACTGTGACACGCTCGACTACTGCGAAGAGTGCATCAGCTCTGATGGGCGACGCTGGTCTTTTGACTCTGGAGATCGCTTTGGTACTGACCCGATAGCGTTGCTCAGCACTTGGGAACATCAGACGCTTGAGCGTCTCCTGAAAGCGCTCTAGGGAGCCAAGTTCGAGCGGGCCTCTACGAGGACGGCTGTCGTAAACCAAGCCTCGATGTTGCCGAGTCTTGGCCCTGTGGGCTTCCATCCTCCGGCCTACGCGCTCCGCTTGCTAGTGACCCCACGTCACCCCTCCACAAGATTTGTGGCCCAATAGCCTCGTCGTACTTCGGACGTGCTGCTTGGATGGAAGTGAGTTGTGCATACCAGCCCTCGCCCCCGCAACCCAATATGGACAGTTCTAGAGGCGAAGGCGATAAACGTGAAAACGGAGCCCCCCTGTCGAAACGTCCTTTTCCTTACTCAGCGGCGAAAGAGACGGTCTAGAACCAGCAGCGCTACTGCACCAATCGCGATTGCAGCAACCGGTTTCTCTTTGACGAACGTAGATACGCTGTCCAGCGCATCGCCATAGGTTTGGGTCAGCTGACCAGCAGCTTGACGTCCAGCACCTTCAGATTCCAACTTCGAATCACCAAACAGTTTTCCGACTGCGCTCTGCGCTTTGCCGGCAACCTTTTCTACAACGCCTTCTACCTGTTCGCTCTTCATGATTCACCAAACCTTCGTGTGTGATTGAGTAACCCAGAAAAACCTGGGCTTGAACCAACCTGCACAGAGTTAGGGGAAAGGACGTAATGATTAGTTCAAAGTTGATGAGCCTCAGGATTTGTCCGCAAGACACCTAACCATTTCTTATGCTGCGCTATGCTGAGCGGCCCTGAAGGAGATCACCCCAATGCCAAAGGAATACTCATTGTCAGATGTGCTGAAAGGATGTGCGAAAACCAACTCGCCCTGGAGGCCGCCCTGATGGAACTGACCCTCCACGTCGAGGCTCACGGTCATGCAGATGTTGGGGATAATGTCCGAGGTGCCCTCGAGACAATCGGCGAGAACTCTGGGCACATCAAACAGGGTCTAGCCCGGCTCAAAAAGCTCCCATGAGGCAGCCACTGTTCGATTTTGATCTCAAACGCGTCTCATCACGCGTAAAGCCGCCATCAATTTTCCGCACGCTGGGAGTACAACGGGTGGATGGCATTTCCTGTCGTACTTTGACCGAGAGACGGGCGTGGCCAAGGTGTCGTTGGCTGGCATCCATTATCCTGATACCACCAAGTTTTTTGGCGACCTTGGCATTACCGATGTCACTGACCAGTTAGCTGACCGTGGTTGGTCTGTCGAGGGGCGGAGGCTGTACATGGCAGATCACTACAGAGCCACAGCGGACATGGTAGTTAGGTGGGTGCTGAGCAACTCTGACCGCTGTAATGTTGAGATTGATGAGTGGTTTCCGTCAGCAAGAGAAAAGCAACGATTGCTCAACCTCCTAGATACCGGGAAGTCACAACTTCAAGAGGTGGGCAAACTGGAAAAGGTGAAGCTTTGGCTAAGCTCGCAGTGACGTCATAAAGGAATAGGAAACAAATCCCCTTTATGGCCCACCGCCATCATCGAACTTATTATAGTGCGTATTCTACTTACATCAAGCTCCAATCATTTTTAAAAAGCACGAGAAAAAATTGAAAAAAGCATATTACCTTAAAAACTTATTGATTTCATCAGCAATACTAGGCTTAGGGACAACCATATGGCTTAGCACTGAATCAGCATATGAAAACGCCAATCTATATTATATTTTTGTCGCCATATTAAGTACATTGCTTTTCCCGCTCTCTAGAATGATTACTGAAAAGACAGCGTTGCGCTTTTCAACTCGCAACTTCTGGTCAACTGGATTATTTACCGAAAGCCCAGGAAAAAATGGTCTTTACGTGCTTTATTATTTCTTTTGCTTGATTATTGCAATTCCGGCTGGCGGTGCTTACTTACTTCACATCATCAAAAAAAAGCGGCCTAACTAGGCCGCTTTTTAGTCGCCATCAAGGCAGAACAGAGTCTAGAGCATCATTGAACTGCTTGACACGAGCATCATCAATGAACGCACTAACGAGAGCCATAATAAGAGCAAATGCAACGATACCAATTGGGCTGGAGACAGTTACACCAAATGCAAATGCGATAAGACCCGTTGCAGCCGCACCAGCGAAAAGTGTTTCAACCTTCAATACGGTACTATTCCAATCACCTGTTTCATAGCCTTTCTTTACCTCGGTAAGCAAGTCAAAAGTATCGATTGCTTTACCCACATAACCGAAGGCTTTGCCGAAGATATCAAGGTTTTTCGCAAGCTCTGCCTTATCAAGTGACTCTAAAGCATCAAGAATGGCCTTTCGATCCGCAGAACTAAACTTCTTATTCAGATTCTCCTTGTATTGGTCAAAAGCCTTTAGTGCTTCCTGCGCATTCCGAAGTGTCTTACCCTTAGTTTCTTCAGCGAGTTCCTGAGACAAGCTCGACATCTGAGCTCCAAACCTCTCGCTGACGTCCTTGTAAAAATCAGCTGTAAACTTGATAGCTCCCTTCATATCCTCTTCAGCCTTGGCTTGCTCCTCCGCCAACCGCTTCGCCTCAGCCTCAGCTGCAAGTCGAGCGTCCTCCTCTGCTTGAGCTGTTGCTATTCGAGAAGAAAGAGCATTAGCTTTTTCTGTAAGAATTCGAATTTCTTCAGTTAGTGCCCGACTATTGTAAGCAGCGGTAGCGGCGGCTCCGAACTCGTCAAAATATACGTCTGGATCTCTATGATTTTTTAGGGAGTTGGCAAAATCCACCCCATTCAGGATAAATTCTTTATCCAGAAACCCTCTTCCAAAAAAAGAGTTTGCTTTCAAAGCATCGCTTTCAAGCTCAGCCTTTTTACTCAGTAAAATATTATCAATGACTGTTTTTTCTGCTTTAAGCCCATCCAGTGATACATCTGCCCCCTGCACAATCGCCTGATTAATTTCAAGCTCCAAATCAGATGCAATATTTGGGACGTGAGCGTTATAAGACTCTTCGATTCTGCGTTGATACGAAGCTACCGTGACGACAACTGTCACAACTGCAGTGTCTGAATAAACATTGACGGGAAGGTCGCTTAGCTTTGTTACAGCGCCAACTCCTTCGATCCATGTTCCCGGCTTAGCGACATAACCCCCGCCCGGTGTTGGAATCGGAGGCAGCGGTGGTGGCAAAGGGTCAGGCGTGACGATAATTGGCGGCAGTTCAATTCCATTTGCAGTAGACATCATAAATCTCCTTGAGAATTCGCATTCGACTTGATGCGAATGTCTTCATTGCTACAGCCCAAACTAGGACATGAGGCTTGCGTACCCGGACTTACCTTCCTAATCAGGAAGAAGTTACAAGGCACGACCACTGTACAAAAACACAGCTATCGACGCAAGCGATTTATGCATTTACGCATATCTCTTCATGAGGCGAGCAAATTTCTCCTCATAACGGGATAAAAAGGTCGCGCGATACGAAAAGAAGAATGTATGCAAACGCAGACATGCTCTTTCGAGCAGTCAAATTGAGTTGAACAGACCGAGATATGAAATGGTTGCGGTGCTCTCCGGTAAGCGCACCAGCGGCTCTACATCGGTAGTGGTCGAACGTCGGTCGCCCCAGATGGCATTCGAACCCAGCCTCTTCAAGGGCGGCTTTCGCGAGCCGAGCCGCCGGGGGGGGCTCGGCCCTTCGGGCATTCATCCTTCACACCTACGGGCTTCGGCATGCGCGCACCGCTTGCGATGGAACGCGCCAGTCCTCGTTAATCTGTAACCTGCGGGCAAGGGTTAAAAACCTCGGTTACGTCGAGTGTTGTATGCCACGGGATGGCAGTGCCTGACACCATTCCGCCTACAGTTTGCTTTCGACCCGACTTGCGCACATATCCGCCATCCGTCCCAGTGAAGACGTGCTGCCCTGGCTTCGTCAGATAATCAAAGAAACTGACTTTCACAGGCACATTCATTTGCCCACCCGGCGTAATGACGGCGAGCATGATCGCTCGGTCTTTGGTGAATACAACGAACGGTTCGACTCCAGTGCGACCACCAACTGTCTTCACGCACTGCACTTGTTCTGGGAGGATGCGTGCGGTTTCAGTGTAGGTGTGGTTGTTGTAGAGGCTGAGGATCAGGCCTTTGCTGGTCAACACTCCCAGGCCTTGAGTGGCCCTGCAGCTGCCTTCGCTTCCATATGGGAACAAGCACCAGTTAGTTTCCGATACGGCTTGAATATCCGATGGTGCAATTTTCAGATCGCGCTGGATTTGGGCTTTTGATTCCGGCGTGTCGTAAGGGATCATGACGCATCCACCGACTGTCACTGCTGCGATGAGGCCTATGGCCGCAGCTACGTTTTGAACTGATGATTTGAAGGTGTTCATTGTTCGCTCTCCTTGCTGTATTACCACCACTGGAAGGCTGTGGCGATTTTGGTAGCGAACCTTACGGCATGGGCGGCAAGCAGTCATCCTCGTGCTGATAGCTGGATCGGTAGATGACTTGACTGGACGCTTACCTATTTCTGACCGATTGCTGCACCCTGGCAAAATCGTACGCAATACCTTGCTTAAACAGCCAGCAACTCAACGCTCGAGCCTGTCGTCACTCTCCTCCGACATTTTGGTACTCGTTTTCATAGCAGATAGCGTCGGCTTGGCAGCAGCGATGACAAGTCGCCATTGAGGGAGCGTAATTGCCGCAGCATCGTTCTCTATAGGTTCAGGTGTTGCTTCGCAAAAATCCTCGATGGCTGCGCTTACATTTACCAAAAAAACGCTCTGCCTTGGAGTGAACCCCTGATCGACGAAGTATCCTTTTGGCGACGGAGTTGGCACCCAATCTTCCCATGAATTGATTAACTCATTCATACCACACTGAGGTGGCTCATTCTCGCACTCAATCAGCCACTCAAGTAGCTCGACAATTCGATTTCGTATTCGTTGGTAGACAAGCTGTCTGGTCATAATTTCACGTCTGGTTGAATCGTCATCCTGCCCCTAATGAGGACAATTTTAGCCTTAATACAGTGTCCGCCCCTAGTCAAAAACGGGCCTAACCTATGAGGCCGTCAGCTCAGTTGAACAGGCCGAGATATGTGATGGTTGCAGTGCTCTCCGGCAAGCGCACCAGCGGTTCTACTTGGGTAGAAGTCGAACGACGGTCACCCCAGATGGCATTCGACCCCACCAGAATAAAATGGGTAAAATCTGTTGCCTTGGAGCTGAAAAGCACTCTCTCAGAGGGGCTGCGGATTTGCGCTATGACGTCTTCTGGGGTGCCGATAAGCTCAACGAAGTCTGAATCCATATAGACCCCAAGTTCTTCCGCTAGTCGCCAGATTGGATTGCGGTCTTCCCACGAAATGTACTCGGCTTCGCTTGTGCTTTCAGGGGGCTCTGGCTCCCACTGCTCAAACACAAATTTCTGCGCATCGGATTCAGTGACGAAATTGGCACCGAAGAGATGGAAGGGCCAGCAGCCATCTTGCATGACACGATCTCGATTGTTGAAGAGTCGTCAGAATCGTACCTGATTAAAATCGGAGGAGCAGCTTGTCAGGGAAGCCCGAAGGGCAAAGATGCTCACAATCCAACCTCATCATTGTGACCAGGCTGAAAGCTGCCAATACGTCCCGGTGCAGTAGGCTGCCCCTCAAGCGTCGAGAGGAGCGATCTGAAACGCAGGGTGATATCACTGGAGTATCATCATTTTCTATGACCCAGCCGCACCGCACTAAAGGACTTCGCCATGCACCAAGTTATCAGCGCCGCTTACTACCGACCTAGATTCGCCAGTAGCGCTTGCGCATGGTTAATGATTGACGGCATTGGCATTGAGCAATGGCTGTCCACTCATCTCGAATGGTCAGACGTCGCAAGCCTTGGTCTTTCTCTGATCTGGCTTATCGACGAAGACGAAGACGCTCTTTCGAACCGTCGCATCATCCCGGCGGAGGATGGAAGCTCCACAATCGTGCCGTTGCTGGTCTGTAGCGATGACATGAATTTCGACTGTATCGTCTTGGTCGCAGAGCAGGTAATCGAAGGTGACACCGTACACTGGCGGCGCTTTGGTCGTAGTATTTCGGACAAACTGGAAGTTGGAATCTCGACAAAATGGATTGCGGAGAGCAAGCCGATAAGCTTTGCGTTGGAGGACTTCCAAAACGCATTGGAGCAGTTCACTCAGCTGTCGAAGACGAAGCCAGACAACCATAGCGATGCACCCTTAAGCCCTCAATAGCCTAGCTTACGTTGCATCATTCTTATCGCTATCCGGCCCACTACCACGCTGAAATGTTGCGAGCACGTAGCCCGAATTAACAGTGGTCATACATGCTTCCAGAGGACACGCTGGAGCAGCCATCCTAGTAGAATTCGTCGATCTGATTACCGCCCACTTTGAGATGTTCTATGAGCTCTGAATTAACTGAAGAAGAAATGCGTCGTGCTCTATTCGGTACGCCTCAGCCCGAAGAGCAGATATCTGCTCCTCTAGCACAGGAGCCAGTGGAAGAAGTTGTGCTAGCGAAACCCGTATTCGCTCCAGCAGCCAAGAAGAAGGTGGCGAGAGCATTCACACCCAGGCTGAGGGTAACGTTACGTGTCGGAAACGACTTTGAGGGGAAGATGATCGAGTTGATTCACGATGCCGATACGTTGAGCTCGTTGCTTGCTGAGCAAGAGGCTGTGAAGGCTGCTAGGAAGAAGTACAAGTACGTGGATGTGGTATCGGTTAAACCGATGTAGACGAGCCACTGGGCCGATGAGCTCTCTATCTCTAACGAGCGCCCCCCCCTTGGCTCTGCTCTCTATCTGCATCAACTCGGTGGCGTTGTCGACGAACAGCCCTTCATTTCTGAGTAAGTCTGGCAAACCAGCATAATTTTGTTTTTAGGCTCAAACCCACGATCAATCATGCAGCGCTGCACTTTCGCAGTGCATCCGATGATGACAACGCACAGACTTTCAAGAATGACTCCTCGGCGCTTGGTTGAGACGTAGGCATAACAGGAGGGCTGCACCGTGCTCTCTAGGACTTTTAGATAATGAGTGGAAAATGTCAGAAGACAGACTGAAAAAGGGTTCGGAACAAAAAGCGGCTACGTTCATGGGTTGGGGGAAGCTGGGAGCCCTAGCGTTGGCCATTTCAGCCCCCATTTTTTACTTGAACGGAAAGGCTTATCACGAGGGCTATCTCTCCTACTTGAACCTTGAGCCGTCCATGTTTCCTCTGCAGACAACGGAGTATATCGGTGAGACCGCTGTGGCATGGTTCAGGGTCGTTGTAAGTTGGTTTACCTTCGGGCTCGACAGCTTGGGACGAAATTGGCTGTTGGCGCTTCTAGGCATGGTTGGCCTAAGCCTGATTTTTGGTCTCGTTGATTTTATGACAGACCGTACGGGCTCTGTTAATCAAAGAAATCAGAAGCCTATAAAAGCGAAGAAACGGTCTTTTCTTAAATCCTGGCGAAGGGCAGGACTGTTTCTGTTCGTTGGAAGTTATGGTGTTTTCATCATCCTGTGCTTGATCTCAATGTCACTCGCGATGGTAATTATGCCTTTTAGCGATGTAGGACGAGAAACCGCTAGGGAAGACGTTAAGCAGGGTTTTAGTGATTCCCCCGTCGTGACTCTAAAACTACCCGGATCTGAAGAAGTCACCCAGTTCAGGATCATCCAGTGCTCGGATAAATTCTGCGGGCTTTTTGCTAACGGCAGGGCATATACCGTACCAGTATCAGCCGTTACCTGGGCGGTCTCAGGTATGCCGGGTGTCAAAACTGGGGGTTGATCTAAGCGACGTCCGCTCTTAATAAAATCTGATATGCGCTA
Source organism: Pseudomonas sp. R9.37 (assembly GCF_963878885.1). Taxonomy (NCBI): domain Bacteria; kingdom Pseudomonadati; phylum Pseudomonadota; class Gammaproteobacteria; order Pseudomonadales; family Pseudomonadaceae; genus Pseudomonas; species Pseudomonas sp. R9.37. The sequence continues at coordinate 83,233 of NZ_CAWNZA010000003.1, read as the reverse complement.
CTCATGGAACGGCTGAGCAACGCTGCAGCTGCCCTCCATCAACATTACGGTACGCACTCATTCATCGCCGTCTGACGCCCCTGCGAGCGGCTCGACCAATTCTGGGCCCTGATTACGAACACTACCCACAGCCTTGCTTACCTTGTACCAATGAAAATCGGTAGCAGGCCGGCAGTGATCCATCGCGATTTCCCGCGCACGTTCAGGTGAAGTACCTGAGGAGATCCATTCGCGGGCGTGCTCAGGAGCCAAAACCAGCGGTTTCCGATCATGGATATCTACCATCCCTTGATCACTGGCGGCGGTGATGATGACGAACCCGTCGCGCGGGTCTGGCTCCAAGCCCTGGTGAACCTCAGCTAAGCCAGCGAAGAACATCGGAGCCTGCTCTTTCAGGGTTATGAAGTAAGGCTGTTTTTTCTTTGGATCAGCCGGATCTTTGACCCACTCAAACCAACCGTTTGCCGGTGCAAGCACGCGACCGTTTGGCCAGAGCTGACTGAAGAATTTCCCGCTCATGACTGTTTCAACCCTGGCGTTTATCGGGTCAGGACGCTTTCCTTTCGCCCAAAATGGTGACCACCCCCATTTCACCTTAACAACGCTCAATTGGTCGTCCACTGGCCGAATAATTTCCACCCGAGTCGAGGGTGCGACGTTGTATCGCTCTACTGGCCAAAGATCGTAGCCGTTGATCACCAACTGCTCTGGCGCGAGCTCCTTCAGGTAGTGATCCATTGACTCGTAGATCGAGTAGCGTCCGCACATGCTGTCACCCGTCGAATAGTGATGCTTATGAGATTGACCGCAAGCGAAGCAAATCGTTAACTGTATATACGTACAGTCTAAAACTTTAAGGCTTGCATCATGAGCATCACCATCCTCGGCCCACTCGCTACTGGCGGTAAGAAGCTGCCCCTTTATTCATCCAAGGTGCCGGCGGGCTTCCCCTCCCCTGCGGCTGATCACATCGAAAAGCACATCTCCCTTGATGAGCTGTTCGATATTCGAGCCCCGCACGTGTACCTGGTGAGGATCGACGGAGACAGTATGCAGGGCGCCGGCATCTATTCAGGAGATCTGGTCGTTGTTGATCGAAGCGTAGATCCGGTTAGTGGGGATATTGTCATCGCAGCTCTCAACTCCGAGCCATTCTGCAAGCGCCTGCATCTGCGCGACAACGCCGTGATCCTCCTGTCCGAAAATCCAAAATATCCAGCAAGGCATGTGATGGAAGGCGACGAGCTTGTGATCTGGGGAGTGGTGAAATACAGCGTCCGCGATCATGACAACACTTGAGCCAGTCTTCGCCCTAATTGACTGCAATTCGTTTTACGCGAGCTGCGAGCGCGTTTTCAGACCAGACCTTGCCAAAACACCCATCGTGGTGCTTTCGAACAACGACGGCTGTGTGATCGCGCGGAGCTACGATGCCAAGCCTTTTGTGAAGATGGGGCAGCCTTACTTTCAAATCAAAGATCACCTGCGCAGAAACGGCATCGTCGCGTTCAGCAGTAATTACGCGCTCTATGGCGACATGAGCGAGCGCGTCATGACGATCATAGAGTCAATGGTGCCAGCGTTAGAGGTTTACAGCATTGATGAGGCGTTCGCCGATCTCACTGGCGTCCAGGGCGATCTGTCCGCGTTCGGTCGGCACGTGCGTTCCACCCTCCTCAAGCGCACCGGCATTCCAGTCGGGGTAGGAATTGCCCGCACCAAGACCTTGGCTAAGCTTGCGAACCACACTGCCAAGCGCCTTCTGGACATCACCGGCGGCGTGGTCGATCTCTGCGATCCGTTCAAACGCGATTGGACACTGCGCAACACCGATGTCGGCGAAGTCTGGGGAATCGGCAGGCGCATGAAAGCTCACCTGGAGGTGATGGGGATTAGGACGGCAATGGATTTAGCGAAAGCCGATGCCTGGATGCTTCGCCAAAAATTCAGCGTTGTGATTGAGAAGACTGCTCGAGAGCTCGCTGGTACTCCATGCCTGGAGCTCGGGGAGGCTGACCCGCCAAAGCAGGAAATCTGCTGCAGCAGGATGTTCGGCACACGCCTTACCGCCATTGAGCCAATCAAGGAGGCAGTGGCTACTTACACCCAGCGCGCTGCGGAAAAACTCCGAGCGCAAAACTCGCTGTGCAAGAAGATCCGCGTGAGTATCAGGACAGGCATGTTCAATCCCGAAGAAGCGAAGTATGCGAATGGCGCACTTGTCGAACTACCCTACCCGACAAACGATGTTCGACTCATGACCAAGGCTGCGACCGAAGCGGTCAATCGCCTCTTCCGACCGGGCTTCAAGTACAGCAAGGCGGAGGTTCTCTTGATGGATTTGCGACAGCCCGGTGAGTTCACGGACGACCTGTTTACACATTCCCAGCCTGTTACGGCGGACAAGGTGATGACCGTCCTGGATGAGATCAATGGCCGCTGGGGAAAGGGAGTGCTGCGTTTAGCCAGCGTGCCTGCTGCTCCCAGTTGGGCAATGCGTCGGGAGCTGATGAGTCAGAGCTACACGACGAAGGTAGATCAGTTGTGGACGGTCAAGGCTGAATGATACGCACGATTCATCTATGCCCTTCAGCCAAGGCATGAGCAAAACCGATGTTAAGGCGCTTCACAGCATGTAAATCCATTAAAAACCTACACACACGAAATTTTTCAGGTATATAATCTCGCCAACCGAAACCTGAGCATGACTAAATGACCCCAAACCCAGACGCCATCGCCGCTTTGCTAATCGCCAACGTTCCGCGCGACCTTGTGATGGGTGTCGAAGACGCCGTTGCTGCCGGTGCGCTACAAGCTTTCGGGGTGACGAAGGAGGTGAGTAAGCAGCGCAAAACTGCTCTTGGGCACATGCGGCACATCCTGATGAACGAGCGCTTCAGCGACTTGTTGGAGGCATCCAACGCTGAATTGATCTCCCCCCAAGGCAACCGCGTGATAGTGGGTCTGGCTGGAATGTTTAAATTCGCGCGCTTGAACATGAACACGACGAACTGGAATCGACCCACTCGTAGCATCATCCGACGTGAACTCGCCGAATCGAACGAAGCCATGAGCCAACTGGTACAGCCGTCCCTTTTTGGGCCTCAGGATGTGACCTCGGGGGCATTTTTCTTCGTCGCACGCTTCAGTGGTTCACTGCATCACCATCCTGAAAAACCACTGCAGGTTTACATCGCTGTGCCCAATCCGAAGATGGACGGATGGCTGTTTCGGGAACCTTTGAGCCAGTTCCTAGATCGCTATGAAGCAGCGCCGAAACAAGCCGACAACGCAACAGTAAAACTTAAACCAGGCATTATCGAGCTTGGAGGACAGGAAGAAACATGAGCCGGGGCATCACAGATTTCCAGCCAGGTCGATTGATTCAAGCATTGGCTGCCCGCGCGCTTTCGCAAGTACAGCTCGCTGCAATGGTCGGCGTGTCACCCGCGACCATCAGCAAGTGGAAGTCGGGACAGCAGGCACCCGAGGCGGAGGCGCTAGACAGTCTCTCCAAGGTCATCAATGTCAGCCCTGAATGGTTCACCCGCCCTCTTCCAAAGAAGGGCTCGTTGCCTCTTTTCCGGAGCAACGCGTCCGCGCACGTCTCTGCGAGGGCAATGCTGGAAGCACGGCTAGAATGGACGCAGGATATCGTGCTGGCGATGAACGAATTCGTGGATTTTCCGGACGTAAATCTGCCAGTGAGGTCGTTCACCGATCCTCAGCAAATCGCCAACTCCGACATCGAGGAAGCTGCCAGTGAATGCAGAGACCTCTGGAGTCTTGGCCGCCGGGCAATTCCTGATTTGGCACTAGCTGTAGAGGGTGCGGGCATTATCGTGGTGCGAGAAGAAACCGGTATCGCGCCAATCGAAGGCCTTTCAGCATGGAGTCACGAACTTCAACGGCCATTGATTCTCTTGTCGGCCGATAAAGGGAATGGCTTTCGCAGTCGATTTGACCTGGCGCATGAGCTCGGCCATCTCATCCTTCACAAGGGCATAGACCGCTCAACCGACCCTGAACGCTACAAGCTGATGGAGTCGCAGGCTCATCGGTTCGCCGGGGCTTTCCTGCTGCCGGCAGAAACGTTTGCTGCCGATGTGAGGACTCCGGTAACACTGGACAGCCTACTGCTGCTCAAACAGCGCTGGGGCGTGTCGGTCGCGGCCATGATCATGCGTCTCGAGGCTCTCAAGATTATCGACGCGGATGCAAAGCTCGTATTGTTCAAGCGCAGGTCAGCCAGGTGGGGAGCTAAATCCGAGCCAGGTGATGATGCGCGCGCCCCTGAACAACCTCGGCTACTGAAGCGTACCATCGAGTTGCTGTCGTCTTCTGGAGTTATGCCGATTGAGTCGGTATCGAGCTATATCGGTTTGGCTGCAAACGATATTGAAAAGCTAGCGGGCCTGCCGGAGCGTTATCTGTCCGGTAAAGCTTCGGTCTTCCATCTGGCGAAGCTGAAGTCTATGGTCAGCGGCGATCCAGCCATCAAATCGGGCGACAGTGGCGTGGTGCTTCCCTTCAATCGGGGAAGCTGACCACTCGCTCAGCTCAAAAATGGGCCACCGGGAGCTGCAACATGCGGCTCGCCCGCGCTCCCTTTCTGCCCCTCTACAGAATGACGCTTCAGTTGCAATGGGCCTTCGGGGCTGATCGAAGCACTGTAATCATGATCGCTCCGCTATAGCCTTTTCTTCTCGGGTATAGCCCCTCCTGCACTCCCTGCCTCGGTATAGCCGGTGGCAACGTCAGTCGATGCGCCAGCTCGCAAACTCCGGCCTATCGTCCGGTCATTTAAGTGCCAAGGATCTTCATTCATCGTGATTGCTTTGGAGCAGTCGCTCGAATACCGGCATTTTTGCACCCGCCACCTTCCAAGCAGCCGCATGGTTACGTAAAGTTGCTGTCCCTGCCCTCCGAATACGTTTCATTCCCTGCCTGTTTACGTGAGTGGAAATTTCGGCTGGTGACAGCTCCCCGTGCTCCTTGCTTCTAGCGTGGCTCAGCACCCAATCGATGGAATGTCAGAGGTGCTGATGAAAATCACTCGAAGCATGAATACGTATGACATAGAGGAGCTCTACCCTCTGTGTTTCACAGAACGGCAATTACGGTTACCTGTATCTATGAGTCATGGGGGACTTCTGGGGGTCGACGCATCTCTTGCGCAACTCGTGATCACCTGGGCAAAAGCCCAGAGCAAAAGCACGTTGCACCTCTACGCAGACACTGAAAACGCCCTAGATCAAGTTTCGCAGCTTGCCAAAACGGCGGCAGGTTTAGCCGCGCTGGTAATGAGCTCAGACATTGTGTCGGAAAATCATGATCCGATTGATCGCCGTGCAGCATTGACTGTCATTCGACCAATGATTGAAGCAATGTTCGAAAGTGATCTGAAACACACCTCGGGGGGCAAAGGGGCTCGCCCCAAGGTGATTAACCTCTTCAGTATCAACCACGCGCAGATGGAGTACATCAAGCCCTTCTACTACGGGGGAGGAGAACCTGAAGTCCATAAGTGGCCAACCTTCTCCACCTTGATCGAAGACTTGTCATCAGTCATGCACACCAGGCATGAGCGCAATGCGTTGATGCGCAGTGGCCTTAGCGCCTTGGGCACTGTCCTTGAAGAGCTGATATCGAACGCTGACGAACATGCGTCATGCGATTTGATGGGGGTCAAATACAAAAAGGGCTTGCGTGGCATGACAGTCAAAGCAAGTCGCATCAGCAAAATGGAGATCAAGAATTACTCCCACACTGAGCCCGAATTTGCGCGTTTCGTCATCAGGCACATGGTCAAAGATGTCGATGCGCTCGACTTTCTAGAGCTATCGATCATCGACAGCGGCCCTGGCCTCGCAAGACGTTGGCTTTCGAAAAATGAAGGTGCACCGCTTGAGTTGTTGGACAAGCTGTCACTTGATGAGGAGCTTCAAGCTACCCTCGACTGCTTCAAAAAACACGTCACCACCAAGCCGTCGAAGGAATCGGGTATGGGTCTGCATAACGCCGTTCAGGCTTTCAACAAGCTTCAAGCCTATGTTCGGTTACGCACAGGCAGACTTTGCCTCTCACAAGCGTTTCAAGGGCACGAAGGCGAGGTGGCGTATCACCCCAAAAAATGGAGCGGTGGTGGTGAGCTCGAAGCCGCTGAAGGGACTGTCTTCACCATCTGCATCCCGGTGAACTGACATGTCCGATCTTTACGATTTCGAAGTATCTCTCGCGGCTTCATCTGAGGCTGAGCCCGCACAGGTTGTGGTGTTCTTCACAGGCCCTGATGCCATCACCGATATCCAGGTGACGGATGCGCTGCAGAAGCGCCTACCCGGCTACATCCTGCCAGATCACTTAATCTTCCTCATACCGCAGTGTTTTGAGGAGCAGATTCAGAAGCAGTGCCAAGATAAAGCCTCTCCATTATCTAGCGCCTTGCAGCGTCGGAATACAAACTCTTCGCTGAGCTATGGATTTGCGTATCACGATGGCCACGGCAGCATCACCAAATACCAGAATATTTCTGGTGCCCCGAAAAATATTTCCAAACTGCTACAGAACGGCACCGCGAAAATCGTCAGGGCCGGCATGGAGAAACTGGTCAAGTGCACCTCAGTGTTGACCAAAGCCCCGGCTGGCTTTCTTTTTTCGAAGCCCTCGTCACGTTCCGCAAATTATTTCATTCGGGCTGAAAATCTTCTCTCCGAGACACTGCACGCCCACTTTCTTGCATTTGCTTCGCTGAAGATGCTCAAACAAGCTGCTACAAGCACGTTGGGTGAGCCCGACACGATCTACCTCGACACTATGGCTTTCTTGCCCATAGCCCTTTCAATGCAGCTTTATCAGGCCCGGTTTGGAAAACCTACTATCCAGACCATCAGATCTTTCCATTCGCACGAGGGGCTGAAGGATGGGCGTTTGCCTGGCGCCAATGCTGCCCTTTGCCTGATCTCTGCCTCATCTACGTGTGGGTTGGCCGACCAGTGGATTCGAGTCAACAGCGCTCCACCATCTCGAGTCGCTACGGTTTTGTCGTTCTCCAAGAAGTCTGAAAGCTGCACTATTGTCCATACTCTGGAACGTCCTCAGGATTTCGAAATGCTCGCTGAGTCCGAAACTTCGGAAGCACGACAGACCATCCGGATTCACGGCGAGCGCTTTATCGCAGAACACACTGAAACAAGGCTGTTAAACATCAGCATGGATCATCTGCCGGATGACCTTCAGGTGAAGTTTGACTCCTTCATAGGCAAGGGGCTTTTCAGCTGTGTAACGCCCATCCAAGGAGGAGAAAGACGGCGCACAGTACACGTAGACAAGGAAAAACTGGTCGAGACTGACGGTTTCAAGACCTGGTTCAAAAAATGCCTCGACCAAGAGTCACCCGCGTCGACCAAGCTGATCATCCATGATAGAGACTCGGCGAGTGAGAAACTCGCGACGGAAGCTTTGGAATATCTGACTGAAAGAGGCCTGACCTGCACCAAGATCAGCGAAGAAGACTTCAACCAAGACGAAGAGCTTCATGGATCAGTTATTGTGGTTGCAGCTGCAGCAGAGCGTGGGACTATTCTGCAGAGAGTCAGTAGACGGCTGCGAAGCGCCCAGAAATCAGGAACTCGCCTCTACATCGTCGGAGCCCTCTTCGGTCGAACCTACGAGCTGATGAAAGACCTGAGCTCCAATCTGACGCAACCACCGAAGGGTGAGCGCCGGTACGTTTTCAAGGCCTTCATGGAGATTCCCGCCGGCAGCGCTGTGTGCAGTAATCACTGGGCCAAAGAGAAAGACATAATCAACAAGCTGGTCGCCTTTGGTGATGAGAGCTTGCTGCTGATCAAACACCGCGCTGATCAGTTGGCTGCCGAGGAAGCATCCGGCCTATCGTCCCAGGCATTCTGGCCAAGCAGTTTCACGAATGAAGAGATGAAGCTTACTGATGGCTTCGCGTTCGTGAACGGGAAGGAGGATGTCAAAAAGGCTTCGACTGTAGACATCTTCTTGACCATCCTTTGGATTTTGCAGAACGCCCGTGAAGGGGCAAAAATCAAGGACGCGAAACGACTGGAGTCTGGTGAGTTACAGCAGGTGCTGCTGTCGCCGGATGTGTTCTCCAGGTATGACGACGGAATCATCCAGTCGGCATTTCTCAGAGCGGCGCTTCCCACAGAGCTGGATTACAGTGCTCACGAGATCTACAGCGCAGCGATGGCGGACATCATTCTGCGCGTGGCGAAGGGCTACTCGCATGAGCGCGGCGAAGCGGCAATGGAATTCATAATCGCATTGGCCATAGAAAAGATTCGACTGCATAAAGAGGTGGACAAGAAGCTGAGAGCAACGCTGAAAGCGACGTTGGGGAAAAAAATAGCTGACCTCTCGCTGCTTCTCGACGGTGACCCCTCTCCTTTCTAACCTGCACGGAAGACCTGTGAGAGCTGCCGGCTGTTGCTGCTGGCGGTTCCATCCTGACTAGCATCAAGGGTATACCCAATTTCCCTGGTAACCCCCTGGGTACGGATAAGTGCGGTGGGTTCGGTTGAACACCGTCACTGCCCCGTATTTTAGGTATCAGCTGTATGCAGGTATGTTTCAACACGCAAGCCTTCCTTGCGCCATCGAGTCATCCATCGCTAAAATTTTCACGGCATACCGGCATAAACTGGCGGCGGCTCGACGCCCTGCTGACGAGGAACGCGCCCTCGCCTACTGCCAATGGAAGCTGAATCTCCGGATCACTGGCTGCATCTTCAAAGGCAAACGTCTTGGCTGGGCAGCCTACTTCTGCCAGATCACCACGACGTCTCAGTTGCGGGCGTTTAACCACACGGTCGGCAAGCTGACAAATCGCTTCTGCCCAAGGGGCGAGATTCATCCAAAGTCTCTGATCAAGACCTTCTACGAGCTGCAGCGGGGCATGGAAGCCAATAACGGCTACATTCCGAACCTCGATGCCCTCACAATGAGCCAGAAGCGCGAGAAACTTGCCATGTGGCTCGGCGATGATGCGCTTAAGCTAAGTGACGCAGAAGTGGAGCGCCGATTTGAAATCAAAGCCAGCAAGGCTGTGCGGTAGCTGCAAGAGTATATAGCTCAAACCTCCTGAACGCGTAGCCACTGCGCCTTTCTGTATTCCCGCACGTCGCCTGCAGATATTAGATGTAACGAACAAGGGCCCTAGCTAGCGTCCCTTGACTACTTTGCGTTTGATCCCATCTGAAGGTGGTGCAGGACGAGGCGTCACAACATTCCAATAGGCCTGATCCCCCTTGATATAACGACTTGCCTTCTCCGACGCAGGTACCTTTTCGTCCCAGGAAACATACCAATAGCAGTAGGTGACGGCCCGAGTGATGGCGACGTAGGCTGTTCGCAGCGCCTCCTGCTGCTGTGCCCTGTCGTAACCGCAGGGCTCGCCCGGATTCGCCATACCGGCCTGGGCATAGAAATCGTTTCTCGAAGGCGATGACGTGGTGACCTCGCAATCCCCCAGCAAAAAGACGGCGTCAGCCTGCAAGCCCTTCGAGGAGTGGTAGGTCAGAAACTTGACGGCCTTGTCTCGCTTGTCTTCACGAGCTCTCTCAATGACGACGCTTAGTTTTGCTTTGGCATCTTTTTTGGTGTCGCGTTTACGGTAAAGAATAAGGATCGAGTTGCCAGCGTCGTAATGGTGTTCGGCCATCTGGACTAGGTGCTCCCAGTCAAGCTCTCGAACCTCTACCGGTACCTGGTTGCCGATCACACGCTTGTTGACCGCAACACCGTGCTTGTTGTCAAAACCTGGTGTCTGGTTGACTATTGCTTCCGCCGCATCAACAACCATTTGATGTGATCGATGGTTTTCCTGCATGAACACCTGTGTCTGCTTCGGCGACCTAAACTCCTTGCCGAACTCCATCAGAAAACGTGGAGAGCTGCCACGCCATCCATAGATGCTTTGCCAATCGTCCCCCACCGCCATCACCGAGGCATAAGCTGGCGCACCCAAGGTTTTAGCGGCCAACCCGCGTAGTTCGATTTCCTTGAAGGTCGCCCTGACCCAAGAGATTGTGTTCGCCCCAACATCTTGGAATTCGTCGATGAGCAGCGTGGTCATGGGGCGAAGTACGCTGTCCGGTACTGCCTTAAAATTTTGCTGACCACGTTCGCTGAACATCGCAAACATACTGTTGAACGTCATTACCGGCGGACTCATCTGCAGCAGTCGCTCGTTGAACGCGGCCCAGTAAATACTCATCGCATGGAAAAATGGCGTGTCGGGCTCGCCCTTGTACAAGGTCATATTTTTGACCGCCTCAATGGCGTCCAGGCCCAGGTTTTCGATGAAGGATGCATTGAAAAAAAATGCCTCCAAAATATAACTGGAGCTAATCTCTCCCTTGACCTTGTACTGGAATTTCGGGCATCCATTTATCCGACCTTTGAGGGCGTCAACCGACCGCGATGCATCGACATAACTGTTCAGATAAACAACCCGGGGACTGCAAAACGCTTGAAACAGCGTCCGCTTGTCGCGCACGTGCTTACGCATGAACCAACCATATTGGTGATCAAGCTTAATTTCATTTGGTTCGGTATCGTCGACCCCTAGTATCACGTAGGTATCGAAATCGGGAATATATCCGTTCACACGGAAGTTTTTCCCAAGCAGTCGGACGGTCTTCCGTGCAGGCTCTATCCCATCAATTGGCCAATAACCGGCAGCTTCCCAAAGACCTTCAAGTTGAGCGCACAACGCATCATCGATATTCGCCATTTGCCAGGCCTTATCCTGGCGCTCCAGAACGTCTGGATGGTCTTTATCCATCTCAGCTAGCAATAGTGAGCGTTGATAGAGTTCTCCCATCAGAGAGCGAAACTCCGTGTTGCTTTCGTAGAGCTCATGGTATGTCGCGTTCATCAGATCGAGCTGGGTTTCGCCCAGCTTGACATTCAGCATCGAACCGTCCTTTTCGTCCTCACCTGGCTTGTTGTCTAGAAACTCGAAAGCCTTTACATCACTTAGACCATCGATGCTTTTGGCGAAGGACAGAATGCGGGAATGGAACGTGCGGACAATCTCAAGTGACTTCTTCTCGCTGACTTCATAACCCCAAAGGTCAAAAACCTCGCGGACTTTCTTCGCGAAATCCAGCTTGGATTCTTTTGTGAAAGTGACAACCGTCAGACCCGACAAATCAATTTTGAGGTAGTGGTATAGAACGATCAGCCGCAACACCATGGTTGTCGACTTACCACTACCAGCGCCCGCAACTACAGAGGTGGTCGGAGTGGTGGACAAGATCATCTTCCACTGATCTTCAGAAGGAGGTTGATCAGGAAGATATTGCTTCACATCCTGCCGGATCTCAGCAGCCATTTCTGGAGTGATTGCAAATCTCCAGTCCTTGAATAGTGCAGGTTCCTTGATGCCCGGTGAAGCGGGAATCGTAGGTGTGCCAGGACGCAACTCAACAATTAGCTTTCCGTCGTCCAGTCCTTGGGCATGCCCCTGAGAGAAGCCCTCCTCCAAGCCTTTGCTTTTTCCCTCTTCGGTACCGACCAGACGACCCGCATTCCAAGCAGAGGTTTGTTGAAATCCAACGACGTCTAGGATGGCATTGGTGAGCCAGTTGAAAAAGCCACGCATGGTGGACTGCAGGCTACGGCCAGTCTCCAAGGTGACGTTGTCAGCTGATGAGTCAATCTGAGGTGGTTGAGAATGAGGGTTGGTTGGTCGCGAATCCACTAGCTAAGAGCTCCCTGCAGGCTTAGAGCGTGCCAGGAATCCGGGCGCCGCCTCTTCGATATAAAGGCGTAGATTACCACCACAATTGCAACGTCAAGCTTCTAAAGCAGAGATCACGACAGCCCGAGCCGCCTAATCCGCAGCATGTCCTGACTTGCAAGACCCTGTTTTAGCCAGGAGGATTAATGTCATAGAGGCCTACAAACATCGAGCAACTGGAGGAGGATCAATGAGCTCATACGGTGGATACATCGAGAGGTTGGCCAGGAAAGTCGAAGCGAGGCTGCAGGACATCGAGGCGATCTACAACTTTGACCTTGGTGATGAATTCGAGGTCGCCATATGCGCTTTGCTGGAGGATATTCTGCCAGCCAAGTACGGCGTGTGCCGGGGTTTTGTTGTAGGCGAAAATGGCGAAAAGGCCGGGGATGACCTCATCATTTACGACAAGATGTCCAGCCCCACCCTGCGCTCCGGTATGAGCCGCCAGTATCCGGTAAAAGAACAAATCCCTGTTGACGCGGTGTACGCCTACATCGAATGCAAGCACTCGATCTCGGATTCAGCGGTATTGGCAAAGGCGATCAGCCAAGCCGAAGCGGTAAAGAAATTGCTGCTCACACGTCGAGGTCGTACCAACCCTGAGTATCAGGTGGATGGGCCGATCTACAACGGTAGGGTCAGAGATTGGCCTCGCACTTACCCTCCACTCAAAAACCAGCCCTTTTGTGCAGTTTTTGCACGCATATACTCACCGGACATTTCAGTTCACAACGTCCAGGGTGAGCACGCGCCTGATTTGATGATTCTGGGTAATGATCACATCGCGACTCCTACTGTATACATGGGGGCAGACGGTATCCAATCGTCCCTCTTTTACGACGCTAAGTTCGGTACGCCGCTGTGCGTGGAGCCAGCCCATGCAAATGCGTACGGTTTGGGGTTAGTGATCCTTCTTCAAGCACTAAGTTGGATCGATCTCATGCCGATAGATTGGACGGAGGCACTAAGCGCCACGTTCCTCGATAACCTGCTCAACCGCAAAACCTGACATAAGACCGTAGACTTTACGAAGAACGAGCCAGTGGCAGCGACTAAGAAATTCAGACCCTTTGCACCGCATTGGACTCCAGAATATCACTGCAACACGCGCGGAGTGAAATGGTGCTGCCCCTTTGAGACTCGCAGATAATCACGCAGGGAGGCTCGCCCATTGCCCCTCTGAAACGTTGCCAGTACGTACCGCGAGTTCTCCGTCGTCATCACCCAAAATCGCCCTTCACGTTCGACTTTCAGAACATCAGAAGTACGGATCAAGTGGCCGTCACCAAATCGCCCATATTGGTCTTTCCGCTTGTGGCCAAAAACCACACCGATGCCTGCGCGCGCCCTTATGGATACACCACATAGGTACGCGGTAACCGGTAAGTCGAAGCCCTGCTCTTGCGCTTTTATGATTCGCAAGAGGTCGAAATCTGTATGGCGTTTTCCGTGGAAATTGACATCAATGGTGTCGAGCATCTTTGCGCTCCAATGGGCAGTCCATATAGCGTTATCAGGAATTTCCCACGCAACCAGAGGTGCTGGTATCGTGCGGAACTCTTGGTAAATTTCAGGCTGATCGAATCATGGTTTCGAGAAAAATTGGCCTGCAGTTCTTTAGTGACTGGATTTGAAAACCTGGGCGGTGTGAGTTGTGGTAAACAGCCCCACTGTCCAACTCGATAAGACTGACTTCAAAGTCGTTATCATCACCGACAGTCACCTTAACGACACGACCCATACGCCAGCCATCGCAGTTATTCATCCAAGGAGGGGTGACTACTTGCACGTCGACTATCACTGCTCCTGCACCCTGCTGCACAAGTATTTGCTGCAGTCTTTGCTCACCTTCGATCATTCGCGTGAACTCAGTGCTTCGACCCTGCTCGGTGATTCGGACGGTTAGGTGATACCAATGCGATCTGAGCACCCGTGACACTCCCTGCCAGTGCATCAAGCCTTCGCCAAACAATCCCGGAACGCCAATAGCGTCTGAGTCTTCGGTTCTGAACATCAGGGGCCTCAGTTTTCTGCGGACGCAAAGCAGCCCGGTTGGTTAATTCAAAATAGAGAGAAGATCTCTTTGATGGTTGCTGATTTGCGATGTCCCGGCCCGAGAAGGACGTAGACGGAATTCCGAGTTTCGAACAGAAAGCCGTCGTTGAACGCAGTACCCATACTGGAGCGCACCCAATGGCCTGGCTCGAAACGCCTCTGCTCGTCATCAACGACCTTGTGGGCAAACATAAACATTGGCTGGCAACCGGCAGCGATTACCTTGGCTCGTTCGGCGTCGGTGACGATGGCGTCGAGAATGATCCATTCTTCGACGACGCAGAGGGGCATCCATTTGTAGCGCTTTCTGGCCAACGCGAGGGCTTCGCCGAGGGGGAGCTCAGAGCCCTTTAAACCGATCCCAGGATCACCTAGCAGACCGTCTTTGATGATCCCATCCACCGCCCAAACCCTCTCCGTCAATATCCAATAATTAGCTGCTAGGGCATGATGCCGCCACTTAGACAAATATATATGTTTGTGTGGCGGCAGGCAAATGCGACATACCGTCTCCTTTTATCGGGATAGTGAAATGTCGCTGCGCAAATCTTATGCAGCAGTAGTTCAGCTGCTTCGTTCTCAGAAAGGACTCTCTCAGAGAGATATTTCGGGATCCGTCACGCAATCGCACATCAGCGTACTAGAGCTTGGCAAAAGCTCTGCCACTGTTGATATGAGTACCCAAATAGCCACAGCTCTTGAAGTTGAGCCAATTACCTTGCTGGCACTTGCTATCGCATCTCACGAGAAGCGCTCGGTGCGCGAAGCTCTTCTGGCTTGTTTGGCTGAGGTTGAGGCCCTAGGGCTAGCAGATACCTCCCTTCCGACCGAACCAAAGGCCATGAATTCGCCTCGAGAGTTAGAGGCTCAGAGGAAATGGTTGGCCGTTCATGAGATGAAGGCAAGAGGACTAAGCCAGAGTGAGGCTGCGAGACATCTAGGGATGCCTGAATCGACGTTGCGTCGGTTGTGGCATCGGACGCTTAAAGGTTAAGGCTGGTGCGGTGAATGCATCAACTTGGGCAATTAGCTAACTGAGAATCTTGCATTGTGGATCGGTACTCGCGTCAGCCTCCTCCCAGAGATCACGCTTTCTGGCAATAGGATCGAGTTAGATCCAAAAGGGCCATCAACGACTGGATTTACTCAGAGACGTGGCTTGTCAGGAACCACGATTCTCCCCTATCAATGTTGAGATCTTACCTGCCATGTCCATTTTCTTGGAAAAAGATGGACAGCTGCTAAGAACTCTAAATTATTGTTATTTATAGTTTTTTTATGTCAATTTTTGGGCACTCTCATGGGTGTACATATCGGTGTCGAGCAAGCCCTGGATTACCGGGGATTCGTAGTCGTAGGCACTTTCCATGGTGTTTCTCCTTAGCGCGTGGCCATCGCGGCCAGTTCTTCGCGGGTGCTGCTGATGACAGCACCGGCCTTGAGCAACTCATTCACCGCCTGTACGCCGCCCTCCTCGCTGATACCTCGGCAGGCCGGCAAGTGCACGACCACCTCCAGGCCAGCCTTGAGCAGTTGCAACGCGGTGGTCTTGACGCAGTAATCCAGGGCCAGGCCACCGACGATCACGCGGCGCACGCCTTGAGCGTTCAAATATTCGATGACGCCGGTCGACAGCTTGTCGTGCAGGTCGTGGTAGCAGGCACCGTAGGGGTGCAGATCGGGCTCGACGCCTTTCCAGATGAAGTAGTCGTAGTCATACGGCGTGGGCAATTCGTCCAGCAGCGTAAAACCCTCGGTGCCCGGCACACAGTGGCTGACCCAGGTGACATCGGCGTGGGCCAGGCCGGTGGGTTGCAGCATCTCACTGTGTTGCGTGACCACCCATGGGGCGTGCGGGGCGTGCGCGTCTTTGCTGCCGACACGGTGGCCGGCGAGGCTGGCCATGTAGTTGAGTTCGGCACCGATCTGGTCACCGCCCACCACCGGCAATTCGTCGGGGCACAGCGGCGTGAAGCTCTTCTGGGCGTCGACGTCAAATGAAGCAATGGCAGTTTTCACGAGGGTCATGGTGATTCTCCGGTGGCCTGGAAACAAAAGTACACGTCATGTACTTTCATTGCAAGAAACATTTAGTTATCTATGCTGGAGCAAGTACATGACATCGCTGTTCGATCCGTTAGACTGTGCGCCACCGCTGTTCAGAAGGATGTCACATGCCACTTAGCGCCTACCTCCACACCGTCGACCTGTGCGTGTTGTTCTACTGCCGCGCCTCCGGGGAATTGAAGCTGCTGCTGAACAAGCGCGAAGCCGAGCCGTTTGCCGGGCATTGGGCGTTACCGGGCGTGGTGGTCAATGGCGGCGTGCAAGATCTGAGCCTCAAGGACGCCGTGGAGCGCTTGCGGGCCAGTGACAAGGTCGGCTTTGATCTGGCCTGGAGCGAGCAAGTCGGCACGGTGGGCGATGCGTTTCGCGACCCGCGCTGCTGGTCGTCGTCCACCTACTACCTGGCGATCGTGGCCGATGACGTGGCGTTGGGTGAGCATCAGGCCTGGTTTTCGCTGAATGCAGTGGCCGACGGCAGTATCAAGCTGCCGTTCGATCACAACCTGATCGTCGCCGCCGTGCAGGAGCGGCTGTTGTCCAAGTCGCTGTACAGCAACTTGCCGTTGATGTTTTTGGGCAACGAATTTAGCGCGCCGCAAGCGACCACGATCTTCTCGCTGGTGCTGGCGCGGCCGGTGTTGAAGACCAGTATTCGCCAGCGTTTGTTGAAGCTGACTGAGGCAGGGTATTTGCGTGAGACGGGGCGCAAGAAGAATGGCGAAGGCGGCAGGCCCCAGGCGACGGTGGAGAACCTGAAGCCTGGGGAAGTGTATTTTTTTGATCGCAGTTTTGCTGACTGACTCGATATCACCAACAATGAAGATCAAATGTGGGAGCGGGCTTGCTCGCGAAAGCAGTGTGTCAGTCACCGGATGGATTAGCTGACCCACCGCATTCGCGAGCAAGCCCGCTCCCACATTTTTGATTGGTGCAAGGCGCTAGTTCATCCAGTTGCCGCCATCGACGTTGTAGGTTTGGGCGACTACATAGTCGGCCTCTTTGGAAGCCAGGAAGATAGCCATCCCGGTCAAATCCTCCGCAGTGCCCATCCGCCCGAACGGCACCTCGGCCCCTACCCGCTTCTTCTTCTCGCCCGGCGCCAACCCTTCATGCTGGGCAAACAGCGCGTCCACGCCATCCCAATGCTCGCCGTCCACCACGCCGGGTGCAATGGCGTTGACGTTGATGCCCTGTTTGATCAGATTCAGCCCCGCCGATTGCGTGAGGCTGATCACGGCCGCCTTGGTCGCACAATAGATCGCCACCAACGGCTCGCCCCGCCGCCCGGCCTGGCTGGCCATGTTGATGATCTTGCCGCCGTGGCCCTGGCTGATCATCTGCCGGGCGGCGGCCTGCAGGGTGAACAGCGTGCCGGCGACGTTGATCGAGAACAGGCGCTCATAGCTGTCGCGGGTAATGTCGACGATGGGCGCCAGGTCAAACAGAGCGGCGTTATTGATCAGGATGTCGAGCTTGCCGGCATGGGCCACCACGGCGGCAATCGCGGCGTCGATGGAGGCCTGGTCGGTGACGTCCATCGCGACGGCATACGCCTGTGGGCCCAGCTCAGCGGCGGTGGCCTGGGCGCGTTGCAGGTTGATGTCGGCGATGGCTACCGTAGCGCCTTCGGCGATATACGCCTGGGCAAAGGCGCGACCGATGCCGCGCGCCGATCCGGTGATCAGCGCGCTCTTACCTTCGAGTCGTTTCATGGGCTGTCCTGTAGAAATTATTTCGGGTAGCCGGCGCGTTTCATCTCGCGCTCGGTGGTGGACTGAGCTTCGAGCAGCGCCTGGTCAACCGTCATGCCGCCGGTCAGCGCTGCCGAAAACAGCTTGCCGACCGAGGTGCCGATGGCCTGGAACTCAGGAATGGTCACGTACTGAATGCCCACGTACGGCACCGGCTTGGCCGAGGGGTGCGCGGGGTCGGCGTGCTTCATCATTTCCAGGGTCACCTGGGCAAACGGCGCGGCCTTCAGGTAAGCCTCGCTGTAGGTGGACTGGCGCGTGCCCGGCGGTACGTTGGTGATGCCTTCTTTATCGGCGACCAGTTGGATGTAATCCTTGGACGTTGCCCAGGTGATGAACGCCTTGGCGGCGTCTTTGTGCTTGGAGGTCGCCGGAATCGCCAGGGACCAGGCGTAGAGCCAGGAAGAGCCTTTGTCGGTGACTTCGGTGGGGGCCGCAGCAAAGCCTACGTCGTCGGCGACCTTGCTCTGGCTTTTGTCGGTAGTGAAGGAGCCGGCGACGCTGGCGTCCACCCAGATCGCGCATTTGCCGCTGTTGAACAGCGCCAGGGTTTCGTTGAAGCCATTGCTGGAGACGCCAGGCGGGCCGTAGTTCTTCAGGGTGTTGACGTAATAGTTGGCGGCGGCGGTCCACTCGGGGCTGGTCAGTTCCGGCTTCCACTGTTCGTCGAACCAGCGCGCACCAAAGGCGTTGGCCATGGTGCTCAGCAGCGCGATGTTCTCGCCCCAGCCGGCCTTGCCGCGCAGGCACATGCCGTATTGGTCTTTGTCTTTGGCCGTGAGTTTGGCGGCGAACTCACCCAGCTGGGTCCAGGTGGGATGCGCGGGCATGCTCAGCCCGGCTTGCTTGAACAGGTCGGTGCGGTAGTAGGTGACCGTACTTTCGCCATAGAACGGCAAGGCGTACAGGGTGTTATCGACCGACAGGCCCTGGCGCACCGATGGGAAAATATCCTCGGCGTCGTAGTCGGCCGGCAGTTGGGTCAGGGGTTCCAGCCAGTGCTTGGCGCCCCATAACGGCGTCTCGTAGGTGCCGATGGTCAGCACGTCGAACTGGCCACCCTGGGTGGCGATATCGGTGGTGAGGCGCTGGCGCAGCACGTTTTCTTCCAGTACCACCCAGTTGAGCTTGATGTCCGGGTGCTGGGCCTCGAAGACCTTGGACAGGCGTTGCATGCGGATCATGTCGCTGTTGTTGACGGTGGCGATGGTGACGGTGTCGGCGGCATAGCTGGGCATGGCCAAGGCCAGGCCGGACAGCAGGAAAAGCGCTTGCGGGAGCTTTGACATGGCGGTATCCACCTGTTGTTTTTGTTGTCGAGCGCCGATTACAGCAGCTTGGCCAAGCCCTCACAAACGAATGGCGAATGCGCCACTGATACTTTTTTAACCCGGGCGCGCAGATCAAAAAAGTATCAGTGCCGAGCGAAACCGGGGGTAGCGCAGCCGCTGCCAACGCGGGTATTTTGCTGGGATTCCAGCCGTAAAAGAGGCATCACCATGCCCATCAGCCGCGCCAAACTGTTCGAGCACCGCCCCGCCGAACTCGAAGTCATCCTGCCCGAGCCGGACCACTGCTTCCGCTGGTTCGAACACGATTACCCGTATGATCTGGCGCGCTGGAACCACCACCCCGAGTTCGAAATTCACCTGATCCGCCAGGGCAGCGGCAAGTTGGTGGCCGGCGACTATATCGGCGCGTTCAGTGCCGGGCATGTCGCGCTGATCGGCCCGGACTTGCCCCACGACTGGATCGGCGACCTGGCCCCCGGCGAATACCTGACCGGGCGCGACGTGGTGCTGCAATTCGACGGCGCCGCCCTCCTCGCCCTGCGCAAAACCCTGCCGGAACTCGGCGACCTGCAACCGCTGTTCGAACACGCCCGGCGCGGCCTGCAATTCAGCGGCGACACCGCCGTGCACGCCGCGCGCTTGCTCGAAGACATCGGCAGCGCCCAAGGCCTGCAACGGCTGATCCTGTTCCTGCAACTGCTCGACACCCTGAAAAACGCCCCGGTGCCCCACGTGCAGGCGCTGGCCAGCCCCTGCTACGCCCCCACCCTGGACGCACGCAGCGCCGAGCGCATCAACAAGGCCTTCGATTACCTGATGAGGGAACTGACCGGCGACCTGCGCTTGTCCGTCATCGCGCAACAGCTGGACATGAGCGAGCCGGGCTTCTCGCGGTTTTTCAAACGCAACACCGGCCACGGTTTTATCGACCTGATGCGCAAGTTTCGCGTACAGCGCGCCTGTCGGCTGTTGCTGCAAAGCGACATGTCGGTGGCGGATATCTGTTTTGAAGTGGGCTACGCCAACCTGTCCAACTTCAACCGGCATTTTCGGATCGAGATGAACCAGACGCCGAGCGAGTATCGACGGGAGACGGCGATGCATTTGTTCAACCGGATCGAGAAAATGACACCCAGTCATTTTTGATCAAAGCGTCGACTAATTATGCTTTTCTCCATTTTATTCAAGCCATTGAGCAAAGTTGGTACAGCCTGTGCAAACGTTTGCGGAACGAACTTGGTAGGCAAGTTCTCCTTTACCCGAGGAATCGGGTCAAACCGCGTACGAATAGGGATTTTCCATGCACCCCACCTCAAGGCGTCCTGCTTCCTTTGGTGTTTCCTTGCTACTGGCCGCCGTTACGGGAGTACTCAGCGCACCCATTTTGGCGCAGGAAAAACCCGCCGATGACTCAGCACAGGGCGAAACCCTGGCCCCTGAAGCCAGCCCGACGAAAAAAGGCGCGTACCTGTCGGAATGGTTCAACCAGGACCTGACACTGATCGGCAGCAAAGACATCAGCTTCGGCCCCAAACCGCAGGATGACGTGTACCTGGAATACGAGTACTTCGGTCGCAAGGGCCCGTTCGAGTTGTATGGCTATATCGACGTGCCGAAAATTCTCGGGATCGGTAACAGTAATGACAAAGGCGCGTGGGACCATGGCTCGCCGGTGTTCATGGAGCACGAACCGCGCATCTCCATCGACTACCTGGCCGGCCGCAGCCTGGCCATCGGGCCGTTCAAGGAATGGTACGTGGCGTTTGACTGGATCTACGACCACGGCAGCAACAAGTCGAACCGCGCCAACACCCTGTACAGCGGCCTGGGCACCGACATCGACACGCACTCGCGGGTCAACCTGTCGGCCAACTTCTATGGGCGTTACCAGTGGGAAAACTATGGCGCGAGCAATGAATACCAGTGGGATGGCTACCGCGCGCAAATGAAGTACATCGTGCCCATCAGCAAGTTCGACAACGGCGCGTCGCTGACCTACATCGGCTTCACCAACTACGACTTCGGCTCGGACCTGCACAAGGACAACCCGGCACGCACCGCCAATTCGGTGGTGGCCACCAACGTGCTGCTGTACTCGTTCACCCACCTGCGTTTCACCCTGGTCGGCCGTTACTTTCACAACGGCGGCAACTGGGAGGACGGCAGCGAGCTGAATTTTGGCGAAGGCAACTTCCGCGCCCGCTCGGATGGCTGGGGCTACTACGCCGGTGTCGGCTACCAATTCTGATCAAGGAGTATTAGATGAACGCATTAACCCGTCTTTCGCTGGCCGTCGGCCTGGCTGTGTTGCCCCATGTGGTGCTGGCGGACACCGCGCCGATCAAGCCTAAAGTGATGCTGATCACCATGTTTGCCCCCGAGGCGCAAACCTGGATCGATCGCCTGGAACTCAAGCAGGAAGTGCGCGTGCCCGGCCTGTCCGCCGAATACCCGGTGATCCGCTGCAACACCCAGGACGTGTGCCTGCTGGTCACCGGCATGGGCCAAACCAACGCCGCCGCCTCCACCCTGGCATTGGCCTTGTCGCCCAAGTTCGACCTGCGCCAGAGCTATTTCCTGATTGCCGGGATTGCCGGCATCAGCCCCAAACACGGCACCATTGGCACCGCCGCCTGGGCGCATTACCTGGTGGAGTTCGGCACCCAGTGGGAAATCGACTCGCGCGATGCGCCTAAAGGCTGGCCGACCGGTTACATCGGTATCAACACCAAAGGCCCGAACGAGAAACCGCCGCTGGACTACAAAACCGAAGTGTTTGAGCTCAACCCCAAGCTGCAAGCCAAGGCATTTGCCCTGTCGCACAAGGTGGAGTTGAGCGAAAGCAAGGAATCCACCGCCTGGCGCAAACACTACCCGGCGGCCCCGGCCAATCAGCCGCCGCAAGTGACCCAATGTGACACCGTGGCGGGCAACACCTGGTTTTCCGGTACCCGCCTGAGCGAGCGCGCCGAGGTCTGGACCAAGTTGCTCACCGACAACAAAGGCGAGTACTGCACCACCCAGCAGGAAGACAACTCCACCTATGAAGCCCTGCTGCGCGCCAGCCGCGAAGGGTTGGTGGATATCCAGCGCCTGGCCGTGGTGCGTGCCGGGTCCGATTTCGACCGGCCGTACCCTGGCTACAGCGAGGTGGACAACCTGCTGAAATATGCCGACCAAGGCGGGTTTGTGCCGGCGTTGGAAAACCTGTATCGCACGGGCAATCCGTTGGTACAGGCGATTCTCAAGAACTGGTCCGCCTGGGAAAAAGGCGTCCCCGAAGCCTAGTAAAGATCAAACTGTGGGAGCGGGCTTGCTCGCGAATGCGGTGTTCCAGTCAACCTTTCTGTGGCTGACCCACCGCTTTCGCGAGCAAGCCCGCTCCCACATTTTTTCGACCGTGTTAACAATCCTTATGCCGTCGGATGGGCCACATTCAGCGCCTTATCCACCAACAGCTGCACCCCTTCCAGCATCCGGCAGATGCCCAGCGCGACATTACGTTGCGACCCTTCGATTTCAAACGCCATATGGTGAGCGATGTCACTGATGGACGCCAAATCCTGGGAAGCATTGACCAGCAAGGTTTCTGTGCCCAGATCGGCGCGCACGGTGAAGAGCCCGTCGGCAGGTTCGAGGATGGGTTTTGCGGGGTTGAGGTAGTGGTTGATCGCGCGGTAGGCCACTTCGTGCAGGGTGCTGGTATCGAAGTCTGGTTGGCCTGGGGGATTTGGGCTGTCTTTGATCATGGTCAAGATCCTAAGATTGAGTGGAGCTGCCAACATTCGCGGTCAAGCAAAGAGGGAGGCAGCTGTACGCGGGTTGACCGACCGGCAATCAAAGGAAATCCGGCATACCCGAAGGTATCCCGCGTACAGCCACCGCAACACGATACCTCAGGCGTAAAAAAAACACCTGAAATAGGTTTTTGCCGTAGCAGTACTTCAATTAATCGGACGGTCAAATCCGGTCGCTGAATGGGCAGCGACGGCAGTGAGGTTAGTCAGCGCCCTTCCGAGCGACAACCTGAAACCCTTGTGGGAAACGTCTGATCAAGCGCGCCTCCTGAAACCCAATGAAGATCAAAATGTGGGAGCGGGCTTGCCCGCGATGGCGGCCTATCAGGTAAAAAATTGTGGGCTGACTCACCGCTATCGCGGCATAGGTTTCTACACATCTTTTTTACGAATTTAGTTCTGTGGGGGTTGCGGAGGCCGCTGGGTACATATCCGTTGTTTGGGTGATGGCGGATATGGGTTCCGCTCTTACAGCGGGTCACTTTTGGAAAAGAGCCCGGAATGCCGGCCCAGCCAAAAGTAACCAAAAGGGCTCTTGCCCCACCACTCGGCACCTCGCTCACGCTTCGGTGTGCCCTCACGCAGGCTTTGGAGCGGGGGCCGCCGCGATGGGCCATCCATGGCCCAGCGCGGCTAAACCGGCGTCCTGCCGGTTTACCCCCGCTCCAAAACCTGCGTTCGGCCAGCGTGGTTTAACGGGGCGCCTAAGATCAAAATACAGATCAAGATCAAGGTCTACAGCACGGCGGCCTAGTAGCCGACCTGATCTTGGAAACTGAACTCGGTTGAATTGTGGGAGGGGGCTTGCCCCCGATGGCGGTGTGTCAGTCAGCTAATTAGTAACTGACCCACCGCATTCGCGAGCAAGCCCGCTCCCACATTTTGAGCCCAGTACATCAGGTAGATGGGTGTACTCGGTCAAAGGTGGGAGCTGGCTTGCCTGCGATGGCATCAACTGGTTATGCATGATGTACCGAAGTGTCTGCATCGCAGGCAAGCCAGCTCCCACAGAAAAACAGCTCTGCCTTTGCCCTGTTTTTGCCCTGCTTTTGCTTCAACCACTCAGGTCGGCTACCAGGCCGCCGTGCTCTGCTCTTGATCTGCTTTTGATCTTGATCTGACAGGCCCCGTCAACCACGCTGGCCGAACGCAGGCTTGAATCCGTGGGTAACCCGGCAGGACGCCGGGTTAGCCGTGTTGGGCCATGGATGGCCCGTCACGGCGGCCCACGGATTCAAGCCGGAGTGAGGGCATGCCGAGCCTAGGCGAGGCACCGAGTGGTGGGGCAAAGACCTTTTGGTTACTTTTGGCTGGGCCGGCATTCCGGGCGTTTGCCAAAAGTGACCCGCTGTAAGAGCGGAACCATAAGCGGCCGTTACCGCAGCAACGGATATGTACTCAAACCAAGGTGATGCCATCCCAGGAAAGCCAGCGCCCACATTGGCGAGTGAGTTAAGGTACAAAGATGATCTTGTCCGCACTGCCCGTGTTCACTTCTTCGTAGCACTGCACGCCATCCGCCAACGCCACTTCGCGCAAGCCAGTGGGCAACGGCAACGACCCCTCATCAAAAAAACGCCCGAACTGCTCCAGCATCACCGCGCACTGCTCGCAGTTGTAGAGTAACGAGTTGATCCCCACCACCGAACCGCCTTTGCGATACAGCGCCAGGGCCGGCAGTTGCACATGCCCATCCACCGGTGCGGCGATAATTGCAATACGGCCGAACGGCGCCAAACCGACAACAGACGCCGGCAACCAGAAACCGGTGGTGTCGAAGATTACATCCGCGCCGCCCTTGAACACGGCATTAACCTGCGCGCCCAACTCTTCCGGCTTGCCCAGCGTAATTGCCTCAAACCCTTGAGCCTGCAGCACCTCGACCTGATCAGCCTTGCGCACCGCCGCCAATACCTGCGCACCCCGGATCTTCGCCAACGCCAAGGCCGCGCTGCCCACGGCGCCATTGGCGCCAATCACCAACAACCGCGTGCCTTTAACCACACCGCTGCGCTCCAGCGCATCCCATGCGGTGGTGTACGGCACACCGAGGCTGGCGGCTTGGGCAAAACTCAAATGCGTTGGCTTATGCGCCACACCCTTGGCCGACACGGTGAGGTATTGAGCGTGGGAGCCATCGGCAAAAAAGCCGAGGTCGCGCCCGGTGCCCCACACCTCTTGACCGACCAGTGCCTGCGGCCCCTCGACCACAACCCCGGCAAAATCCCGGCCGGGAATACGCGGCAATGTGGTGTAGGGAAAACGACCGAGCACGTTCTTGACGTCGCTGGGGTTCAGGCCGGCAGCCTTGATTTGCACCAGTACTTCACCGGCAGCCGGCACCGGCTCGGCGACGTCAACGAAACTCAGGGCGGCGAGGTCGCCGGTGGCGGAAAATTGCAGTGCTTTCATGGCCAATATCCATTGAAGGGAAATAGGGAATCAGGACAACCAACCGCTGACCCACTCGCGCCCCATGGGCCAGAGTTTCTCGCCGAGTAACATGCCCATCAGGCCCACCAGGGCAATGGCGGGCGGCGCGGGTGAGCGGAAGTCCAAGGCGCCGTAGATCACGCCGACAAACAGGCCGATGGCGAGGGAAAGCAGGTAGTTCATGAGGACGGCGCCTTGTAGGTTGATGCGCTCAGTGTAGTGAGCGCCTGCCTGAAGCATCGGCCAAGTGCTTCAGGATTTCGGCCAAACCCTCAACCTGCGTAGTGCGACGGCGCCACGCCGAGTTCACGCCGGAACATGTCGCTGAAGCTGCTGGGCGAATAGCCCAAAGACCGTGCAATGCCACTCACCGACTGGCCCTGGATCAGCTCGGCCACCGCCGTGGCCAGTTGCACCTGGCGGCGCCATTCGGCAAAGCCCATGCCCAGGTGGTTCTGGAACAGCCGCGCCAGGGTGCGCACGCTGGCACCGGCGGCCTCGGCGTGTTGCTCGAACGGAACCTCCAGCGACGGCGCCGCCATCACCGCCTGGCAGGCGTTGATCAAGCGACGGTCGGCGCCCACCGGCATGGCGATGCGGATCTGCGAACGACGGGCCCGCTGCAATTCCAGCAGGGCCAGGCCGACGACGGCGTCGTAGTAGGCCGTATCGCCGTTGTCGCCCTGGTCGACCAAGGTGACGATCAGCTCGCGCAACAGCCCGCCGACTTCAATCACCTGCACCTGGCTGTCCAGCGTCGCCGCCAGGGCCGGGCGCAGGTAGATATTGCGCATCTGCAGGTCCGAGACCACGCGGATGCCATGTTCCACGCCCGGCGGCAGCCACACCGCGCGCTGGGGCGGCACAACCAGCGCTTCGCGAGGCGTTTCGACCCACATCACGCCGCTCATGGCGTAGAGCAACTGGCCCCAGTCGTGGCTGTGGGGCTCGACGTACAACCCACGCGGGTAGGTGCGCGCCAGGGGTTGCACGGGCACGGCGTGATCACTGAGGTCGGGGGGCGCGGCCAGGGCCATGGGCTACACATCATCAAGGGTGAGCCGCCATGGTAATGACCGGCGCCCCACAATCCGAGTGAATTTTTACTGCCCGCAACGATCACTTGCTTACACCTTGAGAGTAGGGAGCTCTAACAATGGACGGATCAGAACCGGTCAATGGCAAGGCGCGCATCGACTACACCCAGGACACCTCATTCGGACCGATGGCCAAGCATGCCGAGTGCCAGGTGAGTGTTCAGCGCACACCGGAGCGCACCGTGCTGCGGGTGTTCCAGCCGCTGCCGGATGATCTGCACGCGGCGCAAACCGTGGTGTTTGCGCTCCAGGGGCGACGGATCAGCGCGGTGGTCAAAGGCCGTCAGCGCCTGGCCGACCACAGCGTCAGGTTTGAACTCAAACCCCACTAAAAAGAGGCCGGTAACACCGGCCTCCCGCCAACACGCTTAGCCGTGAGCCGACTTGGCGCACTCACAGCCCGTTGGCGCCATACACGGCTCACCATGGGCATGGTGCTCGGCACAGCCTTGGCAGCAATAGCCTTTACCGTCCTTCATTACCGCGTCGGCGCCCAGTACACATTTACAGTGTGGGCAAGCACAGGTTTTATCTGGCATGGTCAGACTCCTTTTCATGGTCGTCCAAGTGCTGCGAACGCAGCACCTTAAGCAATGACTCCCGGCAACGCAGCAAGGTTCAGCCCATTAATCGGCCTGACGAGTATTGCTGCGGTACATGAACACCAGCGCCAGCGCCAGACAGAGCATCGCCACGATACGGCTGCCCGACAGTTCGATCGCCGGGTTACCCAGCCAGCCGAAGTTGTCGATCAGCATGCCCATGCCCAACTGCCCGACGATCACCGCCACCGTTGCCACCGCCGTGCCGACGATGGGCACCGCGCCGACCATTACCATCATGTACACCACGCCGAACAGCGCGCCGGTCAGTTGCCACTTGGGCACCTCGAGCAAGCTGACGGCCTGGGCCGGCTCGAAAAAGAAAATCAACAGCGCCGTGGTGATTGCGCCCACCGCAAAGGTCAGCAAGCTGCTGCGCAATACGCCCACTGCCTGGCCCAGGCGGCCGTTAATGGCCGCTTGCACACTCAGTACCGCACCGGCGGCAATCACCAGTACCAACAACAGAATCAGATTCATCGCCTTACCCTCGTGCAATCAGAACAAGTGCCGCCACAATCAGCGCCAACGCAATCCAGCGCTCACCATTGACCCGCTTGCGTGCCGTGCCAAACCAGCCGAAATGGTCGATCAACACACTCTTGCCCACCTGGCCCGAGAGGATCGCGATCATGGTCATGGCGATACCGATATGCGGCGTGGCCAACGTCAACACCACCACATACATCGGCCCCAGGAAGCCGCCGATCAACTGCCAGCGTGGCAGGTCGGTCAGCGCCGGGCCTTTTTGCGGGCCGCTGAACAGCAACAGCAGAAACAGGATCGCCGTGCCCACGCCGAAGATGCTCAAGGTCGCCCACAAGTGGCCTACCTGTACGCCCAGCGGCCCGAGCAAACCAGCCTCCACCGACAGGCCCATGCCCGCCAAAATCACCAACGGCAACAACAACAGCCGTAGAAGGTTTTTCTTCGGCGTGGCCCGAGCCACACCCTCGATCGAACTTGCCTGCATACATCACCTGCGCTTCAAGAAGTAGACATGGCGCGCATTATCCGGTGGCCGTGCTGTGCGATAAATGGGAGCATGCGGATAACACCTTTGCGCATAACGCACAGCTTGGAGACCATGATGCAGGGCTTGAATGAATTGAGTTTCAAGGCGTTGCGCCTGTTTGTCGCGGTGCTGGATCACGGCAGCTTTTCTGAAGTCGCGCGCCGGGAAAGCCTGGCGCCCTCCTCCATTTCTCGGCAGATCCAGTTGATGGAGCAGGCACTCGGCCAACAGTTGTTGTACCGCCACACCCGCGCCGTGAGCCCTACCGAGGCCGGGCGCCTGCTCGGTCATCATGCGCGCTTGATGCTGGAACAACTGGAAACAGCCGGCCAGGCGTTGCAGGAACAGGAAAGCGAACCCAGCGGCCTGGTACGCATCAACGCGCCGATGGTGTTCGGCCAGCGTCATCTATCGCCGTGGCTGGGCGAGCTGTGCCGGCGCTATCCCAAGTTACAACTGGATATCCAGCAAACCGACACCTACGTCGACCCACTGCAAGACGGCACCGACTTGCTGTTTCGTATCGGCGTGCTCAACGATTCCGGCATGCAGGCCCGCATCTTCGCGCCGCAGCGCTTTCGCATCGCCGCCAGCCCTGCCTACCTGGCCCGGCATGGCACACCGCGCCACCCCGACGAGCTGGTCAACCATCAGTGCCTGGCCTACAAGGGCATCACCGGCCAGCAACGCTGGTTTTTCCGCCGCGACCAGGGCGATTGGACGTCCTACAGCGTCAAAGGCCCGATCACCGGCAACCACGCCGATACCCTCACCCACGCTGCCGAACAAGGCCTGGGGCTGGTGGTGTTTCCGTCCTGGCTGATCGGCGAAGGCTTGCGCGCCGGCACCTTGCAGGCGGTGCTGACCGAATACGACGTAGCGACGACGCTTGAGCCGCAGCAGATTGCCGCGTTATGGCCCGGCAGCCGCCGGCTGTCATTGAAGGTGCGCACGGTGATTGATTATTTTGTCGAGTGTTTTGGCGCGGTGCCGTATTGGGACCGGTGATTCAAAACAACCACTGCCCAATCAACCACGCGTTCGCCCCGCTGATCACGGCAAACAGAAACCACGCCAACAGCCGCGTGGGCAGGCGGTTCACAAACGGCCCCATCAATTGCTTGTCACCCGTCATGCGGATCAGTGGGTACAGCGCGAACGGCAACTGCAGGCTGAGGACCACCTGGCTCAGAATCAGCAACTTGCCGATGGCATCGTCGCCCATCAGCCACACCCCCAAAAACGCCGGGATCAGTGCCAGGCCTCGGGTGATCAGGCGGCGCTGCCAGCAGGGAATGCGCAGGTTGAGGTAACCCTCCATGATCACCTGCCCGGCAATCGTGCCGGTGAAGGTCGAACTTTGCCCGGAGGCGAGCAACGCGATACCAAACAGGACACTGGCAAAAGCCCCGCCCACCAGTGGGTCGAGCAGGTGGTAAGCATCCTGAATCTCGACCACGTCGGTGTGGCCAGTCTTGTAGAACGCAGCGGCGGCCAGCACCAGGATTGCCGCGTTGACCAACAAGGCCAGGGCCAGTGAGCCGATGGTGTCGATACGCGCCAGTTTGACCGCGTCCTGTTTGCTGGCGAGGTCTTTGCCGATCAGCCGGGTTTGCACGATGGAGCTGTGCAGGTAAAGGTTATGCGGCATTACCGTGGCACCCAGGATCCCGATGGCCAGGTACAACGGCGCAGCGTCGCTGATGGCCGACAGTGACGGGGCGAAGCCACTCAACACGTCCGGCCAGTAGGGTTTGATCAGCACCAGTTCGATAAAGAAGCACACGCCAATGGTCGCGACCAGCGCCAGCATGATCGCTTCCAGTCGGCGAAAACCACGGTTTTGCAAGGCCAGAATCAACAGCGTGTCGAACGCGGTAATGACGATGCCGGTGGTCAGCGACACGCCCAGCAACAGGTGAAACGCCAGGGCGCAGCCGAGCACTTCGGCAAGGTCGGTGGCGATGATCGAAATTTCCGCCAGCACCCACTGCGTGCGGGCCGAGCGTTTGCTGTAGCGCTCACGGCACAGTTGCGCCAGGTCTTTGCCGGTGGCGATGCCCAGCCGTGAACACAGGCATTGCACAGCCATGCCTGCCAGGCTGGCCAGCAGCACCACGAATAACAGGTTGTACCCGTAGCGCGAGCCGGCCTCGATGGCCGTGGCCCAGTTGCCGGGGTCCATGTAGCCAATCGAAATCAGCAGGCCGGGGCCGGCGAACATCAGCGCCCGTTTGAAAAACGAAGCCTTGGGGTCAACGATGACGGAGCCGGCCACTTCCGGCGGGCAGAATGGGGCAGTAGCGATTTTCGGCAGGCTGAATTTCACGCGGTATCCCAGGCAAACATACAAGTCAGAGCCGCAGCTTATCAGTCCGACACGACCGTGCGCATCACCGTCTCCCGCGGCAGGTGGAACGTGTCCACGACCTGCACCACCAGGTCCATCTCCTGGTTCAGCGCCTCGCGCGCCATGCGCTGGCGAATCATGCCGATCATCAACACCGATAAGGTGGTAATCGAGTACGCCGGGCCGGAAAACGCCCGCACGCCCGTCACCAGGAGCATCGCCGCGGCCAATGCCTGGCCCACCACGGGAATCGCCGTGGCGGCACCGCGGCGCACGATAAACCCGGTCAACCCCGCCAACGCCGTGCCACTTAAGGCCGTGGTGGCCGAGCGGCCTACATCGAAGCGGTTGAACAAGCCCTGCTCTTTTTGCGCGGCCGCCTTGAGTTCCGCGTCGAAGGCTTGACGGTCCGCACGGCTGAGCTTGTCCTTGTATTGCTCGATCAGTTTCTCCGCGACTTGGGCCTCGATGTCCGCCAGCGCAACGGTTTCCAGCGCTTGGTCAAACTTGATCCCCAGGCGCTGCGCCACATCTTCGGCGATCTGGCGATAACTCACGCCATGGCCACGGGCCAGGTTCATAAAGCTGTCACCGCCCATGCGCTGCAACTCGATGGCCAGTTTCAGCGGTTCGCGCACGCCGGCATCGATCGATGCACTGCGTTTTTGCGCCATCAATTCGGCCAGGAACTTCAACTCGTCCGGCCGCGCCTGCACCAACGCGGGGAACAACTCCACGTCCTCCTCGGCAAAGCGAACTTCAGTGCTGCGCTGATCGGCGCGGATCATGCCGCGCCGTTCCTGCAACAGGTCGGTGTATTGCACCACCGTTTTCAGCTGCGGCCAGTAGGCGGCATGGTCGAACGTCGCCAGGTGCACATTGGTGACCTTGGCCTTGAGCGCTGGCGTGACATCAATTGCATAACGCCCAATGCAACGTTCGGTGTCCGGTTTCATGGCCAGCGCCCAGTCTTTGCTGGAGTGGCAGTTGATCACACGGCCCTTGAGCGGCGCCGACACTTCATCCCACGGGCTCGACGTACAGATCGCCCCGCCCATCAGCAACAGGTTGTTCAGCGGCAGTTCGCGAGCCACCTCGGGGCTGGCCAGCACGCTCTTGACCAGAATGCGCGCGCCCAGCGAATGCCCGATGAGGTTGATGCGCCGTACCTCCAGCGACTCGGCGTGCAGGTAACTGGCCAGTTCAGGCAACAGGGTCTTGGCCACTTCATCGACGCGCGCCTCGACACTTTTGTAATGGTCGAGGAAATAGGCAATCGCTTTGCCCACGCCCACCGTCGCGGCGCCCAGGCCGCCACCGCCGAGCATCGAGGTGATCACATCCTTGAAGGGCGCAAACAGGTTTTCGAGAAAATGCCCCGCCGGCCAGAACAGCATCAGGTTGGTCGAGCCTTCGATGCTCGCCAGCTGCTGCTTGAAATTGCCCAGTTGCTGGCGGTTGAAGAAGGCCGAATAACCGTGAACGTAGAGATTGAGCACATCCCCCTGAGGCTCGCCGCACAGTACAAACGTGGGCTTGCGGGTGCGGTGCATTTCATCCCACTGGTGTTGCATGGGCCGGTGACTCCTGGTGACGATGGACGGCGATAGTAACAAAGCATGACCTTGGTGAAGGTGAATCCTGACCGACGTGTGCCGTTTTCAGAACGCAGACGCTGCCCTGGATTTGGCCAGGTAGCGCGCGGGCGCGTCTCCCAGGTTTCGGCGGAAGACCGCGGTAAAGGCGCTGGAACTGCTGAAACCCAACCCCAACGCCACCTCGGTAATGGAGGCGCCATGACTGAGCCGCGCAGTGGCTTCAAGCAGGCAGACCTGCTGACGCCAGGCCACAAACGTCATGCCGGTGCCTTCGTGGAAATGGCGAGTGAAGGTGCGTCGGCTCATGTTCGACCACTGGGCCATCTCATCCAGGGAGATGGTCTGCGCAGGGGCCTGCAGAAAACGCCGGCAAGCCTGGGCCAAACGTGGCTCGGCAGGCAACGGCGCGCTGAGGGGCACTTCGGGCATGGCGCTTATTTCGTCGATCAACAGCGTCAATATGCACTGCTGACGGACCGTAATCGCCGCCGACGGCGCGATCGCCAGTGCCGCTTCCAACAGATGCCTGAGCAATGGCGACACCTCGAATACCTGGCAACGATCCCGCAGCCCTGCCCGCTTGGCAGCCTGGTCATCGAGGTAGGTATTGAGCATCACCACATCGCCGCGCATGTGCATTTCATGGGGCACACCGCCCGGCACCCAGATCGCCCGCTGCGGCGGCACCACCCAATTGCCGAGGTCGGTGAACATCTTCAACGCACCGGTAGAGGCGTAGGCAAATTGCCCGCGTGCATGGGTATGCCGCTCGAAGACGGTGCCGCACGCATAGTCACGCAGCGTGACAACGGCTTCAGGGTCAGTGGCTTCAAATGTCGGGATCATGGCCCGATAGTGTCAAATTATGACCTGACATAGCAAGCGGGCCATACGGCCCCGCCCTAGCATGATGGCCCGGATCAACCCATTCAAAGGCCCGCTCATGCACAAGCAACACCTCGCCCTCGCCCTGCTCGTCACCCTGGTGTGGGGTTTGAACTTCCCCATTACCCAGTTGGGCTTGCGCTCAATCGACCCGTTTGTACTGACCGGCATCCGCTTTGCCCTCGCCGCCTTGCCGCTGGTGTTCTTCATCAAGCGCCCCGCCGTCAAGTTCGGCTATGTGGCGGCCTATGGCGTTATCTTCGGGCTGGGCATGTGGGGCGTGATCAACTACGGCATCCAGGCAGGCGTCAGCCCTGGAATCGCCTCGCTGATCATTCAGCTCAGCGTGTTTTTCACGCTGGGCTGGGGCTGTCTGTTGTTCAAGGAACACATTCGCCGTGCGCAGTGGGTCGGCGCGTTGCTCGCCTTGATTGGGCTGGCGGGGATCATCTGCACCCAAGACGGCGAGCATGCGGTGCTCGGCGTGCTGCTGATCGTGCTCAGCGCGTTGGCGTGGAGCATCGGCAATATCATCATCAAGGCGTCGGGGGTGAAGGAAATTTTCTCGTTCATGGTGTGGGCCAGCCTGTTTCCGCCGGTGCCGTTGTGTCTGATGGCCTGGTGGATGCACGGCAGCACCGCGTTCGAGAACGTGCCCGCCAGCCTTGACCTCACCGCGGTGATGTCGATCCTGTTTCAGGTTTATTTGGCCACGCACTTTGCCTACTGGGGCTGGAATTCGTTGCTCAAGGCCTACCCCGTTTCGACCGTGGCGCCGCTGTCGTTGCTGATACCGGTATTCGGCATCGGCAGTTCGATGCTGATACTGGGCGAGCGCATTTCCACGCCCCACCTGGTCTTCATCATGGTCATTATCAGCGGCCTGGCGATAGGGCTTTACCGCAAGCCGATTGTGCAAACCGATAGATAGTCATGGCAAAAAACCGGGATGTTGTTCGCGCATTCAGTCCACTAGCATTCGCTCAGTCTTGTACTGAACCGAGGAAACACCATGAGCACGCCCGAGTTTTTTGTCACCCCAGGTTATGGCGATTACCTGCGCGAACACCTGCACTATTCCCAGGCGGTCAAAGTCGGTAACCGCGTGGAAACCTCCGGCCAGGGCGGTTGGGATGATGACTTCCAGATCCCTGCCGACCTCGGCGAAGAAATCGCCCGGGCCTTTCATAACCTGGAGCGCACCCTGGCCAGCGCTGGCGCGCAGTGGGCGCACGTGATTCACGTCAACTCCTACCACGTCGGTGGCTTCCCACCGGAGGTCAACGAGGCGATGGTCAAGCAGTACCGGCGCTACATGCCCGACCACGCGCCGATCTGGACGCAGGTCGGCGTGCAGGCGCTGGGGCTGCCGACCATGCGTGTAGAGATTCGTGTGACCGCGATTATTCCCTGACACCGAACGTACGCATCACCCATTCGGTAAATACCTTGAGCCGTGCGCTCTGGTGACGGTTGGGCGGGTAAAGGATGTGCAGCGCCGTGGGCGGGCGCGACCAGTCCGGCAATACGCTGACCAACTGGCCGGTGTCCAGGTAGTACTGCACGATGGAGGTCACATGCTGCCCGACGCCAAGGCCGGCGAGCAGCATTTCCTTGAGGCCATTGCCTTCGTTGGTCGAGAAGGCGCAGCCGTTGACCTCGATACGCTGCCCGCCCTTCTCGAAAATCAGCGGCTCCGGCTTGCCCGAGCCGGTGAAGAAATAACCGGCTTTGAGGTGGTTGTTCTGCAGGTCCTCGGGCGAGGCCGGCAGCCCTCTACGGGCAACGTAACTGGGCGCCGCGCAGGTGAGGTACTCAAGGTCAGCCACCTTGCGCCCGATCATCGCCATGTCGTCCAGCGTGCCGGCACGGATCACGCAGTCAACGCCCTCCCCGACGATGTTCACGGCACGGTCACTGATCCCCAGGGCAATAGTGATGTCGGGGTACTGCCGATGAAAATCCACCAGCGCCGGGATCAACAGGCAATTGGCAAACGAGGCCGGTGCGTCCACGCGCAGATGCCCGCCGGGCTTGAGGATTTGCCCGCGCGCGGCGCTGTCCACTTCATCCAGCTCAGCCACCAGCCGCCGTGCATGGCCATAGTATTCGAGCCCTTCGGACGTCGGCGCCAAGGCGCGGGTGGTGCGGTGTATCAGCTTGAGGCCCAGGTGTTTTTCAAGGTCGGTGATCAGCTTGCTGACCGTGGAGCGTGGCAGCGCCAGCTGGTCGGACGCACGGCTGAACGAACCGGTATCGACGACACGGACGAAGGCGCGCAGGGCGAGAAGTTGGTTCATGTGAGTGCCTCAATGCGACTTAGTCAGCGAAGTTGTCGATCATGACCTCGCCACCGGCAAACGTCGCGATTGACTATTTTTAATGGGCGTATTCCCAGATTGAAACACAGCGTGTGGCGAGCGGGCTTGCCCCGCGTTGGGTTGCGCAGCAGCCCCGGATTCAGCCGCTGCGGAGTATCTGACACATCGCATCCTTGTTTGAAGGGCTGCTTCGCAACCCAACGGAGCGCAAGCCCCCTCGCCACAAAGAGCGTGCCTCGGCACTGGGCTCATCAAAAACCCCAAAAAAAACCGCCCTTACGGGCGGTTAAAGGTGCTCGGCCTTGATCAAAAACCGAGGGAGAAACTGACGGTCATCGCGTGGTCCTTATCGTTACGCGAGAGTTGACCCGAGTAGCCCAGGCCCAGCTTGCCGTTCTGGCTGATCTGGTAATCCAGGCCTGCCTCCAGAACCGCACTGTCCTTGGCAATCGGTACACCTTGGGTGCTGAACGAACCCCCGCCGTTGATAAAGCTCAAGTCGGCGTCGGGCTTGGTATCGCCGAAGGCGTGGCGCCAGCCGATGCTGCCCCGAGGGGTAATTTTCGAGCCGTTGCCCAGGGTGATGGTCTGGCCAACACGCACGCCCAAGGTGGAGAAGGTCACGTCCTGATCAGCATCGCCGCGCAGCGCCGCCGACCCGCCTTTCTCCTTGAGTGTGTCGCTGTCGTAGTTGACGTAGGCCAGGCCGGCGAACGGTTCGACTGCCACGCTGCCGGCTGTGAGGGTGTAGCCCACTTCACCGAACACTTGCGCGCTGCGTGCCTTGTAATCGGCTTTCAGACGCTGACCTTCGCCAGCGACCGCCACGTCGCGTTTGCTTTCGATGTCATGCCAGCTGTAGGCCACGCCCATACGCGCGGCGAATGCTTCCTGTTGGTAAGCGGTGTAGGCCATCAAGTGGTAGCTGTCGACGTCGGCGCTGGAGCTGCGGCGCTTGGCGTCCAGGTCGCTGCGGGTGTAGCCGGCGGCCACGCCGACACGCCAGGCGTCATCCACTTGCTTGTCGGTGCCAAGCAGGAAGCCGCCAAGGTTGCGGTCCAGCTTGGCGGCGTTGCTGTCGCCGCCCATGTGGCCCCAGGTGCCAAGCACGCGCATCCAGCCGACCATCTCGCCGTGGCAACCGGCACTGCTCAAGCGGTTTTCGCTTGGCGCCAGGCTGTTGCGTGGGTCGTCCTCGCGATAGCAGCCAGGTTGGCGCAGGCGCTCGTTGACCGCGTCACGGATGTAGCGCGAATCCTCAAGCATTGCGCTGGCGGTGCTGGCGTGGATTTCGCCGGACAAGCTGTCAAAAGCGGCACGCGCCCCGGCAGCATCGGTGTTGAGCAACGCATTTTGCACCGCGGCCCCGCCCACGGCGGCGCCGCTGTCCAGTGCAGCCGCCACGCCACGCTGGTTACCGGTGGCCGCTACGCTGGCGTAGCTGACGTTATTGCGGCTGACCGCCAACGCCACTTGAGTGGGGCTGTAGTCTAGCGAGGTGGAGAGGAACGCCAGGTTCTCCAGGTTGGTGTTGCTGAAAGTGCCGTTCACCGCGCCGGCTGTCAGCAGGGTGTAGGTGGTTGCCCCGGTGTACGGCGCCAGGTTGATCACATTCAGGGTGCCGCCCAGGTTAGCCGTGCCGCCGACCGCCAGAGAACTGCTGACCGAAGGCGTGATGACCAGGTTCAGTGCGCCCGTGCTGGCGTTGGTGAAGTTACCGGCCACTGTCAGCTTGCCGCCATCGGGTGTCACACTGCCGTTGTTGACCAGCGAACCGACACTGCCGTTACCGGTCAGGCCCGCGCCATTGGCGACCGTCACCTGCCCGCCGAACACCGTGCCCGGATTGGCCGCGTTGCCGACTTGCAGCACGCCTTGATCCACCGCCACGGTGCCGCTGAACGGCTGATTACCGGTCAGCAACAGCGCCCCTGCGCCTTGTTTGGTGAGGCTGCCGGTGCCGGTCAACGTGCCCTTGAAGGTGCCATTGGTGGCCTGCACGAACAGCATGCGCGCATTGTTCAGGAACCGGCCTTGCAAGCTGAGCGTGTTACCGGCCAACGTACCGCCGCTGACGGTAGTGCCACCGGTGTAGGTGTTGGCGCCGGTCAGCAACAAGGTGCCGGCATCAAGTTTGTTGATCGCCCCGCCGCCCACGATCGGCGCAGCAATCTCCGTGGTGACGCCCGAATTGACCCGCACCACCGCCGTGCCGGTAGGCGACAAGGTGCCCCCTGCCCCCGCCGTCAGCGTGTAGCCAGGGTCAAGAAATTGCAGCCCGGTAAAGCCTTGGTTGCCGACCACGGTGACCGTGCCGCCCTGCCCGCCAAACACGGCAAACTGGTTGTTCGACGCCTGGCCTTGGGTGCCGGTCGGATCGGTCCAGTTGGTGCCAGGGCCCCAGGTGCCGCTGCCACCGGTGATGGTGCCGTCGGGGTTGGTGGTGCCGCCGTTCCAGAACTGGATTTGCCCGGGTGCGGTTTGCACCAGCAGGTTGAGCTGGTTGGCGAGTGCCGTCTGCAAGGTCAGGTCGCCTGCGCCGACGGGCAGTGTGCCAAGGGTCAAACCGTTGTCGGTCAGGCTGCCGCCGTAGCGGAACAGTTGATAAACGCCGGCACCAAAGCCGCCCGCGTCAGTGACGTTGAGCGTGCCATCCAGGGTCAGGTTACCCGCCACATTCACCGCCGTGGTCGACGCACCCGGTGCGCCGAGGGTGAAGTCCAGCGTGGTGCCGGACGACAACGCCAGCGAACCGACCGACAGCGGCGTCGCCGCCCCGGCCTTGAGCACCGAACCATCGGCCATGTTCACCGTGCCGCCCAGCGTGCCGCTGCCGCCGAGCGTCGCGCCGTTGGCAACCTGTACCGCCGCACTGTTCAACGTGCCATTGACCAGCACGCTGCCTGCGTTGACGTTGGTGTTGCCGGTGAAGGTGTTATTGCCGGTCAGCAGCAACGCGCCGGTGCCGGTTTTATTCAACACGCCGGCGCCGGTGAGGTTGCCGGTGTAGGTG
The DNA here is from genome assembly GCF_963878885.1 of Pseudomonas sp. R9.37. Classification (NCBI taxonomy): domain Bacteria; kingdom Pseudomonadati; phylum Pseudomonadota; class Gammaproteobacteria; order Pseudomonadales; family Pseudomonadaceae; genus Pseudomonas; species Pseudomonas sp. R9.37. The sequence continues at coordinate 45,175 of NZ_CAWNZA010000003.1, read as the reverse complement.
CCATCGGCGCCCTGCTCGAAGGTCAGTGTCGCGTTGTTGGCAATCGCCCCTTGCAGGCTGGTGGTATTGCCGGTGATGTTGCCGCCATTGAGTGTGGTGCCACCGCTGTAAGTGTTGGCGCCGGTCAGCAGCAACGCGCCAGTGCCATTTTTTACCAGGCTGCCGGTGCCGCTGACCGCGCCGTTGAGGGCCAGGTCATGGCTGCCGGCCAGCGTCAGCGGGCCGCCCAGGTTGATGGCGTTGGCCAGCTGCAGGTCGGTGCTGGTATCCAGAGCGGCAGCGCCGCCAACGGTCAGCGCGCCGGTGCCGAGCGCTGCGTTGTTGCCCAGGACCAGTTGGCCGGCATTCAAGCCGGTGCCACCGCTGTAAGTGTTGGCGCCGTTGAGGGTCAGTGTCGCCGCGCCTTTTTTCAACAGGCTGCCGTTGCCGCTGAACCGGCCGTTGAGCGTCAGCGCACGGCTGCCGCCAATGGCCAATGCACCGTTGAGTACCGCAGCGTTGTCGAGCGTGACGGCTGCGTTGCTGTCCAGCGTGGTGCCGTCAGCGGCCGTCAGCGTGCCCGTGCCCAGCGCGCTGTTGCTGCCCACCACCAGCGTGCCGCCATTGAGCGCGGTGCCGCCGGTGTAGGTGTTGCTGCCGTTGAGCACCAGGGTGCCGCTGTCGAGTTTGGCCAGGGTGCCCGCGCCAGCCAGGGTCACGCCCAGGGTGGCGGTGGCGTTCGGGTCGACCCGAATCGCGGTGTTGCCGGTGCCGCCGTTGACCAGATTAAGCACGCCCGCCGTGCCGGAGGCCAGGTTATAGCCGTCGGTGACGAACTGCATGCCGGTAATCGTTTGCGTGCCATCCACGCTCACGTTACCCGCAGCGCCCTGGAACACTGCGAAGCTGCTGCCCCAATTCTGGTTGAGCGTGCCATCGACATTGGTCCAGTTGGTGAGGCCGGTGCCCCAGGTACCGTTGCCGCCTTCGATGGCGCCATTGCCGATCAGGTTGCCGCCATCCCAGAATTGCACGGTGGTATTGGGCGCCGTCACCAACACGTTGACCTTGTTGCTGATGGCCGTCTGCACCTCTACGTCACCCGGGATCACACTGCCGGGCAGCGTGCCGAGGGTCAGGCCGTTATTGGTCAAGGCCCCGCCGTAATTGATGATGTTATAGACGCCGCTGCCAAAACCACCGACATCGGTGACGTTAAGGTTGCCGCCCAGGGTCAGGTCGCCGCCGACATTGAGCAGCCCATTACCGCCACCCACCACCGGAACGCCGAGTCCGACGTCCAGATTGGCGTTGCCGCCCAGCACCAACGAGCCCACCGACAAGGTGCTGCCGGTGTTCAGGCCGATGTGACCACCGTCGGCCACCGTCACGGCGCCCGCCAATGAGCCGGTGCCGGTCAGGGTCGCGCCGTTGTTGACCGCGACGGTGCCGCTGGCCAGCGAGCCGCTGACATTCAAGGTGCCGCCATTGACGTTGGCGGCGCCGCTGATGGCGTTTGCGCCGGTCAGGTTGAGCGCGCCGGTGCCGTTTTTATCCAGGTTACCGGCGCCGTTCAGCGCACCCGCGAAGGTGTTGTCCAGGTTGCTGCCGCCCACCGCCAGGGTAGTGCCACCCGCCACCTGAACCGTGCCGTTGCCGGCCAGGCTGTTGAGGTTGGCATTGCCACCCAGGTTGAGACGGGTGCCCGCGCCAACGTTGACGCCCGACGTGTTACCCAGCGCTCCATTGCCCACGGTGGTCACACTGCCGCCCACCACCGTGAGCGGGCCGGTGAAGGTGTTGTTGGCGCTGAGCAGCAGGTCTGCAGCGCCGTTTTTGATCAGCGCCGCGTTGCCCGCCAGTACACCGGCCAGGGTCAGGTCATTGCTGCCGGCCACGCTGAGGTCGGCGTTGAGATTCACCGCGTTTGCCAGTACCAGCGGCGCACTGTTGTCCAGCGTGCCCGCGCCACTCACGGTCAGCGCGCCCGAGCCCAGGGCGGTGGCGGTGCCAACGGTCAGCGTACCGGCATTGAGGGTGGTGCCGCCGCTGTAGGTGTTGGCGCCATTAAGTGTCAGGTTGGCGGTGCCGTTTTTGCTCAACGAACCGCTGCCATCCACCACGCCGTCAAGGCTCAGGCCATCGGTGCCGCCAACGGTCAGCGCAGCATTGAGCGTGGTGTTATTGGCCAGCGCCAGTGCGGTGCTGGTGTCCAGCGTTGCCGCACCGTTGACGGCCAGCGCGCCACTGCCCAGTGCCGCGCCGTTGCCCAGGATCAAGGTGCCTGCATTCAACTGCGTGCCACCGAGGTAGGCATTGTTGCCGTTGAGCGTCAGGTTGCCCGCGCCGCTTTTGGTCAGGCCACCGGCACCGGTGACCAGGCCGTTGAGGGTCAGGTCGGCACTGCCGAGAATGCCCAGGTTGCCCGCCAGGTTCACCGCATTGGCCAGGGTCACGGCGGAACGGGTGTCGAGGGTGGTTCCGGCAGCGGCATTCAAGGCGCCGGCGCCCAACGCGGTGTCGGAAGCCAGAATCAGCCCGCCGGCATTCAGCGCGGTAGGCCCGGCATAGCTGTTGTTGCCACTCAAGGTCAGGCTGGCGATGCCATTTTTGATCAGGCTGCCGGTGCCCGCCACCGTGCCGGCCAGGGTCAGCGCATTGCTGCCGCCAACCGTCAGCGCGCCGTTGACAGTCACGTCGTTGGCCAGGCTGACCGCAGCGTTGCTGTCCAGGGTTGTGCCGTTGGCCGTGGTCAGCGCACCGGTACCCAGCGCGCTGTTATTGCCGACCACCAAGGTGCCGCCGTTGAGCGCAGTACCGCCGGTATAGGTGTTGGCGCCGTTGAGCACCAGAGTGCCCGCGTCCAGTTTGGCCAACGTGCCGCCACCGTTGAGCGTGACGCCCAGCGTCGCGGTGGCGTTAGGGTCAACACGCACGGCCGTATTGCCGCCGGTGCCGTTGAACAAGGTCAAGGCCCCCGCCGCGCCGCCGACCAGGTTGTAGCCGTCGGTGACAAATTGCAGGCCGGTAATTGCTTGAGCGCCGTCCACGGTGACGGTACCCGCCGCGCCCTGGAAGATCGCGAAGCTGTTGGGGCTCCAGGCAGTGTTGGCCAGGCCGTTGAGGCTGGTCCAGTGGGTGCCGCCGGCATTCCAGCTGCCGGTGCCGCCATCGACAGTGCCGTTCGGCAACAATTGGCTGCCATCCCAGAACTGCACGTTGGTGCTGCCATTGACCAGCAAATTGATCTGGTTGCCGATGCTGGTCTGCACATCCAGATCGCCCAGCGACACATTCACCGGCACGCTGCCGAGTGCGAGGCCATTGTTGGTCAGGCTGCCGGTGTAGTTGATCAGACGATAGAGACCGACGCCGAAGCCACCGATATCGTGCACATTCAGCGTGCCGTCGAGGGTCAGGTTACCGCCCACGTTAATCAGTGCCGTGCCGCCGGTGGACGCCGCGCCCAGCCCCGCATCGAGGTTGGAGTTGCCATTGAGTACCAGCGAGCCGACGGTCAGGACATTGCCCGAGTTCACCGCCAGATGGCCGCCATCGGCAATGTTCACGTTGCCCGCCAAGGTGCCGGTACCGCCCAGGGTGGCGCCGCTGGCGACGCCCACAGTGGCGCTGCCCAGCGAACCGTTGACGAGCAAGCTGCCGGCATTCACCTGAGTATCACCGGTCAGCGAGCTGACGCCGCCGAGGGTCAATGCACCGCTACCGATTTTAGTGAAGTTGCCCGCGCCGGTGAGCACGCCACCGAAGCTGCCATCCAGGTTGTTGCCGCCCACACTCAACGTGTTGCCGGTGCCGACCTGGGCCACGCCGTTGCCGCTCAGGGCGCCGAGGCTGGCGGAGCCGCCCAGGTTCAGTTGCGTGCCGCTGCCGAGGTTGACCCCGGCGCCTACGCCCAGCGCGCCATTGCCCACCGTGGTCAGGCTGCCGGCTTGTACATCGAAGAGGCCGGAGAAGCTGTTGTTGCCAGCCAGATTCAGGTCGCCGGTGCCAGTCTTGATCAGGTTACCGCTGCCCGCCAGCACGCCGGTCAGGCCCAGGTTGTTATTGAGAGCGCCCACCGTCAACGCGGCATTGACGTTGACCGCATTGGCCAGCACCAAAGGAGCAGCGGTGTTCAGGCTGGCTGCACCGCCGACGGTCAAGGCGCCAGTGCCCAGGGCGGTTGCGGTGCCCAGGGTCAGAGTGCCTGCATTCAGGGTGGTGCCGCCTTGATAGGTATTCACGCCAGCGAGCGTCAGGTTGGCCGCGCCGTTCTTGACCAGCGCCCCGTTGCCGCTGAGCACACCGCCCAGGTTCAAGTCATTGCTGCCGGCCACCGTCAGCGCGGCGTTCAACGCCACGTTATTGGCCACGGCCAGCGCGGCGCTGTTGTCCAGGGTCGAGGCACCGCCGACGCTCAGGTTACCCAGGCCCAGGGCGGTGCCCGTTCCCAGGGTCAGGGTACCCGCGTTCAGCGTCACGCCGCCGAGGTAGCCATTGGCACCAGCGAGTATCAGGTTGGCCGCGCCGTTTTTGGTCAGGCTGCCCGCACCGTTGATGCTGCCCGCCAGTGTCAGGTCGGCCGTTCCGCCGATGCCCAGGTTACCGGCAAGATTGATCGCGTTATTGGCCGTGACCGCAGTGCTGGCGTCCAGCGTCGTGCCGTTGGCCGCATTCAGGGTGGCGCTGCCCAACGCCGTGTTGGAAGCCAGGATCAGCCCACCCGCGTTCAAGGCCACCGGGCCGAGGAAGGTATTGGTGCCGCCCAATGTCAGGTTGGCCGTGCCGTTCTTGATCAAGCCGCCGACGCCGCTGACCGCACCGTTGAGGCTCAGCGCATTGCTGCCCGCCACGCTCAGGTTGCCGTTCAGGAGCAGCGCATTGCCCAGGGTCACTGCGGCATTGCTGTCCAGTGTCGTGCCGCTCACCGTCGTCAACACACCGCTGCCCAGCGCGGTGTTGCTGCCAACCACCAGCGTGCCGCCGCTGAGCGTGGTGCCGCCGCTGTATGTGTTGGCACCACTGAGGACCAGGGTGCCGGTGTCGAGTTTGTTGAGCGTGCCGATGCCGTCGATGTTCACGCCGATGGTCGCGGTGGCACCTGGGTCAACACGAATGGCAGTGTTGCCGGTGGTGCCGTTGACAGCCGTCAGTTGCCCGCCGGCGCCACTGACCAGGGTGTAGCCGTCGGTGGCGAACTGCATGCCCGTGAACAGTTGCGGCCCTTGCACCGTGACGGTCCCCGCCGCGGCTTGGAACACCGCAAAGTCGCTGGCCCAGGCCTGGTTGAGCGTGCCGTTGACGTTGGTCCAGTTGGTGCCGGCGCTGGTCCAGATGCCGGTGCCGCCATCCACGGTACCGTTAGGAATGGTCTGGCTGCCGTCCCAGAAACGAATATTGGCGTTGGGCGCCGATACCAGCACGTTGACCTGGTTGCCCACGGAGGTTTGCACCACCAGGTCACCCAGGCCAAATCCGACCGGTACGCTCGCTACATTCAGGCCCAGGTCGGTGAGCACGCCGGTGTAGTTGATCAAGCGATAGACGCCAACGCCGAAACCACCGGCATCCGTCACATTCAGGTTGCCGGCGAGGGTCAGGTTGCCGCCCACATTCAGCAAGGATGTCGTCGACGGTGCGCCCAGGGCCACATCCAGATTGGCGCCCGCCCCCAATGCCAGCGCGCCGGCCGACAAGGTATTGCCGCTGCTCAGCGCCAGGTGCCCGCCTGTGTTGATGTTGACTGTGCCCAACAGCGAACCGGTGCCGGTCAGGGTGCCGCCGCTGTTGACATCGACCAGGTTGCTGCCCAACGAGCCGCTGAGGTTCAGGGTGCCCGCATTGATGGCGGTATTGCCGGTGAGGCCGTTGATGCCGGTGAGGTTGAGGGTGCCGATGCCGACTTTGGTCAGGCCGCCGCCGCCACTGAGGTCGCCGTCAAAGGTGCTGGTGGTGTTGAGGCCGCCGACGCTCAGGGTGGTGCCTGTGCCGAGCTGCACCGAACCGCTGCCGGTCAACGCTGCAAGGCTGCTGTCCACGCCGAGGTTGAGTGCCGCCCCGGCGCTGATGTTGGCGCCGGAGGTGTTGCCCAGGGCACCGGTGCTGAGCGTGGTTACGCTGCCGGAGAGGATATTCACCGCACCGGTAAAGGTGTTGGTGCCACTCAATGTCAGGTCAGCCAGGCCATTTTTTATCAGGTTGCCGGCGCCGCTGACCACACCGTTCAGGTTGAGGTTGTTGTTACCGGCGACGGTCAGGTCGGCATTAAGCGCAATGGCATTGCCGATGCCGAAGGATGCGCTGTTGTCCAGGGTCGCCGCGCCACCGACAGTCAACGCGCCGCTGCCCAGGCCATTGGCGTTACCCAAGGTCAAGGCCCCGGCATTGAGGGTGGTGCCGGCGCTGAAGGTGTTGATGCCATTCAAGGTCAGGTTGGCGGCGCCGTTTTTGATCAAGGGGCCAGTGCCGCTGATCACGCCGCCCAGGGTCAGGCCATTGGTGCCGCCCACGCTCAGGCCGGCATTGAGGGCTACGTTATTGCCCAGGTTGACAGCCACGCCGCTGTCCAGGGTAGCGGCGCCGCCAACCGTCAAGTCGCCAAGCCCCAGGGCGGTGTTATTGCCGACCGTCAACGTGCCGTTATTGAGCGTGATGCCGCCCAGAAACCCATTGGCGCCATTGAGAATCAGGTTAGCCGCACCATTCTTGACCAGGCTGCCTGCGCCATTGACCAGCCCGGTCAGTGTCAGGTCGGCAGTGCCGCCGATAGCCAACGCACCGGCAAGGTTGACCGCGTTGTTCAAGCTGGCTGCGGTACTGGCGTCCAGGCCGGTACCGGCGGCGGCATTCAGCGTACCGGCGCCGAGCGCGGTGTTGGCACCGACCACCAGCTTGCCGGCGTTGAGCGCCGTATCACCCAGGAATGTATTGGCACCGTTCAGGACCAGGTCGGCCGGGCCGTTTTTGATCAAGCCACCAATGCCCGCGACGACGCCATTGAGGGTCAGCGCGTTGCTGCCACCCACGGTCACGGTGCCGCCCAGGTTTGCGTTGTTGCTCAGGCTCACCGCAGCACCGGCGTCCAGTGTGGTGCCGCCCGTTGCGTTCAACGCGCCAGTGCCCAGCGCGGTGTTGGAGCCAACAACCAACGAACCGGCGCCCAGTGCAGTGGGGCCGGTGTAGGTATTGACACCGTTGAGGGTGAGACTCGATGTGCCGGTTTTGACCAAACCATTCGCGCCGCTGATGATGCCGTTCAAGGTCAGCGGGCTGACGCCGCCTGCCGTCAGGCTGGCGTTGAGGGTAATCGCGTTATTGAGGGCGAGCCCCGCGTTGCTGTTCAAGCTGGCTGCGCCGCCTACGGTCAGGGCACCGGTGCCCAGCGCGCTTGCGTTGCCCACTGTGAGCGTACCGCCGTTGAGCGTGGTGCCGCCCTGAAAGGTGTTCGCAGCATTGAGCACGACGCTGGAAACACCGTTTTTGATCAGGCCCGAGGCGCCATCAATCACGCCGCTGAGGGTCAATGGGGTGGTGCCGGCCAGGGTCAGGTCGGCGCCCAGGTTGATGGCATTTGCCAGGTTGACACCCGCCGCGTTATCCAGCGTCGATACACCGGCCACGCTCAGCGCGCCAGTGCCCAAGGCCAGGTCGTTACCGACGTTCAACGTGCCGCCATTGAGCGTGGTGCCGGCGAGGAAAGTGTTGGCGCCGCTGAGAATCAGCGCGGCCGTGCCATTCTTGGTCAGCCCGCCTGCGCCACTGAGGACTCCCGTCAGGCCAAGGGTATTGCTACCGGCAATGTTCAGGTTGCCGGTCAGGTTCAGGCCGTTGTTGAGGTTGATTGCACTGCTGGCATCCAGCGTGGTGTTGTCGGCGGTGGTCAGCGTGCCGCCTGTGCCCAATGCCGTGTTGTTGCCCAGCACCAGCGCACCGGCATTCAGGCTGGTGTTGCCGGTGAAGGTGTTGGCACCCGTGAGGGTTAATGCAGCAGCGCCGTTTTTGATCAGGCCTCCGTTGCCGGAGATGATGCCGCCAAGGCCCAGCGCCTGGGTGCCGCCAACCGTCAACGCGCCCGTCAGATTGACGGCGTTGCCGAGGGTGACAGCGGTGCTGGCGTCCAGCGAGGTGCCCGCTGCGGTATTCAGCGCGCCCGTGCCCAAGGCGGTGTTGGAACCCACCACGAGGCCACCGCCGTTAAGCGAGGTGAGCCCGCTGCGAGTGTTGTTGCCGGTCACGGTCAGCAGGCTTGCGCCGGTTTTGATCAAGCCACCGGCGCCGGACATCACGCCAGCGAGGGTCAGCGGGTTGGTGCCGGTCAGCGTCAGGTCGCCGGTCAGGGCCAGGTTATTGTTCAGTGTCGGCGCCCCGCTGGCGTCCAGGCTGGCATTGCCCGTCACGCTCAAGGCGCCGCTGCCCAGGGCATTGCCACTGGTCAACACCAACGTACCGGCGCCCAGGCTGGTGGTGCCGGTGTAGCCGCTGTTGTTGCCGCTGAGGGTCAGGTTGCCAGCGCCGGTTTTGCTGATGCCCGACGCGCCGCTGATCGCGCCGGCCAGCGTCAGGGCGCCGGTGCCGGTGGCCGTCATGGCACCGTTGAGGGTGATCAGGTTGTTCAGGTTGATCGTGCCGGGCGCCGACAGTGACGTCGCGCCTGTGAACGTCACCGTGCCGGTACTGAAAGCCTGGTTATTGCCCAGTTGCACCGTGCCGCCGTTGAGCGTGGTGTTACCGAGGTAGGTGTTGATGCCGGTCAGGGACAGTTGGCCGCTGCCGACCTTGATCAAGCCCCCGGCGCCTGAGACCACGCCGGACAACGTCGTGGCGTTGGTACCCTGGACCGTGAGACCGCCCGCGCCGAGCGACACCAGATTACTGACGTTCAAGCCCGCGTTGCTCGCCTGCAGGACGCCGCCGTTGGAGGTCAGCACGCCGCTGCCAAATGACGCATTGTTATTGAACTGCGCAACCCCGCCATTGAGCGTGGTACTGCCCGACACCAGCGGACCTTGCAGGGTCCAGGTGCCACTGTTGATCGTCAGGTTGTTGAAGTTGACGTAATTGGCGCTCGACGCAGTGCCCACACCCGTAGTACCGCCGCCGACGCCGACAGGGTTCTGCAGAATCAGCGAGTTGACGCCCCCCGCACCGCCATCGACCGTGCCCGTCGGGCCAAAGGTCAAATTGATCCCAGCCAGGCCGCCCAACCCCACACTGACCTGGACACCGTCGCCCACGCTCACGCTGGAGCCGGTAACGGCAGTGAAGGTGTTGGTGCCGTTCGCCCCCATCGAGACGCCGCCCGTGATCGCACCGGCGTTGGTGAACGTGTTGCCCGCCGCAGAGGTTTCGAACGCCACCCGACCATTGATAACGCCGGTGCTGCTGTTGACCATGTTGACTTGGGAACCGCCGTATACCCCGACCACCGGCGTGTCGGCCAGCGTTATGCCGCCCACCGACAAACCGGTGGAGGTAATCGTGCCGTTGTTGGTGATGCTCGTGGTGCCGGTCGCTGCGTTGTTAACTGAAAGCGCCAGGCCGCCGAGGCTCGTGAGATTGAGCCCAAGCAACATCCCGGTGCCGCGCATGATCCCGCTGGCATTGTTGAGTACGCTGACCGTACTCGACGCGCCAGTGCCGATGAAAGCGCCACCACTGAGTACCGACACGAGGCCCAGAAGTGCCGGGTCGAGGGTGCCCGAGTTGTTCAGGCTGATGTTGACGCCGGTGAGGTCCAGCACGTGGCCGCCCAGCGTCGCATTCATCTGCGCGCCCGCGTTGACGTTCACGGTCAAGCCGTTGGTGGCGCTGCTGAAGTTATTCAGAAACAGCGGCAGGCTCGGCACGCCCGTACAGGTCACGGTAGAACCTGCCGTCGAGCAGGTGGCTAATGCCTCAGGACTTGCCAGGCCAACCATCAACCCGACAATCCCGAGTCGAATGGCCATGTTCAGAGGGGCGATACGCGATACACCGGCAGCAGCAAGTCTTCTATCCACGTCCAACTCCTTCGTGGTTCAAGCTTTCATCCATGAATGCGCAGAAGCCCAACGCTATTGACCCACACGCATCGAATTCGAAATACCTGACCGTGGTGACAACTGATCTAGTTTGTCGAAACGGTAGTAGACCTACAGAAAAGTCATTGAATTAAATGGTATTAATACTTTCGTAAGCGCCCGGTAAGAATGGGACTACAGCCAATATCCATTGCCTGTCGCGTCAAAAATACAAGTTTCGAAATGTAAAAAAGCGCTCTAATGGCGCCCTGTTGATTAGCTTTAAAGATCCTGGAGTTCGCAATGCCCCATGAAGGCAACCTGTTACAAGCAGCTGTGGTGTTCCTGCTCGCCGCCGTGCTGACCGTGCCGTTGGCCAAGCGTCTGCAACTGGGCGCAGTGCTGGGTTATCTGTTCGCGGGTGTGATCATCGGTCCCTCTGTATTGGGTCTGATCGGCAACCCGCAAAGCGTGGCGCAGTTCTCTGAATTGGGCGTGGTGTTGCTGCTGTTCATCATCGGTTTGGAGCTGTCGCCCAAGCGTTTATGGGTGATGCGCAAAGCGGTGTTCGGCGTGGGCCTGGCCCAAGTGCTGCTGACCGGGCTGGTGATGGCGGTGGTGGCGTTGTGGCTGTTTGGCCAAGCCTGGAACAGTGCCATTGTGCTGGGCCTGGGCCTGGCGCTGTCCTCCACCGCGTTTGGGCTGCAAAGCCTGGCCGAACGCAAAGAGCTGAATCAGCCGCACGGGCGCCTGGCGTTTGCGATTCTGTTGTTCCAGGACATCGCTGCGATTCCACTGATCGCGATGGTGCCGCTGCTGGCCGGCAGTGATCACCCGACCACTGAAGCCCAGGGCTTGCAACACGTGCTGCAGATACTCGGCAGCATTGCCGTGGTGATCATCGGCGGACGCTACCTGCTGCGTCCGGTGTTTCGCATTGTCGCCAAGACCGGCCTGCGCGAAGTGTCCACCGCCACCGCGCTGCTGGTGGTGATCGGCACGGCCTGGTTGATGGAGCTGGTGGGCGTGTCGATGGCCCTCGGCGCCTTCCTCGCCGGGCTGCTGCTGGCTGACTCCGAATACCGCCACGAACTCGAAGCGCAGATCGAACCGTTCAAGGGCCTGTTGCTCGGCCTGTTTTTCATCAGTGTGGGCATGGGCGCCAACCTCAGCCTGCTGCTCAGTTCGCCGTTGGTGGTGATCGGCCTGACCCTGCTGTTGATCGGCTTGAAGCTGCCGCTGCTGTATGCGGTTGGCCGGATGGCAGGCGACCTCAATCGCGAGAGCGCGTTGCGCCTGGGCGTGGTGCTGGCCGCCGGCGGTGAGTTTGCCTTTGTGGTGTTCAAGATCGGGCGCGACCAGGGCCTGTTCGAACCGCACCTCTACGATGTGTTGGTGCTGACCATCACGCTGTCCATGGCCGTGACGCCGCTGCTGCTGTTGGTGTGCCCAAAGCTGTTCAAGCCCAAGGTCAAACCGGTGGAAGTGCCGGAGGAATACCGCGCCATCGAAAGCGATGCACCGCGTGTGGTGATTGCCGGCATGGGCCGTATGGGCCAGATCGTGGCGCGGATTCTGCGTGCGCAAAACATCTCGTTTATCGCCCTCGACACCTCGGTGGAAACCATCGAGCTGACCCGCAGTTTCGGCGGTATGCCGGTGTTCTACGGCGACCCGCAGCGCCCGGAAATCCTGCACGCGGCCAAGGTCGATCAGGCCGAGTTCTTTGTGATTGCCATGGACGACCCGGAGATCAACATCAAGACCGCCGAACTGGTGCGCAACCTCTACCCGCACATGAAAATCATCGCCCGTGCACGTAACCGCCAACACGTACACCGCCTGGTCGACCTGGACGCGTCACCGGTGCGCGAAACCTTTTACTCCAGCCTGGAAATGAGCCGCCGCACCCTGGTGGGTCTCGGTCTGACCCAGGCCCAGGCCGATGCGCGCATCACCCGTTTCAAAAACCACGACCTGCAAGTGCTCGCTGCGCAACACGCGGTATATGACGATGCGGCCAAGGTCATGCAAACCGCCCAGGAAGCGCGTACGGAACTGGCGCGGCTGTTTGAGATGGATCGGCTTGAGGAAGAGTCCGACAAAGTGTGAGGACAGGGATGAACGATCTGGCGAGTTTTCTGACAGAATACGCCGCAATTTCGTTCATCCACTGGAGCGCTTCATGGCCACTTTCACCAAGACCGCCGTCCTGCTGGCCCTGGCGCTTACCGCCGGCGGCGTGTTCGCGGCAACCAAGCCGACCGCTACACAAACCATTTCGACGCTGGGTGGCAAGTTCACCTTCAACTTGCCCAAGGCTTACGTCGCCGACACGCTGCCGACCGGCAAGGTTGAGGATGGCACCGCCGACACCCAGGGCACGCTGTACGCCAACTCGACCACGAAAAGTGTGGTGATCGTGGCTGAAACGGTGCGCAACGACGGGGCCACAATCAAAGACAATGACCCGCAGTTTCTGGATGGCGCCGTGGCTGATTTCGTCAAGGACCAGAGCGCTGCCCTGCCTGATTTCAAGAAGCAGAACGAGAAGAAACTGACCTTCAAAGGTCTTGGCCTGCGTCAGGTCGACAGCACGGCCACCCAGGGTGGCGGCAAGACGTTGAACTCGACATTCCTGGGTGGCTCGGGCAATCACTTGCTGGTGATTCAGGCGATTTCGCGGGCGGATGATGTGAAGGGGCATGCGGAGTTGGTGAAGCAGATTACTGGGAGTAAGTAGTCGGGTTTTGCGGGTGATTGAGGGGTGATGGGCGGTGAGTAGTGCGGGGTGTTGCAGGGGGCCGGGGGCATATCCGTTGTGGGGGTGATGGCGGATATCGGTTCCGCTCTTACAGCGGGTCACTTTTGAAAAGCGCAAAAGTAACCAAAACGCTCTTGCCCCACCACTCGGCACCTCGCCTAGGCTCGGTGTGCCCGAACGCAGGTACTACGCAGCGGGCCGCCGCGACGGGGCGTCCCTGCCCCGTCGCGGCTAAACCGGCGTCCTGCCGGTTTAGCCGCTCCGTACTACCTGCGTTCGGCCAGCGTGGTTTAACGGGGCGCCTAAGATCAAGATCAAAATCTACAGCACGGCGGCCTAGTAGCCGACCTGAGTGGTAGAAGCAAAAGCACAGCCGAGGCGGCCTGACAGCCGACCTGACCTTGAAGGCTAAACTCAATCAAAGGTGGGAGCTGGCTTGCCTGCGATGGCATCCACTGGGTATGCCTGATGCACCAAGGCGCCTGCATCGCAGGCAAGCCAGCTCCCACAAAAAAGCCAAGCACTGCGCTACTGGCAGTTGAACGCGGTCAACTTGTGGGAGCGGGCTTGCCTGCGATGGCATCACCTGGGTATGCCTGATGCACCGAGGCGCTCGCATCGCGGGCAAGCCCGCTCCCACAGTTGGATCTTTGTGCACCCAATCAAGGGTATACCCGGACAATGTGGGAGCTGGCTTGCCTGCGAAGGCATCCACTGGGTATGCCTGATGCACCAAGGCGCCTGCATCGCGGGCAAGCCTGCTCGCACAGAACGGCCATTAGCGCAGCAACCAGCAGGCACTCAAAGCTAGCAAACGAATAATGACTATGGCAGCAGCCCTCACCCGCCGGTTCACTTCAGGCTTTTCGCCAGCCAGGCTTTAAGGTCCTGCACTTCGGTCTCACTGACGGTGTGCGGCATGCCCGGATACCCGTGAAACTCCGGCGTCAATCCAAGGCCCACCAGTACTTCATTGGCCTGCGTCGCCGAGGCATACGGCAGCGCCTGGTCGAGAGTGCCGTGACCGATAAAGATCGCCAATTTGCCCAAGGATTCGCTGGGCTTGAGTTCAGCCTTGAGCACCGGCAATACACTGCCGCTCAAGGCCGCGATGCCGCGCACCAACGCGGGCTTTCGCAAGCCCACCTCGTACGACATGATCGCGCCCTGGCTGAACCCCACCAGAAACACCCGATCGCTGTGCGTGTGGTATTTGGCTGTGGCCTTGCCGACAAAATCTTCGATCAGCGCGGCGCTGCGTTGCAGGTCGGCGGTTTCGCCATTGTAGTCGCCGTCACCCGGCGTCTTGGTAAACCAGCGATAACCCTGGGGGTCCACGGGCATCGGCGCACGTGCCGACAGGTAGGTCCAGGTGGACGGCAGCGCGTCCTTGATGCCAAACAGGTCTTCCTCGTTGCTGCCAAAACCGTGCAGGAAAATCACCAACGGCTGATTGCGCGCATCGCTCTGGGTCTGTTCCAGATAAGGCAGGGGCAGATCGGTGTGCAGCGTGGAGTCGGCGTGGGCGGCGCTGGCCATCAGGGTCAGTGCCAGGGCAAACAGTTTGAGCATGGGAAAGTGACCTCAGGGTTTGCGCAACAAGTAAGTGTCCATGATCCAGCCATTTTCCAGACGCGCCGCCTTGCGCACCTGTTGGATTTGCTCAGCCACTTCACTGACCTTGCCGCTGATGAGGATTTCGTCCGGCGTGCCCAGGTAGGCGCCCCAGTAGATATCCATATCCTGATCGGCCACGCTGCGGTAGGAATCTTCGGCGTCGAGCATGACCACCAAACTGTCCGCATCACTCGCCTGCCCCGCCGCCAACCGGCGCCCGGTGGTGATCTCGATGGACCGACCGATGCGGTTCAGCGCCACCTTGTGCTGGGCGGCCAGGGCCTGCACGCTGGTGATGCCGGGGATCACTTCGAACTCGAAGACGCTGCGGCCACTGGCCAGAATCGCCTGCAGGATGCGGATGGTGCTGTCGTACAGCGCAGGGTCGCCCCAGGCCAGGAACGCGCCCACTTCACCGTCAGCCATCTGCTCGTTGATCATGTGCTCGAAGGTCTGCTGCTTGTCGCGATTCAGGTCCTGCACGGCGGTGGTGTAATCGATATCGCCGCGCACGCGCTCGGGGCAGTCGGCCTCGACGAAACGGTAGCCTGGCTCGGTGATATAGGTTTGGCAGATCTCGCGGCGCAGGTCGATCAGCTTGTCTTTGCTTTGGCCCTTGTCCATCAGAAAAAACACGTCAGTGCGGTTCAGCGCCTTGACGGCTTGCATCGTGATGTAGTCAGGGTTGCCGGCGCCAATGCCGATGATCAGGATGCGTTTCATGGGTTGCTCTCATTGCGGGGCGTGGATTTTGCCATGTTCACGCGCTCAGGCGTGAGTTTCCAGACGCAGGCGCCACACGTTGTTAAAGCGCAGTTCAGTGGCGGACAGCGGCTCGACGTCAATCAGGTAGAACATCGAGACAGGGAACTGCAACACGTACAGCATCGCGGCGCGAATCACAAACGGGTGGGTGATGGCCACTACGTGCCCGAGCTGGGTTTCGAGACTTTTCATCCAGTCAGCGACTCGCACGCAAATCTGCTCCACCGACTCACCGCCGTGAGGCGCGCTGGCGCTGTTGGTCATCCAGTCACTCAATGCATGGCTGTCGAGCTGGGCGATGGCCTGGCCTTTCCAGGTGCCAAAATCACCGTCGCGCAACGCGTCTTCGACCTGCGCGTTATCACCGAACAAGCCCGCGGTTTGTCGGGTTCGGGCCTCGGGCCCACACACCAGTCGCGAGCTTTTCTTGAAACGCCCCGCCAGGGACAACGCCGCGGGCTGCCACTGCATCGCCACCGATTCGTCATCGGGAAACCGCCCCTGTTTTTGCAACGGCGTGGCGGCATGGCATATCAAGGTCAAGCGGGTGGCCTGCATCACAATTCACTCTGTTTCGACGCGCAGTCGGCGTAGACTGGCAAAGTTGTTTCAACATGTTACAACGAACATGAAGGAGGAAGCCGGTTCGAATCCGGCGCGGTCGCGCCACTGTATTCGGCCTTTTAGCCGTAAGCCAGACCCTGTTTCAGCCCAATCGCAATCCATTTCGGGACGCGTCATCCCTGGAGGTTTTCATGGCTAACACTGCTGCAACGAACCCTGATGTGTATGGACCCACCCTGCCCTTGGGCGAAATTCTGCCTTGGGCGATCTTCGGTGGCCTGTTGTTGCTGCTGGCGCTCTATTTTGTCGGCGCCGAGCAAGGCGCCACCACTGTGTTCAAAGGCATGTATGTGCATGAATTTGTGCACGACGGCCGCCACCTGCTGGGTTTCCCCTGCCATTAATCGATAAGAGAGACACGACATGACAGGGCATTTACTCCTACGCGGGATGCTGGTGGGCTTGCTCGCCGGCGTGCTGGCTTTCGGCTTCGCCAAGGCCTTTGGTGAACCGCAGATCGACAAGGCCATCGCCTTTGAAGACCACATGGCACAGATGCACGGCGATGCGCCGGAAGAGGAACTGGTGAGCCGCGAGGTGCAAAGCACCTTTGGCCTGTTCACCGGCGTGGTCGTGTACAGCGTCTCACTGGGCGGCCTCTTCGCCCTGGTGTTCGCTTACGCCCTGGGCCGCATCGGCAAGGTCGGCCCGCGTGGTCTGGCGGCGCTGCTGGCACTGGCGGCATGTGTGGCAATTACCGTGGTGCCAGGGCTCAAGTACCCGGCCAACCCGCCATCGGTGGGCGACCCCGAAACCATCGCGCAGCGCACCAAGCTGTTCTTCCTCATGCTGCTGGTGTCAGTGGCGGCCGCGGTGATTGCGATCAACGCCGCACGCAAGCTGATTGCCCGCCGTGGCATCTGGGCCGGGGCGATTCTGGGTGTGGCGTTGTACATCGTGATTGTGTCGGTGGCCGGCAGCCTGTTCCCGGTGATCAACGAAGTGCCGGAGGCGTTTTCGGCCGTGCTGCTGTGGAAGTTCCGCGTAGCGTCGCTGGGTATCCAGCTGGTGCTGTGGACCACCCTCGGCCTGGTGTTTGGCGCGGTGGCCGAGCGCAAGCTCAGCCAGCCAAAAGCGCGCTTCAACCCTTGAACTGACTCCCGGGGCGGGCCAGGTACAACACCTCATAGCCCGTTCCGGGATGCGCCGCATCCAGCGCCTTGCCCGACAAGGTGATGCGCACCAGCCGCCACGCCTGCACATCCAGCGCCAGGCACACCGCGAATGTGTCGCGGCTGTCGGCCACCTGCTGATTGCGCCGTTTCTCCTCGGCGACGATCCCGGCTCGATCCGCGCCCGGCACCAGCGGCCACTCTTCTCGGTACAGGCTCAACGCATGCTGCGCGGGCCCACGCTGCACATCCAGCGGCAACCAGCTTTCGATGTGCGGACGGCCAAAGCTGTCGAGCACCTTTTGAAAACGCTCGCCCAGTAGAAAGTCGGCGGCCTGCAACGGGTCGGCCCACAGGTACACCGACGCATACACATTGCCCGGCGCCTGCCCACGCGTCTGCGCGATAAACGCCTTGAACAGCAGCCCTTGCGCGTCGTCCCACAACGGCCCCAATTGCGCGGCGCGCCGGCGTATCACGTCCATGTCGTAGTCGGCAGGCAGGCGGTGTGAATACTGTTTGGCAAACATGGCAAAGCTCCTGTGCAAGATGTGGTCTGAGCTTGCGCACTGGCGATGATTTCAACAAGATATGGCCGAATATAAGTGCGATAAGGATTGGATATGACTGACGCGCTCAAACCCCTGGACATCGACACCGTGCACGCCTTCGTGCTGGTGGCTGATTTTGCCAGCTTCACCCGCGCCGCCGAGGCGCTCGACACCTCCCAGGCCGCCATCAGCTTGAAGCTCAAGCGCCTGGAAGAACGCCTCGGTTACCGCCTGTTGCTACGCACGCCTCGCCATGTGCAACTGTCGCCCCAGGGCGAGCAGTTCATCGTGGCCGCGCGTGCCCTGCTCAATGCCCATGAGCGGGCACTGGCGGACCTGGGCACCCACGCGCCACGGCGTTTGGTGATCGGCATCAGCGACCACGTGGCCGGGCCGGACTTGCCCACCTGGCTCAGCCGCCTCGCGGCCTACGACCCGCTGGTGATTCTCGAGGTGCGCATCGCCTCGTCCCGCGACCTGGTGGCCGCGTTTGATCGCAATGAACTGGACGCGGTGATCGTGCGCAACGAAGGCGATCGCCAGGACGGCGAAGTGCTGGCGGTCGAACGCTTTGGCTGGTTCGCCGCGCCCCACTGGCAACACAGCCCCGGCACACCGCTGCGCATGGCGACCATGGCCGCGCCCTGTGGTGTTCGGCACCTGGCGGTCAGAGCATTGGATGCAGCGCGTATCGACTGGACCGAAGTGTTTGTCGGCGGTGGTGTGATGGCGGTAGGCGCGGCCGTGAGCGCCGGATTGGGGGTCGCCGCCCTCGCCCCACGCGTGGCCCCGGCCGGGGCGGTGGACGTGAGCGAGCAATACGGCCTGCCCGCATTACCCGTCAGTGAAGTGCTGCTGTACAGCCGGATCAGTGATGCACGCTCGCGCGAAACGTTGCGCGCGTTGAGCGCAACGTTTCGCGGCGTGCTGCAGCGCTGAGTGTCAGGCGACGGGCGCTTCTTCGCTGGCCACAGCGGTGGCGGCCTGGGCCTGCAACTGAGCCGCCTGCTGGCTGTAGTCACGCAGGTAGACGATGAATTCCTGCAGCAGGCGATCCCACAGTTCCAGCTGGCTGCGCAGGTGCGTGGTGCCTACACCGGCCACCACCACATCCATTTCCATCAGCAGGAACTCACCCTGCACCGACAACCGCGCAAAACGGCGCGATGCGTTCCATACCTGGGCCAGGCCTTCGGGCAATTCGCCTTGCACGCGCAGGGCGCAGCTGTAGGTGAAGTCGACGTAACTGCCCTGCTCTGCCGCCGGGTTGCCGAAGCGCACGGCAAAGCCGATACCCTGGCTCGCGCTGAGCAATTGCACGATGCCGTTCTGTTCGGTCTGGTTGACGCGATAGCCGGCTTCCTGCAGCAATTCAGTCAGGCTTTTCGGGGTAACGCTGTTGATCAGTTCACTCATGGTCAGGTCTTCCTTGAAGATCAATGATAGGCGCCTGAAACAGCGTAGTCGGGTTTTCGAAAACCGCAGTCGATCAGGCGGCGGTGGCCAGCACGGCCCCCGCCGGCGCCACCAACGGGCTGCCACTGGCGACGAAATCTTCCTTGCGCAGCACCACCAGAGCGATCAACGACACCACACCGGTTGCCACATAGAAATACCAGGGTGAGGTGATGTCGCCCGTCACCTTGATCAGCCAGGTGGAGATCAGCGGCGCGCTGCCGCCAAACACCGCGACCGGCACGTTGTACGCCACGGCAATCCCGGTGGAGCGAATGCGCGTGGGCAGCAGCTCGCTCATCAGCGCATAGGTCGAGGAGGCATACAGCCCGAACAGGATCGCCACTGCCATCAATGGCGCGAAGAACGATGCAGCAGTGGCGGTCGGCGCCGACTTGAACAGCCAGAACATCGCCAGCGTGGCCAGGGTGCCGATCACCATCAGAAACGGCTTACGTCCGTATTTATCGGTGAACGCACCGCCAAACGGCATCACGAACGCGGCCGAGAAACTCGCGACGAACACATAGAGCAGCGTGGTGCCGCTGTCGAACTTGAGGATCTTGGCCATGTAGGTCGAGGCGAAGGTCAGCACCAGGTAAAAGATCGAGCTGTGCAAGGTGATGATGAAGAACACCAGGGCAATCGCGCGCTTCCACTGCCAGACTTCGCGCAACGGTGCACGGGAAGTCTGCCCGGCGCGCTGCAAGGCGAGAAACTCCGGGCTGTCTTCCAGCTTGAGGCGGATGTACATGGAGATAAAACCCAACGGTGCGGCGATCAGGAACGGCACGCGCCAGGCCCATTCCTGCATCACCTCGGCGCCCAGGATCCAGGTCATGCCATTGGCAACGGCGCCGCCCAGCAACAGGCCGAGCACGGCGGTGACCATCAGCCAGCACGTGGCAAAGCCGCGTCGGCCGGGGCCGGCGTATTCGGAGATAAAGCTGGTCACCGTGCCGATCTCGCCGCCCGCCGAGAAACCCTGCACGCAGCGCACCAGAATCAGCAGCACCGGCGCAGCAATGCCCAGCGTGGCGTACGTGGGCAACAGGCCGAGCATGACGGTGGAACCGGTCATCATCACCAGCGCCATGATCAGGGTTTTGCGGCGCCCGATCTTGTCCGCCAGCGGACCGAAGAACAGCCCGCCCAGTGGCCGGATGAAAAAGCTCAGGGCAAACGCTGCGAAGCTGGCCAGCAAGCTGGTGGTCGGGTCATCGGAGACGAAAAATGCCTGGCCGATGTACACGGCGAGAAAGCCGTAGACGCCGTAGTCGTACCACTCGATCAAGTGACCGGAAGTGGCACCGAGAAACGCACGGCGCCGCTTGCGGACCGTGTCTTGCGCTTGATTGCCCATCGAAGGGACTCCTTGTCTGATGTTCTGTCCATGAAAAACGGGTCTAGGGAAGCGCGGCGATACTCGCTTCTTTCAGCCACTGCCGCAAGTCAGTCTTGAGGATTTTGCCGTAACTGTTCTTTGGCAATTCGCCGGGAAACAGGTACTTCCTGGGTTTCTTGAACGAGGCCATGCGCTGTAAAAACCATGCCGTCAGCTCGGCTTCATCGAGGGGCTGGCCGCTGCGCGTCACCACAAACGCCACCACCGATTCGCCCCATTGCGCATCCGGCTCCCCCACGACGCACACCTCGAACACCTCAGGATGTTGCGCCAACACTTCCTCGACTTCACGCGGGTACACGTTACTGCCACCGCTGATGATCACGTCCTTGGAACGGTCCGTGAGGGTGAGGTAACCCGCCGCGTCGAGAAAGCCGACGTCACCGGTCATCAGCCAGCCCTCGACCAGGGTTTGGCGCGATGCCTCGGGGTTGCGCCAGTAGCCTTGCATCACCGTGGCACCGCGCACGGCGATTTCGCCGCGCTCGCCCGTCGGCACCGGCTGGTGCTGTGCGTCGAGAATGCGGATTTCAACGCACGATTGCGCGTGGCCGACGGAGGCAGCCAACGTGGCCCAGTCTGCGCGTTGGCGGTCGGCGATCAGCGCGCGAGGCAGCACGCTGATGGTCATCGGGCTCTCGCCCTGGCCGTAGATCTGCACCAGCCGCGGGCCGAAGGTGTCGACGGCCTCACACAGATCGGCCACGTACATCGGGCCGCCGCCGTAAACGATGGTTTTGATGCCTTCGCCGCGATAGCCCTGGCGCCGCGCCTGTTCGACCATGCGCTTGACCATCGTCGGCGCTGCAAACAGTGAGAGGTTGCCCAGCTCGGCCGCCAGGCCAAACAGCTCGGCGGCGTCGAAACCGTGGGAGGCCGGCACCACATGCCGCGCGCCGCAGCGCACATGAATGAAGTTGTAGAGCCCGGCGCCGTGGGACATTGGCGCGGCATACAGCACCGCGTCATCGGCGCTGACCGGATCCACGTCAGTGGGGTAACACAACGACATCGCCATGAGGTTGCCATGCGACAGCATCACCCCCTTGGAGCGCCCGGTGGTGCCGGAGGTGTAAAACAGCCATGCGAGGTCCTGGTCCTGGCGTGGCTCGGGCTGTGCCAGGGATGGCCAGCCACGTGTCGGCGGCAGTGTGTGGCCGTCCAGTTCCTTACAGGGCGGGGGCAAGTCCCGCGACGCCGAAAATACTCGGCCGCCGTCGGTAAAAATCAGGCGCGCCTGGGCGTTATCGGCGATCCAGGCCGCCTCAGCCGGGTGCAATTTGGCGTTGATCGGCACAACCACTGCGCCCAGCCACCAGATGGCGTAGAGCACTTCCAGGTAATCGCAGCTGTTCTTCATCAGCACGGCGACCGCATCACCGGCCGCCACGCCGTGCTGGTCTACCAAGTGCGCGGCGCGCTGGCGAACATGCGCAACAAAGGTGGCGTAGTCGGCCACTTGCCGCGTGCCTTCGAACAATGCCGGTCGCTGCGGGTCGCGGCGCTGGGTGTCGTGCAACCAGTTGGCAATGTTCATGGGTCAGTACCGGCGCGCGTGCAGGACCGAGGCGTAGTTGGCCACTGCCATGCCGCCCATGTTGAACACCAGGCCAAACTCCGGGTTGGGCACCGCCAGGCCAATCGGTTCGCCGGTCAATTGGCGGAACGCCAAGGCGTGCATCGACACGCCGGTGGCCCCCACCGGATGCCCCTTGGCCTTGAGCCCACCCGAAAGATTCACCGGGAGCCGCCCGCCGGCGCGCACCACGCCACTGTCGAGCACGCGATGGCCCTCGCCCTTGGGCGCCAGGCCCATGGCTTCGTAGATCAGCAGTTCGGCGATGGTGAAGCAGTCGTGCACCTCGGCGAAACTCAGGTCGGCCAGGGTGATATTCGCCCCGCGCAGCGCCGAGTGGATGGCCCGTTGCGGGCCTTCAAACGCCAGGATGTCGCGCTGGGCGATGGGCAAGCAGTCGTTGACCTGGGTCATTGCGCGAATCTGTACATCCCGACGAAACGCGCGCGCCCGCTTGGGTGAGGCCAGGATGATCGCGGCGGCGCCGTCGCTGATCAACGAGCAATCGGTCAGGCGCAGCGACTCGGCCACAAAGGGGTTGCTCTTGGACACGTTGTTGCAGTGTTCAAAATCCATTACCCGGTGCATTTGCGCCAACGGGTTGGCCATGGCATTGGTGTGGTTCTTGGTGGCGATGGCGGCCATCGAGCCCAGCGGGCAGTGGTAGCGTTCGGTGTATTGGCGCGCCGCACGGCCGAACAGCTGCGGGAAACTCAAGCCGGCTTCGGCCGGATCATTCTGATAACCGGCGCCGGCCAGGGCCTGGGTAACCTCGGCGGTGGACGTGTGGGTCATCTTCTCGGCGCCGACCACCAGCACCAGGTCGGCGCTGCCGGAGAGGATCGCATTGACCCCGGCCTGGATCGCCGCCGACCCAGAGGCGCAGGCGTTTTCACAGCGCGTGGCCGGTTTGAAGCGCAGGCCCGGGTCGGCCTGCAACAGCAAGGAGCTGGCAAACCCGTCAGGCACCAACCCCGAGTTGAAGTGACCCAGGAACAACGCATCGATTTGTGACGCATCAATGGCCGCGTCGGCCAGGGCTTCGCGGGTAACCTGCACGATCAGGTCTTCAAGGGTGGTGCCTTCCAGGCGACCAAAACGCGAATGACCGGCGGCAACAATGGAGACGCAATCAGCTGGCATAATCAATTTTCTTCTATTTTTGATGCGGACATTTACCTACAATGACGCACCGCTGAGCGCTCGCCAATTCGTGTAACTACTTACATGGATAAGTAGGCCCGGTGAGAAAAGCAACGAGGCAGGATGCCCAATGAACGCGTTTACCCAGCAACTTCAAGATATCGAACGCCTGGCGTTCCAGCTCTCCCCGGCCCCGCAACTGGTCACGCGCAACCGCGTGATGGTCGATTGCAATGAGGCCTTCCTGCAGTTGTTCGGCTATTCGCGCGACGAATTGGTCAACCAACTGACCCTGCTGATTTACCCGTCCCAGGCCGATTATCACGCCATCGGCAAGCGTAGCCACGACTGGCTGCTGGAGAGCGAGAACGGCTTCTACTCCGATGAACGCTTCATGCAGCACAAAAGCGGCGAGGTGTTCTGGGCCAAGTCCCACGGCTACACCCTCACGCCCACAGACCCGTTCAAGCTGATGATCTGGCACTTCGAGCGCCTGGACCGCACGCACCAAGGCACCGGCGACCTGACGCCACGTGAGCGGGAAATCGCCATGCACATCGTCAACGGCCTTAAATCCAAGGAGATCGCCCAGCGCCTGGCGATCTCTCACCGTACGGTGGAAGTGCACAGGGCACGGCTGATGAAGAAACTCGAGGTGAAAAACATCGTGGAGCTGGTGTCGAAAATGATTTTCGTCGGCGGGCGCGCCTGGTTATAGCCAACCATTACAAACCCCGGTCCCGCGCTAGCTACGCTGAGAATGCTCAAAAGGAGCTTTCCCACGCAGTTACGCTTAAAGGACTAATGATATGGCGCACTCCGACCGTTCTTCGCCCGCCACCCAACCTCGCAAGACTCCGCCACCCGTCGAGGGCAGCGGTTCAAACCTGCTCACCCTGGACAACGCCGGCCCCGTGCAAATGGGCTTCTGGGTGCCCAACCGCGTGTGGGCCACCGCCAACTTCCTGGTGCCGCTGCGCGACTACATCGACGCCATGAAAAAGGCTGGCACCCTCGCGCCGATGCAGCCGCAACTGGTGGAATTCAAACACTGGGTGACCACCCACAGCGTGTACCGCATGTGGGTCATGTCGTTGATCGAGCAGTCCAACGCGTTCGTGCTGACCCTGCCGCCGCACACTCGCGACCAGATCAAGACCCAGGACGGCGACGTCGTGTGGATCAAGGACTACGACAGTTTTTTCGAGATCCTCAACGAAATTGTCACCACCTCGTCCTCGTTCAACGACACCGCCCAGGTCGGCACGCCCATGAATGCCTTCCTGGCGATTTCCATGGCCACCGAAGCCGGCGTTGCGCTGTTCCATGACACCACCTTCAATGAGCAATTCAAGAACGTGCTCAACACCTGGAACGCCTACCTCAAAAGCCCGCAATCCCTGGACAAACTCGACATCAACAACCCGGAAAAACCCGGCTCGTGGATCTCCAAGGCCGCCTGGGCAGCCGGTGTATGGGACCAGATGGAATGCGACCCGAAAAAGCCCGGCTACGGCTACGATTCCTGGAACGCGTTTTTCATCCGCAAGTTCGTGCCCGGCGCCCGACCGTTCCAGGGCAACGCGCAGACGCAGGTCGATATCGGCTGCGAAACCACCCCGTGGGCGTACCAGAACAACATCGCCTTCGAAAGCGACTTCTGGATCAAGGACGTCAACTACTCACTGCTGGACTTGTTCGCCGGCCAACGTGACTGGGCCAGGCACTTTGAAGGTGGGCAGCTGTATCAGGGTTTCCTTTCCGCCACCCACTACCACCGCTGGAACGCGCCGCTGGACGGCACGCTGCTGCGTTCGTGGGTGCAACCTGGCACCTACTTCGCCCAACGCCCGGCGCAGAAAGAAGGCCCGGGCACGTGGGAAGGCACCGAGTCGCAGCCCTACCTGGGCCATGTGGCTGCGCGCGCCATTTTCATCTTCGAACACCCCACCTGCGGGTACGTGGCGCTGATCTGCATTGGCATGGTTGAAGTGTCGACCTGCATCATCGAACCGGGGTTTATCGTCGACGAAGGCAGCACGCCGGTGAAGATCACACGCGGCACCGAAATCGGTCACTTCGAGTTCGGCGGCTCGACTCACATGATGGTGTTCCAGCGTGACCGCGTACGCCTAGAAGAGTGGGCGGTAAATGCCGTGCTGCACCGTCAGTCGCCCAAACCGACGCCCATGGGCAGCGTGATTGCAACGGCACTCGACACCCAAAAACCCAAGTGATCCAAGGGGCAGTGGCGGCCGGTTCGCAATCAGCTGGCCGCCGCCCAGCCCTGTTGCTGCTCAAACGCTTCGAACAATTCCAGAATCGTCTCTTTGACTTTCTGCACGGCATTGCTGTGCACCGCCGTATCCGGCCAGCACAACGACAGTTCGCGGCTGAACAAGCGGTGATCGATGCTCGCCAGCTTAAGCGACTGTTGCGCCAACTCCACGTGCGCCGCCGCCCACGGCAGGATGGTTACCCCAAGCCGCGCCCGTACCGCCGAGAACAATAGATCAGTGGAATTGGCTTCAAACTCCACGGCGAATGGCAGCCCGGCTTCCTGCATGGCGGACTCTACGCGGCTGCGAATGGTGTTGGGCACGCAAGGCAACACCAACGGCATCTGCGCCAGGTGCTGCAGGCTCACCGACGTCTGCGGCAATTCAAATTCCGGCCATGCCACCAGGTACAGGGTTTCACTGAATAACCGCTGGGACACCACGCCGCGTGTCGGCACGCCATCAACTTCGACCGCCAGCGCCACGCGCCCCACGGTGATCAAACCTGCGAGGTCGGCGCTTGGCGCGTCGATCAGCTCCAGTTTGATCCCCGGATAACGGCTGCGAATCGTGCGTGCCAGCGGCATCGCGAGCATCCGCGCAGTGCTCGAGGGCATGCCCACCGAGACCTTGCCCTGCGGGTACTCGGCGTCCTGGCGCAACAGTTCATGGGTAGCATCGGCCTGGCGCAACAGGTCGACGGCGTGTCGGTACAAGGTCTGGCCGGCGGCGGTGGGCACCACGCCTTGGGCGCTGCGTTCCAGCAATTGCATGCCCATGTCCTGCTCCAGGTTGCGCATCTGCTGGCTGATCGCCGGTTGGGCGATGTGCAACGCCTCGCTGGCGCGGGTGATGTTGGCGCACTCGACCACTTTGACGAAGTACCGCAACTGGCGCAGGTCCATGGGAGCCTCCCGGAAAGCCTCGACTCTATATAAAAATCCGATGTCACCAAAGGAATTTCATATTTGTTGCTTATGACCCTCAAGCCTAGATTGACCTCACAACAAAAAGGCCCGCTCAGGGCCATGGGAGGTCGTCATGTCCAAAACGTTAACCGCGTCGGCGATGCGGGTAAAACCCTACAAAACACCGTTGTCCCGCGAGCAGATTCGCGGCTTCTGGGCGGTGTACCTCGGCTGGGTCCTGGACGGCGTGGACTCCGTCATCTTCGCCCTGGTGCTGATCCCCGCCCTTACCGAACTGCTGCCGCGCTCGGGCCTGGCCCCCACTGCCGCGAATATCGCCATGTACGGCTCGATCATGTTCGGGCTGTTTCTGGTCGGTTGGGGCTTGTCGTTCATCTGGGGACCGCTGGCCGACCGCTTCGGCCGGGTCAAGGTGCTGGCAGCGAGCATTCTGGTGTATTCGCTGTTTACCGGCGCGGCGGCGTTTTCCGACAACCTCTGGCAACTGGCGATTTTCCGCTTGATCGCAGGGATCGGTGTGGGCGGTGAATGGGCGCTGGCAGGCACCTACGTGGCCGAGAGCTGGCCCGAGGACCGCCGCAAGATGGGCGCCGGTTACCTGCAAACCGGCTATTACCTGGGCTTCTTCATCGCCGCGTTGCTCAACTACACCGTCGGCGCCGCCTATGGCTGGCGCGTGATGTTCCTGTGCGGGTTGTTCCCGGCGGTGGTCGCGATCTACACCGCCTTGAAGGTCAAGGAACCGCAGCGCCACATCGTCAAGGCCGCCCCGCGCACGCCCTGGTGGGAAATCTTTGCGCCCGCCTTTCGCCGCCGCACCTTGACCAGTTCAGCGCTGGTCGGCGTGGCGATTGTCGGCCTGTGGGCCGGTTCGGTGTACGAAGCCACCGCCGTGGTCACCCTGGCCACCCGCGCCGGTATCGATCACGTCGGCGCCGTGCACCTGGCGTCCATCGGCGCGGCGGTGTTGTCGCTGAGCACGATTCTGGGCTGCCTGGTGGCGCCATGGCTGGCGGAACGCGTGGGCCGACGCAACGCCTTGGGCCTGTACTTTACCGGCATGGCGGCGGCCATCGTGTTTGCGTTCGGCTGGGTGTTCTACCTCGACGACGGCTTGCATCTATTCATGATTTCGCTGGTGTTCCTCGGGTTCTTCGGCGGCAACTTCGCGATCTTTTCCCTGTGGTTGCCCGAGCAATACCCAACCCGCATCCGCGCCACAGCCTTTGCGTTCAATGCCTCGGTGGGGCGCTTTATCGGTGCCGGGGTCAACTTCCTGCTGGCCGCGGCCATCCATGCGTACGGCTCTATCGGCGTACCCATTGCCTGGACCGCCGCCGCCTTCGTGCTGGGCGTGCTGATCCTGCCGTTTGCGGTTGAAACCCGCCACCAGACCCTGCCGCAGTAACCCTATTTGGAGACGCCCATGCAAGCGTTACAAGGCATCAAGATCATTGACCTCAGCCGCGCGTTGTCCGGCCCGTTCTGCAGCATGGTGCTGGCCGACCTGGGCGCCGACGTGATCAAGGTCGAACCCGGCCCCGCCGGCGACATGAGCCGCACCTGGGGCCCGTTCGACCGTGGCGTGAGCACGTACTACCTGTCGTGCAACCGCAACAAACGCGGGCTGTGCGTAGACTTTCGCAACCCCCGCGGCCTGGACACGATCCAGCAATTGATCGACGGCGCCGACGTGGTGATCGAGAATTTCAAACCCGGCACCCTGCAGAGCATGGGCCTGGGTTTCGAGGTGCTCAGCGCCCGCAACCCACGGCTGATTCTGGGCAGCATCAACGCCTTTGGCAGTGACGGCCCGATGAGCAGCTGGCCGGGCTTCGATCAGATCGCCCAAGGCTACTCCGGGCTGATGAGCCTCACCGGTTTCAGCGACGGCGACCCTACCCGTACCGGCACCGCCATCGGCGACCTGACGTCGGGCATGTGGCTGGTGACCGCCATCCTCGCTGCGCTGCTGGAGCGCGAACGCAGCGGTCGTGGCCAACACGTACACACCTCGCTGCTTGCCAGCCTGATGGGTTTGCTCAGCGTGCACGGCCAGCGCTACCTGAGCCTGGGCGATGTCCCACGGCGCACCGGCAATGCCCACGCGGTGATCGCGCCATACGGCGTGTTCCAGACCCTGGACGGCCCGTTGAACCTGGCGCCGATCACCTCGGCCATGTGGAGCAAGCTGTGTGTGCTGCTGGACCTGCCCGAGCTGCCGGACGACCCGCGTTTTGCCAGCAACGAAGCGCGCGTGGAGCACCGCGATGCGTTGAAAGCGCTGCTGGAGAGCCGCTTGAAAACCCGCGGCAAACGCGACTGGACCGAGCGTTTCACCGCCGCCGGCTTGCCCGCCGGCCCCATCAACACCCTTGACGAAGTGTTCGCCGACCCACAGGTGCTGCACAGCCGGTTGACCCAAACCCTGGACCATCCCACTCTGGGCGCATTACGCCAGGTGGTGACGCCGGTGTTCACCGAGGCCGCACAGGCCGGCGCGCAGCGGCCACCGCCGTTGTTAGGCGAACACAGCGTCGAGGTGTTGCTCGAAGCCGGCTTTGATCCGGCCTCGGTGCAAACCTTGCTGCAGGCCAACGTGCTGTTGCAGGCCACTCCACCCGACCGTTCAACAGGAACTGCACCATGACTGCCACTGTGTCACTCAAGCTCATCGACACGCGCATTGCGCGCTTGACCTTCAGCAACCCCAGCCAGCGCAATGCCCTGAGCGCGCAGCTGCTCGACAGCCTGGACGAAAGCCTGGTCGCCCTCGCCGCCCAGCGCGTCGGCGTGGTGATCCTCGGCGCCGACGTCGGCCAAAGCGTATGGAGCGCCGGCCACGATATCGGCGAAGTGGCACGTGACCGCGACCCCGTCGCCTACGGCAAACCGCTGGAGCAAGTACTGCGGCGTATCCGCGCCTACCCTGGCGTGGTCATCGCACTGATCTCGGGCTCGGCCTGGGGCGGCGCCGTGGACCTGGCCATGAGCTGCGACCTGGTGGTGGCGGACCCCAGCGCCAGCTTCGCCATGACCCCGGCCAACATCGGCCTGCCCTACACCACCAGCGGCCTGTTGCGGTTCTTCAATAACCTGCCGATTCATGTGCTCAAGGAAATGTTCTTCTGCGCGCAAAAACTCGACGCCCAACGGGCCGAGCGCTTTGGCGTGATCAACCGGCTGGTGCCTACCGATGCCCTCGAGGCCACCGCCCTGGAATACGCCCAGGGCATTGCGGCCAAGGCGCCGCTGGCGATTCAGGCGGTCAAGGAACAACTGCGCATCCTCGAAGACCTGCAGCCGATGCCCGTGCAAGCCATGGAGCACATCGCCGAACTGCGCCGCCAGGCGTGCGCCAGTGCTGATTTCGGTGAAGGGCTGGCGGCGTTCGCCGAGCGCCGTCCACCGGTATTTGAAGGGCGTTGACGCAATTTTCATATTGGGCTGTCTATGATGCGCCCCTTCGTTGGGGAGTAACCGGCTTCTGACCCGCTCAGAAGCGTTCGTATCAACATATTCGGCAACCTGCCGTGGTACGAACACCGTTGAGGTTGGTGAGACCAGCGACACATCCATGCCTAAAGTCGGGCGTGTGGTTGTGTCGTTGACTCATACAGCCCGACTGGAAGCCTCACCGTGAACCCCATTTCTCTGATTTTTCTCGCCCTGGCCATGTCCACGGACGCCTTTGCGGCGGCCATCGGCAAAGGCTCCAGCCTGCACAAACCGCGTCTGGTCGAAGCACTGCGCGCCGGCCTGATCTTTGGTGTGATCGAAGCCATTACGCCGATGATCGGCTGGGCCATCGGCCATGCGGCCACGCGTTGGGTGCAGGACTGGGATCACTGGATCGCCTTTACCCTGTTGGTCGCGCTGGGCTTGCACATGATCTATAACGGGCTCAAGGCGGACGATGAGGAGGCGCAAAAGCCTACCCAGCATTCCTTCATGATCCTGGCCCTCACCGCCTTTGCGACCAGCATTGATGCGATGGCCGTCGGGGTGGGCCTGGCCTTCATTGATGTGAATATTCTGGTGGCGTCGGCAGCCATCGGCCTGGCGACCATGACCATGGTAACCATCGGCATGATGCTCGGTCGGGTGCTGGGCACGGTGGTGGGCAAGCGCGCCGAAATGGTCGGCGGCGTGGTGTTGATGCTGGTGGGTGCGACGATTCTCTACGAGCATTTGTCGGCTTAACGGCTCCCACAGCAGGTCTGCAGCGTTTTAAGCCGCGTGACTTTCCTTCTTCAAGCTCTCCATATCAATCACGAAGCGATACTTCACGTCGCCCTTGAGCATCCGCTCGTACGCCTCGTTGATGCCCTGGATGTCGATCATCTCGATGTCCGAGACAATCTTGTGCTTGGCGCAGAAGTCCAGCATGTCCTGGGTTTCCTGGATACCGCCAATCAACGAACCGGCCAGGCTGCGGCGTTTGAAGATCAGGTTGAACACCGTCGGCGATGGATGCGGGCTGTCGGGGGCGCCGACCAGCGTCATGGTGCCATCGCGCTTGAGCAGGTTGAGGAACGCATCGAGGTCGTGGGGCGCGGCAACGGTGTTGAGGATGAAGTCCAGGCTGTTGACGACCTTGGCCATCTCGTCCGGGTCCTTCGACACCACCACTTGATCGGCACCCAGGCGCAGGCCGTCTTCGCGCTTGTTCGGCGAGGTGGTGAACAGCGTGACATGCGCGCCCATGGCATGCGCGATCTTCACCGCCATATGCCCTAGCCCGCCGAGGCCGACGACCCCGACTTTTTTGCCGGGCCCCACCTTCCAGTGGTGCAGCGGCGAGTAAGTGGTGATGCCGGCGCACAGCAGCGGCGCCACGGCCGCCAGGTTCGCATCATCGTGGGAGATGCGCAGCACGAACTTCTCCTTGACCACGATATTGTCCGAGTAGCCGCCAAAGGTATTTTCGCCGCCGAACACCGGGCCGTTGTAGGTGCCGGTAAACCCGTTCTCGCAGTATTGCTCCTCGCCCTCGGCGCAGGATGCGCAGTGCTGGCAGCTGTCGACCATACAACCGACACCGGCCAGGTCACCGACCTTGAATTTTTTCACGTTGGCACCGACTGCCGTGACGCGGCCGACGATTTCGTGGCCGGGCACCGACGGGTACAAGGTGTTGTGCCATTCGTTACGCACGGTGTGCAGGTCGGAGTGGCACACGCCGCAATAGAGAATATCGATCTGAACGTCGTCCGCCCCCGGCGCGCGGCGCTCGAAGGTAAAAGGCTTGAGTGCATCCCTGGAATCCCGAGCGGCGTAGCTGTAAGTCTTGGCCATTTGGTTCACCTGTTGAACTGACGGTAGAGGTCAGTGGACCAACGCAGACGCGCAAGCGTTCAACCGAGCACATCCGTACAAGCCCCTGGGCCGGTTTAACGCGATAGTGAGATTTAGCATTTGCCCCCTGACCCCCAAGGAGTTTTCCATGAGCACATTCGTTACCAAAGACGGTACCCAGATCTATTTCAAGGACTGGGGCAGCGGTAAGCCCGTGCTGTTCAGCCACGGCTGGCCACTGGATGCCGACATGTGGGAATACCAGATGGAATACCTGAGCAGCCGTGGCTTTCGCACCATCGCCTTCGACCGCCGGGGTTTTGGCCGCTCGGACCAACCGTGGACCGGTAACGACTACGACACCTTCGCCGACGATATCGCCCAACTGATCGAACACCTGGACCTTAAAGACGTGACCCTGGTGGGCTTCTCGATGGGCGGCGGCGATGTGGCGCGCTACATCGCTCGCCACGGCAACTCGCGTTTGGCCGGCCTCGTGCTGCTGGGCGCCGTCACGCCGATCTTCGGCCAAAAACCGGATTACCCGCAGGGCGTGCCTACCGCAGTGTTCGATGGCATCAAGGCCGGGCTGCTGAAGGATCGCGCGCAATTTATCAGCGACTTCAATGTCTCGTTCTATGGCATCAACAAGGGCCAGCAAGTCTCCCAGGGCGTGCTGACGCAGACCTTGCAGGTCGCGCTGCTGGCGTCGCTTAAATCGACCGTGGATTGTGTCACCGTGTTCTCCGAGACCGACTTCCGCCCTGACATGGCCAAGATCGAGGTGCCAACCCTGGTGATCCACGGTGACGGCGACCAGATCGTGCCGTTCGAAACCACCGGCAAAGTCGCGGCCGAGATGATCAAGGGCGCGCAACTGAAGGTGTACAAGGATGCGCCGCACGGTTTTGCCGCCACCCACACCCAGCAGTTGAACGAAGACTTGTTGGCGTTCCTCAATCGCTGAAGCGAGTGAATCACCCTCTCCTTATTTTGCCGGGCTTGCCCGGCTTTTTTTTCGACCGGCGCTGACCCTCGGTATGATGCGGCTGAACCGGCGACTGCCCGACGCGGTCCCAACCCATACGCTCATCGCTGCAGGTAATCGCACATGTCACTGCCAAAAGAAATGACCCTGATCGAAATCACCGCCCCTGGCGGCCCCGAGGTCCTGCAACCACGCCGGGCCGATGTGCCGGTGGCAGGTCCCGGTGAAATCCTGATTCGCGTGCACGCAGCCGGCGTCAACCGCCCGGATGCGTTGCAACGCGCCGGCAAATACCCGATGAAGCCCGGCATGAGCCCCATTCCAGGTTTGGAAGTGGCCGGCGAAGTGGTTGCATTGGGCGAAGGTGTCAGCGAGTACGCGCTGGGTGACAAGGTGTGTGCCCTGACCAACGGCGGTGGGTATGCACAATTTTGTGCAGTGCCTGCCAGCCAGGCCTTGCCGATTCCGGATGGCATGGACTGGATTCAAGCCGCCGCCGTGCCGGAAACCTTTTTCACCGTCTGGGCCAACCTGTTTGGCCTGGGTGACGCTCATACCGGCCAGCGCGTGCTGATCCACGGCGGCACCAGCGGCATCGGCACCACCGCTTTGATGCTGTGCCGCGAGTACGGTATCCAGGCGTTCGCCACCGCCGGCAGCGCCGACAAATGTGCGGCGATCGCCAAGCTGGGCGCCGAGCCGATCAACTACCGCGAGCAGGACTTCGCCGAGGTCATCGCGCAGAAGACCGACAACAAGGGCGTGAATGTGATCCTCGACATCATGGGCGCCTCGTACCTGAACAATAACCTCAAGTCCCTGGCCATGGACGGGCACCTGGTGATGCTGGGCTTCCTCGGCGGCGGCAAGGCCAATGACGTCGACCTGCTGACCATCCTCGGCAAGCGCGCAGTCATCACCGGCTCCTTGCTGCGCGCACGCACCAAGGACGAAAAGGCTGCCATTGCCGAACAACTGCGCGAATACGTGTGGCCGGTGCTGTCCGCCGGACGCTGCCTGCCGATGATCGACAAGGTGTACGAATACACCGACGCCGCCCAGGCCCATGCGCGGATGGAAGGCGGCGATCACATTGGCAAGATCGTGTTGCGCGTGGAATGACGCTCATCTGCCCTGCTGAAGATCAACGGTGGCAGCTGTAGAGCCAGCAAGGCTGCGATGGCGGCGGCAGGGTCACCCTGTTGTTGCCTGCCCCGCCGCCTTCGCCGCCGTGCTATTGCTCGACGGCCCCGACAACGCAGCTGTGCCGGGGCATCGAATGGTTACTCGGCGAACGCCGGGTAGTCGGTGTAGCCCTGTTCCGAGCCGCCGTACATGCCCTGCGCCCGCAGCGGGTTCAGCGGCCAGCCGTTGAACAGTCGCTGCGGCAGGTCCGGGTTGGCAATGAACGGACGGCCGAAGGCAATCAAGTCTGCCAGCCCCGCCTCCACCAGTGTTGCCCCGCGCTCAGCGGTATAGCGACCGGCGTAGATGATGCGCCCGCTGAACGTGCTGCGCACCGCCTGACGGAAAGTTTCGGGCAGGTCGGGAGCGTTGTCCCAGTCAGCCTCGGCGATAGACACATAGGCAATGCCCGATGCCTCGAGCACCTTGATCGCCTCAATGTAGGTGTGATGCGGATCTTCCTCGACCAGGCCGATGTACACGCGGTCCTGGTCCGTGCCGCTGAACAACGGAGAAAAACGCACACCCAGGCGTTGCGGGCCGACCACGGCGGTCACGGCTTCGACGATCTCGCGCAGAAAGCGCAGGCGATTGTGCAGCGAACCACCGTATTCATCGTCACGCTGGTTGGCGTGGGCGGAGATGAACTGGTTGACCAGGTAACCATTCGCGGCGTGGATTTCCACCCCGTCAAAACCGGCGTCCAGCGCATTACGCGCCGCCTGTGCGTAGTGCCCTACCAACTCTTCAATTTCCAGCCTGCTCAAGGCACGCGGCACGGGCGGCTGCATCAGCTCGCCGACGCCAGGCCCGGTTTCGATAAAGGCTTTCGCCTGTTCCGCCGCAATGGCCGACGGCGCGACCGGTGCGGCGCCCTCCGGTTGCAGCGCATTATGGGACACACGCCCCACATGCCACAGCTGGGCGAAGATCACGCCGCCTTCGGCATGCACGGCGTCGGTGACTTTGCGCCAGCCGTCGATTTGCGCCGGGCTGTAGATACCCGGCGTCCAGGCGTAACCCTGGCCGCGCGGTTCGATCTGCGTGCCTTCGCTGACCATGAAACCGGCCGTGGCGCGCTGGCGGTAATACTCGGCCATCAGGTCGGTGGCGATATTGCCGGGTTGCGCGCTGCGTTGACGCGTCAGAGGCGGCAAGACAACACGGTTATTGAGCGTGTGATGACCCAGTTTTACCGGGGTATTTAAATGATGAGTCATGTGAAACTTCCAAATTCAGGGCGAGCAAAAGCATTGGCGGCTCCAAGGAGCCGCCAATCAATAAAGTGTGTGATTAATTCAGGCGGTGAGTTTGAGCAGGGCCTTGGCCACGGCACTGGAACTGGCAGGATTCTGCCCGGTCACCAGCAAGCCGTCTTCGAGCACAAAAGACTGCCAGTCAGCGCCCTTTTCATAGTGGCCGCCGAGCGCCTTGAAATCATCTTCAATCAGGAACGGCACCACATCGGTGAGGCCAACCGCAGCTTCTTCAGCATTGGAGAAGCCGGTAACGCGACGGCCCTTGACCAGCGGCTCGCCATTCACGGCCTTGACATGACGCAGAGCGCCCGGCGCGTGGCAGACAAAACCGATCGGCTTGCCGGCACGCTCAAAGGCCTCGATCAGTGCGATCGACGTTTGCGATTCGGCCAAGTCCCACAACGGGCCATGACCGCCTGGGTAGAACACGGTATCGAAGTCGTCGGCGTTGACCGTGTCCAGCTTGACGGTGTTGGCCAGGGCCTGTTGGGCTGCCGGGTCGCCAGCGAAACGACGGGTTTGCTCGGTCTGTGCATCCGGCTGATCGCTGACCGGGTCCAGCGGTGGTTGGCCGCCGGCCGGGGATGCCAGTACCAGTTCGGCACCGGCGTCTTTGAAGGTGTAATAGGGCGCCGCAAATTCTTCGAGCCAGAAGCCGGTTTTACGACCGGTATTGCCAAGCTGGTCGTGAGAGGTCAGTACCATTAATACTTTCATTTTCCAGTGCCTCGATCGATGGTTTCAGTAGGTGTATGCATCAGCAGTTCAGGGCAGCCCAATAACTGTCGGGTCAGCAGCAGCGCCTCGTCAAAAGGCGCGGATGTTCGGGTGATCTTGCTCATGACGCTGGTCCCCAACCACAGCGCATACAAGCGCCGAGCCAGGCTGTCGGGGTGTTGCCGAACCGCCAGCGAGCCGTCCTGGATGCCGTGCTGCAAGGCCTCGGCCAGCAAGGCGATGGTGCGAGTGGTGCCGCGCTGCAGGGACAAACGCATTGGCTCTGAAAGGTCTGACACCTCGGCACCGAGTTTGACGGCAAGGCATTTGCCCGCGGCGGTGCAGCCGGTCTGGTTGTCGATCCAGGTGTGCCAATAGCGCATCAACCTGGCGGCCCAGGACAGTCCGGGTTGCTGGAACAGTTGCTCCATGCCTTTGAGGTATTGGTCGAAATAGGTGTCGAGCAAGACCACGCCGAATGCATCTTTGGAATGGAAGTAGTGATAAAACGAACCTTTGGGTACATCGGCGGCTTGAAGTATTTCGTTCAACCCCACCGCAGAAAATCCTTTGCGGCTCACAATCAATTGCGCCGTATCCAGAATGGTCTGCCTTGTACTGTTAGTCGCGTTAGTCATTATTTATCCCGTCCCGATTAGACCAGTCGTCTAGTTCGTTGAGGGGATGTTAGGCGTCGAAAAAAACTTCAACAATGTCATATCCGCAAGGATTTCGGACATGGCACAAAGTCGGTTGCCGTTTGCCTGGCACCCGCCGACAATCCCCTCTCCCGCGCCCTTTGGAGAATGACGATGCACAGCGTTGCGCTGATGGTTTACCCGAATTTCCAGTCCCTGAGCCTCAGCCTGGGTTCGGTGTTCGAGTGCGCGAACCTGCTGCGCGGTGAACCGGCTTATGAGTTTCATCTGGTCTCGGAGAGCGGCGGCGCCGTCATGACCTCCCAGGGCTTTTCGGTGAATACCAGCCCGATTCGGCCACAGGGTTATGACACGCTGATCGTCAGCGGCTACCTGGAATTTCGCCTGCCCGAGGCCAACCTGCTGGAATTGGTCAAAGCCGCCTCTGCGCAGTCGCGGCGCGTGGCCTCGCTGTGCATGGGCATTTTTGTGCTGGCCGAAGCCGGCTTGCTCGAAGGCAAGCGCACCACCACCCACTGGATCCACGCGCCGGCGTTTCGCAAGCGCTACCCGGATATTCAGCTCGAAGAAGACAAACTGTTCGTGGTTGACGGCCAGGTCTGGACCGGCGCCGGCATGAGCGCCGGAGTCGACCTGGCGTTGGCCATGGTGGAAGCCGACCTGGGCAGCGACCTCGCCCGGCGTATCGCCCGCAAGCTGGTGATTGCCCAGCGCCGCGGCAGTGAGCAATCGCAATTGTCGGCGTTGCTGGAACTGGACCCCAAATCCGACCGCGTGCAACTGGCCCTGGCCTACGCGCGCGAAAACCTGACCCACGACCTGTCGGTGGAAGCCTTGGCCGAGGTGGCCCGGCTGAGCCCACGTCAATTCAGCCGAGTATTCCGCGAAGAAACCGGGCAAACGCCGGCCAAGGCCATCGAGTCGCTGCGGGTGGAAGCTGCCCGGGCAATGATGGAAACCAGCCGTCACCCGGTCGAAGTGGTGGCCCGCGAAACCGGCTTCGGTGACCGCGAGCGCATGCGCCAGGCGTTTCTGCGCGCATTCGGGCAGCCGCCGCAAGCGATGCAGCAAGTGTTGTTCAACGCGGGTGCCTAGCGGCACTGACCAGGGCTTGGCTTTTAGGTTTTTTACCCGTATCCCGGTCAGGGCTGGTCACCGTGCCCTTCGGATATTCAGGCAAAACGCACTGCGAATAGACAGATGCGACGCCCTTGGGCGTGTGCCATTCAGGGCGAAACCGGCCGACGAGTTCAAGTGCGGCCGTGCCCGGCTAAGTTCAACATCGTGTTTAATGCAGCGCGGCCCGCGTAATCAAGTAACTGACCAACTGCGGATCGTCATCCAGCTCAAGCATCTGCACCGGGCGCGGCAGGTCATCGAGCACCGCGCGCCAGAACGCCTGCGACACTTCATCCTGATCGTAGAACCGCACCAGCCAATTGGCCTCGCCACTGCGCAGCACTTGGGTGGCGATAGCGCGGCCAATGCCCTTGCGGCGGTAGCGCTTGAGGATGAACAGGTCGGCCAGTTCCAGCGCGTCGATGCCCGGCAGTTCGCTGCCTTCGATCAGCAGGAAACCGGCGATGTAGCCATCCACCAGCAGCAGGTTGGCGCTCCATTGCGGGTCTTGCCAGTAGCGGGTCAGGTGTTCGTCATGGATGTAGAAACGGCCATCCGACTCCACATCTTCCTGCTCCCAGTCTGACGACTCATAGGCATAGTACTGGTAAAGATTACGGATCAGCTCAGACGCATCGGGGCCGGTCTGGATCAATTCGACGGTGGTTTCAGGCATTGGGCTCTCGGTGAAAATACGCAAGGCCCCATTGTTCACAAAAGTGATACACACGCCAATACATTGCATAACCTTTCTGTTTGCTGAACCGATTGCGAATTTGCTTTTCCGCGTCCAATATCCTGAAACATTTAGAATAAACTTCGCCCACTGATTCTTCAAAAGCCCCTTTTTTCAAGGACACGTATTTTGACAAACGTCTGTTCCGCCGGCCTGGATGTGGGCTTTGCCTCCCTGGACTACCTGCAGATCTTCATCCTGGGCGTAATCCAGGGCATTACCGAGCTGTTGCCGGTGTCGTCCACAGCCCATATGCGAGTGGTGCCCGCCCTGCTCGGCTGGCAAGACCCGGGCTCGGCGTTTTCCGCGGCCATGCAGTTGGCGGCGCTGGCGGCGGTGGTCAGTTATTTCTGGCGTGACGTGCGCCAGGTGACCACCGGCAGCATCAGTGCGGTGCGCCGCGGCGACTACAACGACCGGTGGTTCAAACTGGCCGTGGCGATTGTGTTGGCCACTATCCCGATTGGGATTGCCGGCCTGGCGCTGTCTTCGACCTTGAATACCTGCAACTCGCCGCTACGCGGCCTGATGGTGATCGGGATTGCCTGCGTGGTGATGGCGGTATTGCTGGCAGTGGCCGAAGTGCGCGCGCGCCACACCCGTGAGATGAGCGAAATGCGTCTGCGCGATGCGCTGATTGTCGGTATCGCGCAGATTGGCGCGCTGATTCCTGGAGTGTCGCGCTCCGGTTCGACACTCACCGCCGCGCTGTTCCTGAACTTCAAGCGTGAAGAAGCTGCGCGCTTTTCCTTCCTGCTGGGCCTGCCGGCCATCGCCCTCGCCGGTTTGAAAGAACTGTGGGTGCTGCTGCACGCCGACATGCCCGCCCACGCCTGGTCGCACTTGATCTTTGGGCTGGTGGTCGCCAGCGTCTCGGCATTCTTCGCCATCTGGGGCCTGATGAAGTTTCTGGAGCGGTTCTCCACCTGGCCGTTCGTGATCTACCGCGCGCTGCTGGGGATTTTCCTGATCGTGGCGGTCAGCACCGGCTTTTTGAGTTAAACCGTGCCGAGCTAAGCCCCAGGCTGGCGGTCGGCCAACGCTTCGAGCAGGTCGGCCGAGGGCACGAAAAACAGGCCGCCGGTGACCGCCGTGCTGAAGTCCAGCAAGCGATCGTAATTACCCACGGGGCGGCCGACAAACATGTTTTCCAGCATCTGCTCCAGCGGCTTCGGCGAGCGCGCGTAGCCGATAAAGTAGGTGCCGAACTCACCGGCGCCCGGGCGGCCAAAGGGCATGTTGTCGCGCAGGATCTTCACTTCTTCACCGTGCTCGTCGGTGATAACGGTCAACGCGCTGTGTGAGTTGCTCGGTTTGGTCTCTTCATCCAGTTCGATGTCCGCCAGCTTGGTGCGCCCGATCACCTTCTCCTGCGCTTCCACGGTCAGGTCGTTCCAGGCCGCCATGTTGTGCAGGTATTTCTGCACCAGCACGTAGCTGCCACCTTCGAATTCGCGGTCTTCGTCGCCGACGATTGTGAAACCCACCGCCTTGCGCCCCACCGGGTTCTCGGTGCCATCGACAAAGCCGATGATGCTGCGCATATCGAAGTAGCGAAAACCCTGGACCTCATCCACGACCTGGACGCTGTCGCCCAGGGCCGCCATCAGTTGGGTCGCCAACTCGAAGCACAGGTCCATCTGCTCGGCACGGATGTGCAGCAGGATGTCGCCAGGGGTCGAGACGGCCTTGCGCCCTTGCACACCAAACTCGCGAAATGGATGCAACGCCGCCGGGCGCGGGGCGCCGAACAGCCGGTCCCAGGCATCCGAGCCAAACCCGCAGACGCAGGTCAGGTTGCCTGCCGGTACGCGCTTGCCGACCGAACGCACCAGCCCGGCTATGTCACCGCACCAGGCCCGCACAGTGTCGAGATTGCCGGGCGTCAGGGTGGCGACCATGAAAATCGCGCTGCTGGTGATGGGGTGGCAGACGGACTGCGGTTCAAGGGGTGGCTGAACGGGGCACGTATTCATGATGAACATCCACAGGCTAAGGGCGGTTTTGACCCGCACAGGTTAGCAGATCAGACCCTGCGACACTCGACCAGCAACCCGCCCTCCTCGCGCACACGGCTTTCGATCACCACCGGCAGGAAGCGTTGAATTACCGTCATATTGCTGTGCAAGTGCTCGCTCATGTGTGGCGTGGTAAAACGTCCGCCGCCGGCCAACGCCATCGGCAACAGCAGTTGATCCGCCAGGTGCTCACCCACCGCGGTGTCGGTGCCCTGCCACTCCATCGCCTGGTTGATGGCCTCATCGGCCACGGCCTCGGCCCGCACGGTGGTCATGCCGAACGCACTGAATACTTCGGTGACCTGCGCGTGGACGTATTCCAGCATCAGCACATTGCCCGGTCCTTGCTGCGGGTCAATGTCTACCGGGAACAGCTGCGCCTCGGTAAACCCCAGGCGCTGGCGGACGCGCTTGAATTCACGCTCACTCACCTGATCCGCCAGCCCGGCATTCAGGACGATGGCGCGTTTTTCCAGCAGCTTGCCGCGCTGCATCAGCTGCAACGCCTGCAGGTCCGATGGCTGGATAAACGCCTCCACTTCGCCGCCGCCTGCCGGGACGAAACCATGGCGTATGAGGTTCAATTCGACGCGCGCGCCCATGCGCCGCAACAGCGGCAGCCAGGCCCGCTGCAAAAAGTCCACCGGCGGCGCCAGCGGGTTATGGGTGCCGCCGCTGATCGTCACGCGGCTGGCGGTTGGCGCGCGCAACAGCGCCGGTAGCAACGTCTGCAGCACCAGGGTGCAGCTGCCGGCCGTGCCGATCGCAAAGCGGTACTCGCCGCCTTGTATCGGCCCGGGTTCGAACAGCAGGCTCTGCGAGCCCAGCTCAGCCCCTTGCACCTTGGCGCCACACACGTGGGCGGCGGCCAGCACGGCGGTCAGGTGTTGGCGCATCAAGCCTGGCCGACTGCGCCTGGCGCGGATGTTTTTGATGCGCAACGTCAGCCCGGTCACCATTGCCAGGCTCAAGCCACTGCGCAACACCTGGCCACCGCCAATGGCGCCGTCGAGTTCAATCACGTCCTGTTTCATGTTCGTCCTTATGCGTAGCGGTTAACCGTGTGTCGAAGGTAATGATCCAGGCGCTTTGCGTCTGCCTGCGTGCGTGGCAAAACCGGCACTTCGCGTTCCAGCTCGCGCTGGATAAATGCGTGCAGCGCCGGGCGCCGTGGTCCATAAGCGGCCTCGCCGGCATTGCGCTTGAGGGCCAGCAACGTTGCCACTTCGTCGAGCAGTTGCGGGTCATCCACCGTGCCAAGCAAGTCGGCGAAGGTCATCGGCGGGCGTCCCAGGCCCAGGTCGATCCAACGCACTGCCAGCAACGGCCTCAGCACGTAGAAGTACTTCTTGAACCGCACCTCCTCGCCTTGCAGGTAACCACAAAAATTCTTCCTGGCCATCGACAAGTAGTGATTACGCGCCGCCGGCGGGCTGTAGAACGTTTCGGCCAAGGCCCGCAATTGCGCCGTCGCCTCAGTTTCCTGGCGATACACCAGGGGCGAATCCAGCCACTCCAGCAACGTAGGGTTGGACTTGCGCAACAGCCCCAAGGTCTTGCGCAGCTCCCATCCGCTGACATCCAGCTCGTCATCCAGCGGGCGCTCGATTACATCTCGCGGCGCATCCACCTGCATAAACCAATCAGGTTTTTCCACGTAGACAAAGCGCACGTCGTAATCGCTGTCGGTAGACGCAAACCCCCAGGCGCGACTGCCCGACTCACAGGCATACAGCACGCTCACGTTGCGCTCGCGCTCTATGCGTTCCAACTCATCCAGCACCCGCGCGCGCATGGCGTCGCTGAGTGGGTGGCGTTCTTCCCTTTCCATCGTTGTGCTCCTCTTAACCTTTTACGCACACCACCTGACGCAGGGTGTGCAGCACTTCAACCAGCTCGCGCTGGGCATGCATGACGGCGTCGATGTCCTTGTAGGCCATCGGAATTTCATCGATCACATCGGCGTCCTTGCGGCACTCCACGTGGGCCGTGGCGCGGATCTGGTCGGCCACCGTGAAGGTGTTTTTCGCTTTGGTGCGGCTCATGGTGCGGCCGGCGCCGTGGCTGCACGAGCAGAACGACTCTTCGTTGCCCAGGCCGCGCACGATGAAACTTTTTGCGCCCATGGAGCCCGGAATAATCCCCAGCTCGCCCTTTTTCGCCGACACCGCGCCTTTGCGCGTCACCAGGATCTCTTCACCAAAGTGCCGCTCTTTCTGCACGTAGTTGTGATGGCAGTTCACCCCTTCCAGCACCACCTCAAACGGCTTGCTGATCACCTGGCGCGTGGCCTGAACCACCGCGCGCATCATCAATTCGCGGTTCTGCCGGGCAAAATCCTGCGCCCAGCCCACGGCTTGCACGTAGTCATCGAAGTGCTGGCTGCCCTCTTCGAAATAGGCCAGGTCGCGGTCCGGCAAATTGGCCAGGTGCTGGCGCATGTCCGCCTGCGCCAACTGGATAAACAGGTTGCCGATGGCGTTGCCCACGCCGCGCGAACCGCTGTGCAACATGAACCAGACACGGTTGACTTCATCCAGGCACACCTCGACAAAGTGGTTACCCGTGCCGAGCGTGCCCAAATGCTGGCGGTTGTTGCTGTGCTCAAGCTGCGGGTACTTATCGGTAATTGCCTTGAACCTGGGGTGCAGCATCGCCCATACCTGATCGGCCTGGGCCGGCACGTCCTCCCAGGCGCCTTTGTCACGCCCTTTACGGCTGCGGGTACGACCATGGGGCACGGCGGCCTCGATGGCACAACGCAGCCCGTGGAGGTTGTCGGGCAAATCGCTGGCGGTCAGCGTGGTGCGCGCGGCAATCATCCCGCAGCCGATGTCCACGCCCACCGCCGCCGGGATAATCGCGCCCACCGTGGGGATTACGCTGCCGATGGTCGAACCCTTGCCCAGGTGCACATCCGGCATCACCGCGAGGTGCTTGAAGATAAACGGCATCTTGGCGGTGTTCATCAATTGCTGGCGGGCTTCAGGCTCAACCGGCACGCCTTGGGTCCAGAGTTTGATCGGCTTGCCGTTAGCCACTTCCAGCAGTTGGTAGGTTTTCTCTTGCATGATCTCGATTCTTTTTTTGGAAAGCCGTCATCGCGGCGTTGAACAGGCTATAGCAGCGGGCGTGCCAGCTTTTTACGAAACCCAGATAAAATCTTTATCTCATTGTTTTGTATAGATATTCATCCTATATGGAATTTAAACGCTGAAAATCGATGGCAAGCATCTTTGCCAATTCATATCCTTGCTTATCGTCACTTATATTTTGGTCTAGCCATGAAGCACAAGCGCACCGTGGCCATCGGGTTTATCGGGTCAAAGCTGGACCGCGTCGGCAAAGGCGCCAACCGCTGGAACCACTGGCGCCCCAGCGTCGGTCTGTGCCAGCAGGCCGATGTGCTGATTGATCGCCTGGAGCTGATCCACGACGTCGATGCCCGCGACGTCAGCCTCGCCGAACGGGTGCGCGCCGACATCCTGCAGATCTCCCCGCACACCGAGGTGCGCCTGCACGCGATGCCGCTGCAAAACCCGTGGGATTTCGAAGAGGTCTATGCCGCGCTGCACGATTTCACCACCGACTATGCCTTTAACACCGAGCACGAGGACTACCTGGTCCACATCACCACCGGCACGCACGTGGCGCAGATTTGCTGGTTCCTGCTGACCGAGGCGCGCAACCTGCCGGCGCGCTTGATCCAGACCGCACCGG
The DNA here is from genome assembly GCF_963878885.1 of Pseudomonas sp. R9.37. Lineage (NCBI taxonomy): Bacteria > Pseudomonadati > Pseudomonadota > Gammaproteobacteria > Pseudomonadales > Pseudomonadaceae > Pseudomonas > Pseudomonas sp. R9.37. The sequence goes on along the minus strand of NZ_CAWNZA010000003.1, from coordinate 1,279 downwards.
CCCGCCGCCGTGACGACACCGCGCCCGCCACCGGCACGCACACGCTGATCGACCTCGACCTGTCGCGCTACGACCGCATCGCGTCGCGCTTTGCCCACAAGCGCCTGGAGGGCTTGGCGTTTCTCAAGTCAGGCATCGCCACGCGCAATAGCGCTTTCAACCACTCCATCGAGCAGATCGAACGCGTGGCCGTGCGCTCCAAGGCGCCGATGCTGCTGATCGGCCCCACCGGCGCCGGCAAGTCACTCCTCGCCCGGCGCATCTACGCACTCAAGCACAGCCGCCACCAACTCCAGGGGCGTTTTGTTGAGGTGAACTGCGCGACATTGCGCGGCGATGGCGCGATGTCGGCATTGTTCGGTCACATCAAGGGCGCTTTCACCGGCGCCCAAAATGCCCGCGACGGCCTGCTGCGCGCGGCGGATGGCGGCATGCTGTTTCTCGATGAAATCGGCGAACTGGGTCTGGATGAGCAGGCGATGCTGCTCAAGGCCATCGAAGAAAAACGCTTCTACCCATTGGGTGCCGACCAAGAGGTGGGCAGCGACTTCCTGATCATCGCCGGCACCCACCGCGACCTGCGCGAGCGGGTGGCGCAAGGGTTGTTTCGTGAAGACCTTTACGCGCGGATCAACCTGTGGACCTTTGACCTGCCGGGCCTTGCGGGCCGGCGTGAGGATATCGAACCCAATATCGATTTCGAACTGGAGCGCCATGCCCGCGAGCAAGGCCGGCGCGTGCGTTTCAACCTGGAGGCGCGGCGGCGTTACCTGGCGTTTGCCTGCTCCAGCGAAGCCGCCTGGCTGGGTAACTTTCGTGAGTTGTCGGCCTCGATCACGCGCATGGCCACGCTGGCGGACAGTGGGCGTATTGATGAGGCGCAGGCTGAAGAGGAAATTCAGCGTTTGCGTTATGCCTGGGGGTTGTCTGCGCCGCAGGCTGAGTGGCAAGCCTTGCTGCCAGCGGAGCTGGATCTGTTTGATCAGGTGCAACTGAAGGCGGTGATTGAGGTGTGTCGGCAGTCCGACAGCCTCTCGGATGCGGGGCGCCGGTTGTTCGGCGTGTCGCGTCAGGCCAAGGCGCAACCGAATGACGCGGACCGTTTGCGTAAGTACCTGGCGCGGTTTGCGCTGGATTGGAAGCAGGTGGCGTCTGTGCAGGCCTGAGGTTGGCAGCTTGATTTGCTGGGGATTTTTTCGCGGTGTTAGTGGGGGTTGAGGTGGGTTTTATCGGGTTCTTGGGTCTGGGTAGTTGGGCGCTCTGGGGGAATTGAGTTGGC